>NZ_JBMBWH010000001.1:0-679280 GCF_048606435.1 Knoellia terrae | reverse complement strand
CTCGGCCCCTCCTGCTGTTGGCGTCCCCTCCATGCCACAACACTACGGACGACCACTGACAGTGCACCTCGAGCACCGCCTCGGCATCCGCGAACGCCCTTGACGCACAAGCGATCTGCCAGCTCAGGGACGCATCCGCCTCACGACCCCGTCGACGAGGACGACGTCGGCGCGCTCGTCCCCGCCCTCGACCCGGCGGGCGTTGGCCTCGTCGGAGCGCAGCACCCAGCTCGTCGCGTCGTCCGCGTCACGGCCGGTCCCCACGTGCCGGGTGACGAGCCGGTCCACGCGGGCGCCCGCGTCGAGGCCGCACCACCACACCTCGTCGAGCAGCGGCGGCACCGTCGTCCACGGGTCCTCGTCCAGCAGGAGGTAGTTGCCCTCGGTGACGACGAGGTCCGCCTCGACCGGGACGACCAGCGAGTCCGGCACGGGCTCGCCCTCGACGTGGTCGAAGCTGGGAGCGGCGACGGGCACGCGAGGCACCGTCCGCACGGAAGCCAGCACACCGGCATACGACGCGGTGTCGAAGGTGTCGGGCGCTCCCTTGCGGTCGCGCCTGCCGAGCTCGTCGAGCTCGCGGTCGGTGAGGTGGTAGCCGTCCATCGGGACGTGGGCGACCCGACCAGTCAGGCCCGGGTGGTCGGCCAGGGCGGCGAGGAGCCGCGCCACGAGCGTGGTCTTGCCGGCCCCCGGAGGTCCGGCGATGCCGAGCACCGCGCGACGAGGGGCGACCGCGGCGACGAGGGCCGCCACCCGGTCGGCCAGGTCCTCGACCCGGAGCCCGTCACCAGACACCGAACACCTGCCCGCCGATACGGACGGTGAAGGCCGCGACGACCACGACGAAGACCACGCGGACGAAGCCGCTCCCCCGCGACACCGCCGTACGGGCACCGACGTAGCCACCGAGGAGGTTCGCGGCGGCCATCACGGCCCCAACCTTCCACATCACGTGACCGCCGGGTGCGAAGACGGTGAGGGCGCCGAGGTTCGTCGCGAAGTTGGCGATCTTCGCCTTGGCGCTCGCCTCGAGGAAGGCGTAGCCCATGAGCCCGACGAGCGCGAAGACCATGAACGACCCCGTGCCCGGACCGAGCGCCCCGTCGTAGATCCCGATGACGAAACCGACGAGCATCGCCGTCACCGTGTGCCGCGTCCCGTCCCAGCGCAGCGCGGTGTCGGTGCCGAGCGAGGGCTTGGCGAGGGTGTAGCCCCCGACCGCGACGAGCATGACGAGGATGATCGGGTTGAACGCCGACTTGGGGATGTTCAGGCCGATGAGCGCACCCCCGATGGCGCCGACGTAGGCGACGGCTGCCATCGGCAGGGCGGTGCGCAGGTCCGGCCGGACGCGTCGCCAGTAGGTCGTCGCGCTGGCCACCGTGCCGGCGATCGAGCCGATCTTGTTCGTCGCGAGGACCTGTGCGGGCGTCGCCCCGGGGAAGCCGAGGAGCAGCGCAGGGATCTGGATGAGCCCTCCCCCGCCGACGACCGCGTCGATCCAGCCGGCGACGAACCCCGCGAGCGCCATGAGCGCCAGGCTCATCAGCTCCGGGTCGTTCATGCGGTCATGCGCGGGTCACGGCTGCGTCCAGCCGTCGACGATGTCGAGGATGTCGAGCAGCTCGTGCGCGACCGCGTCGGGGGTGACGTCGACGTCGACCTGCTGGTCGACCGGGATGTCCGAGTGCGGCACCCAGATCGCCCGCATGCCCACCTGCTGCGGTCCGTGGATGTCCTCGAACGGCCGGTCGCCGACGTAGGCCGCGCACTCCGGCTCCACGCCGAGCGCCTCGCAGGCGGCGAGGAACGCGTCGGCGTGGGGCTTCACGACGTGGATCTCGGAGGAGTAGACGTCGGCGTCGAGCAGGTCGAGCACGCCGTCGCGCTCGAACACCTCGCGGTGGTACTCCCGCGACCAGATCGTGTTGGAGAGGACACCGACGCGGATCCCCCTCTCGCGCAGCCCTTCCCAGAGCGGGCGGACCTGCTCGTCGGTGTGGGTGTGCGGCTCCCAGAACCCGCGGTATGCCGCGAGGGCCAGGTGGTGCCGGTCGTGCGCCGGGTCGACGCCCGCCGCCTCGAGGATGGCCTCGAGACTGGCGCTCGTGTGGTCGGTGCGGCCACGCTTCCATGCCAGGTCCTCGGCCTCGTGGATGCGCATCGCGAGCGAGTCGGCCTCGGCCAGCTCCTCGGCGGGCATCTCGCTGGCCTCGACAGGCACGCCGTGGACCTCTCGGGCATAGACCCGCCACTGCTCGGGCAGGTCGACCGTGTGCCACGGCGTGAGGGTGCCGCCCCAGTCGAAGATGACCGCCTCGAGCGTGCGCTGCCCGCTCACGCGCCCGTCCCGGGCTGCTGCTCGCGCACCTCGCGCAGGACCTCGTCGACGGCGGACGCGACGGCCACCTCACGGCGCTCGCCGGTGCGGCGGTCCTTGATCTCCACGACGCCGTTCTCGAGCGACTTGCCCACGACGACGATCGTCGGGATGCCGAGGAGCTCGGAGTCCTTGAACTTCACGCCGGGGCTGACCTTCTCGCGGTCGTCGTAGAGGACCTCGAGCCCCTGCCCCTCGAAGGCCGCGGTGAGCTCGTCGGCCTTGGCGAAGACGTCACCGTCGCGGTCGCGGTTCTTGCCCGTCGCCACGACGTGCACGTCGGCGGGGGTGACGTTGCGCGGCCAGCAGAGACCTGCCTCGTCGACGTTGCCCTCGGCGATCGCGGCGACGGCGCGCGAGACGCCGATGCCGTAGGAGCCCATCGTCACGGTGACGAGCTTGCCGTTCTCGTCCAGGACCTTGAGGTCGAGCGCCTCGGCGAACTTGCGGCCGAGCTGGAAGATGTGGCCCATCTCGATGCCGCGGGCGGTGTGCAGGACGCCCTGCCCGTCCGGGCTCGGGTCGCCGTCGCGCACCTCGGCGGCCTGGATCGTGCCGTCGGCGGTGAAGTCACGGCCGTGGACGAGGTCGAGGACGTGCTTGCCGTGCTCGTCGGCGCCGGTGACCCACGCGGACCCCTCGGCGACCGACGGGTCGAGCAGGTAGCGGATGCCCGACGGGCGCTCCTCGCCGAGCACGCCCGGACCGATGTAGCCCTTCGCGAGCACCGGGTGCGCCGCGAAGTCCTTCTCCTCGAACGCCGCCACCTCGGCCGGGCCGACCTGCGCCTCGAGCCGCTTGGCGTCGACCTCGCGGTCACCGGGCACGCCGATGGCGAGCGGCTCGCGCGTGCCGTCCGGGTGGACGAGCACGACGATGACGTTCTTCAGGGTGTCGGCAGCCGTCCAGGCGCGGCCGTCCTCGCGCGGGTGGTTCGCGTTGAGCGAGGCCACGAGCGTCTCGATCGTCGGGGTGTCGGGGGTGTCCTCGACGTGCGCGGCCGGCGTGCCCGAGGCGTCGACGGGCGCGGCCAGGGGCACGACGACCGCCTCGACGTTCGCGGCATACGTGCCGGCGTCGTTGCGGACGAACGTGTCCTCGCCGATCGGGCTCACCGCGAGGAACTCCTCGCTCGCCGAGCCGCCCATCGCACCGGACATCGCGGCGACGATGACGTACTCGAACCCGAGCCGGTCGAAGATCCGGACGTAGGCCGCACGGTGCGCGTCGTACGACGCCTGCAGCCCCTCGTCGCTCACGTCGAACGAGTAGGAGTCCTTCATGACGAACTCACGCCCGCGCAGGAGCCCCGCACGCGGACGCGCCTCGTCGCGGTACTTGTTCTGGATCTGGTACAGGCTGAGCGGCAGGTCCTTGTAGGAGCTGAACATGTCCTTGACGGCGAGGGTGAACATCTCCTCGTGCGTCGGCCCGAGCAGGTAGTCGACGCCCTTGCGGTCCTGCAGCCGGAAGATGTTGTCGCCGTACTCGGTCCACCGGTTCGTCGCCTCGTAGGGCTCACGCGGCAGCAGCGCCGGGAAGGTCAGCTCCTGGGCGCCGATGGCGTCCATCTCCTCGCGCACGATCCCCTCGACCTTGCGCAGCACCTTGAGCCCGAGCGGCAGCCACGTGTAGATGCCGGGCGCGGCACGCCGGATGTAGCCCGCGCGGACGAGGAGCCTGTGGCCGGGCAGCTCGGCGTCGGCCGGGTCCTCGCGCAGGGTTCGCAGGAACAGCGACGACATGCGCATGGCCACAGTGGGTCTCCATCGGTGAGGGTGGGGGAACTGCCCAAGGATAACGACGTGCCCGTATGCCGTTCACCCGCATTGCGGGTGCCGTCCCGGTGCGGCCACCCCGGTGATCGGGTCACCGGCGCGACCTAGGCTGGCCGCCATGGCGAGCGAGCTGACGATCGAGCGGGTGCTCACCCTCGTCGAGCTCGTGCCCGAGGGCCGGGTCGTCAGCTACGGCGACCTCGGGCGCATCGTCGGCGTCGGACCCAGGCAGGTGGGCTCCTTCCTGCGGCACCACAGCGAGGGACTGGCGTGGTGGCGGGTGGTGAACGCCTCCGGCGACGTCGCCGAGGGGCTGCGCGCACAGGCGTGGCCGCACTGGGAGCGTGAGGGCATCGCGCGCAAGCCCAACGGGCTGGGGTGCCGGATGGAGGCCTACCGGGCCGACCTCGTCGTTTTGGAGCGGGCCTACCGTGAGCGCATCGCCGACACCCTGGCTTCCATGGGGACCTCGCTTCCCCGGACGAGCCGGCCGGCGCAGAACACGTTGGAGAGGGCGGGCGTGACGACGCTCGAGGAGCTCAGCGAGTGGCGGCGTGCCGACGTGGCCGCACTGCACGGCATGGGGCCCAAGGCGCTCGCGCTCCTCGACACCGCGCTGGGTCACGCCGGCCTCGACTGGAGGGCCTGAACCGCAGCGTCAGCCGGTCGCGTCGGACTCGGCGGCGCGCTTGAGCCTGGCCAGTCCCCGGTCGAAGTCCTTGCCCACCAGCTTCTCAGTGGGCATGACCTTGGCGAAGAGCGCCCCTACGCCGGTGTTGTTGCCCCGCATGACCCAGTCCACCGACGTGCCGTGACCTGCGGGGGTGAGCACGAACTCGATCTCGTGGTTGGCCCTGAAGGGCTTGGTGAAGTGCAGGTCGACGGCGACCCGCTCGGCGCTGGAGCGGGTGATCTCCATCGAGCCGGCGCCTGCCTTGCGGTTGCCCTGCCACTCGTAGCGGGCACCTACCCCCGAGTCGAAGCCGGAGTACACCCGACGCAGGCCTGGTCGACGTCCTCCCACGGCGACCAGGCCTCCCAGCGGTGGAAGTCGTTGATGAGCGCATGGACCACGGTGGGCGGCGCGGAGATGGAGGTGCTGCGGCTGAACTCGAAGGCGGCCATGGAATCAGCGTAGGACTCCCCCGCCGAGCCGCCCAGTGGGTCAGATCCGACCAGCGGCCCGCAGGGCCGTGCGGATCAGCGGCCACTGCAGCGGCAGCCGGGCCAGCGTGCCGGCGAAGAACGCCTTGGACCCGGTGTCGTGCCGACGCCTGGCCCTCTTGGCGTGCGAGGCGCTCATCTGGACGTTGGCGGGGAAGACGGCGACGAGGAGGGCTGCGCTGGCCAGCCCGGCGACCTTGCGGGTGCTCGGGTGGAGCAGCCCGAGGGCGCACACGATCTCGGCGACGCCGCTGACGTGGACGAGCTCCCGCCGGCGGGGCAGCACGTGCGGCACCATGCCCTCGAAGACCTGCGGGCGGAGCAGGTGGGTGGCTCCCGAGGTGAGGAACAGGGTCACGAGACCGAGCGTGGCCTTGTCGAGCGGCGGGGTCGTCTGCGGCATACGCGTCATCCTAGGGACGCCGACGCCCCCGCTGCGTGGGCAACGGGGGCCCCCGCTGCGTGGGCAACGGGGGCGCGGTCGGGTGGTGTCAGACGGTGGGCGGGACGGACGGCGGCGGGACCGTGCCGTCGGTGGCCGTGCCGGTGACCGGCGTGGAGGTCGGCGGCGTCGTCGCCGGAGGGGTCGGCCGGATGCCGAGGCCGGAGCGCGCGGCGTTGCCGGCCTTGCCGACCTTGTCGGCGTACTTGGGGCCGACCTTGCGGCCGACGGCGGACTCGACCTTGCCGATGGTCGACGAGACGCTGTCGGGATTCTTGCGGGCGTACTCACGGGCCTGCTTGGCGAGGCCGGCGAGGGCGGCGAGCTTGATGACGCCACGTGCCATGGGGTCCTCCTCGGGTTGGGGTGGTGCACTGCACCGGTGATCTACCCAGACTGTCACGGACTTCCCCCCTCGCCGCCTCCCGGTCCTCGGGAACCCCGCGCGGCACACGAGATCCCCGAGGTCAGAGGAGGACGGTGGTGAAGTCCCCCACGGCCGTGAACCCGAGCCGGTCGTAGGTCGCCAGCGCGGCGGTGTTGAAGTCGTTGACGTAGAGCGAGAGCAACGGCGCCGGTCCGGCCATCACCTGCTCCATGACCGAGGCGAGCATCGACACCGCCAGCCCCTGTCCGCGCAGGTGCGGCGCCAGCCACACCCCCTGGAGCTGGGCGCACCCCAGCGCCAAGGACCCGATGTCGGTCTTGAAGACGACCTCACCGTCCTCGACGACCACATAGGTGTGCCCCCGCGCGATGAGCGAGGCCAGCGAGCCGCGGTAGCCGCGCGCGGACCCGGTGTAGGGCGGGTAGCCGATCTCGGCCGTGAACATGTGCACCGCCGCCGGCAGGACGAGGTCCACGTCGTCGGCGCGAGCCGGCCGCACTCGCGGGTCGAGCTGGACCCCCAGCGCGGACGGCGGCGTGGAGGTCGAGAGCAGCGGCTGGTGCGAGCGGATGGCGCGGGGCGCGCCCCAGTGCGGCTCCAGCGCCCCCCAGAGGTCGACAACCTCCTCACGTGGACCCAGCAGCGAGGCCACCCGCCCACGCCAGCGGCGCATCCGTTCGGCGTAGACCGCCCGGGACGCCGGGTCGGACTCGACGGGCACGACGTTGGCACTCGCCCAGCAGAGCGAGCTGAGGCGGCCGTCCTCGCGCACGGACAGGGCCGAGTCGAAGGACCCGGACGGGATGCCCTCGAGGATGCGCGCGGCCACGAAGACGTGAGCCGCCGGGTTGCGCGAGCAGAGCTCGAGGGCGTCGTCGACGTCGGCTCGGGTGAGGGACCTCACCGGGTTACGGGTGCGCAGCACGGTCCCAGCCTAGGAGCAGAGCGGGCCCCGGTGCGCGGGTTCAGCCGACCGTCACGTTGGGAGCGCCGGCGGACTCCTCGTCCATCGGCTCACCCATCTCCTCGGCGATGCGCATGGCCTCCTCGATGAGGGTCTCGACGATCAGCGCCTCGGGGACGGTCTTGATGACCTCGCCCTTGACGAAGATCTGCCCCTTCCCGTTGCCGGAGGCGACGCCGAGGTCGGCCTCACGCGCCTCGCCAGGGCCGTTGACGACGCAGCCCATGACGGCCACACGCAGCGGGACGGTCATGCCCTCGAGGCCGGCGGTGACCTGCTCGGCGAGGGTGTAGACGTCGACCTGCGCGCGCCCGCACGACGGGCACGAGACGATCTCGAGCTTGCGCGGCTTGAGGTTGAGCGACTGCAGGATCTGGTTGCCGACCTTGACCTCCTCGACGGGAGGGGCTGACAGCGAGACGCGGATGGTGTCGCCGATGCCCTTGGACAGCAGCGCCCCGAAGGCGGTCGCCGACTTGATCGTGCCCTGGAAGGCCGGACCGGCCTCGGTGACGCCGAGGTGCAGCGGCCAGTCGCCCCGTTCGGAGAGCATCTCGTAGGCGCGCACCATGACGACGGGGTCGTTGTGCTTCACCGAGATCTTGAAGTCGTGGAAGTCGTGCTCCTCGAAGAGACCGGCCTCCCACACCGCCGACTCGACGAGCGCCTCGGCCGTCGCCTTGCCGTGCTTCTGGAGCAGGCGGGGGTCGAGCGAGCCGGCGTTGACGCCGATCCGGATGGAGACCCCCGCGTCCTTGGCGGCCGCGGCGATCTGCTTGACCTGGTCGTCGAACTTGCGGATGTTGCCGGGGTTGACCCGGACCGCGGCGCAGCCGGCGTCGATCGCCGCGAAGACGTACTTCGGCTGGAAGTGGATGTCGGCGATGACCGGGATCTGCGACTTGCGGGCGATCGCGGGCAGGGCCTCGGCGTCGTCCTGGCTCGGGCACGCGACGCGCACGATGTCGCAGCCGGTCGCGGTGAGCTCGGCGATCTGCTGGAGCGTGGCGTTGATGTCGGTGGTCGGGGTGGTCGTCATCGACTGCACCGAGATGGGGGCGTCCCCGCCGACCTCCACCTTGCCGACCTTGATCTTGCGCGTCCTGCGACGGGGAGCCAGGACGGGCGGGGGCAGGGACGGCATACCGAGACCAACAGTCATGTCGTCCAGTATCCGGTATGACGGCTGCGCACGTGTCCGCGCACCCTTCCCGCAGCCTCAGCCGCCGAGGTTGACCGGGTTGACGATGTCGGCGTAGATGAGCAGCGCCGACATGACGAGCAGGCCCAGGGACACGGCATACGCCACCGGAAGGGCCTTGGCGACGTCGACCGGACCCGGATCCGGGTTGCCGCGCAGCCGGGCCCAGCCCTTCTTGGTGCCCTCCCACAGCGCGCCGGCGACGTGCCCGCCGTCCAGCGGCAGCAGCGGGATGAGGTTGAAGACGAAGAGCATGAGGTTGAGCGAGGCGATGAGCTGGATGAGGAACCACGCCTTGTCGCCCCACGACTCGCCCACGATGCGGTCGAGCCTGCCCGCGGAGACGTCACCCGCGACGCGGCCGACGCCGACGACGGACATCGGGCTCTCGATGTCGCGCTCCTGGCCGGCGAACGCCGCCTGCCACACGCCGACCATCCGCTCCGGGATGCGGACCATCGCGCCGGCCGTCGTCACGAGGCCCTGCCCGAGGATGTCGGGCACCGCGGTGACGGGCTGCGGCTCGTAGTCGAACGGCGGTGCGGAGGAGACGCCGAGGTAGCCCGTCTCGACGACCCGCTGGGTGCCGTCGGCGTCGAGGATCGGCTGGCCCGCGTCGTCGTAGGCCGGCAGCGTGTTGAGGATCGGGGTGGCGGTGAGCGTGACCTCGGCACCCTCCCGCACGACGACGATGTCGGTCGGCTGACCCACGCGCGGGCGGATCATCCGACCGACGTCGGCGGTCGCGGTGACCGGTTCGCCGTTGATCGAGCGGATCTCGTCACCGGGGCGGATGCCGGCGGCGTTGGCCGGGGTGTCCGCGGCGCCCACGCAGCTCGGGTTGCTCGTGGCCTCCTCCACCGTCTTGACGCACTCCGCGACCGAGGCCACGACGGCACCGGGGCGGGCGGTGGGGATGCCGTGGGCAGTGACGAGGATGGTCAGCAGGACGACGGCGATGAGGAGGTTCATGACCGGGCCGCCCAGCATGATGACGACCTTGCGGTGCACCGGGAGCTTCCAGAAGACGCGGCGGTCGTCGCCGGGCTGGATCTCCTCCAGCGAGGCCTTGCGGGCCTCGTCGGCGAGCTGGCTGAAGCGCCCGGTCGAGGAGACCCGCATCTTGGTGGGGTCGTCCCCGGCCCGAGGCGGGAACATCCCGATCATCCGGATGTAGCCACCGAGCGGGATCGCCTTGAGGCCGTACTCGGTCTCCCCGCGGCGGCGTGACCAGATCGTCGGCCCGAAGCCGACCATGTACTGGGTGACCCGGACGCCGAAGCGCTTGGCCGGCACCAAGTGCCCCACCTCGTGCAGGGCGATCGAGGCGGCCACGCCGAAGGCCAGGACGACGACGCCCACGACGTACGCGACAACGGTCATGAACTCCACACCTCAAGGTCGTTCGGGTCTGCGACCGGGATCAGAGGCCGAGCTCGGCGGCTGCCTGCTCCCGTGCCCACGCGTCGGCGTCGAGCACTCCCTCAACGGTCGACGCGTCGGATTCTCTCCCAGTATGCGCGTCCACGACCCGGGCGATGGCGTCGACGATGTCGACGAAGCCGATCCGCCCCTCGTGGAAGGCGTCGACGGCGACCTCGTTGGCGGCGTTGTAGACGGCCGGGAACGTGCCTCCGGCCTCCCCCACCTGCCGGGCAAGCCGGACCGCCGGGAACGCCTCGTCGTCCAGCGGGGCGAAGTCCCACGACTGCGCCATCGACCAGTCGCACGGCACGTCGATGTCGTCGAGCCGCTCCGGCCACGAGAGGCCCAGCGCGATGGGCACGAGCATCCGGGGAGGACCGAGCTGGGCGATCGTCGACCCGTCGCGGAACTCGACCATCGAGTGGATCTGCTGCTGCGGGTGGACGACGACGTCGATCCGGTCGAAGGGGATGTCGAAGAGCAGGTGCGCCTCGATGACCTCCAGCCCCTTGTTGACGAGCGTGGCCGAGTTGGTCGTGATGACGCGCCCCATGGAGAAGTTCGGGTGGGCCAGGGCCTGCTCGGGGGTGACGTCGGCGAGCTCGGCCCTGCTGCGGCCCCGGAACGGACCTCCGCTCGCGGTGACGACGAGCCGCCGGACCTCTTCGGCGCGACCGCCGCGCAGGGACTGGGCGATGGCGCTGTGCTCGCTGTCGACGGGGATGATCTGGTCGGGCCTCGCCGCCCGGGTGACGAGGTCGCCGCCGATGATGAGCGACTCCTTGTTGGCGAGGGCGAGGACCGACCCGGCCGCGAGCGCCGCGAGGGTGGGACGCAGCCCGATGGACCCGGTGACACCGTTGAGGACGACGTCGGCACCCACGCGTGCGGCGGCCTCCGCGGCCTCCTTCCCGACCACGATCTCCGGCGCGTATGCCGGCCCACGCAGGGCGTGGGACCCGCGCCGCAGGCTCGCGGCATACGCACCGATCGCCCGGCGCAGGTCGTCAGCCGAGCCGGTCGCCAGGGCGACGAGCGGCACCTCGAAGTCGACCGCCTGGCGGGCGAGCAGGCTCGTGTTGCTGCCGGCGGAGAGGGCGGCGACGGTGAACCGGTCGCGGTTGCGGCCGATGACGTCGAGGGCCTGGGTGCCGATGGACCCGGTCGACCCGAGGACGGCGACGCTGCGGGGGCTCACGCGTGGGCCTCGTTCTCGCGGGAGGCCTCGATGGCGGCGCGACGGGCGAGCCGGTGCTCGCGGCGGATCTCGGCCTCGCGGAAGCGGCGGCGCTCCTCCGGGGTCACGAGCTCGAGCGCCGGGACGGTGGCGGGCCGGCCCTCGGCGTCGATCGCCACCATGACGAGGTAGGCGCTGGCGACGTGCACCCGCTCGGTGACCGAGTCCCACCGGTCGACCTCGACGCGGACCCCGACCTCCATGGAGGAGCGGCCCGCCCAGTTGAGCTGGGCGGTCGAGTGCAGGATGTCGCCGACTCGGACCGGGGTCACGAAGGTCATCTCGTCCATGGCGGCGGTGACGGCGGGGCCGCCGGCATAGCGGTTGGCGACCACCCCGGCGATGCTGTCGACGGCCTTCATGAGGTGGCCGCCATGGACGGTGCCGAGCAGGTTGGCCTCGGTCCCGCGCATGATCTCGGACAGGGTCACTCGGGTGTCACTGGGCGTCGTCACGCCCGCCATCCTGCCAGCGGGTCAGCCCGCCGTCGGGCGGCCGGGTGCAGCGCTGGCTCAGCGGTCGATGACGGTGACGTGCACGTGGGGGTGGTCCTGCTGCAGCTCGTCGAGGATCCCCTCGATGCCGGCGAGAGCGCGCGGGTCGTCCTGCCGCAGCCCCGCCACACCGTCCCAGACGAGCTCCCACTCCCCCTGGCCCGCGCTCTCGCGCGCGAAGGTGTCGAGGCAGTCGGCCAGGGCGTCGAGGTTCATCCCGAACCACTCGGGGAAGTTGAGGGTCGCCGAGAAGGCCTCGAGGGCCTCCGCCTTGGTGGACCGCGCCGGGATGACCTGGACCTCGCGGCCCTCCTCACGCGCGTCGGCGACGAGCCCGTCGAGGTCGACGCGGGCGCCGAGGTGCCTCATCATCACTGGCCCTCCTGGATCTGCCGGAAGCTGTCGTAGTGGTCGTCGGTCCAGAACGTGTCGCCGTCCCGGCCGGTCACGATGCGACGGGCACCGCGGTCGTCGGAGCCGGGGGTCTCGACGGTGTACTCGCGGTAGTACCCACGCTGGCGCTGCGGCAGTATCCGCTCCCGGTTCTGGAAGGTCCGGTCGTCCTGGTCGTACGGGTAGGGCCCACCCGCTCGGATGAGTGCCAGTGTGGCGCGGGCCTCCCCGGGGAGCCTGGACTCGGCGATGGTGTCCAGCCCCGAGTCGGGGGTCGTGGTCGCGGAGGGCGACGCCGTGGCTCCCGGTGTCGGCGGCGCCGTGGCGCTCGCACGGGCGGTGGGGGTGTCGGCGTCGGTCGTGTCCTCCCGGGTCGCGACCCACCACAGCCCTGCCACCAGCGCCAGGACGAGCAGCGGCGCCAGCCAGGTGAGCGCCGGGCGGCGTCCGGTCACGGGTGTGGTCACGCGCGCCATCATGCCCGGTGGAGACGACGGTCAGCCGGCGTCCGTCAGGGGTTGAGGGAGACGTAGGTGGTCTCGAGGTACTCGGAGATGCCCTCGAAGCCTCCCTCGCGACCGAAGCCCGAGTGCTTGACCCCACCGAACGGCGCCGCGGCGTTGGAGACGATGCCGGTGTTGATGCCCACCATGCCGAACTCGAGGGACTCGCTGAGGCGCAGCACCCGCGCGTGGTCGCGGGTGTAGGCGTAGGCGACGAGGCCGTACTCGGTCGCGTTGGCCTGCCGCACGGCGTCGGCTTCGTCCGCGAACGTCGTGACCGGCGCGACCGGGCCGAAGATCTCCTCGGACAGCACCCGCGCACCGGCCGGCACGTCGGCGAGGACCGTCGGGGCGTAGAAGTGCCCGCGACCGGCGACCTTCTCGCCACCGGTGAGCACCCGAGCCCCCCGGTCGACCGCGTCGCGGACCAGCTCGTCGACGCCCTCACGTGCCTCGTCGGTGATGAGCGGGCCGACCTGGACGCCGGCCCTCGTGCCCTTGCCGACCGTCAGCGCGCCCATCCGCGTGGCGAGGCGGGCCGAGAAGTCGTCGGCGACGGAATCGTGGACGAGGAAGCGGTTGGCGGACGTGCAGGCCTCGCCGATGTTGCGCATCTTGGCGAGCATCGCCCCGTCGACGGCTGCGTCGAGGTCGGCGTCGTCGAAGACGAGGAACGGGGCGTTGCCACCGAGCTCCATCGACACCCGCAGGAGCTGCTCCGCCGACTGCTCGACGAGCCGCTTCCCCACCGCGGTCGAGCCGGTGAAGGTGAGCTTGCGCAGCCGCGGGTCGCGGATGATCGGTTCGGACACCTCGGCCGTCGACGAGGTGGTGATGACGTTGAGGACACCCGGGGGCAGCCCGGCCTCCTCGAGCACCGCGGCGAGCGCGAGCATCGACAGCGGCGTCTCACCAGCGGGCTTCATCACCATGGTGCAGCCCGCCGCGACCGCCGGGCCGATCTTGCGCGTGCCCATGGCGAGCGGGAAGTTCCACGGCGTGACCATGAACGTCGGTCCGACGGGCTTCTGGAGCGTGAGCAGGCGCGACCCGCCCGCCGGGTTCACGGCATACCGGCCGTGGATGCGCACCGCCTCCTCACTGAACCACCGGAGGAACTCCGCGCCGTAGGTGACCTCGCCGCGCGACTCGGCGAGCGGCTTGCCCATCTCGAGGGTCATGAGCAGCGCGAGCTCCTCGGTGCGCGCGGTCACCAGCTCGAAGGCCCGCCGCAGGATCTCGCCTCGCTCCCGCGGCGGCGTGGCGGCCCACTCGCCCTGAGCCGCGACGGCGGCGTCCAGGGCCGCCGTGCCGTCGGCCACGGTGCCGTCGGCCACCTCGACGAGCACCGAGCCGGTGGCCGGGTCGTGCACGGGGAACGTTGCCGCGGTGGACGCGTCGCGCCACGTCCCGCCGATGAGCAGCTGGGTCGGGACGGACGCGAGGACGGACTTCTGGGTCACGGCAGCCATGGACCGACCCTAGCCACAGTGGGGGCACCGGACCGCCGCCCGTGTGCGCGGCCGGTGCAGGATGGGCCCATGACCGAGATCGAGAGCCTGGCCGACCTCGACGCCACGCTGGCCGACGGGTCGGCGTTGCGCGGACTGCGCATCCAGGACCTCGACCTCACCGGCCACGAGGCACAGCTGCTCGCCCGCACCGACCTCGACGGCATGGTCGTCCTGGGCGGCCGTCTCTCCCCCGACCTCGACGCGCACCTCAGGCTGCACGGGGCGCTCGTCTTCCCGACGGACCCGCACGCGCCGGTCAACCCCTACCGGGCCACGCTCTACCAGCCCCACGAGCTCTACGAGGGGCTGGCCGAGCGGGGCTACGAGGGCACGCCGGACGCCCTGGCGTACCACTGGTCGCGTGACGCGACCCTGCACCACGACGCTTTCGTCAGCCTCCTCCGAGCGGTCCACGACGACTCGATGAGCGACGCCCTCACCGAGCTCCTCCACGGCGCCCCGGTGGTCGGGGTCATGGGTGGGCACGCGCTCGCGCGCGGGACCGACGCGTATGCCGGTGCCGCCGGTCTCGGTCACCGGCTCGCCTCCGCCGGCCTCGTCGTCGCGACCGGGGGCGGGCCGGGGGCCATGGAGGCCGCCAACCTCGGAGCGCTCTGCCCGTCGGAGCAGGTCCTGGGCAGCGTGCTCGAGCGGCTGGCTGCCGTCCCCTCGTTCCGTCCCTCGATCGAGGAGTGGGCCCGGGTCGCCCTCGAGGCTCATGACGACATCGTGCGCATCCCCGTGGAGGAGCGGTCGGTGCGCTCCGTCGGCATCCCGACGTGGTTCTACGGGCACGAGCCGCCCAACGTGTTCTGCAACGGGATCGCCAAGTACTTCAGCAACGCCGTCCGTGAGGACGGCCTGCTGGCGCGTGCCACCGCCGGTCTCGTGGTGCTGCACGGCGCGGCCGGGACGGTGCAGGAGATCTTCCAGTCGATCACCCCGCTGTACTACGCCGAGGAGGACCGCACCCTCGCCCCGCTCGTCCTCGTCGGCGTCGACCACTGGTCGCGCGAGGTCCCGGTGTGGCCGGCCATCGAGGCCCTCGGCCGTGACCGTGGCCTCGGCCGGGTCGTGCACCTCGTCGACAGCGTCGAGGAGGCGGCCGAGCTCGTGGTGGGCTCTCGCGCCTGACCACCCGCCGGCGTCACAGTCCCCGCATCCGCAGCGCCGCCTGGGTGCGGTCACGGACCTGGAGCTTGGTGAGCACGTTCGACACGTGGTTCTGCACGGTCTTGAGGCTGAGGTCGAGCTCCCGGGCGATCTCGGCGTTGGACGAGCCCTGGGCGACGAGAGCCAGCACCTCCGACTCCCGCGGGGTGAGGTCGACGGGCAGGCGGCCGCGATGGGAGCCCGTCCCGCGACCCATGACGGTGCCCCCCAGCGCGACTGCGGAAATGGCGGCAAGCACCTCCTGCTGGCCGGCCTCCTTGAGGAGGTAGCCGCTCGCGCCCACGCGGACCGCCGACGTCACGCTCGCCTGGTCGGCCTGCATGGTGAGGATGAGGATCCGACAGCCGGGCTGCTCCCTCAGGATCTGTCGGGTCGCTTCCAGTCCCGGCAGCCCCGGGAGGTTGAGGTCCATGAGGACCGCGTCCGGGTGGGTGGCGCTCGCCAGCGACACCGCCTCGGCGCCGTCCCCCGCAGCCCCCACCACCTCGATGTCGTCGACCGTGCGCAGCAGGCCCACGAGGCCGTCGCGGAACAGCGGGTGGTCGTCGACCACGAGGACCCGTGTCACGTGCTCGCCCCCTCGCCGAGGGGCAGACGCAGCGAGACGAGTGTGCCGCGCGCCAGCGAGCTGACCTCGACGCGTCCGCCGATCTCGTCCGCGCGCTCACACATGCTGCGCAGCCCGATCCCGAGTCCATGTCGTGCCGGCGCGGACGTGGTCCCTGCGCCGCCCCCGTCGTCACTGACGTCGAGGGACAGCACGTCGCGCGACACGGTGGCCGCCACGCGGCAGCTCGTGGCACCCGCGTGCCGGACCACGTTGGTCAGTGCCTCCTGGGCCACCCGGTAGGCGACCACCTCGACGGCAGCCGGCAGCACGGGCCGCGTTCCCGGCAGGTCGAGCGTGAGGTCCACTCCGGCTGCACCGACGAGCTCGTGCCCGAGCTCCGCGACCGCGACGAAGAGCCCGAGGTCGTCGAGGGCAGGCGGACGGAGCCCGTCGACGATGCGACGCACCTCGGCCACCGTCTCGCGGAGCCCGGACTGGAGCAGGTCGAGCCGGTCGTCCACCGACGCACCAGAGCGCACGAGGTTGCTGATCGTGTCGACCTGGAAGCCCAGCCCGGCAAGCGAGGGCCCGAGCCCGTCGTGGAGGTCGCGCCGCAGCCGACGCCGCTCCTGCTCACGAGCCTCGACCAGGCGCTCCTGCGCCGCGCGCAGGTCCTCGACGAGCCCGGCGGCGTGCACGACGCCACCCACCTGGCGGGCGACGTCGTCGAGGAGCCTGCTCTCGTGCTCCCGCACGCTGCGCCCGCTCCAGTGGAGCATGCCGACATCGGACCCGTATGCCGTGAGCGGCACCGCGTGGGACAGCGCGCCGTTCACCCCACTCGCCGCGAGCACGCGACCCGTGCGATCGACGATCTCGACGTGCTCGAGCCGCAGCCCGTCCACGAGCTCGTCAGTGAGGGCACGCAGCAACGCCGGGCCGTCGGCTGCGTCGGCCAACCGTCGACCGGTCTGCGCGAGCACCTCGGCCGGAGCCGACCATCGCCCGTAGGTGAGCCGGTTCGCCGCCGCCTGGAGGGAGTCCCGGACAGGAGCGAAGGCCACCGCGACGACACCTGCCGCGGCCCAGGGCAACCAGGGCGTGCCGCGGTCCGCGAGCATGGCTCCGACCCCGCCGACGACCAGTGCGTAGATGCAGGCGAGGGCGGCCGAGAGCCCGACGTAGGTGACGGACCGGTTCACGGCGATCGTGATGTCGTAGAGACGCCGCTGGAGGAGGGCGACGGCGACCGCCAGCGGCACCGGCACCATGACCACGGCGAACATCCACGGCTCCACCCACGGGGTCGCGACGAGGGGCATGAGGACCAGCGGCAGCGCGAAGGTCACGGCAAAGATCATCACCTGCTGTCGCTCGAGGTCGTCGCCTCTGCGCCAGCGCCGGACCATGCGCGTCACGGCGACGGCCAGGCAGCCCGAGGCCATGACGAGCGCGCCGATCGCCATGAGGTCCGCGGTCGCCGCCCACGGGCCGCTCAGTCCCACGGGGTTGTCGACACCGGCCAGTCGCTCCTCGAGCGGCATCGGTGCCAGGACCGAGCCCAGGGTGAAGAGCACGATGCACGACGCAGCCAGCCGGGCGGCATACCGCGGCGGTCTGCCGTCCGGGAAGACCAGCGGGAGGACCACCACGAGCAGGAGCCAGCCGACGCCTCGCACCGCCGTGCCGGCCACTCCGGTGAGGGCCATCGCCTCGTCGACGACCGTGGCGCGCAACGGGACCGCCACCAGCGCCTCCCCCAACCCCCAGGCCACTGCTCCCAGGAGAATGAGCCGGCCCACCGGGTGGCCGGGCCTGGCCAGCTCGATGACGGCCCCCACCGCGGCATACGTCGCGATGACGAGGACGATCGCCGCGTCGTCGAACGCGTCCCGGCCGGCTGTGGCGAACAGGGGTGGGACCAGGGCGCACGCCACGGCGAGGGCAGCCAGGACCAGCGTCAGGGCCACCCTCACCGTTCGCATGACTCACCTCGCCTCAAGGGTGCCCGACGAGGACGGTGCCCGGCGTCGATCCGGCGGATTCGGTGGCGGCGCTCCCGCCACGCAGCAGCTGCACGGCCACGCCGACGAACCACACGAGCCAGACCATCGTGCCGATGTCCTGCCAGCCGACCGACGTCAACGGGGGTGAGACGAGCAGGGCCGCGGCGGTGAGCACCCCGAAGCCGCCGACCCACCTCGTGTGGATGCGGTCGGCGATGGCTGCCAGCGCGACGCCGGCCGTGGCGCCCGCGAGCAGGAACGCGCTGAGGAAGTGGGCGAAGAGCCGGATGTTGTTGATCGCGAAGGCGGTGTCGGTGTCCAACCCGTTCTGGGCGCCGTACATCGCGGCGGCGCCCGCCGGGAAGCCCACGGCGAAGACGACGGCGACGTAGGCCAGGCCGCAGGCGAGCCCGGTCTGCGCCGCCCAGCGACCCGCCTCGGTTCGCGAGCCGAAGCAGCGAGCCAGCATGACGAGCACGGGGACGAGCAGCACGAAGCCGAAGCCCTCGAGCAGACCTCCGGAGAAGGAACGGGTGAGGTTGCCCTGGACGTAGGATTCCTCGATGCCGCCGGCACCGTCGGCGAACAGCGGTCCCTGCTGAAGGGCAAGCCCCACGAAGATGAGCACGACGTGAACGAGCGCGAGGGCGCCGGCGATGCGCCGGAGCCGTACGGGGATGTGTGACATGGCGGACTCCTCGGGTGGCGCGACCTTCGGGTGGTCGCGGTGTCCTTCGAGGATGGAGCCGGCGGGTCCGTGGGAGATCGGGCTCCTTCCCGGGTGGACCGGGAACTTCTCCCGGTCCCGGGTCAGCCGCGGGTGAGCATGACGATGCCGAGACACATCTCGTCGGTCGTGCCCTCGCCCCAGGCGACGTAGCGCTCACGCAGGTCCTTGAAGGCCGGCAGCACGTCGCGCAGCCCCTGGTCGTGCGTGCACGTCACGGTCAGCGTGTCGCCCTTCGTGACCGCTGCCGGCTTCGGGAGCGGCACCGCGCCCTGGTCGTCGAAGTCCCAGACGGGGATGTCGAGGACACGTCGGGCCCGGGGCGTGCCCTTGTTGACGTCGACCGTGATCGAGGTGCCGAGCAGGTGCATGTGGCCGGCGACGGCGCGGATCTGGCCGGCCGCCCTGACCGGGCGCGTGCACGACTGCGTCGGACCCGGCGTGACCTCGCCGCACAGCAGGTGGATGAGGTCGGCGGTGGCCACCTGCTCCCCGAAGCGGGCCCGGATGTCGGCGACCGCCGGGGTGCGCGCGCACAGCTCCCCCGGGGTGCCCTTGCGGCAGGGCAGCTCGACGGGTGCGGGGAGCAGCATCGTCTCGAGCGGAGTCTTGGTGCCGGCACTGGCCGGGCTGAGGCGCAGCCGGGCCGAGCTCTGGTCCGCGCCGCCGCCGGCAAGCAGGTTGTAGTGCATCTGGATGACGACGCGGGACCCCTTGGCGAGGGGGATGCCGATGTCCTCGGCCATGACCCGCTCTCCGCCACCCGGCGCCCACGCACCGACCCACTCGGCGTTGTTGAGCTGTGCTCCGGGTCCGCTGTCGACGCCGGAACCACCGAAGCAGGTCCAGCCCTCGCCCTCGTCCCCCGCATCGGCCGCCTCGGCCGCCCCGACGTCCTCCGGGTCGACCTTGAAGAGGATGACGTGGTGGACGGCGGCCGGGTTGTCGGGCTCGACCTTGATGCCGCTGACGATCATGTCCTCGGCGAACGCCGGGTCCACGAGGAAGCAGCGGTAGTCGTCGGTGCCGGTGCCGAAGGGCGCCTTGGGGGTGTACTTCGCCGGGAGGGTCAGCTCCTGGAAGGTCTCGCCGGCGCGCAGGGCCACCTCGGGCGGCTCGGGCCTGGACGTCGCCCCCGAACGTGCCTCGGACGACGAGGGTGACGCGGCGTGCGTTCTCCCGTGCGAGTCCTCGCCCCGCAGGTTGTCGGGCAGGGCGCCGCCGCAGGCCGAGAGCGTCAGGGCGGCGACGAGGCCCGCCGCAGCGGTGCGAATGCGCATCACCCCACAGTAGACGCTGCCCCGAGGAGGGTCAGGAGGTCGCGGCAGCGAGCTGACCGCAGGCTCCGTCGATGTCCGAGCCGCGGGTGTCCCGCACCGTCGTCGGGATGCCGTGCGCGCGCAGTCGCTCGACGAACTGCTGCTCGACGCCGCGCCGGGAGGCCGTCCACTTGGAGCCGGGAGTCGGGTTGAGCGGGATGGGGTTGACGTGGACCCAGCCCTTGCCGCGTGCGGTGAGCTTGTCGCCGAGGAGGTCGGCGCGCCACGCCTGGTCGTTGATGTCACGGATGAGCGCGTACTCGATGCTCACCCGGCGGCCGGTCACCTCGAAGTAGCGGTATGCGGCGTCGAGCGCCTCGTCGACCTTCCAGCGGGTGTTGATCGGGACGAGCTCGTCACGCAGCTCGTCGTCCGGCGCGTGGAGCGAGAGCGCGAGCGTGACCGGGATGCCCTCGGCTGCGAGCTTGTCGATGCCGGGGACGAGCCCGACCGTCGACATCGTGATCCCGCGGGCAGACATGCCGAGCCCGTCGGGCGTCGGGTCGGTCATGCGGCGGATGGCCCCGATCGCCGCCTTGTAGTTGGCCAGTGCCTCGCCCATGCCCATGAAGACGACGTTGCTCACCCGCTGGGGACCGAGCGAAGGGGCGGCGTCCTCGCTGCGCTCGCTGTCCTCGCCGGTCTGGTCGGTCTCGTCCCCCAGCCCGGCCTCGGCCGGGTGGGTCGCCCCGATGGCGGGCAGCGCGCCGTGACGGAGCTTGCGGTTGGCGTCGACGACCTGCTCGACGATCTCCGCCGCCGACATGTTGCGCGTCAGCCCGGCCTGGCCGGTGGCGCAGAACGGGCAGTTCATCCCGCAGCCGGCCTGGCTGGAGATGCAGATCGTGACCCGGCTCGGGTAGCGCATGAGCACCGACTCGACGAGCGCACCGTCGTGGAGGCGCCACACCGACTTCAGCGTCGCACCCCGATCGGCCTCGAGGGTGCGGATCGGGGTGAGGAGCTGCGGCAGGAGGTCGGCGACGAGGTCGTCGCGCACCGCCTTGGGCAGGTCGGTCATGGCCTCGGGCGACTCGACGAGGCGCTCGAAGTAGTGCGTGGACAGCTGCTTGGCACGGAAGCCCTTGTGGCCCAGCTCCTCGACGGCTGCCTTGCGCTCCGCCGGGCTGAGGTCCGCGAGGTGGCGGGGCGGCTTGCCGCGGCGGGGCGCCTGGAAGGTCAGCTGGCCCGGCACGGGCCGGCCGACGGTGGGCTCGGGCAGGTCGGCGGGGGTCACGGGGCCGCCCAGAGGAGCAGCGCCCAGACGACCGGGACGCAGAGGACGAGGGAGTCGAGCCGGTCCATGAGGCCTCCGTGGCCGGGGAGCAGCGTCCCCATGTCCTTGATGCCGAGGTCGCGCTTGATGCTCGACTCGATGAGGTCGCCGATCGTGGCCGCGGCGGCGACGACGAGGCCGATGACCGCTCCGTGCCACCACGTCCCGTCGAGCAGGAGCACGAGGGCCACGGCGCCGGTGACGGCACAGGTGACGGCCGACCCGGCGAAGCCCTCCCACGACTTCTTGGGCGAGAGCGAGGGCGCCATCGGGTGCTTCCCGAGGAAGACGCCGAACGCGTAGCCGCCGATGTCGGAGGCCACCGTGACGAGGACGAAGTAGACGATGCGCAGGTGGCCGTCGTCGGCGGCGAGGAGCAGCGCGGCGAAGCCGCCGAGGAAGCACGGGTAGAGCGCGATGAAGAGGGCACCGGCGATGTCGCGGATGGCGCCGTCGAGGCCGTCGGCGACGCGCCAGACGAGCACCCCGACGCAGGTCAGCCCGAACGTGAGGACCAGCGCCTCCGGTCCGCGGAAGTACGCCGAGAGCAGCATCGACACCGCGCCGATGAGGACCGGGACGAACGGGGCGTCGATGCCGACCTGGCGCACCGCGCGCCGCAGCTCCCACGCCCCGAGGCAGATGGCCACGACGAGGATGGGGAGGAACAGCTCGCGCCGGAAGGCCAGCGAGACGATGATGAGAGCCGCCAGCCCCACGCCGACGCCGATCGCGGCCGGCAGGTTGCGTCCTGCCCTGGGCCGCGACCGCTGCGCCGGAGGGGCTGCCGGTTCCTCTGTCGTGGGGAAGTCGCTCATCACGGGGACGTCCACCCGAGGTCGGGTCAGACCTCGAGCAGCTCGCTCTCCTTGCTCTTGAGCACCTCGTCGATGGTGTCGACGTACTTCTTCGTCGTGGACTCGAGGTCCTTCTCCGCGCGGGAGCCCTCGTCCTCGCCGACGTCGCCGTCCTTGACGAGCTTCTCGATGGACTCCTTGGCCTGGCGGCGGATGTTGCGGATCGCCACCTTGGCGTCCTCGCCCTGGCTGCGCGCCATCTTGATGTACTCCTTGCGGCGCTCCTCGGTGAGCTGCGGCAGGACGCACCGGATGATGTTGCCGTCGTTGGACGGGTTGACGCCCAGGTCGGCGTCACGCAGCGCCTTCTCGATGTTGTTCATCGCGCCCTTGTCGAACGGGGAGATGAGGATCGTGCGCGCCTCGGGCGTCTGGAACGACGCGAGCTGCTGCAGCGGCGTCGGGGCGCCGTAGTAGTCGACGACGACCTTGTTGAACATGCCGGGGTGGGCGCGGCCGGTGCGGATGCCGGAGAGGTTGTCCTTGGCGACCTCGACGGCCTTCTCCATCTTCTCCTCGGCCTCGAGCATGGTGTCGTCGATCATCTGCGCTGGTCTCCTTCGGTATGCCGCGCCGCTGAAGTGGTGCGGCGAGGTCCAGTCTGTCAAAGAATCGCCCGGGTGCGAGCCACGGGGCGCTCCGCCGAGACGTCGCCGGTCAGGCGGTGACGAGGGTGCCGATGCGCTCGCCTTGGATGGCGCGGGTGATGTTGCCCTCGCCCTCCATGCCGAAGACCATCATCGGGAGGTCGTTCTCCATGCACAGGCTGAACGCGGCGGCGTCGACGACCTTGAGGTTCTGCTGCAGGGCGTGGGCGTAGGTCACGGTCTCGAGCTTGCGGGCGTCCGGGTTGGTGCGGGGGTCGGAGTCGTAGACGCCGTCCACACCGCTCTTCGACATGAGGACCATGTCGCACTTGCACTCGAGCGCGCGCTGGGCGCTGACGGTGTCGGTGGAGAAGTACGGCATACCGGCTCCGGCACCGAAGATCACCGCACGCCCCTTCTCGAGGTGGCGGATCGCGCGACGCGGGATGTAGGGCTCGGCGACCTGACCCATGGTGATGGCGGTCTGCACGCGGGTGTCGATTCCCTCCTTCTCCAGGAAGTCCTGGAGCGCCAGGCAGTTCATGACCGTGCCGAGCATCCCGATGTAGTCGGCACGCGTGCGCTCCATGCCCTTCTGCTGCAGCTCCGCGCCGCGGAAGAAGTTGCCACCACCGACGACGATGGCCACCTGGGTCCCGGTCCGGATGGCGGCGGCGATCTGGGCGGCGATGCCGCGGACGACCTCGGGGTCGACGCCGATGCGGCCGCCGCCGAAGACCTCGCCGCTGAGCTTGAGGAGGACCCGTCGCGGGCGCCCCTCGATCGTCGTCGCCGGAGCGGGCTGGGTCTGGGTCGGGGTCCGGACGTCAGTGGTCACCGTGCCTCCTCGGCAGTGTCTGCTGGCGGTGCCCCGAATCCTCGCACACCGCACGAGGTCCGACACTGCACAGGCGCCCTGGCGTAGCGTCGCGGTCCATGGAACCGCGCGCGACCCCGTTGGAGCGGGGCAACCGCTCCGCCTCCGGGATCGTCACCGCCCTCCTCGTTCGTGCGCTGCCCTGGGTGCTGTGCGCCTCGCTGCTCGCGGTCACCCTCGTCACCCACGGGACCACGGTCGGCGACCTCCTGCGGTATGCCGTGTACCTCGCGGTCGGCGTCGCCCTTCCCGGGACCCTGCTCGTGCTGCTCCTCCTTCCGGGCAGGCGACCGCCGCTGGAGCACCTCGCGCTGGGAACGGTCCTGGGACTGGCGACCCAGCTCCCCGTGATCATGCTCCTCGTGCTCGCCGGCCACCCGGCGTGGTTGCGCGCCTGGCCGGCCGCGGTGGTGCTCGTCGTGCTCCTCGTCCCGCCCCTGCGACGTCGCTGCCGAACGGCTGCCACGACCGTGGACTGGTCCCAGCGGGCCCCGGTCTGGTGGCACTGGGGGGTCGCCACGTCGGTCGCGCTGCTGGGCGCGAAGGTGCTGCGCTCCTTCCTCAGCGCCCCGGTGCCACCGGATGACGGCGTGTACTACGTGGACCTCCCGTGGCACCTCGCCCTGGTCCACGCCGTCACCCGGGGAGCCCCGCTCGAGGTGCCACAGGTGGCGGGGACCGTGGTGGAGTACCACTGGTTCGCCGACGGCGACATGGCCGCGGCGAGCGTGATGTCCGGGGTTCCCGAGGCCGTCGTCCTGCTGCGGCTCTGGCCGTTGGTGATGGTCGTCCTCGGCATGCTCCTCGTGGTCCGGCTCGCCCGCGTGCTGTCCGGGGGCTGGGGCGCCGGCCTCGTGGCGGCCTGGGTCTTCACGGTGTCCGGCGGGCTACGGCTCCCCCCGGCGGCGTTCCCCGAGAGCCCCATCGTTCCGTTCAGCCCCAGCCACGTCTACGTCGTGGTCATGGCCGTGGGTGCCATGATCCTCGTCGTCCACGGGCTGCGCGGCGCCAGCCTGCATCTCGGTGGCTGGCTGGTCCTCGTGCTGCTCCTGGCAGCTGCGGGCGGGGGGAAGCCGGCGGCCCTGCCGACGATCGCCTGCGGGGCCGCCCTCACCGCCGGAGCGGGTCTCGTCCTCCGTCGGCTCAGGCCCCATGTCCGGCCGGCGCTGAAGGTCCTGCTGGCCTGTGCCGCCCTCCTGCCGGTGACCGCCACCCTGTTCTCCGGCAGCGACAGCCAGAGCAGCGTCCACCCGTTGGCCTTCATGACGTGGCACGAGTTGTACCGCGAGATCCACCGGAGGACGGGTGACCCGCTGGACCGCTCGGTCCTCGACGCCATCGACTCCCTCGGTCCCCGCGTGCTGTCCCAGCTCGTCCTCATGCTGCTGCTCGGCCTGGTCCTCACCCATCTGGGCCTTGCCCTCGGCGCCGCGAGCTTCGTCCACGAGAAAGTGCGACGCGACCCGGTGGCGTGGTTCGTCGCCGGAGCCCTCGGCTCGTCCTTCGCGGCGTACGCGCTCGTGTCGCACCAGGCCTACAGCCAGGTGTACTTCGTCCGGCTCGCCCTGGCCTACGGGGCCGCTGTCCTCGCGTGGGTGCTGGTGGGGGCCGCGCGGCGGGCCCGTGCCGAGCGCTCCGCGCGCGTCCTGCTGGTCGTCGCAGGGGCCCTGCTGGGGGCGCTCCTGGCCAGGGCCACCGAAGGGGCTGTTCCCGTCCTCGACCGTTCCGAACGCGCCAGCATCGAGGCGTGGCGCTCGGCGTACCTCCTCTCCTGCGCCGTCTTCGTCGGCGGCCTGGGCGTCGTGGCGCTGCTGTTCCACCTCGCCTCCCGGCGGCGTCCGGCCCTTCGCGGCTCGGCCGCAGCGGTGGTGGCGGGCGCAGTCGTCCTCGGCGCGCCGGCATACGCGGTCCGCGACACCGCCTTCCAGCACGCGGTCTACGCCGTCAACGGCACTCGGGTGGCTCCCGTGCAGCAGCCGCGCACCGCGAACGACATCCCGCTCCCGAGTGGCGGAGCCGCGGCCATGCACTGGCTCAACCTCAACACCCCGCGCGACGCGGTCGTCGCGACCAACCGCCACTGCTCACGAGGCACGCCGGACTCCGGCTGTGTCTCCAACCTCTACATGGTCAGTGGCCTGGGTGGACGCCAGACCGTGCTGGAGTCGTGGGCCTACGTCAGTGTCTCGGGCGGCCCGACCGGCAACAACCCCTACCCGGAGCTGCTCGCCGCCAACGACGCCCTGTTCACCGACCCCTCGCCGGAGGGGTTCGCCCGGATGAAGCGGGTGCACGGTCTCGGCTGGCTCGTGGCGGACAGCACCGCCACGCCGATCTCCCCCCGTCTCGCGGCGTTCGCCACCCCGCGGTTCAGCGCCGGGACGGTGACGGTCTACGAGGTGAGGTAGCCCGTCGGCCGTCGTGGGCCCGGGCGCCTGAGAGGCAGACTGGGACCGTGACCCAGACCTCCACGCCGCCGCCCGCCCCGTCCGGACCGGTGACCGTCGCCATCACCCGGCGGGTGCGTCCCGAGGACGAGCTCCTCATGCGCGCGTGGGCCGACGCCGGCACCCAGATGGCCAGCCACTTCCCGGGGTTCCTCGGGTCGGGATGGGTGCGACCCTCCACCGGGTCCAGCGACTGGCACATGCTCTACCGCTTCGACGGAGCCGAGTCGCTGGCGGCGTGGCAGGGGTCGAGCGAGCGCAACCGGTGGCTCACCGCGGGCAGCAACCTCGTCGAGGACACCCGGGTCGAGCACCGAACCGGCATCGAGGGCTGGTTCGACGAGCCCGCCGAGCAGGTCGTCGACGACCTCACGGCTGCCGCCGCTCCCCCGGCCCCGCCCCGGTGGAAGCAGATGGTCGTCATCTGGCTCGCCTTCTTCCCGACCAGCCTGGCGCTGAGCTACCTGTTCGCGCCCTTCTCCGAGTCCTGGCCGCCGTGGGCGCGGGTGCTGCTCTCGACGGTCGTCGCGACGCCGCTGATGACCTACCTCGTCCTCCCGAGGGTGACGAGGCTGTTCCAGCCCTGGCTCACCCGCACCCGCGACTGACCCCGGACGCAGGTATGCCGCCCGCTCTCGTGAGCAGACGGCATACCGGACGTGCGTGGTTCAGCGGCTGAGGTCAGCCACCGACGCGGAAGCGCGCGAAGGACGTCGCCGTGGCGCCGGCCTCCTCGAGGACCTTGGCGACGGTCTTCTTGGGCTCCTTGGCGAACGGCTGCTCGAGCAGGACGTTCTCCTTGAAGTAGCCGTTGACGCGACCCTCGACGATCTTGGGGAGCGCACCCTCGGGCTTGCCCTCCTCCTTCGCGGTGGCCTCGGCGACCCGACGCTCGTTCTCGACCGTCTCGGCGTCGACCTCGTCACGCGTGAGCACGGTCGGGCTGAACGCGGCGACGTGCATCGCGACGTCACGAGCGACCTGCTCGTCGCCACCCTCGGTCGCCACGAGGACACCGATCTGCGCGGGCAGGTCGGGGCTCGTCTTGTGGAGGTAGGCCGCGACGTTCGGACCCTCGACGCGGGCGACCCGCTTGACCTCGATCTTCTCGCCGATGGTCGCGTTGGCGCCGTCGAGGAGGTCCTTGACGGTGGTGCCGTCGGCCAGCGTGCTCGCGAGGAGCTCGTCGGCCGAGGCCGCCTTGGTCTCGACGGCCTGCGCGAAGACCTGGTCGGCGAGGGCGATGAACGTGGAGCCCTTGGCGACGAAGTCGGTCTCGCAGAGGACCTCGACGAGCGTGCCGGCGCCATCCTCGGCCCGGGCGATGACCAGGCCGTTGGAGGTCGTGCGACCCTCGCGCTTGGTCACGCCCTTCTGGCCCTTGACCCGGAGGATCTCGGTGGCCTTGGCCTGGTCGCCGTCGGCCTCGTCGAGGGCCTTCTTGACGTCGAGCATGCCGGCACCCGTGGACTCACGGAGCGCCTTGATGTCAGCGGCGGTGTAGTTCGCCATGTGTGTGTGCGCTTCTTCCTGTAACAGAGGGACGGTGAGGAGGTGAGGCGAGGATCAGGCCTGGGCGGCCGGGGCGTCCTCGGTCTCGGCAGCCGGAGCAGCCTCGGTCTCGGCGGGAGTCTCGGCGGCCGGGGCAGCCTCGGTCTCGGTCGCCGGAGCAGCGTCGACGGCGTCCGCGGCAGCGGTCTCGCCGGCCTCCGGGGCCACCGTCTCGGCCGTGGCCGCAGCGGCGTCGGCGTCGCCACCGAGCAGCTCGCGCTCCCACTCGGTCAGGGGCTCCTCGCCCGCACCCTCGGCGTCGGCCGACGCGTTGCCACCGGAACGGGAGATGAGGCCCTCGGCGACGGCGTCCGCGATGACGCGGGTGAGCAGCGTGACGGAGCGGATCGCGTCGTCGTTGCCCGGGATCTTGTAGTCGACCTCGTCGGGGTCGCAGTTGGTGTCGAGGATCGCGATGACCGGGAGGCCGAGCTTGCGCGCCTCGTCGACCGCGAGGTGCTCCTTCTTGGTGTCGACGATCCACACGGCGGACGGGACCTTGGCCATGCCGCGGATGCCACCGAGGGTCTTGTCGAGCTTGTCGCGCTCACGCTTGAGGAGCAGGAGCTCCTTCTTGGTGCGGCCCGAGCCGGCGACGTCGTCGAAGTCGATCTCGTCGAGCTCGACGAGGCGCGTGAGGCGCTTGGAGATCGTCTGGAAGTTCGTGAGCATGCCACCGAGCCAGCGGTGGTTCACGTAGGGCATGCCGACGCGCGTCGCCTGCTCGGCGATGGGCTCCTGGGCCTGCTTCTTCGTGCCGACGAAGAGGATGCTGCCGCCGTGGGCGACGGTCTCGCGGACGAACTCGTACGCGTTGTTGATGTAGGTCACCGACTGCTGCAGGTCGATGATGTAGATCCCGTTGCGCTCGGTCATGATGAAGCGCTTCATCTTCGGGTTCCAGCGACGGGTCTGGTGCCCGAAGTGGACGCCGCTCTCGAGGAGCTGGCGCATGGTGACGACGGCCATGCCGTGTTCTCCTTGTGCGTGGTTTCAGTTGCGTCGGCGGCGCACGGGTCGTGCACTGCCTGCCTGGCGTCTCGACGCATCCCGCCGTGTGCCGTGTGCTCCGGTGGAGCAGGCACAGGGACTGTCGTGGTGCGCCCCGCTTCGTGGCAAGCCAGTCAGCGGTCGTGAGACGCGCGAATTGGGTCCTCGGGCGCACGCATGCGCGAGCACACGAAGACCGCCGGCAATCCTACGCGTGAAGTGCTCCCCCGAGAAATCGCGCCGGGGGTAGCCTCCCTGCTCGTGCCACGCCTCGGGGAGAGAATCGCGCCGGCCCGCCTGGGGCGGCCCTTCCGGTGGCTGATGTCGGCGGCCTGGACCAGCAACATCGGCGACGGCATCGCCCTCGCGGCCGGTCCGCTGCTCGTGGCCTCGCAGACGCGCAACCCCACCCTCGTCGCCCTGGCGGCGCTGCTCCAGCGGCTCCCGTGGCTGCTCCTGGGTCTGTGGGCCGGCGCCGTCGCCGACCGGCTCGACCGCAAGCGGATCGTGCTCGTCGCCAACGTCCTGCGAGTGCTCGTCGTCGTGGTGCTGTGCTCGTTCATCGTCACCGACCACGTCTCCATCGGCGTGGTCCTCGCGACGATGTTCGCCTACGGGGTGTGCGAGGTCTTCGCGGACTCGACGGCCAACACCCTGTTGCCGATGCTCGTGCGGCGTGCGGACCTCCGGACCGGTCAGGTGCGGCTCCAGGCCGGCTTCCTCACGGCGAACCAGCTCGTCGGACCGCCGGTGGGTGCCTTCCTCTTCGCCGCCGGCATGGTCTGGCCGTTCGTCACCCAGGTGCTGCTGCTCGTCCTCGCGCTCGGTCTGGTCAGCCGGATGGAGCTGCCCCGGGGTGGCGTGCGGGGCTCGGTCGAGACGCATGTGCGGGCCGACATCCGCGACGGGCTCCGGTGGGTCCGCCACCACCCGGCGATGCGCACCCTGGCCCTGGTCATCCTCACCTTCAACATCACCTGGGGCGCCGCGTGGTCGGTCCTCGTGCTCTACGCGCTGGACCACCTCGGGATGGGCGAGGTCGGCTTCGGTCTGCTGACGACCGCCAGCGCGGTGGGTGGGGTGCTCGCCACCCTCGGCTTCGACCGGCTGTCGCTGCGGTTCTCGCTGGCGACGCTGATGAAGGCCTGCCTGGCCGCCGAGGTCCTCACCCACCTCGGCCTGGCCTTGGCGCCGACCGGCTGGGTGGCCATCGTCATCATGCTGTTCTTCGGGGCCTACGCCTTCACCTGGGGGACGGTGAGCAACACCGTGCGCCAGCGCGCGGTGCCCACGGCCTACCAGGGGCGGGTCGGCAGCGTCTACCTCACCGGGCTGTTCCTCGGGCTCGTCATCGGCCAGGCGATCGGCGGCCCCATCGCCCAGCAGTGGGGTCTCACCGCCCCCTTCTGGTTCGCCTTCGTCGGGACGGCGGTGATGCTGGCACTGGTGTGGCGGCAGCTGGACTCGATCGCCCACGCCGGCGACGACGACCCCGACCTCCCGCGGGGAGGACCGGAGGGGTCCTGACCCCGGCGGTCCTCCCCACCACCGGGTCAGAGGTGCTTGAGGGCCTCGCGGCGGCTCAGGCCGGAGATGCGGTGGGTGTGCCGGTCGACGAACTCCCTGACCCACACCGGGTCGGTGCGGGCGTGCTGCCGCAGGGCCCACCCGATCGCCTTGCGGACGAAGAACTCGTGGTCGTCGAGGTTCGGTTCGATGACGTCCGCGAGCAGGGCGAGGTCGGTCCGCTCCTCGTGGCGGAGCTGACTGAGAATGGCCGACCGCCTGAGCCAGAGGTTGTCGCTCTCCGCCCAGGCGCGCATCCGCAACCCCTCCCCCTCGGGGTCGACGAGCAGGACGTCGCCCACGACGCTCGACACCTCGTCGACGACGTCCCACCACGCCCCCGTGACGACGAGGTGCTCGACCAGGGGCATGACGTCGGGGTCGTGCCACGAGCGGTAGGTGCGGTGGCGGAGGAGGTCGAGGGCGGCATACCTCTCCTCGCGGAACTGCGCCTCGTCCCAGAGTCGGCGGACGGCGCTCTCCCACTCCCCTCGGGACGTGAGCCGCCTCGCGGGGTCGGCGAGCAGCGGGCGCACGAGCGCGCGGCGCACGGGCGAGGTGAGCCCGAGGAACGGCATCGTGCTCTTCATGTAGCCCTGCTGCCCCACGGCCCTCACCGGGTCCGCCTCCGAGCGCAGGGCGACGCGCACCGCCTCGACGAGGTCCTCCGAGCTCCCGGCCATGACGACGAGACTAGGCCCGGAGCCCCGCGCGTAGCCTGCGACCATGGCGTTCCCACTGGTGCAGCGGATGCAGGGCTTCGGGTCGACGATCTTCGCCGAGATGACCGGCCTGGCGATCGAGCACGGCGCCCTCAACCTCGGGCAGGGCTTCCCCGACACCGACGGACCGCAGGAGATCCTCGACGCGGCGAAGGCGGCGATCGACGGTGGCCGCAACCAGTACCCGCCCGGCGCGGGGGTTCCCGAGCTGCTCGACGCCGTCGCCGCCCACCAGAGGCGCTTCTACGGGATCGACCTCGACCCCCGCCGGGAGGTCCTCGTGACCGTGGGTGCGACGGAGGCGATCGCCGCGACGGTCCTCGCGCTGTGCGAGCCGGGTGACGAGGTGGTGACCTTCGAGCCCTACTACGACTCGTATGCCGCGTCGATCGCGCTGGCCGGTGCCGTCCGCCGCACGTCGGTCCTGCGTTTCCCCGACTTCGCGGTGGACGAGGAGTCGCTGCGGGCGGCGTTCTCGTCGCGCACGAAACTGGTGCTGCTCAACACGCCGCACAACCCGACCGGCAAGGTCTTCACGCGTGACGAGCTCGAGCTCATCTGCCGGCTCGCGCAGGAGCACGACGCCTGGGTGGTCACCGACGAGGTCTACGAGCACCTCGTCTTCGACGGGCTGGCGCACGTGCCGGTCTCGACGCTGCCCGGGATGGCGGAGCGGACGCTGACGATCTCGTCGGCGGGCAAGACCTTCTCGCTGACCGGCTGGAAGGTCGGCTGGGTCACCGGCCCGGCGGAGGCGGTCTCGGCGGTGCGGACGGTCAAGCAGTTCCTCACCTACGTCGGGTCCGGACCGTTCCAGCCGGCGGTCGCGCTCGGGCTGGGTCTCGGAGACGAGGTGTATGCCGGTCTCACCCGGTCGATGCAGGGCAAGCGTGACCTGATGGTCGGCGCGCTGCGCGACCTCGGGCTGCCGGTGGCGGTGCCCGGCGGAACGTACTTCGTCGTCGCCGACGTCGCGGCGCTGGGCGCCACGGACGCCCTGCAGTTCTGCCGTGACCTGCCGGGCCGGGCAGGTGTCGCGGCGGTGCCCGTCTCGGTCTTCCACGACGACGACGACGCCGCGCGCACGCTGGTGCGGTTCGCGTTCTGCAAGCAGGACGAGGTGCTGCGCGAGGCCGCTGACCGGCTGTCGGCGCTGCGGGCCTGACCTGTCCACAGGCGGCGCCGGAGTCGTCGGCCGTCCCCACATCCTGCCGCGTCCCTGGCGACGGATGACCGTGCCGCGCACGATCGAGGGATGGACCTGCGAGGAGCGATCCGCCGAGCCGTCGTCACGCTGGGTGCGACCGGCAGCCTCCTGCCGGGCGTGGCAGCACCACCGGCGGAGGTCGCGCGCCCGGCGTCGGATCCCCCGCCGCTCTCGTGGGCCGCCGGATCGCGGGTCGACCGGGACGGGCGAGGCTCGTGGTCGTGGCCCCTCTCTCCGCGCCCCGTGGTGCTCCGACCCTTCCTCCCCCCTCGGTCGACCTACGGTCCGGGTCATCGCGGGATCGACCTCCATGCCCGCCAGGGCCAGTCCGTCCTCGCCGTCGACTCCGGGAGGGTGAGCCACGTCGGCGTCATCGCGGGGCGGGGGACGGTGAGCGTCACCCACGCCTCGGGCCTGCGCAGCACCTACGAACCGGTGCGCGCGCACGTGAGCACGGGCGCGGTCGTCGCCGACGGCGACGTGCTGGGTGAGGTGTCGGGACAGTCGCACTGTGGCGGGGCGTGCCTGCACCTGGGAGCCCTGCGAGACCGGTCCTACGTCGACCCACGGCCTCTGCTCGGTGGAGGGCCGGTGATCCTGCTGCCGCTGGGTCGGTCCGGCTGATCGGTGTGTGGGGGCGGCTCAGCCGGCGGAGGGCCACGGGTTGGGCCGGCAGCCGTCCAGTCCCTTGGACTGCTGGAGCATGAGGGGGGCGATCGCGCCGGCACGGGGGCACTCGACGTGGCCGTGGTAGAGCCCGTGTCCGATCTCGTGGTTGACCATGTACTGGCGGTATGCCGCGAGGTCCGTGCCGTATCCCGGCACCCCCTCCGTCCACCGCCGCGCGTTGAGCACCACCTTGCGGAGGTTGAAGCACGAGACCTTGCCGCGGGTCCTGAGGGGCGCACACAGCCGGTCGGTGAGTGCCGGGCTGGCGAGGACGATGGTGATGTCCACGTCGCCGGCGGCCAGCGCCTCCGGCGAGACCACCCGGAAGCGCACCTTGTCGACGGCCTGCCAGCCGCGGGCGTCGCCGAGGGTGGCCGAGATGATCGTGGCGGCCTCCGCGGCGTCGACGCCGGCTCCGCGTTCCACCTGGAACCCGACGCGGACGGTGCGCCGGGGGTTGACCGTCGGAGCCGCGACGGCGGGCAGTGCGACGGCATCCACCCGACCGGTGCCCGAAGCCGGGACCACGGTGGAGCCCGGGGCAGGAGTCACCGTCGCGCTCTCGTCGACCTCCTCGGCCGCGGGCGTCGGGTCGGACTCCACACGCGCCAGGGCGGCAGGCGCGATGTCGGCGGTGGCTCGCGCCGGGGACGTCGACTCTGCGCCGGGCCACACGGCCCACAGGACGAGGGCGAGGAGAGTGCCCACGGCGAGCGCCGCGACCAGTCGCCGGCGGGCGAACGTGGTGGCTGAGGTGCGGCGGCGCTCTGGCGGCGGCCCGGTGGGACGGCGAGGACTGCGGGCAGCAGGACGGCTCAGCCGCTGCGGCCCGCCGGTCCGGCGCATCTCGGAGCGCCGAGGGCCCGGGGCCTCGTCCTCGCGGACCGGCGAGGCCGACGAGCTCACCCAGTCGGGCACGTCGGTGTCCTCAGGCACGGGGGTGTGCCTGGGCGTAGGACGCGGCGAGCCGCTCGATCGAGACATGGGTGTAGATCTGCGTGGTCGCCAGCGACGAGTGACCCAACAGCTCCTGGACCATGCGCAGGTCGGCGCCGCCCTCGAGCAGGTGGGTCGCGGCGCTGTGGCGAAGTCCGTGGGGACCGACGTCGGGCGCATCCGGCAGGTGGCTGAGCATCTCGTGCACGAGGCTGCGCACCTGGCGCGGGTCGACCCGCCGACCGCGCCGACCCAGGAAGAGCGCAGGGCCGCTTCCCTCCGCCGCCAGTCGGGGACGGCCTCGCTCCAGCCACGCGGTCAGGGCGACGGCAGCAGGCCGTCCGAACGGCACCCGCCGCTCCTTGTCGCCCTTGCCGATGACGCGAAGGACAGCGCTCGTGAAGTCGACGTCGTCGACGTCGAGGCCGGTCAGCTCGCCGACCCGGACCCCCGTCGCGTAGAGCAGCTCGAGGATCGCCCGGTCCCGCAGGTGCACGGGGTCGTCGTCGTCGGCAGCGACCGCGGCGACGTCGAGCAGGTCGGCGGCGTCGTCCCGGGCCAGCACCGGGGGCAGGGTCCGGTGCCGCTTCGGGGCGACCAGGCGCAGGGACGGATCCGGGTCCACGTGCCCCTGCCGGGTGGCCCACCCGAAGAAGGTTCTCAGGGAGGCGGACCGTCGGGCGATCGTCGACCGGGCGGCGCCGGCAGCGGCGAGGACCCCGAGCCACCCCCGCAGGTCGGCCAGCCCCACGGCACCGAACGGGACCTCGCGAGACGGGGGCACGGTGACCCCCGGTGGCACCCCTGCGGAGCCCTTGCGCCGGTCGGCGCTCTCCCCGTCGAGGTGGGTCAGGAAGTCGCGCAGGTCACCCAGGTAGGCCCGGACGGTGTGAGGTGAACGCCCACGCTCGGCACGCAGATGACGCTCGTAGGCGTCGATCACGGCCTGCCGGGTGGCACTCACACCACGCACCGTCTCATCCGGTCGACACGGGATCAACCACCTGCGCGGCGGGTCTTCACCGTCGGCACCTTGCGCCACCGGTCACCGTCGCGCTGGACCAGTCCCTGCACGGCCAGCTGTCCGAGCACCCCGAGCAGCGTCGCCGAGTCGAGGGCGGTGAGCAGCTGCATGCGGCCCAGGTCGGCCCCGTCCCGCACCGGGACCGCGGACCACACGGTCCGGGCGACGGGGTCCAGACCCGAGTCCGCCGTCTCGGGCGCTCGGACCCGGCCGACCGCATCGACGCCCAGCCGTCCCATCAGGTCGAGCACCTCGGCGGTGTCGGTGACCAGGGTCGCATCGGTCTCACGCAGCAGCTGGTGGCAGCCGGCGGACTGCACCGACGTGACGGGACCCGGGACGGCGGCCACGTGGCGGTTGAGCCCCCGCGCCACCCGGGCGGTGTTGAGCGAGCCGGACCGCAGTCCCGCCTCGACGACGACCGTGCCCACGCCCATGGCGGCGATGATCCGGTTGCGCGCGATGAACCGCTGTCGGTAGGGCGCCCAGCCGAGGGGCAGCTCGCTGACGACGGCACCCTGCTCCTGCACTGCCCGCAGCAGGCCCTCGTGGGCCTGCGGGTAGGCCCGGTCCAGCCCCCGGGCGAGCACGGCCACGGTGGGGCCGCCGCCGGCCAGGGCACCACGGTGGGCGGCGGCGTCGATGCCGAAGGCGGCACCCGAGACCACGGTGACGCCCCGGCCGACCAGGCCCTCGCCGAGGTCCGCGGCGACGTGGAGTCCGTAGGCCGTGGCCGCCCGCGAGCCCACCACGGCGATGCTCCCGTCGAGCACCCCGAGGTCAGCGGAACCCTTGACGTAGAGGCAGATCGGAGGGTCGTCGAGCTGGTCGAGGCCCCCGGGCCACTCGTCGTCGTCCGGCACGACGATGCGCACGTGCAGGCGTTCGAGGGCCCGTCGGGCCTGCGTCACGTCCAGGCTCGCGATGCGCTGGTCGTAACGACCGTCCGTGGCGAGGTCGCCGCGCAGGAGCCGCTCGAGCGCCTCGGAAGCGCCGTGCTCGCTGATCCACTGACGCGCCGACACGGTCTCGGGCTCGACGACGTGGCTCCACGCCAAGCGGGCCCACCGGTCCTGCGTGAGCGCCCCGCCGCCGGGAACCTCGGAGAACGACCGCCGGCTCATGCGGCCGCCCTTCCCTGGCTGCGCATCGTGTAGGCGAGGCCGACGTCCTCGGACGTCGGCACGCTCCGTCCGAACAGGTCGGCCGACGACCAGGCGAGGCGAAGCGTCCGGTCGTAGCCGCGCAGCGTGAGCTGTCCGAGGTCCAGGGCCCGGTCGACCGACGCCGTCACCGCACCCGGCAGCCGCCAGGGTCGACGGCGCAGGACGTGCCCGGGCACTCGGGCGTTGGTGGGCCAGCCGTGCTGGCCCCACCGCTGCCGTTGGGCCCCGCGCGCAGCCAGCACCCGCTCGAGGACCGTGGCGCTCGACTCGCCATGGTCCTCTCCGAACGCCGCGCGGGAGACCGGCGGGACGACGACCTGGATGTCCACCCGGTCGATGAGCGGCCCGGAGAGCTTGGCCTGGTAGCTGCGCAGCTCGACGGCACTGCACGAGCAGTCGACACCCTTCCCCCACGCCCGTCCGCAGGGGCACGGGTTCGTCGCCAGGACGAGCTGGAACCGCGCCGGCAGGCTGACGAGCTGCCGGGCCCGGGCGATCGTCACCTCGCCGGACTCGAGGGGTTGTCGCAGCTGCTGGAGGACCGAGGTCTTGAACTCCCCCGCCTCGTCGAGGAAGAGCACGCCGCAGTGGGCGCGCGAGATGGCCCCGGGCAGCACGACACCCGACCCACCACCGGTGATGGAGGCCATCGACGCGCTGTGGTGGGGGGCGACGAAGGGCGGGGTCAGGTCGAGCTCGCTGGCCCGGATCTCGTCGCCGGTCAGTGACCGGATGGCGTGGGTCTGCAGCGCCTGCTCGCGGGAGAGCGGCGGCAGGATGGTGACGAGCCGCTCGGCGAGCATGGTCTTGCCGACGCCCGGCGGACCGTTCATCAGCAGGTGGTGCTCCCCCGTCGCCGCCAGCTCGACCGCCAGCCTGGCCTCCGGCTGGCCGATGACGTCGGCGAGGTCACCGTGGCGCGGCGGTCCGTCGGACCCACCCCGCACCGGCGGCGCGACGGGCAGCGGGTCGACTCCCCCGCGGACGGCATACCAGTGGACGAGCGTCGCGAGGTCCGGCGCGCTGTGCACGGTGAGCCCGTCGACGAGCTGCGCCTCGGCGAGGTTGTCCGGTGGGACGACGACGTGCCGGACTCCCGAGCGCGCCGCGGCGAGCACCGCGGGCAGGATGCCGCGCACCCCCCGCACGGACCCGTCGAGCCCGAGCTCCCCGAGGTGCACCACGTGCGAGATGCGCCTCGGGTCGACCACCCCGGCGGCACCGAGGACGGCGAGGGCGATGGCGACGTCGAACCCGGTGCCCTGCTTGGGGATGGACGCCGGCGAGAGGTTGACCGTGATGCGCTGCGGTGGGAGCGGGAAGCCGCTCGTCGCGGCGGCGGAGCGCACCCGGTCGGGCGCCTGGCCGCACGCCTTGTCGGGCAGCCCGGTGATGCTGAAGTGAGGCAGCTGGGCCGAGATGTGCGCCTCCACGTCGACGATCCGGCCCTCGAGGCCGCTCAGCGAGACGCACAGGGTGCGCCCGAGCTTGGCGCTCACGCGCCCACCGCCACGACGTGGCGGAGCACCGGTCGTCGACCACGCGGGGCGAGGACGCCGATGACGTCGATCCGCACGTCCGGGACGCTTCCGGTGCGGGTCCGCAGGTACACCGCGGCGAGACGACGCAGGCGCCGCGCCTTCTCCCAGGTCACCGCCTCGAGCGGGTCACCGGTCCCCGTGCCGCGGCGGGTCTTGACCTCGCAGATCACGAGGCAGTCGCCGTCCAGCGCGACGAGGTCGATCTCGCCCTCGGCGCAGCGCCAGTTGCGCTCGACGATCGTCATGCCGCGGTCGCGCAGGTATCGCGCCGCGAGGTCCTCGCCGTAGCGGCCCAGCGCCTGGTGTCCGTCCATGTCGAGAGCCTCGGACGCGCGGGGCGGCAGCACCACCAGCCGGGTCCGTCGCTGTGGACGGCTCGATCGCGACCGCTCCCCTGTGGACGGCGAGGTGTGCTCAGCGGGTCAGAAGTCACCCTTGGGCAGCTGCAGCTCCGACTTGGCCAGCTCCTCGACGTTGACGTCCTTGAACGTCACGACCCGGACCTGCTTCGCGAACCGGGCCGGACGGTAGATGTCCCAGACCCAGCAGTCCTGCATGGTCACGTCGAAGAAGACCTCGCCTCCGTCGCTGCGGACCTTCACGTCCACCGAGTTGCAGAGGTAGAAGCGGCGCTCGGTCTCGACGACGTGCGAGAAGAGCCCGACGACGTCGCGGTACTCGCGGTAGAGGGCGAGCTCCATCTCGCTCTCGTACTTCTCGAGGTCCTCAGCGCTCATGCGTGTCCAACTCCGTCATCCGTGGGGCGGCCGTGAAGGCCACCATGTCAGGTCCGACGAGCGACTCGACGCCCGGCTCGGTCCACGCGCCCTCCTCCGCCTCCGTCCCCGGCAGCCTCCAGGACCGCCGGTGGAGCTCGCAGGGACCGTGCTCCCGCAGGGCGTCCATGTGCTCCGGGGCGGCGTAGCCCTTGTTGAGGTCCCACGCGTATGCCGTGTGGTCCGCAGCCAGGCCCACCATGATGCGGTCTCGCTCGACCTTGGCCAGCACGCTGGCCGCCGCGACCGAGGAGCACCTGAGGTCGGCCTTGATCATGGTGGTCACGGGCGGGGTGTGGACGTCGTCGTCGGTGAACGCCAGCAGCCCCACCTCGTCGGGGGACGTGAGCCAGTCGTGGTTGCCGTCGAGGATGACGAGGTCCGGCACGACGTCGAGCGCGGCCAGCGCCCGGCGACCAGCCAGGCGCAGTGCTGCGATGATCCCGATCTCGTCGATCTCCGCCGGAGAGGCGTGGCCCACGGCGTGCGCGAACGCCCAGCGGCGGATCCTCGGCACCATGGACTCACGCACGTGCGGCTGGAGCAGCTTGGAGTCCCGCACGCCCTGGGGGGCGGACCGGCAGGTCTCGTCGATGACGACGACGCCGACGCTCACCGGGCCCGCCAGGGCGCCCCGACCGACCTCGTCCATCCCGGCGAGCAGCCGGTAGCCGTCGCGCTGGAGGGCGCGCTCGACCCTCAGGCTGGGCTTGCGGGACCGTGCTGCGACAGGCATGACCGGACGTCAGGGAGTGGCGGAGGGGACGGGCTCTGCCGGCGCGGTGCTGGGGGTGGCGCCCGGGGCCGGAACCTGCGCGAAGGTCGTGTCCGGACGCGACAGCCAGCCACCGCGGCCGAAGGGCCAGACGATGGCGACGGCCCGGCCGGTGATGTTGGCGACGGGCACCGACCCCTGCGCACCCGTGCCGTCCGGGTCGTGGAAGCGGGAGTCCTCGGAGTCGCTGCGGTGGTCGCCCATGACCCAGACCTTGCCCTCGGGCACGGTGATGTCGAAGGTGATCGAGCTCGGCACGTCGCCCGGCTTGACGTAGGGCTCGGTGACGGGGACGCCGTTGACCGTCAGCCGGCCCTCGGAGTCGCAGCACGCGATCGTGTCACCCGGCAGCCCGATGACCCGCTTGATGAGGTGGTTGTCGGAGGTGTTGGGCAGAAGGCCGACGAACGACAGCACCCGCTCCACGCCGTCACGGACCGGCCCCTGGCTCACCTCGGGCACCGACGTCAGCCAGTCGTTCGGGTCCTCGAAGACCACGACGTCACCGCGCTGGAGGTCGACGACCCCGGGGACGAGCTTGTTGACGACGACGCGGTCGTTGAGGATCAGCGTGTCCTCCATCGAGCCGGAGGGGATGTAGAACGCCTGCATCAGCCAGGTCTTGACGACGAACGACAGGGCGAGCGCCATCGCCACCACGACGACGAACTCGCGGATCGCCGCCCCGGCGGCGCCGACGGCCGCCCGACCCCGGCCGGGCCCCTCCGAGCCGTTCGCGCCCTCGTCGGACGGCGCCCCGTCGGCAGCCTCCCGGGGCGCGTCGGGGTCGAACTGGCCCGGGTCGAACCGGGCCTCGTGGCTCGTCATCAAGGTGTCTGCGCTCTCAGGACTGGAAGGTGGAGGAGGAGGGGGCGCCGAGCCGGTCGAGAGGCCAGATGCGGGTGACGACGGCGCCGACCACCGCGTCGGCGGCGACCGTCCCGTCGGAGGAGCTCGACCCGGCACCGACGTGGGTGCGCGAGTCCATGGGGCTGCTCGGGGAGTCGCTGAGGAGGAAGACCCGGTCGGCGGGCACCGTGACGGCGAACGACGACGCGGAGTCGGGCAGGCGCGGCCCCACCGCGCTCGCGTCGACGGTGACCCGTCCACCCGTGCAGCAGGCCACCTCGTCCCCCTCCACGGCGACGACGCGGCCGACGACGGACCTCTCGCCGAGGTCGATCCCCAGCGCAGCCGAGGCGGACGAGAGCGTCGAACCGACCAGACCGTCATCGGTGTGGGTGGAGCGGTCCGGACCCGGCCAGGCCCGGGTGACGTCGGCGACGACCACGTCGCCGACCGACACCGACCCCACCTTGGTGACGAGGACCCGCTCGCCCTCGCGCAGGGTGGGCGACATCGAGTCCCCGGCGACGGCATACGGCTGGAGGAGGAACGTGCGCACGAGCACGACGGCCACGATCCCCGCGACCAGCAGAACCGGCACCGGGTGGGCACGACTCGACCCGGCCGTCGCCGTGGTGGCGAGGACCGGGTCGGTGTCGTGGGTGGCCGGGGACGTCATCGGGTCGATGCTAGTCGCCGGGCGCGAACCGTGCAGCGCGCCGACCTTGACGGTCAGCTGGCCGGGGAGGTCTCGCGCTTCTCCTTGATCTTGGCAGCCTTGCCGCGCAGGTCGCGCAGGTAGTAGAGCTTGGCGCGACGGACGTCACCGCGGGTCACGAGCTCGATGTGGTCGATGACCGGCGTGTGGAGCGGGAAGGTGCGCTCGACGCCGACGCCGAAGGAGACCTTGCGGACCGTGAAGGTCTCGCCGATGCCGCCACCGTGACGACGGATGACGATGCCCTTGAAGATCTGGACACGCGAGCGCGTGCCCTCGACGACCTTGACGTGGACGTTGACCGTGTCACCGGCGCGGAAGGCCGGGATGTCGGTCCGGAGGGAGGCCTTGTCGACCTCGTCGAAAAGCTGCATGACTGCTTCGCTCTCTCGTGCGGTGCCACAGGTCACCCACGCGGTGTGGTGCTCGAAATGGAGGATGCGCGTCGTGCCTCATGCGCGGCGCGAGCGGGGAGCTCTGCTCTGCACTCCCCCTGTGGCGGGGGCGTTGTGTCGACGGACGCAAGGAGCAAGTCTGCCAGAGCACCGGCATACGGAGAAATCCGCGTCAGGACGCGGCCCGCTGCGGTCGTGTGGGTCGCTGGGCACGCGCGATCTTGACGATCACCGGGTCGACCTTGTCCTCACCACCGGAGAAGTCGATGAGGGCGCGCGCGGACTGGACCTGGTCACGGGTGACCTTGACGTAGTGCTTGTCCTTCACGGCGAGACCTCCTGCACGTCGGTGTCGTCTCCAGTGTCCTCGACGTAGACGATCTCGTCCACCAGCATCCCGGCCCGGAACCGGGTGACGTCCTCGCCGTCGCCGTCCATCCGTGCCCCGGCGTCGAGCACCGCGAGGACGAGCGCCTTCTCCTGCTCGGTGGCGAGGTCGCTCTGCCCGAGCTCGACGAGCAGCACCCGCGAGAGCGCGCGCTGCCGTGGGCTCTCGCTGCTCACGCCCGTCAGGGCCGCGGTGAAGCGGCGGCCCCACTCCTCGAGGTTGGCCTGCTGGACCCGCTGGCCCACGTCGGCGCGAGCCGCCCGCTCGCGCTGGGCGACGTCGCGGCGCGCCGCGACCCAGGACAGCCCCGACCCCAGTGCCGCCCCCGCGAACGCCAGCACCGCGCTCCACCAGTCCATGTGTCCTCCCGCCGCCCAGTCTGGCACCGGGCACCGACGGGAACGCGTGGTCGCCGGACGCATAGCGTGTCGCGGGTGAGCATCGATCCCGGCTGGCCGGTCACCCTGGCGTGCGTCGCGCTCCTCGCACTCACCGTGGCGATGTATGCCGTCGGGCGGCTCCCGGACGTCGGCTCCACCATCGTCGCGTCGGCGCGCGCCGTGCTCCAGCTCGGTGTGGCCGCGCTCGTCATCACCGCCGTCGCGCGCAGCCTCTGGCTGTCGGTGCTGCTGCTGTGCGGGATGTTTGCGGTGGCGGTGCTGACGACGGTCCGGCGGGTCGAGGCCGTGCGGGCGTGGCCGTGGACCACCCTCGCGATGGCCGCGGGCCTATTGCCGGTCATCGCGATCGTCCTCCTCACCGGCACGGTCCCCCTCGAGGGGATCGCGCTGATCCCGGTCGTCGGCATCATCCTCGGCAACACGATGAACGGTCACACCCTCGTGGGGCGCCGGGCGTTCGCGGCGCTGCGCGAGGAGACCGGCCAGTACGACGCGGCGCTGTCGCTGGGCCTCACCCGCGCCGGGGCGATCGACGAGATCGTGCACCGGCGGCTGCCCGAGGCGCTGATCCCCGGTCTCGACCAGGTGCGGACGGCGGGCGTGGTGACGCTGCCGGGGGCGTTCATCGGAGTGCTGCTCGGTGGCGGCTCCCCGGCCCAGGCGGCTGCGGCGCAGGTGCTCGTCCTGCTCGGGATCATGGCGGCGCAGACGACGACCGCGGTCGTCGCCGGCCGGCTCATCAACGGGGCCCGGCTGCTGCCGGACGACCTTCGGGAGCGCCTCCGTCCCTGACCCGGGTCGGTTCGCGAACCGCTTCGGCACTGCCGAGCCGGATCGAACAGGCGTGCGAGGACGCGTCCGGTTCGCGAACCGGGGTGTCCTCACCGCGGGATGGCGGCCAGGACGGCATTGGCGTGGCGACGGTGGCGCCCGTCGTCGAACCCGCCGCTGAACCAGCTGACCTCGGGGTGCGTCCAGACGGTGACGAGGGCGCGGCCGTCACCCACACCCTCGACGCGGACGGTGACCCACGACCGGCCGCCACGGTCCCACCGGGTGGCGTCGAGCGTGTGCGGGTCGAGCAGCCGCACCGGCGTCCACCCTGTGGCGGCAAGCGCCTCGAACACGGACGCCCACAGGACCTGTCCCGGCGCCGACGACACGACCTCACCGATGCTGGACGGCCCGGGGCTCGCAGGGCCACCGACCTGACGGTTCCTGCGCCGATCGAAGGCCAGTGCCGCGATGCCGACGGCGAGCACCGTCAGCGGCGCGGACACCGCCCACTTCAGTGGGTATCCCGACGGGTCGCCGAGATAGGCCGGAGCCATGGCGACCGACGCGACGAACATGGGCAGCAAGGACACGATGCTCCACCGTCGCCACCGCCGCTCGACGTCCGCCCGCGCGACGTGCAGGTCGACACGGGGCGGTGCCGACGTGCGCGGTGCCCCTTGGACGGTCATGAGGCGAACGTAGCGCCGGGACCCGCCGGTGTCCGGCGTTTCGACCGCGGCTCAGGCGACCGGACCTGACGCCGGGATCGCCGTGAGGACGGCGTTGGCGTAGCGGCGGTTGGCGCCGTAGTCGAGCCACTGCAGCGGGTATGCCGGCCTCGACCACGCGGTGACCAGCCCCCTGCCGTCCCGGGTGCCTTCGACGCGCACGGTGATGGTCTCGCCCCAGCTGGCCATCGAGAGCGAGCGCGTGGCGACGACGGTGTTGGGGTCGGTGGTGCGCGTCGGCCCGAACCCCTGCCGCGCGAGGGCCGCATGGACGGCGGCCCACACCTCGGGTCCCGGCGCCGTGGTGGCGACCTGGCCGAAGCTCGACGGGCCCGGGCCTGCCGGCCCGGGGTGCTGCCGCTCCCTGCGTGACGAGAACGCGACGAGACCTCCGAAGAGGGCCAGGACGCACAGGACGACGACCAGCCCGGCGACGAGCCCCCGTGGCCCCGCCTGGGTCGCCGTGGCCAGAAAGCCCAGGAACAGTGCGACGGTGACCATCGTCCCGACCGCCGCCAGCCGGCCCCAGCGCAACCGCCGGACGACCGCCGCGTGGGCCTCCCGCAGGTCCGGCAGCTCGAGGCGGGTCGGCTGCGGGCTCCCGGGGACGCTCATGTCGACATCATGCCGTCGGGCCGTCGCTTGGACAGGTCGACCGTGCCGGGGAACTCCCCCTCGCCGGGACGCACCCGGTAGCCGGCCTTGCGGTACATGCGCAGGTTCTCGGTGCTCTTGGCACCGGTGTTGAGCCAGAAGGTGCGCACGTCCTCGGGAGCCAACGACTCGGCATACTCGAGCAGCTCCCGGCCCAGGCCACGACCCTGGAGGTACGGCGCGACCATGAGGCGGCCGATCTGCCAGGTGCGGTCCTCCCGAGGGTGCGGTCGCACGCGGACCGACGCGACGAGCCGGCCGTCCTTGCGCCAGACGCGGGTGTCCCAGTCCCGGATGCCGTCGCGCACCTCGTCGAGGTCCTCCTCCCCTACGTCGAACATCCCGTAGCGGGCGATCTCCGGCAGCCAGCAGGCGCGGGTGAGGACCTGGAGGTCGGGGGCGTCGGCAGGGGTGGCGACGCGCTCCTCCAGCTCGCGCAGCCCGGCGGTCGCGGCGGCCGGCGGCAGCAGGTCGGGACGTCGGGCGGCGGTGCGCTGGACCCGCTGCTCGTGGCGCCAGGTCGCGATCGCGCGGTGGTTCCCCCCGAGCAGCACCTCAGGCACGGGCCGGCCGTCCCACTCGGCGGGCTTGGTGTAGACGGGGTACTCGAGCAGGCCGTCCTCGTGCGACTCCTCGACGAGGGACTCGGCGTTGCCGATGACGCCGGGCAGCAGGCGGGCGACGGCCTCGACGATGGCGAGCACCGCGACCTCGCCACCGTTGAGGACGTAGTCACCGAGCGACAGGACCCGCACGGGCATGCGTTCACCGGCCCACTCGTAGACGCGTTCGTCGATCCCCTCGTAGCGACCGCACGCGAAGGCCAGCCACGGCTCCTCGGCGAGCTCACGGGCGACCTGCTGGGTGAACGGCTCGCCGCCCGGCCCGGGCACGATGAGCGTCGGGACGGCGCCCGCCGCACCGGGCCCGGAGGCACCCTCGGCGACGACGTGCGTCAGCGCCTCGGCCCACGGGCCGGGTTTCATGACCATGCCGGCGCCACCGCCGTAGGGCGAGTCGTCCACGGTGCGGTGCCGGTCGTGGGCGAAGTCGCGCAGGTCGTGGACGTGCAGGTCGAGCAGCCCGTCGCGCCGGGCCTTGCCGAGAAGGGACAGGTCGAGGGGGGCGAGGTACTCGGGGAAGATCGAGACGACATCGAGTCGCAGGTGGCGCATGTCGGACGTCGCTCAGGACTCGTCGAGGTCGAAGAGCCCGGCGGGCGCGTCGACGACGACCCGCCCCGCCTCGAGGTCGACGTCGGTGACGATCGCCTCGACGAACGGCACCAGCGCGTCGCGACCACCGGTGAGCCGCACCTCCAGGAGGTCCTGGGCAGCGCCGACGACGAGCCCGGTGACCGTGCCCAGCTCGGCGCCCGCCGGGTCGACGACGACCAGCCCCACCAGGTCGTGCTCGTACCAGCCCTCCTCGTCATGGTCCTGCGCCGCCTCCAGCTCGGAGGTCTCGACGAACAGGCGCGTCCCGCGCAGCGACTCGGCCCCGGTGCGGTCGGGGATCTCGGCGAAGCCGAGCAGCCAGACCTCGCGGTGCTTGCGGGCACTGGACAGGGTGAGCACGCGCGGGACCCCGGTGCCCGGCTGGGCCTCGGTGTCGAACTCGCGCCCGGCGACGAAGCGGCGCTCGGGGTCGTCGGTGTGCGTCTGCACGGTCACCTCGCCGTTCAGCCCGTGGGGCTTGCCGATGCGGGCGATGAGCAGGGAGTCGGTGCTGCGGGGCATGGGTCAGATCCTCTCAGGCCCGGACGCGACGAACGCGCCACACCCGGGGGTGCGACGCGTTCGTCGTGTGCTGCGTGGCGCGGTGGGCGGTCAGCGCACCCGGTCGGTGTCGACGATGTCGATGCGGACCGGGCGACCACCCGCGAGGGCGGTCATCACCGTGCGCAGGGCGCTGGCGGTGCGGCCGGAGCGGCCGATCACCCGACCGAGGTCCTCGGGGTGGACCCGGACCTCGATGATCTCGCCACGACGGAGCTCCTTGCGCTGCACGGCAACCTCGTCCTTGTGGTCGACGATGCCGGTGACGAGGTGCTCCAGCGCCTCCTCGAGCACGGTCAGGCCCCTGCCTCGTCAGCCTTGGTGGGCTCGGACGCCTCGGTGTCGGCGCCCTCGGCGGGCTCCACGGGGTTCTCCGTGGTGACGCCGCTGGAGTCCGTGTCGGTGTCCGGCGCGGTCTCGTCGGCCTTCGGGGCCTCGTCGGCCTTGTCCTCCGACGTGTCCTCGGCCTTGGGGGCCTCGGCCTTCTTGGCGGCAGCCTTCTTCTTGGCGGTGGTGGCGCCCGTGGCGTCGTCGCCCTCGGACTTCCCGGCGGCGGCGAGAGCGGCCTCGTAGAGGTCCTTCTTGCTGGTCTTGGTCTCCTTGACCTTGAGCGTGCCCTCGGCGCCGGCCTCGCCCTTGTACTTCTGCCAGTCACCGGTCACCTTGAGCAGCGCGGCGACGGCCTCGGTCGGCTGCGCACCCTGGGCGAGCCAGTACTGCGCGCGCTCGCCGTCGATGTCGATGAGCGAGGGCTCCTCGGTGGGGTGGTACTTGCCGATCTCCTCGATGGCCCGGCCATCGCGCTTGGTGCGGGCGTCCATGACGACGACGCGGTAGAACGGTGCGCGGATCTTGCCCATGCGCTTGAGACGAATCTTGACGGCCACGTTGGTGGTCTCCGTTTCCTGTTGTGGGCAGCGGCCAGACCGCGGGAGAACTCACGCGGGGTACCGATGCCCGGGGTAGGCATCCGGCCGACATCGGTGCCGGCGGAAGGTGTACAGCCGACCATTCTGCCAGACCCGTGGGGGTGCTCCGCACCGGGAACGACGCACCCTCCACCCGCGTATGCCGTCCGCTCACCTGCCCGAGGCGGCCCTCAGCACGCGCAACAGGGCGTCCGGGGTGGGGACGTAGGCGGTGAGGGCCTGCTCGACCTCGGCCAGCACCGGCTCGCGGTGCTCCTCCGCCAGGTCGGGGTCGAGCGCGGCCCGGAGCTGGTCGGCGAGGAAGTTCGTCTCGCTGCACAGCACCATCGTGAAGTCGTCGAGCGTCTCGACCCGGCCCTGCCCGCCCGCCACCCGGTAGGTCGAGACCGCCTCGGCCACGCCCGTCGCGTCGACCCGGTCGCCCTCGACGTGCCACTGGACGAGGACCTTGGCGAGCTCGCGGTGCACGTCGGTCGGGCCCGAGTCCTCCCAGTCGATGGCTCGCAGCGAGCCGTCCGGCGCCTGGAGGACGTTGTCGGGGTGCAGGTCCCGGTGGCTCACGACGACCGGCCCGCGGAGCGCACCGGAGCGCCCCACCCGGTCGGCGTGGTGGAGCAGGTCCGGCATGCGTGCCGCCAGCGACCGGGCCCACGGACGGCCCTCACTCCTCGCGAGCAGGTCCTGCCACACCGGCGCCGCCGGCATCGTCGTGTACCAGCGGCTCGCCACCTCGTCGCTGTGCGGGGCGACCGCGTGCAGCGCGCCGAGGAGGCTCCCGACCTGTCCGGACAGCCCTGCCGTCTCCGTCCCCACGGCGTGACCATGGACCCACCGGGCGACGCGCGCCTGGCCGCCGCCGAGCTCCGCGGGGACGGGAACGGCATACCGACCCTCCCCGTCGCTCACCTGCGCGGGCACCTCGATGCCGGCCCGGGCGAAGTGGAGCAGGTGGGCGGCCTCGCGCCGGACGTCCTCCTCGTCGACGGCGCCGAACGGCTGCTTGAGGGCGTACCGGTCCTCACCGACGGTGAGCAGCGAGACGCGCCCGTCGGCCCCTCTGGCCACGACCGTCACGGACACCGGTCCCTTCCCCAGCCCGAACGTGTCGCGAGCCCACTTCCCCAGGGACGTCACGGCATACCCGCTCCCCCGGTCACCAGGGACTGGGTTCGTAGTCCTTGACGAACGCGCCGTAGAGGTCCTCGCCGGCCTCGCCCCGCACGATGGGATCGTAGACGCGGGCGGCGCCGTCGACGAGGTCGAGCGGCGCGTGCCAGCCCTCGGCGGCGATGCGCAGCTTCTCGTGGTGCGGCCGCTCGTCGGTGATCCAGCCGGTGTCGACCGCCGTCATGAGGATGCGGTCGGTCTCGAACATCTCGCCCGAGCTCGTGCGGGTCAGCATGTTGAGCGCGGCCTTGGCCATGTTGGTGTGGGGGTGGCCAGGTCCCTTGTAGCGGCGGGAGAACTGGCCCTCCATCGCCGAGACGTTGACGACGTAGGCGCGGCGGGCACCGGCTGCCACCGCAGCCCGCAGCGACGGGCGCAGCCGGGAGATGAGGATGAAGGGGGCGGTGGAGTTGCAGAGCTGCACCTCCAGCAGCTCGAGCGGGTCCACCTCGTCGACGACCTGGGTCCAGCTGTTGTTGCGCTGGGTGTCCGGCAGCAGGCCACCCGCGTCGACGGCGGTCCCGGCGAGGTGCGCCTCGAGGCTCGCATGGCCTGCGGTGAGCGCCATCTCGGTCATCGACGCCGCGGTGCGCTGGGCGAGCGCCCGGGCCGCCTCCTCCTCCGACTCCCCCTCGTGGTGGGCGACCTTGTGGGCGGTCAGGGTGCCGAGCAGGTTGGCCGGGTGGGCGTCGCTGATCCGGTCGAAGGTCACGAGCTCCGGGTAGCGGATCGTGCTCTCGAGCGGCACCTGCTCACCCTCGACGAGGTGCGAGTAGGAGTCCGGCGAGCGACGCACGGTCTGCGCCGCGTTGTTGATGAGGATGTCGAGCGGCCCTGCGGCGGCGACCTCGTCGGCGAGCGCGACGACCTGGGTCGGGTCACGCAGGTCGATGCCGACGATCTTGAGCCGGTCGATCCACTGGGGCGAGTCGTCCTGTGCCGCAAACCTCCTCGCCGCGTCGTGGGGGAAGCGGGTGGTGATCGTCAGGTGGGCGCCGTCGCGCAGCAGCATGAGCGCGATGTACATGCCGATCTTGGCGCGGCCACCGGTGAGCAGGGCCCGCTTGCCGGTGAGGTCGGTCCGCTGCTCCCGCTTGAGGTGGCTCTTGGCGGCGCAGGTCGGGCAGAGCCAGTGGTAGAACGCGTCGATGAGCGTGTAGTCGGCCTTGCAGATGTAGCAGCCGCGCGGGTTGATCAGCTCGCCGACGGTCGTCCCGGCCGGCGGCACGTCGAGGAGGACGCCCCTGGTCTCGTCGTCGATGCGCATCGGTGAGCCGGTGGCGGTCTTGGCGAGGATCGCCTCGTCGTGGTCGATCTGCGGCTGCCTGGCCTCGCGGCGACGGGCCTTGCGGACCTGCTTGTACATGCGGCCGGTCGCGCGCTTCACGGTCTGGATGTCCGGGTGGTCGGCGTCGAGGGTCGGCAGCTGGTCGAGCACCCGTAGCAGGGTCGCGAGGTCGTCCGGGTCGACGCCGGGGCCGACCCCTTCGGTGCGCGCCGAGATGTCCACAGGCGCATTGTGTCCCACCGACGAGGTGGTTCCCCAATCGATCCGAGCCCGCACAGGACCCGACGAGGGCGCTCAGATCGCGAGGGCCGGCTCGGTCTCCGCGGGGTTCACCACCTGCACCGTGTGCGCGAAGACCGTGTCACCGGCGCGCAGGGACAGCGCATCGGCCTCGGCGCGGGTGAGCTGGGCGGCGAAGCGCTCCCCCGAGTCGGCGCGCAGGTCGACCCGGACCTCGAAGCCGAGCCGGACGACTCGCTCGACGGCGGCCTCGATGACCCCCGGCGAGCCCCCGACGCGGGCGTCGAGCAGCAGCGCCCGCTCCCGGCTGCGGTGGAGCGCGATGTCGTGCGGCCGCACCAGCTGACCGCCGAGGCGCGCCACCGAGCCGAGGAAGGACATGACGAAGTCGTTGGCCGGCCGGTCGTAGAGCGAGACCGGGTCGCCAACCTGCTCGATCCGGCCCCTGTTGAGGACGGCGATGCGGTCGGCGACGTCGAGCGCCTCCTCCTGGTCGTGCGTCACGAGGACGGTCGTCACGTGGACCTCGTCGTGGAGGCGACGGAGCCACTGCCGCAGGTCCGCCCGCACCCGGGCGTCGAGGGCGCCGAAGGGCTCGTCGAGCAGCAGGACCTCGGGGTCGACCGCGAGCGCCCGGGCGAGCGCCATGCGCTGGCGCTGGCCTCCGGAGAGCTGGGCCGGGTAGCGGTGCTGGAACCCGTCCAGCCCGACGATCTCGAGCAGGTCGTCGACCTTGCGCCGGATCTCGGCCCTGGGCCGCTTGCGGATGGTCAGGCCGAACGCGACGTTGTCGCGCACGGTCATGTGCTTGAACGCCGCGTAGTGCTGGAAGACGAACCCGATCCCTCGCTTCTGCGGGGGTATGCCGGTCACGTCCCGTCCGCCGATGACCACCCTCCCGCCGTCGAGGTCCTCGAGCCCGGCGACGGCCCGCAACAGGGTCGACTTGCCGGAGCCGCTCGGCCCGAGCAGCGCGGTGAGCGTCCCCGCGGGGATCTCCAGCGACACGTCGTCGAGGGCGGTGAAGTCGCCGTAGCTCTTGCGGGCGCCGGTCACGGTGATCATCGGGTGCTCCTCTTGCGGTCCAGCAGGGTCATCCCCAGCAGCGTCGCCACCGCGAGACCCATGAGCAGGGTCGCGGCGGCATACGCGCCGTAGGTGTTGTGGTCGTCGATGTAGCGGGAGTGCACGAGGAGGGTGAGCGTCTGCGAGACTCCCGGGAAGCCGGAGCTGACCATGATCACCGCTCCGAACTCACCGAGGGCGCGGGCGATGGTCAGCACCACGCCGTACGTGAGCCCCCAGCGGATCGCCGGCAGGGTGATCCGCCAGAACGTCTGCCAGGTGCTCGCACCGAGGGTGGAGGCGGCCTGCTCCTGCTCGGTGCCGATCTCGTGGAGCACCGGCTCGACCTCGCGCACGACGAAGGGCAGCGTGACGAAGAGCGTCGCGACCACCATGCCCGGCAGGCCGAAGATCACCTGGAACCCCAGGCCCTGGACTCCCCCGAACCAGCCGCCGGAGCCCCACAGCAGGATGAGGGCGACGCCGACGACGATGGGGGACACGGCGAACGGCAGGTCGACCACGGCCTGGAGCAGGCCCTTGCCGGGGAACCTCCCCCTGACGAGGGCGAGCGCCGTGCCGATGCCGAAGACGACGTTGAGCGGCACCACGATGGCGACGATGAGCAGCGACAGGTTGAAGGCGGCCAACGCAGCCGGGGTGCGCACCGACTCGACGAACGCGCCGAGGCCCGGCTCGAACGTGCGCCACAGGATGAGGCCGATGGGCACCGCGACGAGGACGAGCAGGTAGCCCAGGGCCACCGTCCGCAGCGCGAGTCGCGCCGGGGCCGCCCGCGGGGTGCTGGTCGTCATGCGGAGTCCTCCTCACGCCGAAGGCCCCGACCGGCATACCAGCGGAGCGCGGCCAGGGTGACGAAGGCGATCGCGAGCAGCGCGACCGACACGGCCGCCGCGTTGACGGGCCGGTCGATCTCGACCTGCTGCTGGATGTACTGCGAGGCGACCTGGGTCTCGCGGGGGATGTTGCCGCCGATGAGGACGACCGAGCCGTACTCGCCGATGGCGCGGGCGAAGGCCAGCCCGGTGCCACTGATGATCGCCGGGGTCAGCGTGGGGAGGACCACCCGGCGGAAGGTCACCCAGCTCGACGCGCCGAGCGACGCCGAGGCCTCCTCGACCTCGCGGTCGGCCTCGAGCAGGACCGGCTGCACGGAGCGGACGACGAACGGCAGGGTGACGAACGCGAGGGCGACGACGAGGCCGGGCTGGGTCGCGTTGAGGTGGATCCCCACGGGGCTGTTGGGGCCGTAGAGCGACAGCAGGACGATGCTCGCCACGATCGTCGGCAGCGCGAAGGGCAGGTCGATGAGCGCGTTGACGATGCGTCTGCCCGGGAAGTCGTCGCGCACGAGGACCCACGCGATGAGCGTGCCCATGACGGCGTTGACCAGGGCCACCACCACCGCGGTCACGATGGTGACCTTCAGCGAGGCGAGGGCCACCGGTGCCGTGACCGCCTCCCAGAAGCCACCCCAGCCGTCCTCGAACGACGTCACGGTCAGCGCCGCCAGCGGGAGCAGCACGATGACGCTGAGCCAGAGACCGACGATGCCGACGCCGAGCGGGCGTCCGACGCGGCCGAGTCCGGAGCGGCCGGCCGGGCGTGGCGGCTCGCTGTCCGAGGTGGTGGGCGGCTGCGCCGGCGCTGGTGGCGCGGAGGGCGGCAGGGCCGACACGTCGGTGCCGTCCCTGCCGCCCGTCACGGTGGTCGTCATGTCAGGACGTCGCCTTGTCGTAGATGGCGGCGATCGATCCGCTGTCCTTCGTGAAGAGCGTCCCGTCCACCGTCTTCCAGCCGCCGAGGTCGTCGATCGTCCAGAGCTTCTCGGGCTGCGGGAAGTCCGCGCTGAACTCCTTCGCGACCGTCTCGTCCACGGGGCGGAACCCGGCCTGCGCCCAGAGCCGCTGCGCCTGCGGGGTGAAGAGGAAGTCTCGGAACGCGGTGGCCTTCTCGACGTTCTCGCCGTTGCTGAGGACGGCGACGGGGTTCTCGATCCTGAACGTCGTCGGTGGCGTCACGTGCTCGACCGGGTCGCCCTTGCGCGCGGCGAAGAGCGCCTCGTTCTCATAGCTGAGGAGCACGTCGCCCGTCCCCTGGAGGAAGGTCTCGGTGGCCTCGCGGCCCGACTTGGGCTGCACCTTGACGTGCTCGCCCACGAGCTCCTCGAGGAACGCGAGCCCGGCGGCGGGGTTCTTGCCGCCCTCGCTCTTCGCGGCATACGGCGCGAGGAGGTTCCACTTCGCCGAGCCGGAGCTGAACGGGTTGGGCGTGACGACCTCCACGCCTGGCTTCAGGAGGTCGTCCCAGTCGTTGATGGCCTTGGGGTTGCCCTTGCGGGTCACGATCGTCACGACGGACCCGAACGGGATGCCCCGGTGCTCGCCGGCGTTCCAGTCGGCTGCCACGAGGCCGGCGTCGACGAGGCGGGTGACGTCGGGCTCGACCGAGAAGTTGACGACGTCGGCAGCGGCACCGGCGGCGACCTTGCGGGACTGGTCACCCGACGCGCCGTAGGACTGCTGGAACGTCACGCCCCTGCCCGCATCGGTGGCGTTGAACGCCGGGACGACCGCGTCGAAGCCGACCTTGGGAACGGCATACGCGAAGAGGTTGAGGGTGCTCGTCGACGCGGGAGCAGCATCCGCCGCCTCGGCGGCCGCTCCCGTCGCGTCGCTCGCGCCGCCCCCGGCGCAGGCCGTCAGTCCGATCGCACCAGCGGTCGCAACGGCGGCCAGGGCGAGGCGGGGACGACGGCTCATGGTCGGACTCCTTCGATCACGGTCCGACAGAGCTGGCCAGCGGCCGCGGTTCCTGTCGGACACCTCGAAGTTTGGATAAGCCGAAGTTATCCGTCAAACAACATCAGATTATGTCTCGCATGGTGGAAGAGGTCAGTACGTCACGCCGCGCAGCACGATGGCGCTCGGCTCCCCCAATGCCGTGACATCGGTGCGCGGGTCACGGTCGAGCGCCAGGAGGTCCGCGTCCGCCCCCTCCTCGAGCCCGGGACGACCCAGCCAGGCCCGCGCCGCCCAGGTCGCGGCGCCGAGCGCCTCGGCGTGGGACATCCCGACCCGGGTCAGCTCGACCACCTCCCGCGCGGCGAGCCCGTGCTCGATCGACCCTCCGGCGTCGGTGCCGACATAGATGGGTATGCCGGCCTCCCGCGCGGCGCCGAACGTCTCGTAGCGCCGTGCGTGCAGGTCGAGCATCCGCCGGTGGTAGTCGGGGAACTTCTCCTCCGCGGGCGCGGCGATCTCGGGGAAGGTGGCGATGTTGACGAGCGTCGGGACGATCGCGATCCCCTGTGCCGCAAAGGAGTCGATGGTGTCGGGCTCCAGGCCGGTGGCGTGCTCGATGCAGTCCGTGCCCGCGGCGGCGAAGTCGCGCAGCGAGTCGGGACCGAAGCAGTGGGCGGTCGTGCGAGCCCCCTCCTCGTGCGCGGCCGCGATGGCGTCCTTGAGCACGTCGGCCGGCCAGCACGGCAGGAGGTCCCCGCTGTCGCGGTCGATCCAGTCACCGACGAGCTTGACCCAGCCGTCCCCGGCGCGGGCCTCGATGCGGACCCGCTCGACGAGCTGCTCCGGCTCGACCTCGTGGGCGTAGTTGCGGATGTAGCGCTTCGTCCTCGCGATGTGGCGGCCGGCGCGGATGACCTTGGGCAGGTCGTCGCGCTCGTCGACCCACCGGGTGTCGGCGGGTGAGCCGGCGTCGCGGATGAGCAGGGTGCCGTGGTCGCGGTCGGCCGTGGCCTGGGCCTCCGTCGTCGCGTGGTCGACGGCGCCGTGGCGGTCCAGCCCGACGTGGCAGTGTGCGTCCACCATGCCGGGGACGAACCAGCCACGCAGCGTCTCGACGTCGTGCCCGGCCCCTGTCGGCCGCTCGAAGGTGAGGCGGCCACCGACGACCCAGGCCTCGGGTCGCACCTCCTCGGGGCCGACGAGAACCTCTCCGGACAGGTGCAGCACCGGTGCCGTCATGGCCACGACCCTAGCGACGGCTCACCCGTCTGCGGAGAGGACGCGGCGCAGGGCCTCGACCACGACCTCCGGCGCGTCGGTGTGCACCCAGTGCGAGGCTCCCTTGACGGTCACCAGCCGCACCCGCGGGAAGAGCGCGCGCATGCCCTCGCCGTCAGCGGCTTTGATGTAGCGCGACTCCCCGCCGGCGAGCCACAGGACGGGACCAGGGAAGGCCTCGACGTCACCGCGCGCGATGGGGAAGTCCGCGATGACCGAGTCGGTGCCCCGCGCGGCATCTGCGGCGAAGAGCTCGACGTTGGCCTGCCAGCGCCACGACGTCCCCTCGCGGCGCAGGTTCTGGAGCAAAAAGGACTTGACGCCGGGATCCGGCTCGGCGAAGCGCGCCTCGGCGTCGGCCCGGCCGGTGAGCTCCGACAGCGGCAGCGCCTGCATCTCGCCGATGTAGCCGCCGAATCGCTCGAGCGACCCGTAGGACTTCGGGGCGATGTCGACGACGACGAGCCGAGACACGAGCTCCGGCTCGTGGAGCGCGAGGACCATCGCGGTCTTCCCGCCGAGGGAGTGGCCGACGACGACCCACGGGTCCTCGTCGATGGCGCGCAGGGTGTCGGCGACGGACGCGGCATACGAATCGAAGGAGAACTCCTGCGACCACGGCGAACGACCGTGATCGGGCAGGTCGACGAGCGTGCATCGCGCCCGGTCACCGCCGGGCCCGGCCAGCGCCTTGGCGATCGTCGACCAGTTGCGGCCCTGCCCGAAGAGCCCGTGCAGGAAGGCGACCCGCGGCCCGCTCGTACCGACGGTCAGCGTGTGCAGCGGGCCCGCGGGGCTCACCTGCCCAAGAACTTCTCGAAGCCCTTGGGCAGCTGGCCCGGGTCGAGCGCTGCCGGGTCGAGCCCGGGCGCCTCGGCGCCGGCACCGGCACCGAACGCGCCACCGGCAGCCGGCTTGGCGGTGCCGCGCTGCGCCTCGGCGCGGGCCTCGGCCGCACGCTTGGCGGGGTTGCCGGACTTCGACTTCTTGCGCTGCACCTGCTGCTGCTTCTTGCGACCGCCGCCACCCATCCCGGGCATGCCCGGCATCCCGGGGATGCCGCCGCCGCGGGCGAGCTGCTTCATCATCTTCTGGGCCTCGCCGAAGCGCTCGAGCAGCTGGTTGACCTCCGAGACGGTGACGCCGGAGCCGCCGGCGATGCGGGCGCGCCGCGAGCCGTTGATCTGCTTGGGGTGGTTGCGCTCGAATGGTGTCATCGAGCGGACCATCGCCTCGACGCGGTCGAACTCGCGCTCGTCGAGGGCGTCGAGCTGGGCCGACATCTGGCCCATGCCCGGCATCATCTTGAGCATCGACTTGAGCGAGCCCATCTTCTTGATCGCCGACATCTGCTGGAGGAAGTCGTCGAACGTGAAGTCCTCGGCGGCGAGGAACTTGCGCTCCATCTCGGCGGCGTCGGCGCGGTCGAACGCCTTCTCGGCCTGCTCGATGAGGGTGAGGACGTCGCCCATGTCGAGGATGCGCGAGGCCATGCGGTCGGGGTGGAAGACCTCGAAGTCCTTCACGCCCTCGCCGGTGCTCGCGAACATGATCGGGCGGCCGGTGACGCCGGCGACCGAGAGGGCGGCGCCACCGCGGGCGTCGCCGTCGAGCTTGGACAGGACGACACCGGTGAAGTCGACGCCCTCGAGGAAGGCCTCGGCGGTCTCGACCGCGGCCTGGCCGATCATCGCGTCGATGACGAAGAGGACCTCGTGCGGGTTGATCGCGGCGCGGATGTCACCGGCCTGCCGCATGAGGTTCTCGTCGACGGCGAGGCGACCGGCCGTGTCGACGATGACGACGTCGTGCTGGCGGTTTCCGGCCTCGCGTATGCCGTCACGGGAGACCGCGACCGGGTCACCGAAGCTGCGCGTGCCCTCGCCGGTCGGCCCGACGGCGTCGTGGCCGCCGACGTTGCCCTGCTCGGGCGCGTAGACGGGGACGCCGGCGCGCTCGCCGACGACCTGGAGCTGGGTGACGGCGTTGGGGCGCTGGAGGTCGGCGGCCACGAGGATCGGGGTGTGGCCCTGGTCCTTGAGCCACTTGGCCAGCTTGCCCGCGAGGGTCGTCTTGCCGGCGCCCTGGAGGCCGGCGAGCATGATGACGGTCGGCCCGCTCTTGGCGAAGCGGATCGTGCGGGTCTGGCCGCCGAGGATGGCGACGAGCTCCTCGTTGACGATCTTGACGACCTGCTGGGCCGGGTTCAGCGCCTGCGAGACCTCGGCACCGAGCGCCCGCTCACGGACGGCGGACGTGAACTCCTTGACGACGGGCAGGGCCACGTCGGCGTCGAGCAGCGCCATCCGGATGTCGCGGACGGTCTTGTTGACGTCGGACTCGGACAGGCGCCCCTTGGTGCGGAGGTTCTTGAAGGTCGCTGTCAGGCGGTCGGAGAGGCTCGTGAACACCGCACAAGGCTAACCGGCGCCACAACCTCCCGCGGACCCCTGCCCGCGGGCGGACCCTCAGGCGCGTGCGGGTGCCCCGTCGCAGGTGTCGATCACCGCGGCCACGACCTGGGCCACCTTCGACGGGTCGAGGAGGCGACCCGAGAAGTCGGTGACGTAGAACGTGTCGAGGGTCTGGCCGGCATACGTCGCGATGTGCGCGGAGCGCACCGACACCCCGGCCTTGGCGAGCGTCATGCCGAGCTCGTGCAGCAGCCCCGGGCGGTCCTGCGCCCGGACCTCGAGGACGGTGGCCTCGGTGCTCGCGCCCGGCACGACGAGGGCGCGTGGCTGGCCCGGCGTGCCGATCGTCGAGGACCCGCTCGGCCGTGCGGCGAACTGGCGGCGTCGGTCCAGGAGGCCCAGCGGGCCCCGGTCACCCCCGGCGAGGCGGGTGAGACCGCGGGCGAGGCGGGCCTGCTCCGGTTCGTTGCCGCTGGGCGACTCGACGTGCCACTCGTTGACCGCCACCCCGTCGACCGTGCGCAGGACGGCGGTCCGGACGACGAGCCCCTCGGCGGCGAGCAGCCCGGCGGTGTCGGCGAACAGGCCGAGCCGGTCGCGGTCGGCGATGTCGATCCGGTAGGACCCGCCGTGGGCGACGATCTCGACGTGCGGCTCGCCCGTCGCGAGCTCGAGGACGAGGTCGTGCGGCACGACGGCCGGCTCGACCTCTCCCACCGTGGGCGCGGCGGGGTCGAGCCGGGCGCGCACCGCGGTGGCGAGCTGGCCCAGGAGGGCCGCGCGCCAGTCGGTCCACGCCTTCGGACCGGCAGCGACGGCGTCGGCCTCGGTGAGGGCGAGCAGCAGCTCGAACCGGTCCCGGTCACCGCCGACGGCAGCGCTGGCCGCGTCGATGGTGAGCGGGTCGGCGTGGTCGCGCCGGGTCGCGAGCTCGATGAGGGTGAGGTGCTCGCGCACCAGCGTCGTGACGACCCGGACGTCGTCGTCGTCATGACCCAGCCGTCTCATGACGGCCTCGGCGATCGGCGCACCGGCCGCGGAGTGGTCCCGCGCGCCGGGGACCTTGCCGATGTCGTGCAGCAGGGCGGCAAGCAGCAGGAGGTCGGCGCGACCGACGCCACGGAGCAGGCCGGTGGCGTGGACGACCGTCTCGATGAGGTGCCGGTCGACGGTGTGGCGGTGCACCGCGTTGCGCTGTGGCCGCGACCGGACGGCCGTCCACTCCGGCAGCCAGCGTTCGATGATGCCCTGCTGGTCGAGGCCCTCCCAGACGGTCACGAGTCCGGGACCGGCGGCCAGCAGGTCGCTGAAGAGCCCCCGGGCCAGGGGCGACCACGGTGTCGGCAGGTCGCCGCACCGGGTCGCGAGGTTCTCGAGGGTCGTCGGGGCGATCGGCAGGTTGGCCCGCGCCGCGAGCACCGCGGCCCGCAGCGGGAGGTGCGGGTCGCCGTCCACGAGCCGACCCGAGCCGAGCACCACCTCGCCGTCGCTCTCGAAGAGGCCGAAGCCGAGCGGTGTCATCTGCGGCCGGCGCGGTCCGACACGCAGGACCCGGGCGCGCTGCGACTGGGCTGCGCGACGGACGGTGCCGTCGAGGGCGTAGGCGATGGTGCGGCCCGCGTCGGACACCTCGGCGAGCAGGTCGTCCGCGTCGTCGTGGCCCAGCAGCGCGGCGACCGCGTCGTGGTCGTCCCGAGACAGTCGGTCGCGACCACGTCCCGTGACGACGTGCACGGCGTCGCGCACGTCGAGCAGGACGCCGTAGGCCGTGTCGACCTCACCTCGGGGCCGGTCCGCGAGCCAGGCCTCGGCGAGCGCGCTGAGGACCGTCATGTCCCTCAGGCCGCCGTGGGCCTCCTTGAGCTCCGGCTCGATCGACTGGGCGAGGTCGCCGTGGCGGTGGTGGCGCTGCGTCATCGTCTCGGTGAGCTGCGGCAGGCGCTTGCGGGCGTTGGCGCGCCAGTCGTGGCCGACGGTGGCGCGGGCGGCGGCCACGACCTCCACATCGCCAGCCACCGGGGAGATGTCGAGCAGTCCCACGGCCGCGGTGAGGTCGTCGGCGGCCACGCTCCGGCACTGGTTGACGGTGCGCACGCTGTGGTCGAGGCGGACACCGGCGTCCCAGACCGGGTACCAGATGCGGTCGGCCAGCCGGGTGACCTCGCCGGCATCCAGGGTCCGGCCGTCGTGAAGGAGCACGAGGTCGTAGTCGGAGAGCGGTCCGGCGTCGCCGCGCCCGACGCTGCCGACCGCGGCGAGCGCGACCCCCTCGGGCCGCTGCCCCCGGGTGGCCTCCGTCCAGAGGCCCTCGAGCCACTCGCGGTTGAAGTCGGCCAGGCGCAGCCGGCGGTCGCGACCGGCACCGGCCGTCTCGAACGCCCGGGTGCCCGCGAGGTCGAGCCGGCGGGCGGCGACGTCGACGACGTCGGTCAATGGAATCAGTCCCCTCGAACAGATCTGCCTCGTGTGCCTGAGCGGAAGCCAGAGCCTCCGCTCAGGCACACGAGGCGGGGTGGTGGGTGCGCTCAGATGGCTTCGGAGCCGCGTTCGCCCGTGCGGACCCGGATGACGTCCTCGACCTGCTGCGTCCAGATCTTCCCGTCGCCGATGCGACCGGTCTGGGCCGACTTGAGGATGACGTCGGCGACGCTGCTCGCGTCCATGTCGTCGACGAGCACCTCGAGGCGGAGCTTCGGGACGAAGTCCACGGTGTACTCGGCGCCGCGGTAGACCTCGCTGTGTCCCCGCTGGCGTCCGTAGCCCGACGCCTCGCTGATCGTCATGCCGGAGATGCCGTAGGCCTCGAGGGCCTCCTTCACCGCGTCCAGCTGGTGGGGCTTGATGATGGCGGTGATGAGCTTCATGCCTTGACTCCTTCGGAGGTGAGCTCGTCGTGGCGACGGGCGTCGTGTGACAGCTCTGGGGCCGAGGTGGTGCCGATGCGTCCACCGCGGGCGACGAGGTCGTAGCCGGACTCGGCGTGCTCGGCCTGGTCGATGCCGGCCGTCTCGTCGTCGTCGGTGACGCGCCATCCGACCGTCGCCCTGAGGCCGAGACCGATGATCGCCGTGAGGACGGCGGAGAAGACGAGCGAGGCCAGGGCGATGACGACCTGCACGACGAGCTGGTCGATGCCGTCACCGTAGAACAGCCCACCCTCGGTGGCGAGGAGGCCGGCACCCAGGGTGCCCCAGAGCCCGGCAACGAGGTGGACGCCGACGACGTCGAGCGAGTCGTCGTAGCCGAACCGGAACTTCAGGCCCACCGCCAGCGCGGCGAGCGCACCGGCCACGGCGCCGAGGACGATCGAGCCGACCGGCGAAAGGGCGCCACAGGCCGGGGTGATGGCCACGAGACCGGCGACCACACCGGAGGCCGCGCCGACCGACGTCGCGTGGCCGTCCCGCAGCTTCTCCACGAGCAGCCAGCCGAGGATCGCCGCACAGGTCGCCACGGTGGTGTTGACCCAGACGAGGCTGGACAGGCCGTCGGCGGCGAGCTCGGAGCCGGCGTTGAAGCCGAACCAGCCGAACCACAGCAGGCCCGCGCCGAGCATGACGAGCGGGACGTTGTGCGGGCGCATGGCGGTCCTGCCGAAGCCGAGGCGCTTGCCGACGATGAGCGCGAGCACGAGGCCGGCGATGCCGGCGTTGATGTGCACGACCGTGCCACCGGCGAAGTCGATCGGGAGGACGTTGGCCACCCCGTCGGTCGCACCGAAGATCATGGCGGAGATGCCGTCCTCGGAGCCGCTGAGCAGTCCCCCGCCCCAGACCATGTGGGCGACCGGGAAGTAGACGAAGGTGACCCAGAGGCCGGTGAAGAGCAGCCAGGTCGAGAACTTCGCACGGTCGGCGATGGCGCCGCTGATGAGCGCGACGGTGATGATGGCGAAGGTGAGCTGGAAGCCGACGAAGAGGACCTCGGGGATCCAGACGTCGGCGCCGAACACGTCGACGATCGCGACGCCGTCCGCGTCGACGGTCGCGCCGGAGGCGGCCTCACCGACGACGCCCTTGAGGCCGAACTTCTCGAACGGGTTGCCGATGATGCCGCCGATGTTGCTGCCACCGAAGGACATCGAGTAGCCCCACAGCACGTAGACGACGCCGACGACACCCATGGCGCCGAACGACATCATCATCATGTTGAGGACCGACTTGGCGCGCGTCATGCCGCCGTAGAAGAGGGCGAGCCCCGGCGTCATCAGCAGCACCAACGAGGCGCAGATGATGACGAAGGCGGTCGCCGATGCGTCGATCGCGGGCTCGGCCGCGAGAGGGAGGAGAGTTGGGCTCATGGCGGGAAGTCTGCGAGCCGCCGGTTTCGCGCCACGCCGCGTCGTGTTAACGGCACGTTGCACGTTCCCGCTGCCGGTAAGAAGTGTGTTTCACAGGCCTGCGCCGTATGCCGTCCGCCCACCTCAGTCACTCGGCGCGGCTCCCGGTGTCGGGGATCCGGGGCCACCGGGCCGGTGTTGCGCCCGGATCGCCGACACCCCGGCGGTCACGCCACCTCAGAACGCGGAGATGTCACCCGACGCGCGCTGCGGGCGGCTGAGCGCCCGCACCAGCGCCACCTGGCCATGGCGCCGCAGCGACACCTCGGTGAGCAGCGCGAGGACGGGCGCCACCACCGCCGGTTCGTGCTCGGGCGTGGGAAGCCCGACGCTGGCCGCGAGGTCGTCACCGTGGACGACCATCTCCATGAGCCGGGTGGTGACGAAGTCCGGCGTCGGGAGCGACCAGCCCTGCCAGGGGATGTGGATGACGTCCGGGTCGCGCGGCATCGCGAGCACGCCCGGCAGCTCGGCGAGCGCGGCCCGCGCTGCCGCCACGACGGCCTCGTGGCCGGCGGCCGCCGCGGCGTTGTCCTTCTCGTCCTGGTCCGGGTCGGTCTCGCCGCTCTGCGAGGCGGTCACCCACGGAGCGTCGGCGTAGTGGTCGAGCAGGCCGATCACGGGCGCCCCGGGCGGAGCGGCCGACCGCAGCCCCGTGACGACGTGACCCACCTGGGCGAGGAGGTGGTGGGTCAGGCCGCCCACGGTCATGCCGGTGCAGGCGCTGTCGCGCTCCCAGGCGTCACGGACCTCCGCCCGGTCCGCGAGGTCGATCGCGACGGCGGTGCAGGACCGCAGCGCCGCGCCCAGGTCGGCCCGGCGCGCACCTTCTGCGCCGGGCATCAGTCGATGATGGCGTCGACGAAGCCCTCGGGGTCGAAGGGAGCCAGGTCGTCAGGGCCCTCCCCCAGGCCGATGAGCTTGACCGGCACGCCGAGCCGGCGCTGCACCGCGACGACGATGCCGCCCTTCGCGGTGCCGTCGAGCTTGGTGAGCACGATGCCGGTGATGCCGACGACCTCGCTGAAGACCTCGGCCTGGCGCAGGCCGTTCTGACCGGTGGTGGCGTCGAGGACGAGCAGGACCTCGTCGATCGGGCTCTGCTTCTCGATGACCCGCTTGACCTTGCCGAGCTCGTCCATGAGGCCGACCTTGTTGTGCAGCCGCCCGGCGGTGTCCACGATGACGACGTCGGCCTCGAGCTCGGTGGCGCCCTTGACGGCGTCGAACGCGACGGCGGCAGGGTCGGCGCCCTCACGGTCGGAACGGACCGTGGGCACCCCCACGCGCTCGCCCCACGTCTGGAGCTGGTCGGCCGCGGCGGCACGGAAGGTGTCGGCGGCGCCGAGCACGACGTCCTTGTCCTCCGCGACGAACACCCGGGCCAGCTTGCCGACCGTGGTGGTCTTGCCGGTGCCGTTGACGCCGACGACGAGGATCACGGCGGGTCGGCCGTCGACGCGCGACGAGACGATGGTGCGGTCCATGGCCGGGTCCACGAGGTCGACGAGCTCCTCGCGCAGCCAGCCGCGGACCGTGGCCTCGTCGGCGTTGCCGTGGACCTTGACCCGCGTGCGGAGGGAGTCGACGAGCTGCGTCGTCGCGTCCACCCCGAGGTCGGCCGTGAGGAGCGTGTCCTCGACGTCCTCCCACGCCTGCTCGTCGAGTTCTCCACGGGAGAGCAGGGCGAGCAGCCCCTGCCCGAGGGCGGTGTTGGAGCGGGCGAGGCGGGCGCGCAGCCGCTGCAGTCGGGTCTGCGGCGCCTCGGGGCGCTCGACCTCGGGGACGGCGACCGGAGGGAGGGTCTCCTCGAGGGTCGGGTCGTCGGTCGAGGCGGGCAGCGTGTCGACCGAGGAGCCACGGTCGTCACGGTCGTCACGCTCGTCGGTCGCGGCACCCGGCGCCGGCCGGGTCGGCTGCTCGCGGGGCAGCTCCTTGGTGGCCCCGCCCCGTCCCCGGAGCAGCGTGGCGGCCAGGCCGCCGAGGACGACCAGCAGGCCCACGGCGATGGCGAAGAATTCCCAGAAGGTGTCGATGGCACTCACCGACTCATCCTCGCATCAGCGGTCAGAAGATGCGGACGCGCTCGTCCTCCGGGACCCACATGCCGTCGCCCTCGGTGACACCGAACGCCTCGTGGAACTCGGTGAGGTTACGCACCGCGTTGGCCCGCAGGTCCATGGGGGCGTGCGGGTCGATCGCGAGCAGGCGGACCGCCTCCGCCTCACGGGACACGCCGCACCACACCTGCGCCCAGCCGAAGAAGAAGCGCTGGTCGCCGGTCAGGTCGTCGAGGACGGGCGGCTCGCCACCCTCGGTGGAGATCCGGTATGCCGCGTGCCCGATGGTCAGCCCGCCGAGGTCGCCGATGTTCTCACCCACGGTCAGGGCGCCGTTGACCTTGTGGCCAGGGGCGTCGCGCGACTCGAGCTGGTCGAACTGGGCGATGAGGCGCTGGGCGCGTCCGTCGAAGTTCGCGCGGTCGCTCTCGGTCCACCAGTTGCGCAGGTTGCCCTCGCCGTCGTACTGGGAGCCCTGGTCGTCGAACCCGTGGCCGACCTCGTGCCCGATGACGGCACCGATCCCGCCGTAGTTGACGGCGTCGTCGGCCTCGACGTCGAAGAATGGCGGCTGGAGGATCGCCGCCGGGAAGACGATCTCGTTCAGGCCGGGGTTGTAGTAGGCGTTGACGGTCTGAGGCGTCATGAACCACTCGTCGCGGTCGACGGGCCCGCCGAGCTTCGCGAGGTTGCGGTCGACCTCGAAGGCGGCTGCGCGCGCGACGTTGCCGAGGAGGTCCATCGGGTCGACCTCGAGGGTGGAGTAGTCGCGCCAGCGGTCCGGGTAGCCGATCTTCGGCGTGAACGCCTCGAGCTTGGCCAGGGCCTCACGCCGGGTGTCCTCGCCCATCCACTCGAGTTCCTGGAAGTCGCGGCGGAAGGCCTCGACGAGGTTGCCGACGAGCTCGACCATCCGCTCCTTGGCCCGCGGCGGGAAGTGCTGCTCGACGTAGAGCTGCCCCACGGCCTCGCCCAGCGCGTCCTCGACCAGCCCGACCCCACGCTTCCAGCGCTCCCGGATCTCCGGCACGCCCGAGAGGGTGCGACCGTAGAAGTCGAAGTTCTCGGCGACGAGCGCCTCGGGCAGGTAGGGCGCGAGCGCGTGCACGACCCGCCAGCGCAGCCAGTCCTGCCACGTGCCCAGCTCGACGTCGGCGAGGGCCTCGCTGACGGAGCGCAGGTGGTCCGGCTGGCGCGCGACGACCTGGTCGAACGCGGTCGCCGGCGCCTGCGCCGCGACGAGGTAGGCGTCCCAGTCGACCTGCGGGGTGAGCTCGTCGAGCTCGGTCCGGTCGAGCAGCGTGTAGGTCTTCACGGCGTCGCGGTTGGCGACCTGGTCCCAGTGCGACGCCGCGATGCGGGTCTCGAGGGCCATGATCCGGTCCGCGGCAGCGGTCGCCTCGTCACCGGCATACACACCGGCGAGCGTGAGCATCCGCGCGACGTGCGGTGGGTACGCGGCCCGGATCTCCTCGTGGCGGGGCTCGCGGTAGTAGGCCTCGTCGGGCAGCCCGATGCCGGCCTGCTCGAGGTAGACGACGTAGCGGGTGGAGTCACGGTCGTCGGTGTTGACGATGGGGTGGACCAACCCGTCGACGCCGGCGCGCAGGAAGCGGCCGAGCAGCGCCATGACGTCCTGGGCCGACGAGGCACCGGCGATGGCGTCGAGGAACGGGGCGAGCGGCTCCACCCCGCGCTGCTCGATGTGGGCCTCGTCCATGAACGAGCTGTAGAGGTCACCGACCTTGCGCGCGAGGGTGCCGGCCTCCGGCTCGCCCTGTGCCACGGAGGTGATGATGTCGCGGACCTGCGCCTCGGCGTTCTCGCGCAGGATGTCGAAGCTCCCGTAGCGCCCGCGGTCCGCCGGGATCTGGGTGCGCGCCACCCAGCCGCCGTTGACGTGCCCGAAGAGGTCGTCCTGCGGACGGACCGAGGGGTCGCCGGCGGAGGAGTCGATACCCGAGCGCATCAGGCGCGTGCGGAGGAGTCGACGGTCTCGGCCGAGTTCGGCACGGGGGCGTCGTCGGTCAGGACCTCGGCACCCGGACCGTCAGCGTCGTCGGCAGAACCAGACACGGAGCCCCGGTCGAGGCGGTCACGGGCCGACTGCTGCCGCTCCTTGAGCGCGGTCACGACCTCCTCACCCTTGGGAGTGAGGATCCCCCGGCCGTCGCGACGCGCCGGGACGGCGACGAGCGCGACCACGACCAGGGCGAGTGCGACGCAGACGAGCATGCCGAGAATGAGGGCGACCATGCCCACAGCGTGTCCTAGAGCAGCCGTGCATTCAAAACGACACCCCGTGCCCGGTCCGGCGGTCGGACGCCCGGGAGCCGCGTAGGCTCCTGCGCGTGAGTGCGACGACCACGCCCGAGGGGGGCCAGCGACAGCGTCGCAGAGTTCCGGTCGGCTTCGAGATCCTCCTCGCCGTCGTCGCCGTCGCGCTCGTGCAGACGTTCCTCGTCAAGCCGTTCGGGGTGCCCTCGCAGTCGATGGAGCAGACGCTGAGGATCGGCGACCGGATCCTCGTCAACCGGACCGACACGTCGGTGGAGCGCGGCGACGTCGTCGTCTTCGCCCACGGCGCGACCTGGCAGGACTCGACGCTCCCACCGTCCGGCAACCCGCTGCTCGCGGCGGTGAAGAAGGTCGGTGACATCACCGGCATCGGGCCGTCCAACACGGCATACACGGTCAAGCGCGTCATCGGCATGCCCGGCGACCGGGTGGAGTGCTGCGACGAGCAGGGCCGGGTCGTGGTCGATGCGGAGCCGCTCGACGAGCCCTACGTCCACGAGGACCACACGTTCCGGGCGCCGGAGCTGACCTGCTCGTCGACGCCGCGGTCCTCGCGCTGCTTCCCCGAGATCCGCGTTCCCACCGACCGGCTGCTCGTCCTCGGCGACCACCGGTCCCAGTCCGCCGACTCGGTCGTCAACTGCCGTGGGGGCGTCGAGTCCGAGGGCTGTGCCCGGTTCGTCCCGGTGGGCCGGGTCGTCGGGCCGGTCGTGTTCCGGATCTGGCCGACCGGGACGTTCGGGCGCATCCCCTCCGTGGGCTGACGGGCCCGCTCAGGCCGTGGCGGCGACGTCGCGGATGCGCTGCGAGACCACCGTCGTGATGCCGTCGCCGCGCATGCTCACGCCGTAGAGGGCGTCGGCGATCTCCATCGTCTTCTTCTGGTGGGTGATGACGATGAGCTGGCTCGAGCTCCGCAGCTCGTCGAAGAGCGTGATCAGGCGCCCGAGGTTGGTGTCGTCGAGGGCCGCCTCGACCTCGTCCATGATGTAGAACGGGCTCGGCCTCGCCTTGAAGATCGCGACGAGCAGCGCCACGGCGACGAGCGAGCGTTCACCGCCGGAGAGCAGCGAGAGGCGCTTGACCTTCTTGCCGGGCGGGCGGGCCTCGACCTCGATCCCCGTGGTGAGCATGTTGCCCGGGTCGGTGAGCACGAGCTGGCCGGCGCCGCCGGGGAAGAGTCGCTGGAAGACGTGCTCGAACTGCTCGGCCGTGTCGTGGAAGGCCTCGGTGAAGACCTGCTCGACGCGCTCGTCGACGGACCGGACGATGTCGAGGAGGTCGCGCTTGGACTTCTTGAGGTCCTCGAGCTGCTCGGTGAGGAAGGCGTGCCGCTCCTCGAGCGCGGCGAACTCCTCGAGCGCGAGCGGGTTGACCCGGCCCAGCGCGGAGAGTCCCCGCTCGGCCTTGCGCAGCCGCTTCTCCTGCTCGTCGCGCACGAACGCCGCGGGCGGGGGTGTCTCGCCGTCGTGATCGGGGCCGGCGACGAACGGGATCGGCTGGTGCGGGCCGTAGTCCTCCATGAGGACGTCGGGGTCGATGCCGAGCTCCTCGACGGCCCTGGCCTGGAGCTGCTCGATGCGGGCGACCTGGCGGGCCCGGGCCACCTCGTCGCGGTGGGCGGAGTCGGTGAGCTCGCGCAGCTCGTCCTGGTGGGTGCCCAGCTCGGCGCGCAGCGCCTGCGCGCCCGTCTCGCGCTCGGCGCGCCGGCGCTCGCCCTCCTCGCGCAGCCGGGCGGCGCGTCCCAGCGCGCTCGCCATCCGCTCGGTGGCGTATGCCGCGGCACGGCTCACCGCGTCGGCCACCGTCGCCTCACGGCGGCGGCGCTCCTGCCGCTGGCGCAGGCGCTCACGGGCCTGGATCTCGTTGCGGGCGGCGCCCTCGAGCGAGTCGGCGCGCCCCTTGAGCGAGCGCGCCCGCTCCTCGCGGGTGCGCAGGGTGAGCCGCAGCTCGGTCTCGGCCGTGCGGGCGCGGCTGGCGGCCAGCTCCAGCCGGTCGCGCTCGTCGGTCGACGGCTCGTCGGACTCGGTGGGTTCGGCGCTGGCCTCGTCGAGCCGGGCCGCGAGGCCGACGAGCTCGGCGCGGTCCGCCTCGAGGGCCGCCTCGGCCTGGGCGATGGTGCGCTCGGTGCGCTCGACCTCGGCGCGGCTGGAGCGGATGGTCGACTGGAGGCTTCCCAGCTGCTCGGCCACTGCGGCCATGCGGGCGTCGCTGTCGTGCAGCGCGTCGAGAGCGGCCTCGACGCGCTCGGTCACCGCGGCCTGCTTCTCGCGCTCTGCGGCGAGTGCGAAGCGGGTCTGCTCCCCCGTGGCGGTCGCGGCGGCGACGGCGGCCTGGGCCTCGTCCAGGGCCGACTGGATCTCGAGGAGCGACTCGCCGCTGCTGGAGCCACCGCGGACCCAGCCCGGGGCGTAGACGTCACCCTGCTCGGTGACGGCCGTGATGCCCTCACCGCGGGCGACGAGAGCGAGGGCGTGCTCGGCGTTCGGGACGAGGGCGACGCGGTCGAGCAGCTGCTCGACCGCCGGCAGGACCTCGGCGGGGGCGGACACGACGTCGCGGGCCCAGACGGCGGAGCCGTCGATGCTCGGCCAGGAGGCCCGGTCGGACGGCAGGGCGGTGTCACCGACGAGCAGCGTGGCGCGACCGTGGTCGTCGTCGCGCAGGGCGTCGACGGCGCGGGCGGCCTCGTCGGCGGTGCCGACGGCCAGGGCCTCGGACGCCCAGCCGAGGGCGGCCGCAACGGAGGCCTCGTGGCCCCCGCTGACCTGGAGCAGGGAGGCGACCGTCCCGACGATGCCGTGCCGGTCGTCGGCCGCGGCGAGAAGTGCGGCGGCGCCGTCCTTGCGCCGCAGGCTGAGCCCGAGCGCCTCCACCCGCGCGGCGGCCGCCGACCGGGCCCGCTCGGCCTCGCGCTCGGTGGCCTCGAGCTCGGCGATGCGGGCCTCGACCTCGGCCAGCTCCTCGGCAGCGCTCTCGTAGGCGCTGTCGAGCCCCTCCTCGCCCTCCTCGTCGTGGGCGACGGTGCCCTCGAGGCGGGAGAAGTCGCGCTCGGCCTCGGTGGCCCGGGCCAACGAGGCCTCGATGATCCCGCGGAGCCGGCCGATCTCGGCCTCGCCGGCCTCGATGCGGCTCCGGCGGGCACCGACCTGGCCGGCCAGCTTGGCCAGGCCCTCGCGGCGGTCGGCCGCGGCGCGGGCAAGACGGGACAGGCGGTCCTGCTCGGCGGCATACGCCTTCTCGGCCTCCTCGCGGGCGGTGACGGCGGCGGCCAGCTCGTCGGCCGCGGTGGCGACCTCGGCGAGCAGCTTCTGCTCGGCCTCGCGAGCCTGCACGGCCTGGGCGCGCAGCTCCTCGGGGTCACGGCCGGTCGTCGTCTCGTCGACGTCGTCCTGGCTGAGGAGGCGCACCCGCTCGCGCGCGACGGAGGCCGTCGACTCGAGGCGGTCGCGCAGCGACTGGAGCCGCACGAAGCGGTCCTGGGCACGGCCGAGCTCCGGTGCGGCGTCGGCCGCCTGACGCTCGACCTCGGTCAGGCGTGCGCGGACGCCCTCGAGCGCGTCCTCGACGGCGGTGCGACGGGCAAGGAGCGCGGTCTCGTCGGCGACCTCCCGCTCGAGGGTGGAGGTGAGCTGGACGAGGTCGTCGGCGAGCAGGCGCAGCCGGGCGTCACGCGCGTCGGCCTGGATCGTGGCGGCCTTGCGGGCGGCCTCGGCCTGGCGCCCGAGCGGGCCGAGCTGGCGCCGGATCTCACCGGTGAGGTCGTGGACGCGGGTGAGGTTGGCCTCCATCGCGTCGAGCTTGCGCAGCGCGCGCTCCTTGCGCTTGCGGTGCTTGAGGACGCCCGCTGCCTCCTCGATGAAGCCGCGGCGCTCCTCGGGGGTCGCGCGCAGCACGGCGTCGAGCTGACCCTGGCCGACGATGACGTGCATCTCGCGACCGATGCCGCTGTCGGAGAGCAGCTCCTGGATGTCGAGGAGCCGGCTCGGGGTGCCGTTGATGGCGTACTCGGAGCCACCGTTGCGGAACATCGTCCGGGTGATCGTCACCTCGGTGTAGTCGATCGGGAGGGCGCCGTCGGTGTTGTCGATCGTCAGGCTGACCTCGGCCCGGCCGAGCGGCGGGCGACCGGCGGTGCCGGCGAAGATGACGTCCTCCATCTTGCCGCCGCGCAGGCTCTTGGCCCCCTGCTCCCCCATGACCCAGGCGAGCGCGTCGACGACGTTGGACTTCCCGGAGCCGTTGGGGCCGACGATGCACGTGATGCCCGGCTCGAGGCGCATCGTCGTCGCCGAGGCGAAGGACTTGAACCCCTTGAGGGTCAGGCTCTTGACGTACACGCGGTGGCTCTCGGTTCCTCGGGGGCAGGATGAGCGCTCACTGTACCGGCGGGTCCCCGACCGGACCCGGACCACGACGGGCCCCTGCGTTGCCTGTGACCGATGGGTCGGATGGGGCTGGCGTGATGCTGCGGGTGGGCGCTGGGGTCAGCCCTTGGCGATGGACTCGTGGTGGTGGATGACCTCGGCGATGACGAAGTTGATGAACTTCTCCGCGAACTCCGGGTCGAGCCCGCTCTCGTCCGCGAGCGCCCGCAGCCGGCCGATCTGCCGCTCCTCGCGGGCGGGGTCGGCCGGTGGCAGGCCCTGCACGACCTTGAGCTCGCCGACCTGCTGGGTGCACTTGAAGCGCTCCGCGAGCAGGTGCACGAGCGCCGCGTCGATGTTGTCGATGCTCGATCGCAGGCGGGCCAGCTCCGGGGGGACGTCGCTCATCCCCACATCGTAGGAACGACGTCCGGGGGCGGGGTGCCCGTTCCACGACGCGGTATGCCGGGTGGCCGTCACCCGCTGCCCGGTCACCTCTCGACGAACCCGGTGACGTCCGGGCGCGGGGCGCTCTCGAGCGGGGTCGAGACGGAGACGACCGTCCCCGGGCGACCGGTGCTCGAGGGGTCCTCACGCAGCAGCAGCACCATCCGGTGGACGGCCTCACGGGCACCCTGGGCGACGACCTCGACGCGCCCGTCGCTCGTGTTGCGGGCGTGGCCGGCCAGGCCCAGCTCGAGGGCGCGGGCCCGGGTCCACCAGCGGAAGCCGACACCCTGCACCCGGCCGCGCACGGTGACCGTGACCCGCACCTGGACGACGGCGTCGGGGTCCGGGTCGGGGCTGCTGTCCATGGCGTGATCGTAGGTCGGGCGCACGCCCGCGCGCCTCCACGCCCGTGTCGGTGCCTCTCCCTAGCCTGTGGACATGAGCGTGGACAGCCCGTCGCTGGGGCCGGCCGCGGCGCCACGGAGCCGCTCCGCCGACCCGCGCGCCTCCGGGCGCCTGCCCGGCCTCGACGGCCTGCGCGCCGTGGCGATCCTCGCGGTCCTCGCCTTCCACCTCGACCCGCGCTGGCTGCCCGGTGGCTTCCTCGGCGTCGACGTCTTCTTCGTCATCTCGGGCTTCCTCATCACCACCCTGCTCGTGCGTGAGCACGCCCGGCACGGTCGGGTCGACCTCGTCGGGTTCTGGACCCGCCGCGCGCGTCGGCTCCTGCCCGCCCTGCTCCTGCTCGTGCCCAGCGTCATCCTGCTCGCCCGCCTCGTCGAGGCCGACCTGCTCGTCGGCATCCGGCGGCAGGCACTCGGGGCCCTGACCTTCACGAGCAACTGGCTGGAGATCGCGGCCGGCTCCGACTACTTCCACAGCACGGCGCCGCAGCTGCTGATGAACCTCTGGTCGCTGGCGGTGGAGGAGCAGTTCTACCTCGTCTGGCCGCTGGTCGCCCTGCTCCTCCTGCGCCTCGCGCCGTCGTCGCGCGCCCGCGCCGGGTTCGCCGTGGCCCTGGCACTGGGGTCCGCCGTCCTCATGGCCAGTCGCTACGACCCCTCGCTCGGCGCGACCCGGGTCTACTACGGCACCGACACCCACCTCATGGGCCTCATGCTCGGGGCCGCCCTGGCCTTCGCCTGGGCCGCCCCGCACCGGGCCTGGACGTCCACCCCCGCGTGGGAGCGAGCCCGCCGTCCGGCGCTGCTCCTCGCCGGTGCGACCCTGGTGGCGCTGTTCGCGCTGCTCGACGAGTCGACCGCGTGGACGTTCCGGGGAGGGATCCTCGTCGCGTCCCTCGCGACGACGGTGCTCGTGCTCGGTGTCGTCGAGCGACCCTCACCGCTGCGCTCGGTCCTCGACCGGCCGGTCCTGCGCTGGGTGGGCGAGCGGTCCTACGGCCTCTACCTGTGGCACTGGCCGGTGATCCTCATCGTCGAGGCGGACCTGCCGTGGGCCGCCCGCTCGGCCGACGGCTACCTCTGGTCCCGCCTGTGGTGCGTCGTGGTCACCGTCGCCATCGCCGACCTCTCCTACCGCCTTCTCGAGACTCCGGTCCGCCAACGCGGCTTCCGGGGCAGCGCGCGTCACCTGCTCCACCTGATCCGGTATGCCGGGACGCGCACCGCCCGCGCGGTCTGGGCTGCGGTGGCGGTGCTCGCCATCGTGCTGACGACGGTCCTGCTGACCGTCCCGACCCGCACCTCCGTCGAGCAGCTGCTGGACGCCAACTCCGCCGCGGCCCTCCCGTCGACCACGCCCTCCCCCTCGGCGCCGGAGCCGTCGGCCGGTGCGTCGCCGACCGCGGGCCAGAAGGCAGGGCCGATGGCCCAGACGTGGGCGATGCCGACGGGGTCAGAGATCGACGGGTACGGCGACTCGATGATGGTGGGGAGCGTGCACGCCCTGCGCTACTACTTCCCCGGCATCCGCCTCGACGCGCGGTCCAACCGGCAGTGGGCCGAGGGGCTGTCCGTGGTCACCCGGAGGGGTGACGCCACCCGCCGGGCGGTGGTGCTCGCCCTCGGCACCAACGCCGGCACCGACCCGGAGCGGGCCAGGGCCACCCTCGACGCCCTGGGGCCCGACCGCATGGTGGTCGTCGTCACCCTCCACGGCCGGCTCAACCGGATCGCGAGCGACAACGCCGCGCTGCGCGAGCTGGTCGCCGGTCGCGACAACGTCGCCCTCGCCGACTGGGACGCCGCGCTGCAGGGCGCCACGGGCCAGCTGCAGTCCGACGGCATGCACCCCTCCCTCGTGGGCGCACACCTCTATGCCAAGACGATCCGACAGGCGTTCGCGAACCTGAGCACCCGGCACACCGGCACGCCCGTCACGCTCGAGGAGCTCCCGGTCCCATGACCGTCCCCGACGCTCCGGACCATGGCGACCGCACGACGAGACCGGGCTCGGGCGACGTCGACGCGCTCCTGGCAGCCGTGGAGCCGGCGGCGCGACGCGAGGACGCGCAGCGCGTGCTGGCGCTGATGCGGGAGGTGACGGGGGCGGACCCGGCGCTGTGGGGTGGGTCCATGGTGGGGTTCGGTCGCCAGCCGTACCGCACGGCCGACGGCAAGGACCGGGAGTGGTTCGCGGTCGGCCTCGCTCCACGCAAGGCGGCGCTGACCCTCTACGGCCTCACGTCCTACGGCTCGCACGCCGACCTGCTCGACCGGCTCGGCCCGCACACCGCCGGCAAGGGGTGCCTCTACCTCAAGCGGCTCACCGACGTGGACGAGGGCGTCCTGCGGGAGCTCATCGCGCTGTCGTGGTCCGAGAACCACGAGGGCGCGGCTGGCACCGCGGACAGCTGAACGACGAGCGGTTCATGAAGTGCTCGCGTCGGATCGGCGTGCCGCACCGGTCGCAGGGTGCCCCCTCCTGGCCGTAGGCGTGCAGCGATCGGTCGAAGTATCCCGAGGCCCCGTTGACGTTGACGTAGAGCGCGTCGAAGCTCGTGCCGCCTTGGGCGAGCGCGGCCTCCATCACCTCGCGCGCGTGGTCGAGGACCCGCGCGATCGTGGGCTTGGTGAGGCTGCTCGCGACGCGCTCGCCATGGACCCGGGCACGCCACAGCGCCTCGTCCGCGTAGATGTTGCCGATCCCCGACACGACGCCCTGGTGCAGCAGCATCCGCTTGATGGCGCTGTCGCTGGCCTTGATCCGGCGCACGACCGCCCGCTGGTCGTAGACCGGCTCGAACGGGTCCGGCGCGATGTGGCGGATCTGGTGCGGCACACCGTCGTCGCCGAGGTCGTCGAGGGCGAAGCCGCCGAAGGTCCGCTGGTCGACGAAGCGGAGCTCCGGGCCGGCGTCGGCGAAGGTGAAGCGGGCATGGAGGTGCTTCTCGTCGGGGGCGTCCGAGGCCTCGACGAGGAGCTGGCCGCTCATGCCGAGGTGGGCGATGAGGCCATGCACCGGGCGACCCTCGTCACCGAGGACCAGCCAGAGGTACTTCCCGCGCCGCCGCGCCTCGGTGACGTCGAGTCCGGCGACCTGCTCGGCGAGGTGCAGCGGGCCCGGGACGTGGCGCCGGGCGACGCGGGCACCGTGAAAGACCGCCGAGGCGATGCGGCGCCCCACGACGTGGTCGGCGAGGCCACGCCGGACGACCTCGACCTCCGGCAGCTCGGGCACGTCGGCAGTCTGCCTGGGGTCAGGAGAGGTCTGGCAGGGGGGCGGTGGACAGGCCCGAGCCGTGGCGCTCGCGCAGCGCCTCCCAGGCCTGCGCGGCGGCCTGCTGCTCCGCGTCCTTCTTCGTGCGGCCCGACCCTCGGCCGCACTCGGTGCCGCCGACAAGGACGCGGGCGCTGAACGTCTTGGCGTGCTCCGGGCCCTCCTCCTCGATGGCGTACTCGACAGGGCCGGTGCTGTGGAGGGCGCTGATCTCCTGCAGGCTCGTCTTCCAGTCCAGCCCGGCACCCAGCGTGGCCGAGCTGGCCATGAGCGGGTCGAGCAAGTGGTGCACGAGGGCGTCGGCGGCTGCCAGCCCGGCGCTCGAGTAGGTCGCGCCGATGACGGCCTCGACGGTGTCGGCGAGGATCGAGTCCTTGTCCCGGCCGCCGGTGGTCTCCTCCCCGCGACCGAGGTGGAGGTAGTCGCCGAGCCCGAGGGTGCGTCCGACCGCCGCGAGCGCGCGCATGTTCACCACGGCAGCCCGCAGCTTGGCGAGGTTGCCCTCGGTGAGGTCGGGGTGGGTCCGGTAGAGCGTGTCGGTGACGACGAGGCCGAGCACCGAGTCGCCGAGGAACTCCAGCCGCTCGTTGTGCGGCACACCGCCCGCCTCGTAGGCGTAGGAGCGGTGCGTCAGGGCACGACCGAGCAGCGCCTCGTCGATGAGCCCACCGGTCACCTCGGTGAGGTGCTGGTGGAGCTCGGCGACGGGGCGCCGCGGCGTGAGTGCCTCAGGGCTGTGCGAGCCCCTACCCATGAGGGTGGGCTCAGCCCTGGTGCTCGGTGCGCTCGGCCACGCCGTAGTGGCGACCGTTGTAGGACCCGCACGACGGGCACGCGATGTGCGGCTGCGTCGGGGCCTTGCACTGGGGGCACGCGGTCAGGGTGACCGGGGTCGCCTTCCAGTTGGCACGGCGGTGGCGGGTGTTGGAGCGCGACACTTTCCGCTTCGGAACAGCCACGTCAGGTCCTATCTGAAGTCTGCGTCGTGGACGGCTCGGACGCGAGGTCCGTGAGAGCCGCCCACCTGGGGTCGATCACGTCATGTGCGTGGTCCGGGTCCTCCTCGAGGCGCATCCCGCATTCGGAACACAACCCCGGGCAGTCCGGACGACACACGGGCTGGAACGGCAGTGAGGGCACCACCGCGTCCCGGAGCACCTCGTCGAGGTCGATCAGACCGTCCTCGACGAGATACACCTCGGCTGCGTCCTCGTCGCCCACCTCCTGGTGGTGGGCGTTGCGATCGGCGTAGGCGAACAGCTCCTGGAAGCGGCCAGTCACGTCGTGACTGATCGGATCCAGGCACCGCACGCAGGCGCCGGTCGCCGTGGCGTGGACCGAACCGGTGACCAGGACGCCCTCGACGACGGACTCGAGCCGCACGTCGATCTCCAAGGGTTCCCCCTCGGCGACGCGCAGCACCTCCGTGCCGAAGTCGGCTGGTGCCTCGACCTCGCGCGAGAGCTCCGCCATCGAGCCGGGTCGCCGGCCGACCTCCTTGGTGTCGAGCACCAGTGGAGATCGTGGATCGAGACGAGTCATTGCCCTTGCCGTGGTCGAGTGGTTCGGTTCGCGTCACGGCTGACGCAGACCGACCGTCAACATTACCGGAGGGTGGTCCACCTGCCCAAATGCGCCGTCCGGGTCAGGGGGTCGCCCGCAGCGCGACGAGGGCGTCGCGGACCTCGTCGGGGACGAGGCCGGTGAGGTCTCCCCCGAACCGCGACACCTCCTTGACCAGCGAGCTCGACACGTGCTCGAGCTCGGGCGCGCCGGGGAGGAACACCGTCTCGACGCCCGTGAGGTGCCGGTTCATCAGCGCCATCGGGAGCTCGTAGGCGAAGTCGGTCGCGCTGCGCAGGCCCTTGACGATGGCATCGGCCCCCACGTCACGGCAGACGTCGACGAGCAGCCGCCCCGCGAAGGCCTCGACCCGCACCCGCTGCCGCACGTCCTCCGGCAGGGAGCGCTCGACGAAGCCGATGCGCTCCTCCACGGCGAAGGTGCCCTGCTTGGCCGGGTTGTGGAGCACCGCCACGACGACCTCGTCGTAGAGCCGGGCAGCGCGCACGAGCACGTCGACGTGGCCGAGGGTGACCGGGTCGTAGGACCCCGGGCAGACGGCCCGTCGAATCTGCTGCTCGCTCACGCGCGCCACCCTACGGCGTGCGGACCTCGGCGGCCCGTGCGCCGCTCAGTCCTTGGCGGCGGCCGCCTTGGAGGCCTCTTCGACCTTCGTGGCCTCCTCCTTGGCGGCGTCCTTGATCTCGTCCGCCTTCTCCCTGGCCTCGGGCGCGGCGATGACGCCCTCCTTCTCGGCGCGGTGCAGGATCGCCTTCACCTGCTCGAGGCTCGCGCACCCGTGGTCGAGCAGCTCGTTGCGACGGGCCAGCCAGACCTCGCCCAGCTCGGTCCTGGCCTGCTCGGAGACCTCCTCGCGCGCCGGGTTGAGGATGGTCTGCTCCTCCTCGTTGGCGTGGTGGTTGAGCACCGTGGCCAGCTCCTCGAGGGCGGAGTCGTACTTCTCGGTGTCGGTGCCCTTGGCCTCGAGGAAGGCGACGAGCGCCTCGTTGATCTCGGCGTGCTCCTCCTCGCCGTGCTCCTGCTCGTGCGCGCCGATCGCGCGCTTGGTGCGCAGCGTGGGGTAGACCTTCTCCTCCTCGGCCTCACCGTGCGCCACGATCAGCTCGGCGAGCGCGCTCCGGGCCGCGGAGCGGTCGCTGTCGTTGCGCCGGCACTCCCGGATGAGGTCCTCGAAGAGGCGGTGGTCGGTGAGGATCAGCTCGAGGACGTCGCCACTGGTCGGGCGCGGGATCGCGTAGTCGGTCATGGGGCCATCCTCGCTGATCACCCGGGCTTTGTGGACGCTGGCTCCTCGTGGATGGCGTACCAGACGACCGTCTCGCCGTACTTCTTTCCCCGCTCGGGTTCCAGGCCCGCCGGCCACGTCGGCTCGGCCGAGCGCTTCGACCGCTCGACGACGACGAGCGCCTGATCGGCGAGCCATCCCCGCGACACCAGTGCCGTCAGGTCCGCGCCGAGCGACTCCTCCGGAAGGTCGTACGGCGGGTCGAGGAACACGAGGTCCAGCGGGCGGGCCGCACCCCCGAGCGCGGACGTCACCGTCAGCGGCAGCACGGACACCCGCAGCCCCAGCCGCGCGGCGTTGTCGCGGATGACCGACGCGGCGGCACGGTCGGACTCGACGAGCGTCACCTCCGCGGCGCCGCGGCTGGCGGCCTCGAGACCGAGGGCGCCCGAGCCGGCATACAGGTCGAGGACGCGCGCGCCGGAGAGCGCGTCGCGCGCCTCGAGGGCGGAGAAGAGCGCCTCGCGCACGCGGTCGCTCGTCGGACGCGTGCCGCGCCCGGCCGGAGTGCGCAGCTCTCGTCCGCCGGCCGTGCCGGCGATGACCCTGGTCATGTCACCCTCGTTCCAGGTATGCCGCCTGCTCGGTGTCGACGCGTGCGTCGACGAGCTCGGCGAGTCGCGGATGTGCCGCGAGGTCGGGGTCGTCGGCCACCACCGCGACGGCGTCCTCACGGGCCGCCATGATGAGGGCCTCGTCCTCGAGGACGTGGAGGAACTGCAGCTGGCTGCGGACCCCGTGCTGGGAGGACCCGAGGATGTCGCCCTCCCGACGCTGGCGGAGGTCGATGCGGGCCAGCTCGAAGCCGTCGGTGGTGCCGGCCACGGCGTCGAGCCGCTCGTGGGCGGCTTCCCCGTCGCCCGCGTGGACGAGCAGGCACAGACCGGGCAGGCCGCCGCGCCCGACCCGGCCGCGCAGCTGGTGCAGCTGGGAGACCCCGAACCGGTCGGCGTCCATGACGACCATGACGCTGGCGTTGGGCACGTCGACCCCGACCTCGATGACGGTCGTGGAGACGAGGACGTCGATCTGCCCGGCGGCGAAGTCACGCATGACGGCGTCCTTCTCGTCGGCGGGCAGGCGACCGTGGAGCACCTCGACCCGGAGGCCGGCCAGGGCCGGGTTGGCGACGAGCTCTGCGTGGACGCGGTGGACGGAGGCGAGCGGGCGCGGCGGGGGTGCCTCGCCGTCGTCGTCACCACCCCCGTCGTCGCCGTCCGAGTCGCCGGTCACGTCGGCGGCGAAGATCTCGGCGCCCTCGTCGGGGTCGTCGTCGTCGCCGATGCGAGGGCACACGACGTAGGCCTGGCGCCCCTGGGCGACCTCCTCGGCGATCCGCTGCCAGGTGCGCTGCATCCACCCCGGCTTGTCCTCCGGGACGACGTGCGTCGTGATCGGTGCCCGACCGGCGGGGAGCTCGCTCAGCGTGGACGTCTCCATGTCACCGAAGACGGTCATCGCCACGGTGCGCGGGATCGGGGTGGCGGTCATGACGAGCACGTGCGGCGGCTGGGCGGCCTTGCCGCGCAGGGCATCCCGCTGCTCGACGCCGAAGCGGTGCTGCTCGTCGACGACGACGAGCGCGAGGTCCTGGAAGCTCACGTGCTCCTGGATGAGGGCGTGCGTCCCGACGACGATGCCGGCGTCCCCGCTGGCGATGTCGAGGAGGGCCCGGCGACGGGCCGCGGTCGACATGCTGCCGGTCAGCAGCGTGACCCGGGTGCCGATCTCCGCTCCTCCGAGCAGGCCACCCTCGGCGAGGTCGCCGAGCATCGCGCTGATCGACCGGTGGTGCTGGGCGGCGAGGACCTCGGTCGGCGCGAGCAGAGCCGCCTGTCCCCCGGAGTCGACGGCGGCGAGCATGGCCCGCACCGCGATGACGGTCTTGCCCGAGCCCACCTCACCCTGCAGGAGCCGGTGCATCGGGACGTCGCGAGCCATCTCCTCGGCGAGCGTGCGCCCCACATCGACCTGCCCGGCGGTGAGCGTGAAGGGCAGCCGGGCGTCGAACGCGTCGAGCAGGCCACCCGGTCGGGGCGACCGGGCGATCGTCGACTCCTGTGCCTGCCGGGCCCGGCGCTGGGCGAGGGCGAGCTGGAGGACGAACGCCTCCTCGTAGGACATGCGCCGTCGGGCCTGCGCCACCTCGGCCATCGACTCGGGGGTGTGGATGCCTCGCAGGGCGGACGTGCGGTCGAGGAGGTCGCGCCGGTCGAGGACGTCCTCGGGGATGGCCTCGGGGCTCTCGACGAGCAGGTCGAGCACCATGCGCACGCACTCGGTCACCGTCCACGTGTGGAGGTTGCCCACCGCCTTGTAGATGGGGATGAGGTCGCGCCGCTTCCCCTGGTCGAAGTCGCTCAGCAGCGAGTAGCCGGGGTGGGCGAGCTGGAGACGGTTGTTGAAGGACGAGACCTTCCCGGCGAAGAGGGCCTTCGTGCCCGGGACGAGCTTGCCCTCGTGGCCCCAGGCCTTGAAGAAGGTGATCTCGAGGTCCTTGGTCCCGTCCGTGATGACGGCCTGCAGCATCGTGCCGCGGCGCGCCTTCATCGACCTCGTCGTCGCCGACTTCACCTCGGCGACGGCGACGATGTAGGAGCCGACCGTCGCGGCGGCGAGGTTGCTCTCGGGGCTCTGGTAGCGACGCGGCCAGTAGGCGAGGAGGTCACCGACCGTGGTGATGCCCCGGGAGTCCTTGAACTTCTTCGCCTCCCGGGCGGCGAGGACCTTGGTGAGCGGAGTGGCCTCCGTGTACACGGGTCTACTCCACCCCCACGAGCAGCGGGTAGACCTGCTGGCCTCCGTCGAGGCGGACGACCTCGACCTCGGCGTGCTCCTTGGCCAGCCGGTCGGCGACGGCGTCGACCAGGGCGTCGTCCGCGTCCGCCCCGGACACGAGGGTGACGAGCTCACCGCCTCCGGAGAGCAGCCGGTCGAGCACCTGGTGGGCGACGGTCGCGAGGTCGTCCCCGATGAGCGCGACGTCGCCGCTGACGATGCCCAGGACGTCGCCGGGTGTGACGTGCCCGGCCCAGGTCAGCACCTCACGGGAGGCGACCGACACCGCGCCGTGTCGTGTGGCGACCGCGGCACTGGTCATCGAGATGGCGTTCTCGCGCAGACCCTTGCCGAGGTCGACGACGGCGAGCGCCGCCAGGCCCTGCACGGCGGTGCGCGCCGGGACGATCGCCGTGACGATCCCCTCCTCGGTGGCGGCACGGCACGCCACCTCGGCGGCCATGAGCGTGTCCTTGTCGTTGGGCAGGACGATGACCGAGCCGGCTCCGGTCTCGTGGATCGCCTCGAGCAGCTGGCCCGCCGAGGCGCGCGCTCCCGGCGAGCTGAGGACCACGGTGGCGCCGGCCTCCTCGAGGATCGTCGCCATGCCGGGTCCGGCGGCACACGCGACCACGGCCACCTGCTGAGTCTCCTTGGCGGCGACCTGGGTGGCGAAGTGCGTGACCTTGACCCGGTGCGGGCGCCCGGCGGCGATGCCGGCCTCCACCGCGGCGCCGACGTCGTCGACGTGCACGTGGACGTTCCAGAGGTCCGGCCCACCGACGACGAGCAGCGAGTCGCCCAGCCCGTCGAGGGTGTCCCTGAGCGTGGCGACGCGCTCGTCGTCACAGTGGTCGAGGAGGAACATCACCTCGAAGGCGGGCCCGACCGCGGAGGTCGGCGTGGGAGCGAACGGATCTCTCGCCCTGCCGGCCTCCTCGCCGGGAGGGTCGCCCGCGCCCCCCTCGATGTGCCACGAGGTCTTGGGGAGCAGGTCCTCGGAGGCGTGGTGCAGCGGGGCGGACCCCTCGGCCCAGCTGCCCGTCAGGACCCGGTGCAGCGCCTCGATCATGAGCACGCAGCCGGCGCCACCGGCGTCGACGACCCCGGCCCGGGCCAGCGCGGGGAGCTGTTCGGGCGTGCGCACGAGCGCGGCCTCGGCGTCGCTGAGAGCGGACGCGGCCACCTCGGCGGCGTCCCCGCCCTCCGCGGCGGCCTCGGTCGCACCCGCCGCGGCGGCGTCGGCGACGGTGAGGATCGTGCCCTCCTGCGGGTGGGCGACGCTGGCCCTCGCGAGCTGGGCCCCGCGCGTGATGGCGCGGGCGAGCGCGGGCCCGTCCACCTCGGTCAGCCCCTCCTCGATGACGACGGCGCTGAGGCCGGCGACGATCTGGCTGACGATGACACCGGAGTTGCCGCGAGCCGACAGAAGCAGGGCGCGGGAGAGGTTGCGCGCCTCGTCGACGAGGCTGGCCGTGCCGATGATGCCCTGGGCCGCGTGGGCGACCTTGACGTCCTCGAGCGCGGTGTCCATCGTCAGATAGAGGTTGGTGCCGGTGTCCCCGTCCGGCACCGGGAACACGTTGAGCGCGTCCATCTCGGTGCGCCGGGCGGCGAACGCGGCGCGGGTCAGGGCCCCCCAGAGGCGGGCTCCATCGGCGTCGAGAACGGCTGGCACGGTGGCAGGCTATCGGGCGCCCCCGACGCGTTTTGGACCCACACCCGAACTCGGCTACGCTTTGACGGTTCCGCGTGAGCCCCCTCCGGGGCGGGCACCGGACCATCGACCTGGGACGGCTGATCATCCAGCGCTCCCGTATGACACCTGACTCAAGGAGACCACCCGTGGCTGCCAACTGCGATGTCTGCGGCAAGGGACCCGGCTTCGGCCACAGCATCTCGCACTCGCACCGCCGCACCAAGCGACGCTGGAACCCCAACATCCAGCGCGTGAAGGCTCTTGTCGGTGACAAGGGTGTGACCCCGAAGCGTCTCAACGTCTGCACCTCCTGCCTCAAGGCCGGCAAGGTCAAGCGCTGACCCCCTAGCCGTACCCCGAACGGGGCGTCGTCCGATCGTGGACGACGCCCCGTTCGTCGTCCCCCCGGTCAGTCGGCGTATGCCGGTCAGCCGGCGAAGTGGTCCCAGCCGGTCACGCTCGGGACGGCTCCGCCGACCGTGAGCCGCGGACCCTGCGGACCGGCCTCGAGCACCCTGCCGACGACCGTCCACGGCGCTGCCGCGTCCTCGGGCACCGCACCCTCGGGGAAGGTCGCGAGCAGCGAGTGCTCCTCTCCCCCGGCCAGGACCTGCGGCCAGCCCGCCTCGGCGCCGAGGGCCGTCTCGATCGGGCCGGTGAGGAAGCCGAGCCGCAGCGCCTCCTCGTCGAGCGCCAGCTCCACCCCGCTGGCGGTCGCGATCCGGGCGCCGTCGCGCACGAGCCCGTCGGACACGTCGATCATCGACGTCGCACCGGCCTGCGCGGCCAGCGGACCGGACTCCCAGGGCGGGCGGGGCGAGCGGTGGAACCACATGAGCAGCGACACGGCCTTGTCGACCTCGTCGAGGTGGCGGCCGGGGCCCTCGCCGGCGATCGGGTCCTCCCGGCCCTGCTCGTGCAGCGCCAGCCCGGCCCCGGACCAGCCGAGGGAGCCCGCCACGGCCACCACGTCACCGGGGCGAGCACCGGATCGCAGCACCGGTGTCCGGCCCCCCAGGTCGCCGAACGCCGTCACGGACACGACGACGACGCCGCTCGGCGCCGACGACAGGTCTCCGCCGACGACCGGACAGCGGGCGTCCTCGGCGGCGGCGGCGATCCCGGCGGTGAGGTCGAGGACCCACGCGAGCTCGGTCTCGGGGTCGGCGGCGACCGCGACGAGCAGCCCGGTGGCCACGGCGCCCATCGCGGCCACGTCGGAGACGTTCTGGGCGACGACCTTGATCCCGACGTCGTGCCCGCTCGACCAGTCGTCGCGCCAGTCGCGGCCGCGCACCATCGAGTCGGTCGTCAGGACCACGGACCCGGTCGTCGCGAGGACCGCGGCGTCGTCTCCCGGAGGGACGACGACACCGGCACCGGCATACGGGCTCCGACCGAACAACGGGAGGATCCGCCCCAGCAGCTCGGACTCGCTGACCGAGCCGATCGTCGTGTGCGCGGCCACACACCCACCTCCTGAACCACCCGAGACGTGCGGACTCCCGGCACGGTACCGTGCAGACACCGTCGCCCCGGCGACGGTCGACGAAGACCGAGAAGACTCCGACGGAGCGGCGCACCGAGCCCCTCCCCGACAGTGAGGTGACACCCAGTGGTCCAGGCCTACATCCTGATTCAGACCGAGGTCGGTCGTGCAGCGGCCGTGGCCGAGGCGATCGCAGCGATCCCGGGAGTGGCCCTCGCCGAGGACGTCACCGGCCCCTACGACTGCATCGCCCGCGTCGAGGCCGAGACCGTGGACGAGCTCGGCAAGCTCGTCATCGCGAAGATCCAGGAGGTCGAAGGCATCACCCGGACCCTCACCTGCACGGTGGTGCACGTCTGAGCGTGCTCGCTCGACAGCGTTCGACGACGGCGGTGGTGCTCGGCGCCACCGCCGTCGTCGCGCTCTCCGGGTGCTCCTCGGCCGTCGAGGTCGCGCCCACACCCCTGGCGACCGGTGCCGCCTGCCGTGCCGTGGCGGCGTCGTGGCCGGCGCGGGCCGGTGGGCAGGAGCGCCGCGAGGTGAGCGACGCGAGCGCCGGCGCCGCCTATGGTGACCCGGCCATCATCGCCCGGTGCGGGGTGCCCGCCCTCGCCCCCACGACGCAGGACTGCATCGAGGTCGACGGGCTGGGCTGGGTGGCCCAGCCGCTCAGTGACGGGACGAGGTTCACGACCTTCGGGCGCGACCCGGCCATCGAGGTGCTCGTCCCCAAGGCCTACGCGCCCGAGCCGCTCCTGCTGCCCGCCTTCACCGAGGCCGCCAACCGGCTCCCGACGAACTCGCTCTCCTGCACCTGAGGGCAGGACAGTGCGGGACAGGTCAGCGCAGGCCGACCCGACGCTCCATGGCGAGCCCGATGAGCTCGTCGATGAGCTCGGGGTAGGTCAGGCCGGCCGCCGCCCACATCCGCGGGTACATCGAGCTGGGGGTGAAGCCCGGCATCGTGTTGATCTCGTTGATCAGCACCTCGCCCGTCCCGGTGAGGAAGAAGTCGCAGCGGGCCAGACCCTCGCACCCGGCGACGGTGAACGCCGTGACCGCCATCTGCGCGATCTGGTCGGCGACTGCCGGCGGGACGTCGGCCGGTGCCTCGAGGCGGATGCCGTCGTCGTCGAGGTACTTGGCCTCGAAGTCGTAGAAGGCGTGACCCTGGACGACGATGCACTCCCCCAGGGGGCTGGTGCGCGGGGCATCGGTGCCGTGGCCGTCGAGGACGCCGCACTCGATCTCGCGGCCGACGACGCCCTGCTCGACGACGACCTTGGGATCGTGCTCGCGCGCCGCCTCGACCGCGGCGCGCAGCCCCTCGGGGCCGTCGACCTTGGAGATCCCCATGCTCGAGCCGGCCCGGGCGGGCTTGACGAAGACGGGGTAGCTGAGCGCGCCCACGGCGTCGAGGGCCGCCTCCGGGTCCCGCTGCCACTCGCGGTCGGTCACGACGACGTAGGGGCCGACCGGGAGCCCTGCAGCCTGGAACACGACCTTCATCATGTGCTTGTCCATCATCACCGCGGAGGCCGTCACCCCGGACCCGACGTAGCGGACGTCGGCCAGGTCGAGCATCCCCTGGATGGTGCCGTCCTCGCCGAACGGCCCGTGCAGGAGCGGGAAGACGACGTCCACCTCGTTCAGCTCTCGCGGCGGCTGCCCGGCCTCGTGGACGATGAGGTGGCGGGCCGTCGCGCTCATCGGCACGAGCACGCTCGGAGCGGACGCGTCGACCTCGGGGATGTGCCCCGGCGCGAGCCGCAACGGCTCGGGGTCGTTGGCGGCCAGCACCCAGCTGCCGTCCTTGGCGATTCCGATCGGCAGCACGTCGTAGCGCTCGGGGTCGAGGGCCGACATGACGCTCGCGGCGGTGGCGCAGGACACGGCGTGCTCAGAGGAACGGCCGCCGAAGACGAGGGCCACCCGCAGGCGGCGCGGTTCGCCGTCGGACCCCGGACCTGCGGCGACGTCGCTGGGCGTGTTCTCGGTGTTCATCGCCAGCGACCCTATCCCGCAGGCCCGGTGCGGGCGGCATACGCTCGCCCGTGTGGAACCCGTCGAGCTGAGCCCAGCCACCCGCCTCGTGTCCCTCGGCCGTGTGCCGTCCGCCCCCGGTGAGCAGGTCGGCGCACCGCTGACGATGAGCTCGACCTACCACGCGGACGGGGCGGTGAGCTACGGCCGTGGCGGCAACCCCACCTGGTCCGCCTTCGAGGAGGCGCTGGGCTCGCTGGAGGGTGGCGACGCCCTCGTCTTCGCCTCCGGCATGGCCGCGGTGGCGGCAGCGCTCTCGCTCGTCCCCCACGGTGGGCGGGTCGTCGTGCCGACCGCCGCCTACAACGGCACCCTCGTAACGCTGGCCGACCGCGAGGCCGCCGGTGAGGTCGTCGTCACGCCCGTGGACGTGACCGTCACGGACGCGGTGGTCGGCGCCCTCGACGGCGCGGCGATGCTCTGGGTGGAGTCGCCGACCAACCCGCTGCTCGACGTGGCCGACGTCGCGGCGCTGGCGTCCGCCGCCCATGAGCGCGGGCTGCTCGTCGTCGTCGACAACACCTTCGCGACCCCCCTGCTCCAGCAGCCGCTCGACCTCGGCGCCGACGTCGTCGTGCACTCCGTGACGAAGTACCTCTCCGGGCACAGCGACCTGCTCCTCGGGGCGACGGTCACCGGCCCGTCGGAGACGGGCCGGGCGCTGCACGAGCGCCTCCGGAGGCACCGGCAGATGCACGGCGCCATCGCCGGGCCCATGGAGGCCTGGCTGGCCCTGCGCGGCCTGCGCACGCTGTCGGTGCGGCTCGAGCGGGCGAGCGCCAACGCCCGGGTCCTCGCCGAGCGGCTCGGGGGCCACGCCGGTGTGGAGCGGGTGCGCTACCCCGGCTTCGGGGCCATGGTCTCGATCGACGTCGCGGGTGACGCGGACGCCGCCGAGCGCGTGGCCGCCGCGACCCGGCTCTGGGTGCACGCGACCAGCCTGGGCGGGGTCGAGAGCCAGATCGAGCGCCGTCGCCGCCAGCCGGGCGAGCCCGAGGCCGTGCCCGATAACCTCCTGCGCCTCTCGGTCGGGATCGAGGACGTCGACGACCTGTGGCGCGACCTCGACGCGGCGCTCGGGGCGCTCTGAGCCGGCTCGTCAGCCGGTCTCGGCCTTGCGGGGCCGGGAGAGGAGTGCGCCGACGACGTGCGGCGCCGTCCTGCCCTCGGTGATCATCGCGTTGACCTGCTCGATGATCGGCACGTCGACGCCGTGCTGCCGGGCGAGGTCGAGGATGGACGTACACGACTTCACGCCCTCTGCGGTCTGCCTCGTCACCGCGACGACCTCGTCGACGGCCATGCCCTGACCCAGCCGCACGCCGAAGCTGTGGTTGCGCGACAGCGGCGACATGCAGGTGGCGATGAGGTCACCGATCCCCGCGAGCCCGGCGAAGGTCACCGGGTCGGCGCCGAGCGCCGTCCCGAGCCGCGTCGTCTCGGCGAGCCCGCGGGTGATGATCGAGGCCTTGGAGTTGTCCCCCATGCCGAGCCCCTCGGCCATGCCGACGGCGAGGGCGATGACGTTCTTGGTCGCGCCGGCGATCTCGGTCCCGACGACGTCGGTGTGCGTGTAGGGCCGGAAGTACGGCGCCGCGCAGGCGTCCGCGACCCGCTGCGCCACCCGCTCGTCGGCGGCGGCGACGACGCTCGCCGCCGGCTGCTTCACGGCGATCTCGCGCGCCAGGTTCGGGCCCGAGACGACGACGATGCGTCCGGTGTCGATGCCCGCGGCGTCGGCGATGACCTCGCTCATCCGCTTGGTCGTGCCGAGCTCGACGCCCTTCATCAGCGAGACGACCGCGGCGTCATCCGGAAGCACCCAGCCCCACGTCGTGAGGTTGGCACGCAGCGTCTGCGACGGCACCGCGAGCACGACGATGTCGGCCCCGGCGGCTGCCTCCTCAGGGTCCGACGTCGCCGAGATGCGCTCGGGCAGCGGCAGCTCCGGGAGGTACTCGTCGTTGCACCCGGCGTTGATCGCGTCGACCACCTCGGACCGGCGCCCCCACATGCGCACGTCGGTGCCCGCATCGGCGAGGACGGCCGCGAAGGCCGTCCCCCAGCTGCCCGTCCCGAACACCGCTGCAGTCGTCACGTGTGGTCCTCACCGTCGTCGGGGCCGTCCCGGGATTCCTCGTTGGGTCCGTCGGCCCATTGTGGGGGGTCTGGGCGCGCACGCGGGCCGGAACGCCCCGTCACGGTGGCGCCACGCGGCGGCCCGGTGCCCGGCAGCCCGTGCTCGCGCGGGTCGTAGCGCCCGGGGGGTGCCTGCTCGCCGCGCAGCGCCTCGAGCTCCCTGGTGACCGCAGCCATGATCCGCTCCGTCGCCTCGGCGAGCACCTCGGCCGTGAGGGGCCGGTCGTAGAGGTCGCCGAGGTCGACCGGTGCACCGGCTCGCATCCTGACCGTGTGCCGCGGCAGCACGCTCGGGCGGTGGCTGTAGGGAGGCAGGACGTCCTGGGTGCCCCACTGCGCGATGGGCACGACCGGGCAGCGGGTCAGCAGCGCCACCCGGGCCGCACCGGTCTTCCCGCGCATCGGCCACAGGTCGGGCTGACGCGTCAGGGTGCCCTCGGGATAGATGCCGACGCACTTGCCGGCACGCACCGCGTCGATCGCCGCCGACCACGCGTCCGACGCCCGGCCGGTCCCGCGGTGGACGGGGATCTGGTCGGCTGCCCGCACGATGGCTCCGACCACGGGCACCCGGAAGACCTCCACCTTGCCGAGGAAGTGCGGGACGACTCCCGCGTCGTTGAGGAAGTGGGCGAGGACGAGGGCGTCGAGGTGCGACACGTGGTTGGACACGGCGACGAAGCCGCGGTCACGAGGCAGGTGCTCGAGCCCGGTCCAGTCCCGCCGGGTGAGGGCCATGAGGAGGGGCCGCAGGAGCGTGACCACGAACCTGTAGGCCGGTGGGGAGTCGCGCGGTCCGAACTTCATCCGGGCCTTTCGTGGCGGGTCGGCGGGTGGGCTCCTCGGAGGGCCGATGCGGTCTGGCGACATCTTGGTTGCCGCCGGGGGTGCTGTCGAGCAGGCCGGGCCGTGAGGCAGGATCACGGCATGGAGTCATCCGGCGGAACCGGCTGGCACCTCGTCGTTCCCGTCAAGGGTGGGCTCGGGGCCAAGTCACGGCTGCGCCGCTCCCTCGACGACGGGGCCCTCGTCGCGGCGATCGTCCGCGACACGCTCGACGTCGCCGCACGTGTCGTCGGCCCTGCGGGGCTCGTCGTCGTGACCTCGGACGTGGACGAGGCGGCACACGCCGAACGGTCGGGCTTCACCGTGGTGCCCGACCCCGGCGGCGGCCTGGACGCGGCCAGCACCGCCGGCATCCGCGCGGCACGGGCCGGCGGGGCCGGACCGGTGGCGGTGCTCCTCGGGGACCACCCCGGCCTCACCGAGGAGGAGCTGGCCACCGCCCTGGCCACCGGCCTGCCCCACGACACCTTCTTCGTCCCCGACGCGGAGGGCACCGGCACCGCACTGCTGGGTTCCAGCCTCACGACCGTGCCGGCACCGGCCTTCGGGCCCGGCAGCGCCGCCCGCCACCTCGCTCTCGGCCACCGCCGGCTCGACCTCGACCTCCCCGGCCTGCGGCACGACGTGGACGACGAAATCTCGCTGCGGCACGCCGTGACCCACCTTCCGGTCGGGCCCCGCACCCTCGCCGCTCTCGAGCGATAGCGTCGGGGCGTGCAAGCGAGCATCCACACCTTCGCCGAGGACGGCTCCGGCTCCGCGCTGCTCGACGACGGCCGGCTCGTGTCCTGGCCGGCAGAGGTCTTCGCCGGCAGCGCCCTGCGCCATGTGCGGCCCGGTCAGCGCGTCAGCATCGAGCTCGACGGCACCACGGTGACGCGGGTGTGGATCGTCGGCATCGGTCCGGGAGAGACGATCCGCTGACCCCCTGACGCCAGCAGGGCCGGCACCCCGAGGTGCCGGCCCTGCCATGGTGTGGACGCGTCAGCGCGTCGCCTTCTTGGCCGTCGTCTTCTTGGCCGTCGTCGTCTTCGACGCCGGGGCCTTCTTGGCCGCGGCCTTCGTCGTCGTCGCCTTGGCCGTCGTCGCCTTGGTCGCGCTCGCCTTGGTGGCGCTCGCCCTGGTCGCCGACTTCTTGGCGGTGCCCGTGGACGCGGAGGTCTTGCGCGCCGGGGTGGCCGAGGCCTTGGTGGCCGGGGCCTTCTTGGCGGCGGTCTTGCTCGCCGTCGTGGGGGTGGCCTTCTTGGTGGTGGCCTTGGTGGCGGTCGACGCCGTGCTGGTGGCCTTCTTGGCGGCAGTCGTCGTGGCGGTCGTCGCCTTCTTCGCGGCCGCCTTGGTCGCGGTGGCCGCCTTCTTGGCCGGTGCAGCCGCCTTGGAGGCTGCCGCCGTGCCGGCGCTCGCACGCTGGGCCGCCGGGGAGGCCTTCGGAAGGGTGGAGGGCTTCTTGACGTACGCCTTGAAGGCCGCACCGGCGCGGAACCGGGGCGCCTTCGACTTGGGGATGCGGACGCTGGCGCCCGAGCGGGGGTTGCGCCCGGTGCGCGCGGCGCGCTCCGCGCGGTCGAACGTGCCGAAGCCGGTGATGCCGACCTTGCCACCCTTGGTGACCTCGCGGACGATCGTGTCGAGGACCGCATCGAGGGCCTCGGTCGCTGCCTTGCGGCTGCCGAGACGCTTCTCGAGCTCCCGGACGAGTTCTCCCTTGTTCACTGTCTCTCCATCGGTCTGCCGCCGGGACGACCCGACGAGGTGTGTGGTCCAGACGAGCGCCTGTCCTGGAGTCGACGTTAGGCCCGCGGAACAGGCGAGTCCATCACCCCGCGATGGTTTCCGTTGTCCCACAGGGACTTTGGGAACTCTCTGCGCCGGCTCCCACCTCGGGGACCATCGCGATGGGGCCTTCGGGGAACGCAGCACCCGTTGCGCCAGTTCGCCTGTCCCACAACGGTTCTGCGGTGTCGCGGCCGACCGTGACGATGCGCGGGGCAGCGTGAGCCGCCCGCGGCGATGTCACACCAGTCACATGCGTCACACGCTGTCGCGACGCCTGCGCGACGTGAACTGCCCACTGCCACACGGCGTGTCGCACACCGTCAGGTCAGCTCGTGACCGGCTTCCAGAACGGGCGACGCTGCTCGTATGCCGTGATGTCGGGCTCGTGCCGCAGCGTGAGGGAGATGTCGTCCAGGCCTTCGAGCAGACGCCAGCGGGTGTAGTCGTCGACCTCGAACGCTGCGACGACGTCACCGGCGGTGATGGTGCGGCTCACGAGGTCGACCGTCACGGCCGTCCCGGGCTCGTTCTCGAGGAGCTTCCAGAGCAGCTCCACGTCGTCCTGGCTGCACTGGGCCGTCAGCAGGCCGGCCTTGCCGCTGTTGCCGCGGAAGATGTCCGCGAAGCGCGACGAGACGACGACCCGGAAGCCGTAGTTCATCAGGGCCCAGACCGCGTGCTCGCGCGAGCTGCCCGTCCCGAAGTCGGGACCGGCGACGAGGATCGAGCCCGCGGCATACGTGGGGTCGTTGAGGACGAAGGTCTCGTCCTTGCGCCACGCGGCGAAGAGACCGTCCTCGAAGCCGGACTTGGTCACCCGCTTGAGGTACTCGGCCGGGATGATCTGGTCGGTGTCGACGTTGCTGCGGCGCAGCGGGACGCCGGTGCCGGTGTGGGTCGTGAAGGCATCCACGTCAGGCCTCCTGCGGGACGAGGTCGGCCGGGGCGACCGGCTCGAGGTCGGAGGGGCTCGAGAGGGTGCCGCGCACCGCGGTGGCGGCGGCGACGAGCGGGCTGACGAGGTGGGTGCGGCCACCCTTGCCCTGGCGTCCCTCGAAGTTGCGGTTGGACGTCGAGGCGCTGCGCTCCCCCGGAGCCAGCTTGTCGGGGTTCATCGCCAGGCACATCGAGCAGCCGGGGAGGCGCCACTCGGCGCCTGCCTCGGTGAAGACCGTGTCGAGGCCCTCGGCCTCGGCCTGGAGGCGCACCCGGGCCGAGCCGGGGACGACGAGCATGCGGACGCCGTCGGCGACGCGACGACCCTTGACGACAGCAGCGGCGGCCCGAAGGTCCTCGATGCGGCCGTTGGTGCACGAGCCCACGAAGACCGTGTCGACCGCGATCCGGCGCAGGGGGGTGCCGGCGACGAGGCCCATGTACTCGAGCGCCCGCTCCGCGGACTGGCGCTCGGTGTCGTCCATCGTCGACGGGTCGGGGACGCTCTCACCCAGGGGCGCACCCTGACCGGGGTTGGTGCCCCACGTGACGAAGGGGGTCAGGGTGGACGCGTCGATGACCACCTCGGCGTCGAACTCGGCGTCCTCGTCGGTGTGCAGCTTGCGCCAGCTCGCCACGGCGGCGTCCCAGTCGGCACCCTGCGGGGCGTGTGGGCGGCCCTCGAGGTAGGCGAAGGTCGTCTCGTCGGGGGCGATCATCCCCGCGCGGGCACCGGCCTCGATGGACATGTTGCAGACGGTCATCCGGCCCTCCATGGAGAGCCCCCTGATCGCGCTGCCGCGGTACTCCAGGACGTAGCCCTGCCCGCCGCCGGTCCCGATCCTGGCGATGACGGCCAGGACGATGTCCTTCGACGTGACTCCGTCGGCCAGCTCGCCCTCGACCGTGATGGCCATCGTGCGGAACGGCTTGAGCGGGAGGGTCTGCGTCGCGAGGACGTGCTCGACCTCGGAGGTGCCGATGCCGAACGCCAGGGCGCCGAACGCCCCGTGCGTCGAGGTGTGGCTGTCGCCGCAGACGACGGTCATCCCGGGCTGGGTGAGGCCGAGCTGCGGCCCCACGACGTGCACGATGCCCTGCTCGGCGTCACCCATGGGGTAGAGCCGGATGCCGAACTCCTCGCAGTTGCGCCGCAGCGTGTGGACCTGGGTCAGGCTGATCGGGTCGGTGATCGGACCGGGCGTCGTGGGGACGTTGTGGTCCTCGGTCGCCAGGGTGAGGTCGGTGCGCCGCACCGGACGGCCCGACAGGCGCAGCCCGTCGAAGGCCTGCGGGCTCGTCACCTCGTGGAGGAGGTGGAGGTCGATGTAGAGCAGGTCCGGCTCGCCCTCGCCCTGACGCACGACGTGTGCGTCCCACACCTTCTCTGCCAGGGTCCTGCCCACGGCCAACACCTCCACGAAACGGGTCCGGGACGTCGCCGCATGCGGGTCGGCGACATCGCTCCGTCCGAGGTTCGCACGCGCCTCCGAGTGGTGGACTTGCGTCTCACGGCTTGGGACGGCAGTATCAAGACATGGACAACACCAGTGGGGTCGGCGTGCTCGACAAGGCCGCCATCGTCTTGAGCGCCCTCGAGGCCGGTCCCTCGACCCTCGCCCAGCTCGTCACGGCGACCGGGCTCGCCCGCCCGACCGCGCACCGCCTCGCGGTGGCCCTCGAGCACCACCGCCTCGTGGGCCGCGACCTCCAGGGGCGGTTCGTGCTCGGCCCGCGGCTCGGTGAGCTGGCCGCCGCCGCGGGTGAGGACCGCCTGCTCGCCGCTGCGGGCCCGGTCCTCGGCGCGCTGCGCGACCACACCAACGAGAGCGCCCAGCTCTTCCGCCGGCAGGGCGAGCACCGCATCTGCGTCTCCGCGGCGGAGCGGCCTGTCGGCCTGCGCGACTCGATCCCGATCGGCGCGAGCCTGACGATGCTCGCCGGCTCGGCGGCCCAGGTGCTCCTCGCGTGGGAGGAGCCGGACCGGCTCCACCGCGGCCTCCAGGGCGCGGCCTTCAACGCGACCACGCTCTCGGGCGTGCGGCGTCGCGGCTGGGCGCAGAGCGTCGGGGAGCGCGAGGCGGGGGTCGCCTCGGTCTCCGCCCCGGTCCGCTCACCCTCCGGCCGGGTCATCGCCGCCGTGTCCATCTCCGGCCCCATCGAGCGCCTCTCCCGCCAGCCCGGCCGCCTGCACGCGGCCACGGTCATCGCCGGCGCCACCAAGCTCACCGAGGTCCTGGCCCGTCACGCGAAGACGGCCGAGGAGCAGCACTCGGCCTGAGAGCGCGACGGAAGCACCCGGCATACGCGAACGTCCCCGCCACCAGTGATGGTGACGGGGACGTCTCGCTTGTAGCCCCGACGGGATTCGAACCCGCGCTACCGCCGTGAGAGGGCGGCGTGCTAGGCCGCTACACAACGGGGCCCTAGCCGTGCTGACGGAGCAAGCCCCGAACAGCGCTTGAAGACTACCGCAGAACGGTGAGATCTTCGAATTGGTCTATGCCACAAGAACATTGACCTTGCTGGGGTACCAGGACTCGAACCTAGAATGACGGTACCAGAAACCGTAGTGTTGCCAATTACACCATACCCCAAGGGGGTATCACTGATGCTGCGGTCCGAGGACCACCTGCACCGGTGAACCGAGGAGCGATACTACCGGTCCGCTCCCCCGCGCCCAAATCGTCCGGTGGTACCGCGCGCCCACGCCTCAGAGGGAGTCGCGCAGCGCCCGCAGCCGGGTCAGGGTGGACGTCTTGCCGAGGATCTCCATGGACTCGAAGAGCGGCGGGCTGATCCGCTGGCCCGAGACCGCGGTCCGCAGCGGGCCGAACGCGAACTTCGGCTTGATGCCGAGCCCGTCGACGACCGCCGCGCGCAGCGCGGACTCGATGGCGGCGGCGTTCCAGCCGCTGTCGGTGCCCAGCACACCGGTGCCGTGGTCGTCGAGGTCGCCGAGAGCCTGCGTCGCGGCGTCGAGCACGGCGCCGGCATCGTCCTTGAGCTGGGCGCGGGCGTCATCGGCGATCTCGAGGGCGTCGTCGGCCACGAAGAACGGCCGCACCATGGCCGAGGCCTCGGTGAGGTGCACGATGCGGGTCTGGATGAGCTCGGCCACCGCCTTGAGCCGGCCGAGCTCACCCAGCGACGGGTTGCCGGAGAGCACCTCGTCGCGCTCGAGGAAGGGCAGCAGCCGGGACGTGAAGTCCCCCAGGTCGAGCGCGCGCAGGTGGACGCCGTTGAGCCAGTCGAGCTTCTTGAGGTCGAAGATCGGCCCGACCGGGTTCACCTTCTTCCAGTCGAAGCCGTCACTGAACTCGCGGAAGGTGAAGACCTCGCGCTCGGTGCCGTCCTCCTCCAGCACCGGCGGGTACGCGAGCAGTGCGAGGAAGTTGACCAGCGCCTCCGGGAGATAGCCCTCCTCGCGGAACCAGGTGAGCCGCGCGGCGGGGTTCTTGCGTTTGGAGATCTTGGACTTGTCGATGTTGCGCAGCAGCGGCATGTGCGCGAACTTCGGCGGCTCCAGCCCGAGCCACTGGTAGAGCAGCACGTGCTTGGGCGTGGAGCTGATCCACTCCTCGCCGCGCACGACGTGGGTGATGCCCATCTCGTGGTCGTCGACGACGACGGCGAGGTGGTAGGTCGGGAAGCCGTCGGCCTTGAGGATCACCTGGTCGTCGGGCCGCGGCGCCGAGACGGTGCCCCGGATGAGGTCCTCGAAGGTGAGCGGGGCGTCCTCGGGGATGAACATCCGCACGACGGGCGTCTCGCTGAAGCCGGGCAGCTCGGCGCGCTCCTCGCGGGTCTTCCCGTGGCAGAGCCGGTCGTAGCCGGTCGGCTGCTTGGTCTTCTGCTGCATCTCGCGCATCTGGGTGAGCCGTTCGCCGGTGCACCAGCAGTGGTACGCCTTGCCGTCGGCGAGGAGGCGCTCGACGTAGGGACGGTAGGTGTCGAGGCGCTCGCTCTGGCGGTAGGGGGCGAACGGGCCACCGATGTCGGGCCCCTCGTCCCACGTCAGCCCGAGCCAGTGCAGGGTGTCGTAGACCTGCTGCTCGCTGTCGGCCCGGAAGCGCGCGCGGTCGGTGTCCTCGATCCGCAGCAGGAAGCGCCCGCCCTGCTGTCGCGCGAACGCGAGGTTGAACAACGACATGTAGGCCGTGCCGACGTGCGGGTCCCCCGTCGGCGACGGGGCGACGCGGAGTCGGGGGCTGCTGGCTGCGGTGGGGGGCTGCTCGCTCATGGTGCCCCGAGTCTAGGGAGTTCCGCGGTGGCTCCCCCACCGGCGACCGAGCCGGTCCCGTCTGGAGGCCAGCCACGCCCGCTCGGCGGGGTTCTGCGTGGTCGCGATCGCGGCGGCATACGCGCGTCTGGCGTCGTCGTCCCGCCCCAGGCGGCGCAGCAGGTCCGCTCGGGTCGCGTGCCACGGCGCGTATGCCGTCAGCTCGAGTCCGTCGACGACGGCCAGAGCGACCTGCGGCCCGTCGAGCTCGGCGACGGCGACGGCCCGGTTGAGGGCGACGACGGCTGAGGGGCGGACCTGCATCAGCTGGTCGTAGAGCGCCACGACCTGGCCCCAGTCGGTGAGCGAGACGTCCAGTGCGTCGGTGTGCACGGCCTGGATGGCGGCCTGGAGCTGGTAGGGCCCGGGCCGCCCACGGCGCAGGCACTCGCGCACCAGGGCGTGTCCCTCGTCCACGAGGGCGGCGTCCCAGCGGGTCCGGTCCTGCTCGTCGAGCATGACGAGGTGCCCGGCCTCGTCGATGCGGGCGGGGCGGCGCGCCTGGCCGAGGAGCATGAGCGCCAGCAGGCCGTCGACCTCGGGGGGCGAGCCGATGGCGGCGGCGACGGACCGCAGCGCGCGGGCGAGCCTGATGGCCTCGAGCGCAAGATCCTCACGGTCGGCGGCCTCCGGGCCGGAGCCGAGGTAGCCCTCGTTGTAGACGAGGTAGAGCACCGCGAGGACGGCGTCGAGCCGCTCGGCGAGGTCTTCGGGGCCCGGCACGCGGTAGGGGATGCGGGCCTTGGCGATCTTGGCCTTGGCGCGGGTGATGCGCTGCGCCATCGTCGTCTCGGGTACGAAGAAGGCGTGTGCGATCTCGGCGACGGTGAGGCCGCCGAGCAGGCGGAGGGTCAGCGCGACGCGGGCGGGTTCGGCCAGCGCCGGGTGGCAGCAGGTGAAGATGAGCCGCAACCGGTCGTCGGGAACCGGGCCCGTGGGCTCCGGAAGGGTGTCGTCGGTGAGCATGGCGGCCTCGGCGTGCTTCTCGTCCCGGACGCGTTCGCGCCGCAGGTGGTCGAGCGCCTTGCGGCTCGCCGTGGTGGTGAGCCACCCGGCGGGGTTGGGTGGCACGCCGTCGCGCGGCCAGCGCTCGAGGGCGATGACGATCGCCTCCCCCAGCGCGTCCTCGGCCAGGCCGATGTCGCCGTAGCGACGGATGAGCCCGGCGACGACGCGCCCGTACTCGGCGCGGACGACCGTGGCGACGGCGTCCGCGCCGAGCGTGTCGTGCGGGTCGGGTCGGCTCACGCCTCGCCGGCGAACGGACGGACCTCGACGCGGCCGCCGCACGCGGCGGAGCCCTCCTTGGCCCACTGGAGAGCCTCGTCGAGGTCGTCCGCCTCGATGACCCAGAAGCCGCCGAGGAACTCCTTGGCCTCCGAGTACGGCCCGTCGGTGACCGTCGGGCTCTCGCCCGTGGCGTCCACGACGGTCGCGGTGGAGATCGGCTCGAGGCCACCGGCGAAGACCCACTTGCCGGCCTCACGGACCTTGGTGTTGAACGTCTCGACGTCGGAGTACATCTGCTGGATGACCTCGTCCGAGGGGGTCTCGTCGTCGACGGAGCCGGGGACCGAGAGCAGGTACTGAGTCATGAGGGTTCTCCTTCGGGAATCGACCGGCTGCCCGTGTGGCCGCCTGCGGTGTCGTTCATCCTCTCCACGAACGGGGTGGCCCGGATACGACACCACGCCTCACCCGCGGGTCAGGCGCGGGGGCCCTTGCGGTGGGGCTTCTTGTCGGGCCGGCCGCCACGCTCCTGCGACTCGGTGAGCTCGATGAGCTGACCGGAGATGCGGGTGCCGCGCAGCTTGGCCTCGGTGCCGGGCGGCAGCGTGGCGGGCAGCTCGACGAGCGAGTGGTCGGCCCGGATGTCGATGTGGCCGAAGTCCTGGCGACCGAGCCCGCCCTCGTTGGCGAGCGCACCGACGATCTGGCGCGGCTCGACCTTGTGGCGACGCCCGACGGCGATCCGGTAGGTCGCCATCGGCCCCGACGAGCCCCGCGGTCCGCGCTCGCTGCGCGACCCGCGGTCCCCGCCACCGAACGTGCGACCACCCCCGCCACGGTCGTCGCGGTCCCGGCTCGGGCCCCGCTCGTCCCGGTCGCGTCGCGGCGGGCGCACCGGCTCGGGATCGAGGAGCATCGGCTCGTCGCCCTGCAGGACGATCGCCAGAGCCGCCGCGACGTCGGCCTCGGGCACGTTGTGCTCGCGGACGTAGTGGGCGATGACGTCGCGGAAGGCGTCGAGCTCGCTCGAGGCCAGCGCCGTCGTGATCCGGTCGTCGAGCCGCACGAGGCGCGTGGCGTTGATGTCCTCGACCGTCGGCAGCGGCATCTCGGTCAGGGTGGTGCGGGTCGCCTTCTCGATCGCCTTGAGCAGGTAGCGCTCGCGCGGGGTGACGAAGGAGATGGCGTCACCCGTGCGCCCGGCCCGGCCGGTGCGGCCGATGCGGTGGACGTAGGACTCGGTGTCGGTCGGGATGTCGTAGTTGACGACGTGGCTGATCCGCTCGACGTCGAGGCCGCGGGCGGCGACGTCGGTGGCGACGAGGATGTCGAGCTTGCCCGACTTGAGCTGGGCGACGGTCCGTTCGCGCTGCACCTGGGCGACGTCGCCGTTGATGGCCGCTGCGGAGAACCCACGGGCGCGAAGCTTCTCGGCGAGCATCTCGGTCTCGTTCTTCGTCCGGACGAAGACGATCATCCCCTCGAAGTTCTCGACCTCGAGGATCCGCGTCAGCGCGTCGACCTTCTGCGGGTAGGACACGATGAGGTAGCGCTGGGTGATGTTGGGCGTCGTCGTCGCCTTGCGCTCGACGGTGATCTCGAGGGCGTCGGTGAGGTACTTCTTCGAGATCCGGCGGATCTGCGAGGGCATCGTCGCGGAGAACAGCGCGACGTGCTTCTCGGCCGGGGTGTCGGCGAGGATCGTCTCGACGTCCTCGGCGAAGCCCATCTTGAGCATCTCGTCGGCCTCGTCGAGCACGAGGAAGCGCAGCTCGGACAGGTCGAGGGTGCCCTTCTCCAGGTGGTCCATGATGCGGCCCGGGGTGCCGACGACGATGTGCACGCCACGGCGGAGCGCGCTGAGCTGCACGCCGTAGCCCTGGCCTCCGTAGACCGGCAGGACGTGAACCCCCGGCATCCGCGAGGCGTACTTCTCGAAGGCCTCACAGACCTGGAGCGCCAGCTCACGGGTCGGGGCCAGGACGAGCGCCTGGGGCGACTTCTGCTTGAGGTCGAGCCGGCTGAGGATGGGGAGCGCGAAGGCCGCCGTCTTGCCCGTCCCGGTCTGCGCGAGCCCGACGACGTGCCTCCCGGCGAGGAGGCCGGGGATGGTCGCGGCCTGGATCGGGGAGGGCGTCTCGTAGCCGATGTCCTTGAGCGCGCGCACCACCCGCTCGTCCAGACCGAGGTCGGCGAAGGTCGGTTGCTGGGGCTCGTCGATGGTCATGCTGTCGTCACTCACAACCCGACCGTAGTGGCGCACCCCTCGGATCGGCGAGTGCCGACCCCGGCTGGTGACGCCGGGGAGGTCACTCCGCGCTGACGAACGGGTTGCTCAGCGTGCCGATCTGGTCGATCTCGACCTCGACGCGCTGACCCGCGACCACGGGGCCGACACCGGCGGGGGTGCCGGTGAGGATGACGTCACCCGGCAGCAGCGTGAAGGCGCGTGACGCGTGCGAGATGAGCTCGGCGACGCCGTGGACCATGTCGGACGTCGGCCCGTCCTGGACGACGTCGCCCTCGAGGCGGGTGGTGATCCGGCAGGCAGCGGGGTCGAGGTCGGTCTCGATCCACGGGCCGAGCGGGCAGAAGGTGTCCATGCCCTTGGCACGCGCCCACTGGCCGTCGCCGCGCTGGAGGTCGCGCGCGGTCACGTCGTTGGCGACGGTGTAGCCGAACACCGACGACAGCGCCTCCTCGACCGAGAGGTCCTTGGCGAGGCGACCGATGACGACGGCGAGCTCACCCTCGTAGCTCACCTCTCGCGTGAACCCCGGGATGACGACGGGGTCACCGGGGCCGACGACCGCGGTGTTGGGGATGAGGAACATCATCGGCTCGGCCGGGGCCTCGCCGCCCATCTCGGCGGCGTGGTCGGCGTAGTTGCGGCCGATGCCGATGACCTTGCTACGAGGGATGACCGGTGCGAGCAGGCGCACGTCCTCGACGAGGTGCGTCGCCCCGGTCAGCTCGATCCGCGAGTAGAGCGGGTCACCGGTGATCTCGGCGATCTTCTCGCCGGCTCCGTCGACCAGCCCGTATGCCGGGTCCTCACCTGTCGTGAATCTCGCGATGCGCACGGGCTCACTGTAGAACCCTCAGCCGAGGCGGCTCACGACGGTCTGGGCGAGCACGGCATACCCGGCGTCGTTGGCGTGGATGTCGTTCCTCGTGCACATCCACGTCCACGCGCAGATCGTGGCGACGTTGGTCGGGATCGTGCCGAACGCGGTGGTGACGGGCGTCTGGTCGAACGAGCGGAACGCGGTCGCGACGTCGGCGACATCGGCGTCGACGGCGGCGGCCGAGCGGGCGACGGCGCCGTTGAGCAGCGTCTGGAGGAAGCTCGTCAGCCCGGCGACCTGCTGGCCCGCGGGCCCGGTCAGCCAGGCGGCGAGGAAGGGGTTGTAGTAGTTGAGGACGATGATCTCGGTGTCAGGACCGGTCGCGGCGCGCAGCCGGGTGAGGATCGTCGTGAGGTTGCGCTCCACCGTCGCGACGGCGCCGAGCGCGCAGGCCGGGTCGACCGTGCCGCGCGCGCAGGGCGTGACGTCGTTGGCGCCGATGTCGATCGTCACGAGGTCGACCTTGGCCTTGTGGGCCCGGAGGAACTCGACGGCGGCGTCCACCTGCGAGCCCTCGGGATAGGTGCACCGGTCCGTGCCGAGCATCGACGCCGTGGTCGCGCCCGAGCACGAGAGGTTGCGGAGCCTGGCCTTGGGGGCGTCCTCCTGGACGGCGTCGAGCACGCCACCGACGTAGCCGCCGTCGCGGTCGTCGCCGACGCCGGGCTGGTAGCCGGCGGCGAGCGAGTCACCCAGCGCGAGGTACCAGCTCGTCGCGTTGTCCGTCCCGCGGGCGGCCGAGGCATCCGCGGCCGACGGGGCGACGAGGGCGAGAAACATCGCGAGGACGACGGTGAGGGTTCGACGCATGGCTGGGGCTCCAGGGGTGCTCACGGTCCGCCACGGTGCGGACCTGGGGGGATCGTCGCACACGGACCCGTGTCCGGGACGCGAGACGGAGATCTCGGCTCGCCTACGCTGGTGAGGTCATGTCGCCCGTCCTCACGCTCCTCGACCACCCCACGTGGACGACCCTCGAGGCGGCTCACGCCGAACGGGTCGACGCCGCCACCGCCGGTCACCTCTCCCGCCGGGACCGCGGGGTGCCGCACCCGGTCGAGGACTTCCTCTTCCGCTACTACTCGGTGACCCCGAGCCGGCTGCGACGGTGGCACCCCGGCGCCGGTGTGCGGCTCGAGGGAGCTGCCGCCCTGGAGCGCGCACAGTGGCGGCACTACCGGCCGGTGGGCGACGCCGTCGAGCTCGACGTGACCTCGTTCGTCGAGGCCCGCGGCCGGGCGGTGGACTTCGTGCGACGGCTGCTGGAGGCGACCGTGTCGCGCCCGGCCCGGCTGGGGTGCTTCGGCCTGCACGAGTGGGCGATGGTCTACCGCGCGGGAGAGGACGGCATACGGCACGAGCAGGTGCCCCTCCGGCTCGGGCAGGCGGGCACCGACGAGGTCGTGGAGCGCCACCAGATCGCGTGCAGCCACTTCGACGCCTTTCGCTTCTTCACACCGCAGGCGCTGTCCCGCAACGCCCTTCAGCCCTCACGCGACTCGCAGGTGGAGCTCGAGCAGCCCGGCTGCCTGCATGCGGGCATGGACACCTACAAATGGGCGACGAAGCTGTCGCCGCTCGTGCCCAGTGCGCTCACGATGGACTGCTTCGACCTCGCCCGGGAGATCCGCCTGCTCGACATGCAGGCCTCGCCCTACGACCTCTCCGGTCACGGCGTCGAGCCTTTGCCGATCGAGACGGCAGTCGGCAAGGCGGCATACGTCGAGCGCCAGCGAGCGTTCTCCGAGCGGTCCAACGAGCTGCGCCGACGGATCCTCGACGTCCTCGACGGAGCGCGCTGAGGTCAGTCGGCGCTGGGTCGGCCACGACGCGACTTGAGCTCGCTGCGTCGCTTCTTGGCATCGAGCCTGCGGCGCTGCGACCCGCGCGTCGGTCGGGTGGGCCTACGGGCCGCAGGGGCGGGCGCCAGCGCCTCGCGCAGCAGCGCGGCGAGACGCTCACGGGCGGCGGCGCGGTTGCGCAGCTGGGCGCGGTACTCGGAGGCCGCGATGACGATGCGCCCGCCGACCAGTGCGGTGGCAAGCACCTCGACGACGCGGTCGCGCTGGGACTCGGTGAGCGAGCGCGAGGTGGCCGGCTCGAACGACAGCTCCACCCGGCTGTCGGTCGTGTTGACGCCCTGTCCCCCCGGGCCCGACGAGCGCGAGAACCTCTCCACCAGCTCGTCCGCAGCGAGAACCAGACCGCCGGGGAGTCCGGGACCGGGCGGGACCTCGAGGTCACCTCCGGGTCCACCCATGCCGTTCATCGTGGCACAGCGGACGGTCGCCCGGCGGTCCTGCGGGCGTCGGTCAGCGGACCGGCACCCCCGCGCGCAGGAGGCCGTAGGTGACGCTCTCGACCAGCGCGTCCCAGCTGGCCTCGAGGATGTTGGCCGCGACGCCGATGGTCTCCCACGTCGTCTCCCCGTCGCTCGTCTCGATGAGCACGCGCGTCACCGCGTCGGTGCCGTGGGCGGCGTCGAGGATGCGCACCCGGTAGTCGATGAGCTCGAGGTGCTCGATCTCGGGGTATGCCGTGGCGAGCGCGAGCCGGAGGGCGTGGTCGAGCGCGTTGACCGGACCGTTGCCCTCGCCGGTGCGCAGGACTCGCCTGCCCCCGGTGGTGAGCTTCACGGTCGCCTCGGACAGGGCGTCGCCCTGCGACTGCGAGTCGGTGATGACCCGCCAGGACTCGACCTGGAAGAAGTCGGGCAAGGCGCCCTCGACCTCTCGTCGCAGCAGCAGCTCGAAGCTGGCATCGGCCGCGTCGAAGGTGTAGCCACGCAGCTCGAGCTCCTTGACGGTCGCCAGGACGCGCTGGACGAGCGCACTGTCCTCGGCGCTCGTGGGGTCGAGGTCCAGGCCGAGCTCCCGCGCCTTGAGCTCGATCGAGGCGCGACCGGCCATGTCCGAGATGAGCATCCGCATGTCGTTGCCGACGTGCTTGGGGTCGAGGTGCTGGTAGAGGTCAGGGTCGACCTTGATGGCGCTCGCGTGGAGCCCGGCCTTGTGCGCGAACGCGCTGGCGCCGGTGTAGGGCTGGCGGCTGTAGGCCGGGACGTTGGTGACCTCGCTGATGGCGTGGCTGATCCGCGTCGACTCCTGGAGGCGGTGCGGCTCGATGAGCTGGACCCCCTGCTTGAGCTGGAGGTTGGCGACGACGGTGACGAGGTTGGCGTTGCCGGTGCGCTCACCGTAGCCGTTCACGGTGCCCTGGACGTGGGTGGCCCCGGCGTCGACCGCGACCATGGAGTTGGCGACGGCGCAGCCCGTGTCGTTGTGGCAGTGGATGCCCAGCCGCGTGTCGGTGCCCGTGGCACCGGCGACGCCGAGCGCGTCCGCGACGTCGGCGACGACGTCACCGATGTGACTTGGGAGCATGCCGCCGTTGGTGTCGCACAGCGCGAGCACCTCGGCCCCGGACTCGGCCGCGGCGCGCAGGGCCTCGAGCGCGTAGGCGCGGTCGACGGCATACCCGTCGAAGAAGTGCTCGGCGTCGAGGAAGACGCGCCGTCCCTCGCCACGCAGGAACGACACGGTGTCGCGGATCATCTCGAGGTTCTCCTCGGGCGTGGTCCGCAGGGCCCGCTCGACGTGACCGATGTGCGACTTCGCGACGACTGTGACCACGCTCGCCTGGCTGTCGAGGAGGGCACGCACGAGGGGGTCGGTGGCGGCACTGCCGCCGACACGTCGCGTCGCACCGAAGGCCGCGAGCGTCGCGTTCTTGAGGGTGAGGTCGGTGGCGGCCCGGGCGAAGAACTCGGTGTCCTTCGGGTTCGCCCCGGGCCAGCCACCTTCGATGAAGCCGACCCCGAGGTCATCGAGGTGCGAGGCGATCGTGAGCTTGTCCGCGACGGAGAGGTTCAGGCCCTCCTGCTGGGCACCATCACGCAGGGTGGTGTCGTAGACGTGCAGGTCGCTCATGGGGATCTCGTCTCGGTCGATCTCGTGCGTCGGTCTCGGGAATCGTGGAGCTCCAGTGTCGCTGTCGACGTCGCGCGTGCTGCTCGGTGACCGGGGGTGTGGTCGGCCGGGCCTTCTGTCCGGCCGACTCCGGCTCCCCGTCGTCGACCCAACAAAAAGACCTCCCGGGTACGGGAGGTCTGCGCGACGAACGGGAGGTTCGTCGCGCTAGTCGATAATGATGGTGGCGGTGGCCACGGACAGGAGTGTCACGAGGCAGAGACTGGCACGGCTGACCGGCATACGGGAAGCACTGTCCACATCGCGGTCGCGGGCCTCGGTCCGCCGTCGCACTGACGCGCTCGCGGCACCGGTCAGCCGGTGCGGCGACGCCCCACCCTGTCACGTGGTGCCGAGCCGTCGAGGTGGGCCCGGTCCGCGGCTGCGCGCCCGATGTGCCACCCCTCGGCGTCGCGCACGGACGAGGTCCGCCGACGCGTCAGGGACGGGAACCACTCGTCCACCGTCCGCTCCACCTCCTCGACCCGCGCCGCCATCAGCGGAACGAGTGCCCGGCCGCGGGAGCTGGCCTCCGGTGCCGCCGACTCCACCTCGTCCCTCGCGACCTGCTGGAGCCGCTCACCGATGCGGTATGCGTACGCGGTGAGGAACGACGACCGGAACGCCCTCGTGCGGCTGCGCCCGCGGTGGTCGGCCCGCGACCCCTCGGCCAGCATGGCCGAGTTCGCCTGGACGAGCAGTGACGTGAAGAGCAGCTCGACGGACTCGAGCTCGGCCTCGAAGCCGACCACCGTGCCGAAGCCGAGCTCACGCGTCCAGACCATGCGGCAGCCGTTCGCCGACGCCACGGCGGTCAGCAGCGAGGCCTTGGGCCCGTCGTACGGGGTGTCGATCCCGATGCGTCGCCCGTGTGGGCCGCCCTCACCGGACGTGCCGCCCTGCTCTGCGGCGAGCAGGGCGGCATCGATGCTGTGGCGTGCCATCAGTGCCTGGGCGCCGGCGGTGAAGGTCTCGGCCTCCGCCGCGAAGGTCGTCGACTCGGCCTTGGCGAGCAGCATGCGCACCCGCTCGAGGATCCTCGAGTCCACGTTCCTCGGCGGACCCGATGACCCCTGCGACACGTCGCCCGCAGGAGCCCGGAACGCTCCCGGCAGTGCGGTGAGCCTCTCGATCGCGGGAAGGGACTGCAGCAGGTGCAGGACGGTCAGCGTCTGCGAGACGAGCGTTAGCCAGTCGACCCCGCGCTCGCGGTGCGCGTCGAGCCAGGTCTGCGAACGGGCCCACCAGAGTCTCGCATCGAGGGCGGCGAGCTGGGCGGACCAGGCCGGGTGGACCGTCGCCGGGGTGTGGCGGTCCAGCTCGTCGCCCATCGCGTCAAGGACGAACGACCGCTCATCCGTGGAGAGCCGACGCTGAGCCATCCGGTGGACGTCGGACGGCTGCCAGCCCCGCTGCCAGGCGTCGGCCGTCGCCGCACGCACGGCCGTGACCAGCGCGGTGACGACGGCGCGAGCCCCCTCGCCCGTGGAGCACCGCTGCGCGAGGACCACCGCGACATCGTCGAAGGCGCGGGAGCGGCTGAGGTGCAGCGACGCCACGGCCAGGTCGATGAGCTCCGCCTCGGTCGTGCTGCTGGTCATGGGCTCCCCCGCCGGTTGGTGTGAGCGCCCAGCATCGCACCGGCGGCCGTCACCCTCCCGAGCGAGACCGCGGAGCTGTGGACGACGGCACATGCCTGCGGTCGATGTGGATGATCCGTCGACGCGGGCGACCCGCTCACCCTCGTGCGCCGGGCCGACGAAGCCGCCGCCCACGCCCGAGCGCCGAGGTGTCAGGTGACCGAGCGCCACCAGTAGGTGGGGGCGTCCGGGAGCGCCGTCACCTCGACCCGCTCGCCGGGCCGGGGCACGACGACCGTGGCACCGCGGCGCTCAGCCTCGACGAGGACCCGCTCGACCGGCTCGCTCCACGGGTGGAACGCGAGGTTGAAGGTCCCCCAGTGCACCGGCACCATCACGCCGGCGCGCACGTCGAGATGCGCCTCGACGCCGTGCTCGGGCGTCATGTGGATGGTGGGCCAGCCGTCGTCGTAGGCCCCGACCTGCACCAGCGACACGTCGAACGGCCCGTAGCGCTCTCCGATCTCGGCGAAGCCCATGAAGTAGCCGGTGTCGCCCGAGTAGAACACCTTGCCGGTCGTGCCCTCGAGGACCCACGACGACCACAGGGTGCCGTCGCGCGACAGCCCCCGACCGGAGAAGTGCTGCGCCGGCGTCGCGACGAGGCGCACCTCGGCGACCTTGGCCTCCTCGTGCCAGTCGAGCTCGTCGATCCGGTCGGCCCCGATGCCCCACTTCTCGAGGTGCGCACCCACCCCGAGCGGCACGACGAAGCGGGTCACGCCGCGGATTGCGGCGAGCTCCTTCACCGAGTCCATGTCGAGGTGGTCGTAGTGGTCGTGCGAGATGACGACGGCGTCCACCGGGGGAAGGTCGCGCAGCGCCACGGGGACCGGGTGGATCCGGCGCGGGCCCACCTGCGGCGAGGGGGAGCACCGGTCGCTCCAGACCGGGTCCAGCAGCAGGACGGCGCCGTCGACCTGCACGAGGACCGTCGAGTGGCCGAGCCACGTGACGTGCGTGCCGACCGGCTGCGGGACGATCGGCTCGCGCACGAGCGGCACGTCCCCCACGGGGTGGCGCTCCTGGCGGCCGGCGACGAGCTCCTTGACGCTGCCGGCGAGCGAGCGCGACGAGGGCTCGAAGCGCAGCTGCTGGTTGTGGAAGCGACCGCCCGACCACTCGGGCGAGGCCTGCATCCGCGCAGCGCGCGCGCCGGTGGCCCTCCCGCCGATGGCGTCCGGGACCGGACGTCCGGCCCTGACGACCCACGCCGCCAGGCCCAGGCCTCCTGCGGCGATGGCCAGTCCGGGAGCTCTCACGACGTCAGTGTCACTCACCGAGGTGGGAATCGCGGGCTGCGGCCACGAGCGCCTCGAACAGGCGACCGTCGTCACCGGCCTCCGGGTGCCACTGCACCGCGAGCCGGAACGGCACATCAGGGTCCTCCATCGCCTCCACCGTGCCGTCCTCGTGCCGGGCGCTGGCGACATATCCGGGGTGCTCGACGACCGCCTGATGGTGGTAGGTCGGCACGTCGAGGTCGTCGGTGCCGAGCAGCCCGGCCAGGCGCGTCCCCTCCAGCACCGACACGTGGTGCGACGCGTACACCCCGACGGAGGGGCTGTGGGCGGTGTGGCCGACGCGGTCGGGCAGGTGCTGCTCGAGTGTCCCGCCGCCGGCGACCGCCATCACCTGCATCCCTCGGCAGATCCCCAGCAGCGGCATCTCGAGCTCGGCGCTCACCCGGGCCACCGCGAGCTCGAACTCGTCCCGGTCGGGACGTGCCTCCTGCACGCTCGGGTGCGGCTGCGCGGCATACCGCGAGGGTTCGACGTCGGCACCGCCGGCGATGACGACCGCGTCGAGCCGCGAGAGGAGCGAGCGCACCATCGCGTCGTCGGCGTCGGCGCGCGGAGGCAGCACGACGGCGACGCCGCCCGCGCGCTCGATCGCGGCGACGTAGTCGTAGGGGACGACGGCGCTGTGCTGGCCGCTCCAGTCGCCCCGGGAGACGGGCTCGACGTAGGCGGTGACGCCGATGACGGGTCGGTCGTCCACCGGTCAGAGGGGCGTGACGTAGGCGCTGCTGATGCCGCCGTCGACGAGGAAGGTGTTGGCGGTGATGAAGCTCGACTCGTCGGAGGCGAGGAACAGCACGGCGTTCGCGATCTCTTCCGGCTCGGCGAAGCGACCCATCGGCACGTGGACGAGGCGACGCGCGGCCCGCTCCTCGTCCTTGGCGAAGAGCTCCTGCAGCAGCGGTGTGTTGACCGGGCCGGGGCACAGCGCGTTGACCCGGACCCCCTGCCGGGCGAACTGCACGCCGAGCTCGCGCGACATCGACAGGACACCACCCTTGGAGGCGCTGTAGGAGATCTGCGAGGTGGCCGCGCCCATCACCGCCACGAACGACGCCGTGTTGATGATCGAGCCCCTCCCCTGCTCGAGCATGTGGGGCAGGGCGGCCTTGCAGCACAGGTAGACCGAGGTGAGGTTGACCTCCTGCACCCGGCGCCAGGCCTCGAGGTCGGTGTCGAGGATCGAGTCGTCCTCGGGAGGGCTGATCCCCGCGTTGTTGAAGGCGATGTCGACGCTGCCGAACCGCTCCTTGGCGGTCGCGAAGAGGGCGTCGACCTGCTCCTTGTCGGTGACGTCGCAGCGGACGTAGGTACCCCCCACCTCCTCGGCGATCCCGGGGCCCTGCGTGTCGTCGAGGTCGCCGATGACGACGGTGGCGCCCTCCTGCGCGAAGCGGCGCACCGTGGCCAGACCGATGCCGGAGCACCCCCCGGTGACGACGGCGACGCGGCCGGCGAGTCGATCTCCCATGTCTGCGGACCTCTCAGTTCTCGGTGCTGATGAAGATGTTCTTGACCTCGGTGAACGCGTCGAGCGCGTCCGGTCCGAGCTCGCGGCCGATGCCGCTCGACTTGAAGCCCCCGAAGGGTGTCGAGTAGCGGACGCTGCTGTGGCTGTTGACCGAGAGGTTCCCGGCCTCGACCCCGCGAGAGACGCGGATGGCGCGGCCCACGTCGCGTGTCCAGATCGACCCGGACAGCCCGTATGCCGTGTCGTTCGCCTTCGCGACCGCGTCCGCCTCGTCGTCGAACGGCATGACGCCGACGACCGGTCCGAACACCTCGTCCTGCCAGACGCGGTCACTCGTGGAGCGCGGCAGGACGACCGTGGGCGGGTACCAGTACCCGGCGCCCTCGGGAGCCGTGCCGCGGAAGGCGACGTCGACCGGCTCCTGGCTCTCCTCGACGAAACCGCGGACCGTCGCGCGCTGCCGGTCGCTCACGAGCGGTCCCATCTGCGTGTCCTCGTCGCCGGGGTCGCCGACCCGGACCTCACGCATCGCCGACTCGAACAGACCCATGAAGTCGTCGAGCACGCCGCGCTGCACGAGGATGCGCGTGCGGGCACAGCAGTCCTGACCTGCGTTGTCCAGGAACGACATCGGCGCCGCAGCGGCCGCCGCCTCGAGGTCGGCGTCGGCGAAGACGATGTTGGCCGATTTGCCGCCCAGCTCGAGGGTGACCCGCTTGAGCTGGTCGGCAGCCCCGCGCATGATGCCCTGCCCGACGGCGGTGGAGCCGGTGAAGCAGACCTTGCGCACGTCGGGGTGGGTGACGAACCGCTCCCCCACGACCGACCCCTTGCCGGGCAGGACGGTGAAGACCCCTTCGGGGATCCCGGCCTCGAGGGCCAGCTCGGCCAGGCGCATCGCGGTCAGCGGGGTCAGCTCGGCCGGCTTGAGGACGACCGTGTTGCCCGCGGCCAGCGCGGGGGCGAAGCCCCACCCGGCGATGGGCATCGGGAAGTTCCACGGGACGATGACCGACACGACGCCGAGCGGCTCCTTGAAGGTCAGGTCGATGCCACCGCCGACGGGGATCTGCCGCCCGAACAGGCGCTCCGGAGCGGCGGAGTAGTAGGCCAGCACGTCGCGCACGTTGCCGGCCTCCCAGCGGGCGTTGCCGATCGTGTGGCCGGAGTTCGCCACCTCGAGCCGGGCGAGCTCCTCGACGTGGTCGCCGACGACGTCGCTGAACCGGCGCAGGAGCCGCCCGCGGTCGGCCGGGGCGAGAGCGCGCCACGCCGGACCCACCTCGACGGCACGGGCCACCGCCTCGTCGGTCTCCTCGACCCCGACGAGGTCGATCGTCCTGACGGTCTCCTCCGTCGCCGGGTTCACGACGTCATGCGTTGTCGTCATGCCTACAGCCTCTCGAATCCTCGGACGCGTTCCCAGTCGGTCACGGCGGCCTCGAAGGCCGTGATCTCGACGTCGGCGGCGTTGACGTAGTGGTCGACCACGTCGTCACCGAAGACCTCACGCGCGATCGCCGACTCTGCCAGCAGCTGCCGCGCCTCTCGCAGGGTCCTCGGCACGGTGGGCACGTCCGACAGGTAGGCGTTGCCCTCGAAGGCCGGCTCCAGCTCGAGCTCGTGCTCGATCCCGTAGAGCCCACCGGCGAGCATCGCCGCCACCGCCAGGTAGGGGTTGACGTCGCCACCGGGCACCCGGTTCTCCATCCGCAGACCGGCGCCGTGTCCGACGACCCGGAGGGCACAGGTGCGGTTGTCGCGACCCCAGGCGATGGCGGTCGGCGCGAACGAGCCGGGGGCGAAACGCTTGTAGGAGTTGATGTTCGGTGCGTAGAAGTAGGTGAAGTCCCGCATCGTCGCGAGCACTCCGGCGAGGAACTGGTCGTGCAGCACGCCCTGCCCGCCCTCGCGCTCGTCGTCCGCGAAGACGACCTCGCCGTCGAGTCCCCGCAGGGACAGGTGGATGTGGCACGAGTTTCCCTCACGCTCGTCGTACTTCGCCATGAACGTCAGGGACTTGCCGTGCCTGGCCGCGATCTCCTTGGCTGCCGTCTTGTAGACGACGTGGTTGTCGCAGGTCCGGACCACCTCGTCGTAGAGGAAGCCGATCTCGTGCTGCCCGTAGTTGCACTCCCCCTTGGCGCCCTCGACGGTGACGCCCGCGGCGTACAGCTCGTTGCGGATCTCGCGCAGGACCGGCTCCACCTCCGTCCCCCCGACGATCGAGTAGTCGACGTTGTAGCGGTTGGCACCGGTCAGGCCGACGTATCGCCGGTCCCATGCCGAGGCGTAGCTGTCGTCGAAGAGGATGAACTCCAGCTCGGTCCCCCCGATGGCCTGCCAGCCCAGCTCGGTGGCGCGGGCGACCTGGGCCTTGAGGATGTCGCGCGGCGACTGGCGCACGGGGCCGGACCCGTCGAGCCAGGCGAGGTCGCACTGGATCGTCACGGAGTGGGGCTGACCGGGGGTGCGACGCAGCGTGTCCAGGTCGAGGACGAACTCGAAGTCGCCGTAGCCCTTCTCCCACGACGACATGGCGTAGCCGTCGACGGTGTTCATGTCGACGTCCACCGCGAGGAGGTAGTTGCACCCCTCCACGGCCCCGTCGAGGACGTGGTCGAGGAAGTATGCCGCGTGCAGCCGTTTGCCGGTCAGCCGTCCCTGCATGTCGGTGAAGGCGACGACGACCGTGTCGATCTCCCCCGTGGACACGCCGGTCCGGAGGTCGTCGAGCGTGAGCTGCCTGGGCCCACTGCTGTGGATCGATCCGCTCATGTGCTGCTCCTTCGTCTCATCCGATCAGTCCCCTCAACAGGGCGGAGGTGGCGTCGCAGTGCTCCTCCATGGCGGCGCGGGCGCGCTCGGCGTCCCCCCGGAGGATCGCACCGACCACGGCGTCGTGCTGGTCGCACGAGTGGCTGATGTTGCGCGGGAGCACCGGTATCGCCCCGAGCATCTCGCCGAGCGCGGCCTGTGCCCGGGTGACCGACTCGATGAGCATCGGCGAGGCCGACAGCGTCGCCACCGCGAGGTGGAAGCGACTGTCCGCCATGCGGTGCGAGGCCGCGTCCGGGGCGTCGCGCACCGCCGCTGCCGACTCCACGAGCCACGACCGCTGGTCACCCGACAGGTCCTGACCGGCCGCGAGCCAGGCGGCCCCCGGCTCGACGACCCGGCGGAAGTCGAGCGCGTCGGCGAGGGCCGCTCCGCGTCGCACCGGGGGCCGGACCGAGCCCGGCACCGGGGCGACGTAGGTGACGACCGTGCCCCCGCCGCGGCCGCGTCGGGTGGTCACCAGCCCGCTGGTGCGCAGCGCCGCGATGGCGTCGCGCAGCGAGTTGCGGGAGACACCGAGCCGCTCGGCGAGCTCGCGCTCCGGCGGCAGGTGCTCGCCGTGGACGAACACGCCGAGCCGGATCGCCGTCGCCAGCTGCTCGACCGTGGTCTCGAAGACGTTGGCCGTCGCCGGGCGCAGGACGGCCTCGGGAAGCCGGCCGACGCCCACGGGGAGCTCCGTCACGGAGCCGACCTCACGGCATACCTCATCGGAAGATCTCGGCGGGCGGGATCGTGTCGTGCCCCTCGGGCACGTCGACCATGAAGTGCTTCCGGCCACCCACGAACCACGAGATGGTCGAGAAGGCGAGGACGAAGAGCACGGCCAGCGGCGCGTAGTTGAAGGTCGCGTCACCGAACGTGCCGGGTGCGTAGGCCGGAAGCATGAACAGCACGACGATGAAGGCCACCCAGACGATGGCGATCCAGCCGATCGGGGCGGACCAGCGCCCGAGGTTCCAGCGGCCCTGCCTGAAGGCGGGGTTGGTCCGGCGGAGGTAGACCGGGACGACGTAGGCGATGTAGAGCCCGATGACCGCGATCGAGGTGATCGCGAAGAAGGCCGTGAGGTTCCGGACCGCCGGCAGGGTGACGATGATGGCCAGCGCGACACACAGCCAGATCGAGTTGGTCGGGGTGCCGGTGCGGGGGTTGACCTTGGCCCAGAAGCGCGACCCGGGGAGGGCGTTGTCACGCGAGAAGGCGTAGGACATCCGCGAGTTCGCCGTCACCGAGGCCATGCCGCAGAAGAACTGGGCCACGGCGCAGATGAAGAGCAGCGTGATGCCCAGGTTGCGACCGGCGGCGTCGATGAAGACCTGCGCGACGGGGAGCCCGGTGTCGGAGGCGCGGGTCGCCGCGTAGTCCTGGATGGCTGCGGTGATCGAGATGAGCAGGATCCAGCCGGCGAGCAGCGAGACCCAGACCGAGCGGACGATGCCCTTGGGCGCTTCGGTCGACGCGCTCTTGGTCTCCTCCGCGATGTGCGCGGAGGCGTCGTAGCCGGTGAACGTGTACTGGGCCAGCAGCAGGCCGATGAGGAAGACGTAGATGCCGCTGCTCCAGCCGGTCTCGTTGACGAAGCCGGTGAAGGTGAAGCCCATCGTCTGGTGCTGGTCGGGCACGAGCCAGAGGACGGCCACGATGATGGCGACACCGGCCAGGTGCCACCACGCGCTGACGTCCGAGAGCAGCTTGACGAGTGAGACACCGAACGTGTTGAGCAGCCCGTGCAGGCAGATGATGACGACGAACGCGACGAACGTCGAGGCCAGCGACACCTCCAGACCGAACACGAGGTTGAGCAGGGCCATCCACGTGATCGCGGCCCCGTAGTCGATGGCCGCGGTGACCGCCACCTCGCCGAGGAAGTTGAACCACCCGACGTACCAGGCCCACACCCGCTTGTTGCGTCGGGCGAGCTTGCCCGCCCAGTAGTAGAGGCCGCCGGCCGTCGGGTAGACCGAGCAGATCTCGGCCATGGCGAGGGCGACGCAGAGCACCATGACGCCGACGAGCGGCCAGCCGAGGTTGATCGCCGCGGGACCGCCGGCGTCCATGGCGAGGTAGAAGGTCGTGACGCAGCCGGAGAGGATCGAGATGATCGAGAAGGAGACGGCGAAGTTGCTGAAGCCGCTCATCCCCCGATGGAGCTCCTGCTTGTAGCCGAGCTCGGCCAGCATGTCCTCGTCGCTCTGGTGCCCGGTCGTGGTGCTGTCCTGTTCGCGCTGAGTCGCCATGAGCACTCTCCATCAATGGTCTGTTTCCGGACCCTGTGGTCCGCAAACCTCAATGCTGGACAGAGAACACCACGGCGGACTCCGGCGTCAATGGTCCGTTCGCGGACCTTTCAGGATCCCGTCAGACGAGGCGGGTCATCCACCCGTGCGTGTCCTCGGCGCGGCCGTACTGGATGTCGAGAAGGCGCGAGCGGATCGCCCGGGTGACCTCGCCACCCTCGGGGCCGCCGACGGCCGGCGCCGTGCCGCCCTCCCAGCGCAGCTCACCGACGGGCGTGACGACGGCGGCGGTGCCGCAGGCGAAGATCTCGACGATGTCGCCGGAGGCGACTCCGTCCTTCCACTCCTGGATGGGCACCTTGCGCTCGACCGGCGTGAGGTCGAGGTCCTTGGCCAGCTCGAGGATCGAGCTTCGGGTGATGCCCTCGAGGATGGTGCCGGAGAGCTCGGGCGTGACGAGCTGACCGTCCTTGGTGAGGAAGAAGAGGTTCATGCCGCCGAGCTCCTCGATGAGCTCGTGCGTGCCGGAGTCGAGGAAGACGGCCTGGTCGCAGCCGTGCTCGATGCCCTCGAGCTGGCCCGCGAGGGACGAGGCGTAGTTGCCGCCGCACTTGGCTGCGCCGGTGCCACCGGCGCCGGCGCGCGCGTAGTCCTGCGAGATCCACAGCGTCACGGGCTTGAGGCCGCCCGGGAAGTACGGGCCGGCCGGCGACGCGATGACCGAGTAGGTGACGACGTTGGCCGGGCGGACGCCGAGGAAGGCCTCGGAGGCGTACATGAAGGGGCGAAGGTAGAGGCTGGCCTCGCTGCCGTCGGCCGGGGGGACCCAGGCCTCGTCGACCTCGAGCAGCGCCTTGAGCGAGCCGATGAAGTCGTCCTCGGACAGCTCCGGGAGCGCGAGGCGCCGGGCGCTGCGGGCCATGCGGGCGGCGTTGGCCTCGGGGCGGAACGTCCACACCGAGCCGTCGGCGTGACGGTAGGCCTTCATCCCCTCGAAGATCTCCTGCGCGTAGTGCAGCACCGCGGCACTCGGCATGAGCTGGATCGGGCCGAACGGGACGACGCGCCCGTCGTGCCAGCCGCCGTCCTTGGTCCACGTGGCCGTGACCATGTGGTCGGTGAAGTGCACCCCGAAGCCGGGGTCGGCGTGGATCTCGGAACGACGCTCGTCGGTCGCCGGGTCCTGACGTCGCTCGACGGTGAACGAGAGGTCGGTCATCTCGGGGGTCCTTCCACGCAGGAATGCAGTTGGTGCGGCCGTGCCCGAGCCTATGACAGGCCGGCGGCGACGGCGTCACCGATGGCGCTCGTCGTCCGGGCCCTGCTGCCCCGCTGCGCGAGGTCGGCCGCGACGGCCGCCTCGACCCGGGCGGCCTCGTCGGTGCGGCCCAGGTGCTCCAGCAGCATGGCGACGGAGAGGATCGTCGCGGTCGGGTCGGCCGTGCCCTGGCCGGCGATGTCGGGCGCGGACCCGTGGACCGGCTCGAACATGCTCGGGGACTCCCCCGTCGGGTTGATGTTGCCGCTCGCGGCGAGCCCGATGCCACCGGCGATGGCAGCGGCGATGTCGGTGATGATGTCGCCGAACAGGTTGTCGGTGACGATGACGTCGAAGCGGCCCGGGTCGGTGGCGAGGAAGATCGTCGCCGCGTCCACGTGCTGGTAGGCCGTCTCGACCTCCGGGAACTCCGCGCCGACCTCCTCGACCGTCCGCCGCCAGAGGTGGCCCGCGTGCGTGAGGACGTTGTGCTTGTGCACGAGGGTGAGGTGCCGGCGCGGCCGGGCCTGCGCGCGGGCAAAGGCCTCTCGCACGACCCGCTCCACGCCGAAGCGGGTGTTGACGCTGACCTCGGTGGCGATCTCGTGCGGGGTGCCGGTTCGCAGGGAGCCGCCGTTGCCGACGTAGGGACCCTCGGTGCCCTCCCGCACGACCACGAAGTCGATGCCGTCCGGGGCGACGCGCTCGACGGCGAGCGGGCTCTCCACTCCCGGGTAGAGCTTGGCCGGGCGCAGGTTGACGAAGTGGTCGAGGGCGAAGCGCAGCGGCAGCAGGATGCCGCGCTCGAGGACGCCGCTCGGGACGCTCGGGTCGCCGATCGCGCCGAGCAGGATGACGTCGTGGCCGCGCAGCTCCTGGAGGACGCCGTCGGGCAGCGTCTCACCGGTGGCGTTCCAGCGCTGTGCACCCAGGTCGTATGCCGTCGAGCTCACCTTGGTGCCACTGCCGGCGGTGACCGCCTCGAGGACCTTGACCCCTTCGGCGACGACCTCGGGGCCGATGCCGTCTCCGGCGATGACGGCCAGGTCGATGTCCGCTGCGGTGCGCTCGCTCATGCCGTCCACTCTAGGAAGATCTCGGGATGCGGGACGCAGTGCCCACGATGCGAACTTGCCTCGACGACTTGCCCACGCAGAGCGTGGGACCCGCCGCCGGAAGTGGCTTCCTCTCGGTTCGCTTGGCTGAGGACGTCAGGCGGGGTGAGAGGAACCCACTTCGGGCGGGAAAGGGGGGTGGGTCAGGCGTCGGTGTGGTCCTGGTCGCGCAGGTCCAGCGACTCCTGCAGCGCCCGCTGGGCCTGCTTGGCTTCTTCACTCATGGGTTTCAGTCCTTCGACATCTGGGGTGTGGGCGGGTCGGTCGGCTCGAGCCCGTGGTGTGGGCGAACCGGTCAGCGTGCGTCGCAGGGTCTCCGCGACGAGGAAGCTGACGACCGGACCTCGCCGCGGCTGGCGATGAGGATGACCTGCCGCTGCATGGTGTCGAGGTTATGAGGACGTCCTACCATCCGGTAGGGAGTGACCACAGTGTGGGACGCGGTCTCAGCACCGGACCTGACGCACGAATGCCGCGTGCCCACCGAGGTAGGGCACGCGGCATTCGCGAACAGCGGGGTCAGCTCTTGGCGAGCTTGCGCTTGAGCTCCGCACCCGGCTTGAACGCCGCGGACGTGCTGGCCGCGATGTCGAGCGACTCACCCGTCTGCGGGTTGCGGCCGGTGCGAGCAGCGCGCTCACGCGTCTCGAAGATGCCGAAGCCCGGCAGCGAGACCTTGTCACCGGCGACGAGCGCGTCGGTGATCGAGCCGATGACGGCGTCGATGGCGCGGTCGGCGTCGGCGCCGCTGATGCCCGCGCTCTCGGCAACCTTGTTCTTGAGATCCGTACGGTTCACAAACCCTCCTGGGACGTGTGTGTCTGAGGAACAACGAGTATCACGGACGGCGAGCCTGCCGAAACCGACGCGCGACACGTATGCCGTGCGGTTCCCCGGGGAGGAAAGCGCACGGCATACGGTCGATCGGTCAGCGGCGCTGCGCCACTAGGGCGCTCACTGCGCGAGGTCGACCACGCGGACGTCGGCGTCGACCTCGGACGCGATCGCGTGCACGACGGCGCTCGGGATCTCGTTGTCGACGGTGAGGGCCACGAGGGCCAGCCCGGCGGCGTCGTCGCGGGCCACCTGCATGCCACCGATGTTGACGTCGGCCTCGCCGAGGAGGCGTCCGATGACACCGACGACACCCGGACGGTCCTTGTAGGAGAAGAAGGCCATGTGGTCGCTGATCGGGACCTCGATGTCGAAGCCGTTGACGCCGATGAGCTTCTGGACGAGCTTGGGTCCGGTGAGCGTCCCGGCCACGGACACGGTCGACCCGTCCGCAAGGGTCCCGCGCAGGGTGGTGACGTTGCGGAAGTCCTCCGAGACGGCGTCGGTGAGCAGGCGCACCTCGCATCCGCGGTCCTTGGCGAGCAGCGGCGCGTTGACATAGGTCACCGGGTCCTCGGTGACGTCGGTGAACACGCCCTTGAGGGCGGCGAGCTCCCAGATGGAGACGTCGTGCGCGGTGATCTCGCCGCGGACGTCGACGTCGAGCTGGACCGGGACGGAGCCGGCGACGCCGGTGAAGATGCGACCGAGCTTCTCGACGAGGTCGATGCCGGGGCGGACCTCCTCGGCGACGGCGCCTCCGGAGACGTTGACCGCGTCAGGGACCAGGTCGCCGCTGAGGGCCAGCCGCACGGACTTGGCGACGGCGACGCCGGCCTTCTCCTGGGCCTCGTCGGTGGAGGCGCCGAGGTGCGGGGTGACGACGACCGACTCGTGCTCGAAGAGGGGGCTCTCCGTGGTCGGCTCCTTGGCGAACACGTCGATGCCGGCACCAGCCACGCGACCGTCGCGCAGGGCCTCGGCCAGCGCGTCCTCGTCGACGATGCCGCCGCGTGCGGCGTTGATGATGCGCACGGTGGGCTTGACCTTGGTCAGCGCCTCGGTCCCGATGAGGCCGAGGGTCTCCGGCGACTTCGGGAGGTGCACGGTGATGAAGTCCGACTCGGCGAGCAGCTCGTCGAGGCTCACGAGGCGCGCTCCGAGCTGGCCGGCGCGCTGCGCGGAGACGTAGGGGTCGTAGGCGAGGATCTCGACGCCGAAGCCCTTGAGGCGCTCTGCGACGAGCTGGCCGATGCGGCCGAACCCGACGACGCCGACCTTCTTGTCGAGGAGCTCGACGCCGCCGTACTTGCTGCGCTTCCACGCGCCGCCCTTGAGGGCCTGGTTGGCCGGGGCGATGTTGCGCGCGGTGGCGAGGAGCAGGCCCACGGCGAGCTCGGCGGCGCTGGTGATGTTGGACGTCGGGGCGTTGACGACCATGACGCCGGCCTGGGTGGCGGCGGGCACGTCGACGTTGTCGAGGCCGACACCGGCGCGCGCGATGACCTTGAGGTTCTTGGCCGCGGCGATGGCTTCGGCATCCATCTTGGTCGCCGAGCGGATAAGCACGGCGTCGACGCCGGCGAGCGCCGGGAGGAGCTGGGACCGGTCGGCCCCGTCGACGTTGCGGACCTCGAAGTCCGGTCCGAGGGCGTCGATGGTGGCGGGCGAGAGTTCTTCGGCGATGAGGACGACGGGTTTGGTCACGTGCGATTCCTTCGGCGGGGGCGCGGATGGGCGAATGCACGGCGTTGTGCGCTGGCGAGTCTACGGCCGGTGACCAGAATGTGGATGCCACGGCCCGGCATCCGGACCCGAGCGCTCGACGTCGACACACCGGGATGCCGCTCCGCTGCGAGTCAGCCGCCCAGGAGGCTCTGCCACACGGCGACGCCGAGTGCGGTCTGGAGGGCGGCCCAGCCCGCCGAGACCGGGGTGAGCACGCAGAGGAAGCGCGAGAGTGGGATCCGCGCGGCGCCGTTGGCGACCTGGGTCGCGCCCGCCAGCCCGTACACCGGGTACGTCACGAGCACCGACCGCGCGCCGAACCGGAGCACCTTCGCCTGCGCGGCGGCGACCCGTCCGTCCGGCGCGGCGCGGAGGGTGGCCACCCGGCCGGCTGCGTAGTACCCGAGTCCCCGGACCACGCCGAGGGCGAAGAGACCGACCCAGAGGAGCCCGGCCGGCCAGGTCGCCATCGTGTCGGTCACACCTGAGGATAGGGGCCCGCCGGCTCTCGACTCTCTCGACCAGCGACGGGGAGACTGTGCGCATGCGCATCGTCGTGACGGGTGGAGCGGGCGACCTGGGTGGTCGCGTGGTGCGGGAGCTGACCAGGCGCGGGCACGAGGCGGTCGCCGCGAGCCGTCGGAGCGGGGTGGACCTGGCGATCGGCGCGGGCCTGGATGCCGTGCTGGACGGTGCCGACGCCGTTGTCCACTCGGCGACCTCCCCGAGGCGGCCACAGACCGTCGACGTCGCCGGAGCCACGCGGATCGGCGAGTCCCTGCGCCGCTTGGCGTCGCCCGCGCACGTCGTCTCGATCTCGATCGTCGGGTGCGACCGCATCGCGTATCCCTACTACCGCGCGAAGCTCGACTCCGAGACCGCCCTCGAACGGGCCGGTGTCCCCACGACCATCGTGCGGGCCACCCAGTTCCACTCCCTCGCGGCCCTCCTCGCCTCGGTGCTGCGCGTCGGACCGCTGAGCGTCTCGGTGGGTCACATGCGCAGCCAACCTGTGGACATCGACTGGGTGGCCGCGCGGCTCGCGGACCACGCCACGGCTGCGGCGCCGGACGGCTTCGTCCGGGCGCGTGAGCTCGCCGGCCCCACGGCATACGACGCAGGTGCACTGTCGGCGCTGGTGGCCGAGCACGACGGGCGCAGGCCGCCTCGCACGGTGCGCATCCCCCCGGTCGGCAAGGTTCTGCGGGGGTTCGCGGAGGGCCGGAACCTGCCCGGCCCCGAGGCGGAGACCGGCGGACGCCCGTTCGAGGACTGGCTCGCCGCCCAACCCCGACCACTCCCCCGGCGGATGCACTCACCCACCTGAGCCTCACCCGTCGGAGGCGTGCGTCATCCACCTCGTCGTCCCGGCAACGACGAGGAGCACAGCCGCTGCGACGAGGAGCCACCATGACGGACCGGCCGCGACGGCCTCCCACAACGCCACCCCGACGGACGTGTACAGCGTCGCCCAGAGCAGCGACCCGCCGACGGCCGCAGGTAGGTAGTGCGTGAGCGGCATGCGGAGGGCGCCGGCGGCCGCGTTCACCAAGGTCTGCACACCGACCGTGAGGAACGAGGCGGCGACCACGGGGGCGCCCCAGCGGTCGACGAGGCCCTCGGTGCGCACGACGGCGGGACGGTCGAGGTGCCTCGCGAGACGCGAGTGGGCGCCGCCGGCGCGCAGTGCGCGTCCCGCCCAGTACGTCGCGTTGGAGCGGAGCATGGCGATGAGGAAGAACATGCCGAAGACACCCCACACGGGCCAGCCCTCGAGGAGGTCGTCCACGTCCTCACTCCAGGGAGGTGGGCCATCGCGACCGAACCGCGACCGGTCGCCCACCAGGTGACGACCGGGTCGCGACCCGGACGCCCTGGACTGGTCGGGAAGCCGGCGCAGCAGCACCGGCACCCGGACCGGACCACCGGTCACCCCAGGAAAGGACAGCGTCATGCACCTCCACACCACCTCCCGTCGGGCGGCGGCGGCCCTGGCCACCACCGCGGTCGCCGGCCTCCTCACGATCGCCCCGGCCCACGCCAGGCAGGACCCGGGCGAGCTCAACAGCTCGGCAGCCAGGCCCGACGGTTCGACCCTGCAGTACTCGACAGCGGACTCCGACTCCTTCGGACCGTCGAGCACCTTGACGGTGTCGGTCGACGACAACGCGGTCGAGTACCTGCAGGTCGCCCTCGGGGCCCTGGGCGGGATCGCCGTCGTCGGCGCCATCGCCGCAGGCTCCACCCGTCGGCACGGTCACGCCCACCCGGCGTGACCCACGGACCGGTGCGGCCGGCATACGCGGGAGGTCTCCCCGGGAAACCGACCGTTCCCCCCGGATCTGATCCGGGGGGAACGGTCGGTTTCCGGGATGAGGCGGAAAAGGTGACGGGTCGGGGAACGGTCAGCGAGCCGCCGAGCCCTCGACGTAGTCGCTGTCGGTGTCGGTCTTCACCCAGGCCATGAGCTTGCGCAGCTCCTTGCCCGTGGCCTCGATCGGGTGCTGGGCACCCTTCTCGCGCAGCGCCGTGAACTCGGGCCCCCCGGCGTCCTGGTCGTCGATGAACCGCTTGGCGAAGGCGCCGTTGCGGATGTCGGCGAGGACCGCCTGCATGTTCTCCTTGACCGAGGGGTCGATGACGCGCGGCCCGGAGACGTAGTCGCCGTACTCGGCCGTGTCTGAGACCGACCAGCGCTGCTTGGCGATGCCGCCCTCGACCATGAGGTCGACGATGAGCTTGAGCTCGTGGAGCACCTCGAAGTAGGCGATCTCGGGCTGGTAGCCGGCCTCGGTCAGCGTCTCGAAGCCGTACTGGACGAGCTGGCTGGCGCCGCCGCAGAGGACCGCCTGCTCACCGAAGAGGTCGGTCTCGCACTCCTCCGTGAAGGTCGTCCGGATGCCGCCGGCGCGCAGGCCGCCGATGGCCTTGGCGTAGGACTTCGCGAGATCCCAGGCGGTGCCCGACGGGTCCTGCTCGACGGCGAGCAGCACGGGGACGCCGCGACCGTCGACGTACTCACGCCGCACGAGGTGTCCGGGCCCCTTGGGGGCGACCATGAGGACGTCGGAGCCGGCCTCGGGCTGGATGTAGTCGAAGCGGATGTTGAAGCCGTGCCCGAAGAGCAGCGCGGCGCCCTCCTTGAGGTTCGGCTGGATGGAGTCGGCGTAGACGGTGCGCTGCACCTGGTCGGGCGTGAGGATGACGACGAGGTCGGCCTCGGCAGTGGCCTCCGCCACCGTCTCGACGGTCAGGCCCTCGGCCTCCGCCTTGGCCCGGCTTTTGCTGCCTTCGGCGAGCCCGACGCGCACGTCGACCCCGCTGTCCCGGAGGTTGAGCGCGTGGGCGTGCCCCTGGCTGCCGTATCCGATGACGGCGACCTTGCGCCCCTGGATGATCGACAGGTCCGCGTCGTCGTCGTAGAACATCTCGGCCATGGTTTTCGGCTTCTCCTCGGGTTGTCGTGCGTGGTGGTCGGGGAGCAGGACGGCGTATGCCGTGTGCTCGCGTGTGGGGTCAGGCTCCGCGCAGCGCGCGGTCGGTGATGGAACGGGGGCCGCGTCCGATGGCGACGATGCCGGACTGGACGAGCTCGCGCACGCCGTAGGGCTCGAGGACCCCGAGCAGCGCCTCCAGCTTCTCGTGGGGGCCGGTGGCCTCGATGGTCACCGACTCGGTGGCGACGTCGACGACCTTGGCGCGGAAGAGCTGGACGAGCTCGAGGACCTGGCTGCGCGTCGCCGCGTCGGCCCGGACCTTGATGAGCATGACCTGCCGCTGGACGGCGGTGGCCGCGTCGAGCTCGACGACCTTGAGCACCTCGACGAGCTTGTTGAGCTGCTTGGTCACCTGCTCGAGCGGGAGGTCCTCGACGTCGACGACGACGGTGATGCGGGAGATCTCGACGTGCTCGGTCTCCCCCACGGCGAGCGAGTGGATGTTGAAGCCGCGTCGGGCGAACAGCCCGGCGATGCGGGCCAGGACGCCGGGCTTGTTCTCGACGAGCACCGAGAGCGTGTGCTGCGACATCAGCTGCTCACCTCCTCTTCGCGGTCCCACTGGGGGGCGGTGTCCTTGGCGACCTGGATCGCGTCGTTGCTCACGCCGGCGGGCACCATCGGCCACACCATCGCGTCTCGGTGCACGACGAAGTCGACGACGACCGGCCGGTCGTTGATCGCCATCGCCTGCCGAATCGTGTCGTCCACGTCCTCCGGTCTCTCGCAGCGCAGCCCGGCGCAGCCGTAGGCGTCGGCGAGCTTGACGAAGTCGGGGATGCGGGTGCCCTCGTGCGAGGTGTGCAGGTCGGTGTTGGAGTAGCGCTCGTTGTAGAAGAGCGACTGCCACTGGCGGACCATGCCGAGGCTGCTGTTGTTGATGACGGCGACCTTGATCGGGATGTTGTTGATGACGCAGGTCGCGAGCTCCTGGTTGGTCATCTGGAAGCAGCCGTCACCGTCGATCGCCCACACGGTGCGCTCCGGCTCGCCGACCTGGGCACCCATGGCGGCCGGGACGGCATACCCCATCGTGCCGAGCCCACCGGAGTTGAGCCAGGCCCGCGGACGCTCGTACTGCACGAACTGGGCCGCCCACATCTGGTGCTGGCCGACCCCGGCGACGTAGACCGCGCCGGGTCCGGCGATCGCGCTGAGCCGCTCGATGACGTACTGCGGGGCGAGGGTGTCCCCCTCGGGCGCGGAGTAGCCGACGGGGAAGTCGCGCTTCCAGCCCTGGGTGCGCTCACGCCACGCGGCGTAGTCACCGCCGCGGCCGGCGTCGATGTCGCCGTCGACGGACTGGATGAGGTCGACGAGCACGTCCTTGCAGGACCCGACGATGGGCACGTCCGCCTTGCGGTTCTTGGAGATCTCGGCCGGGTCGATGTCGGCGTGGATGACCTTGGCCTCGGGGGCGAAGGTGGAGAGCTGCCCCGTCACCCGGTCGTCGAAGCGGGCACCGAGGGTGATGAGGAGGTCGGCCTTCTGGAGGGCGGTCACCGCGGCGACGGACCCGTGCATGCCCGGCATGCCGAGGTGCAGCTCGTGGCTGTCGGGCAGGGCGCCGCGGGCCATGAGCGTCGTGACGACGGGGATGCGGGTCAGCTCGACGAACTGGCGCAGCTCCTCGCAGGCGTCGGCGCGGATGACGCCGCCACCGACGTAGAGGACGGGGCGCTCGGACGCGGCGATCAGCCTGGACGCCTCACGGATCTGCTTCGTGTGGGGACGGGTCACCGGGTGGTAGCCGGGCAGGTCGATGCGCGGCGGCCACGCGAAGGTGGTCTTCGCCTGGAGTGCGTCCTTGCTGATGTCGACGAGGACCGGCCCGGGGCGACCGGTGGCCGCGATGTGGAAGGCCTCGGCGATGACGCGCGGGATCTGGGCGGCGTCGGTGACGAGGTAGTTGTGCTTCGTGATCGGCATGGTGATGCCGCGGATGTCCGCCTCCTGGAAGGCGTCCGTGCCGATCGAGGCGCTCGCGACCTGGCCGGTGATGGCCACGATCGGGACCGAGTCCATGTGCGCGTTGGCGAGCGCGGTGACGAGGTTGGTCGCGCCCGGGCCGGACGTGGCCATGCACACCCCGACCTTGCCGGTGGCGCTGGCGTAGCCCTCGGCCGCGTGACCGGCGCCCTGCTCGTGGCGGACGAGGATGTGACGCACCTTGACCGAGTCGAGGAGCGGGTCGTAGGCCGGGAGGATCGCGCCGCCGGGGATCCCGAAGACCGTGTCGACCTCCATGCACTCGAGCGAGAGGACGAGGCTCTGGGCTCCGGTCACCTCGATCGGTGCCTTGGCTCGGGCCTGCTCGGCGAGCCGCGCCGGGGTCGGCGCTGCCTGGGTCTCGCTCACGTCGGTCACCATCTCTGCATCGTCATGGGTGTCGCTGGCTGTGCGTGGCACAAAAAAACCCTCCCGTCCCCGCGGTGGGGACGACGGAGGGAGGCGCCTGGCCGACCGTCTCAGGCCGGGCCGGGCGCCGGAGGAAGTACGAGGATCCGGGCCACGCGACGACTCTCCTCCGGCGCCCCGGTCGTGTCAACGTGTGAGACGCCACATCCCACCATCCGGTCACTTGGGCGGGTCCGTCAGTCGCAGACGGCGCCGCGGCTGGCAGAGCCGACGAGCTTGCGGTACTTGGCGAGGACCCCGCGGGTGTACTTCGGCTCGGGGTGGGTCACACCCTCGGCGCGCCGCCGGTCGAGCTCGCCGTCGTCGACGAGGAGGTCGAGGGTCCCGTTCGCGACGTCGAGGCGTATGCCGTCACCGTCGCGCACGAACGCGATCGGCCCCTCGTCGACGGCCTCGGGGGCGACGTGCCCGACGCACAGACCCGTGGTGCCTCCGGAGAACCGGCCGTCGGTGAGGAGCAGGACGTCCTTGCCCAGGCCGGCGCCCTTGATGGCGCCGGTGACCGCGAGCATCTCGCGCATGCCCGGGCCACCCTTGGGTCCCTCGTAGCGGATGACGACGACGTCCTGCGGCTTGAGCTCGCCCTGCTCGACGGCGTCCATCGCGGCACGCTCGCCGTCGAAGACGCGCGCCGTGCCCTCGAAGACGTCGGTGTCGAAGCCGGCCGACTTGACGACCGCGCCCTCGGGCGCGAGCGAGCCGCTGAGGATCGTCAGGCCACCCGTGCGGTGGATCGGCTCGGACATGGCACGGACGACGTGGCCGTCGGGGTCCGGCGGGCGGATGTCGGCGAGGTTCTCGGCGACCGTGCGGCCGGTGACCGTGAGGCAGTCGCCGTGGAGGAGGCCCGCGTCGAGCAGCGCCTTCATGACGACGGGCACTCCCCCGACCCGGTCGATGTCGGTCATGACGAACTGGCCGAACGGCTTGACGTCGGCGAGGTGCGGGACCTTGGCGCCGACACGCTGGAAGTCGCCGATGGTGAGGTCGACCTCGGCCTCGTGGGCGATCGCGAGGAGGTGGAGCACGGCGTTGGTCGAGCCGCCGAAGGCCATGACGACGGCGATGGCGTTCTCGAAGGCCTCCTTGGTCATGATCTGGCGCGCGGTGACGCCGCGACGGAGCAGCTCGACGACGGCCTCACCGGACTTGCGGGCGAACCCGTCGCGGCGGCGGTCCGTAGCGGGCGGGGCGGCCGAACCCGGCAGCGACATGCCCATCGCCTCGGCGACGGAGGCCATCGTGTTGGCGGTGTACATGCCGCCGCAGGCGCCCTCGCCCGGGCAGATCGCACGCTCGATGGCGTCGACGTCCGCGCGCGACATCTTCCCGGCGGCGCAGGCGCCGACGGCTTCGAACGCGTCGATGATCGTGACGGTCTTCTCGGACCCGTCCGAGAGCTTGGCGATCCCGGGAAGGATGGACCCGGCATACAGGAAGACCGACGCGAGGTCGAGGCGCGCGGCGGCCATGAGCATGCCCGGCAGGCTCTTGTCGCACCCGGCCAGCAGCACCGAGCCGTCGAGCCGTTCGGCGTTCATCACCGTCTCGACGGAGTCGGCGATGATCTCGCGCGACACGAGCGAGAAGTGCATGCCCTCGTGCCCCATGGAGATGCCGTCCGACACCGAGATGGTGCCGAACTCCAGCGGGTAGCCGCCTCCGGAGTGCACGCCGTCCTTGACCGCCTTGGCCAGCCGGTCGAGCGAGAGGTTGCACGGGGTGATCTCGTTCCACGAGCTGGCCACGCCGATCTGCGGCTTGACCCAGTCGTCGTCGCCCATGCCCACGGCCCGCAGCATCCCCCGGGCCGCGGTCTTCTCCAGGCCGTCGGTGACGTCGCGGCTGCGGGGCTTGATGTCAGGAGCGTCGCTCATGCGCCCAACTGTAGGACGCGTGTCCATGGGCTGGGACGCCGATCTCACCTCTCGGCCGCGACCAGCTCCGGCTCGGGGTCGCCCGCACCGCGGGAGGCGATCTCGGACCGGTCGGCCCCGTCCACGCGACGTGGCCACCAGAAGCGGTCGCCGAGGACGAGGGCGATGGCCGGCACGAGGACGGTGCGCACGACGAGGGTGTCGAGCAGCACGCCGATGCAGATGACGACGCCGAGCTGGGCGAGGACGACGAGCGGGAGGACCCCGAGCACCGCGAACACCGCGGCGAGCAGGATGCCGGCGCTCGTGATCACTCCACCGGTGGCCGACAGGGCCCGCAGCATGCCCTCGCGGGAGCCGTGGCCGCGGGCCTCCTCGGCAGCCCGGGTGACGAGGAAGATGTTGTAGTCCACCCCGAGCGCCACGAGGAAGACGAAGGCGAGCAGGGGCACGCCGTCGTCGAGCAGGTCGAAGCCGAGCACCTGGGTGAAGAGGACCCACGAGAGGCCGAGGCTCGACAGGTAGGTCGCGACGACGGTGGACACGAGGATGACCGGTGCGACCACCGACCGCAGCAGCAGGCCCAGCGCCACGAGGACGAGGCCGAGGATGAGCGGGAAGATGAGGAACCGGTCGCGGCTGGACGCCTCGGACGCGTCGAGGGCCTCGGCCTCGGTCCCCCCGACGTGGGTCTCGGGCAGGTCGGCGACGGCGGCGCGGATCGCGATGACCGCGTCGGTGGCCTCGTCGGAGCCGGGCGCGGCCTCGAGGACGGCCTGGATCTCGCTCACGCCACCGGCGCTGGCCACCTCGCGGGTCGAGGAGACGCCGTCGACCGCCGAGACGGTCGAGGCGAGGGCAGCCGGGTCGGCGCCTCGGGACACGACCGTCGTCGGGTCGGCGGAGCCGGCAGGGAAGGACTCCGAGAGGCGCTCTCCTGCCGAGATGGCCTCCGGCTTCTGGAGGAACTGGTCGGCCCCGTCGAGGCCAGTCCGGATCTGGGTCATGCCGGTCGCCGCGACCGCGAGCAGCACGACGGTGGCGGTGGCGAAGACGGCGGGACGTCGCGCCACGGTGTCGCCGACGCGCCGCCAGAGCGAACGGGAGTCGGCCAGGCTGGCCTGACCCTCACGGGGGACCTTGGGCCAGAAGATCCACCGGCCGAAGACGACGAGGGCGGCGGGCAGCACGACGAGCACGAACGCTGCGGCCACGACGACGCCCACGGCGCAGGCGAGACCGAGACCCCGGGTCGTCGGGAACGCCGACAGCAGGAGGGTGAGCAGGCCGATGACGACGGTGGAGGCGCTGGAGAGGACGGCCTCCGCGGTGCGGGTGAGGGCCTTGGCCATGGCGTCCCGGCGGTCGGCGTGCACCCGCAGCTCGTCGCGGTAGCGCGAGATGAGCAGCAGGGCGTAGTCGGTCCCGGCGCCGAAGACGAGGACCGAGAGGATGCCGATGGTCGACTCGTCCCACTGGACGTCGAAGACGGCCAGCGTGCGCGTCGCGAGCACCGCCGCGAGCTGGTCGGCGACCCCCACCACGGTGAGCGGCACGAGCCAGAGCACCGGGCTGCGGTAGGTGATGATGAGCAGCAGCGCGACGACGCCCGCCGTGGCCCCGAGCAGACGGACGTTGGCGCCGTCGAAGACCGCGGCGAGGTCGGCCTGGATCGCGGCCGGCCCGGTGACCTGGGCGGTGAGCCCGTCGGGCAGGTCCGCCTTCGCCGCGGTGCGGAGCTCGGCCACGACGTCCGCGGTCTCCGTGGCGTCGTCGGCGACGACCGGGACGAAGACCGTGGCTGCGGTGCCGTCCTCGGCGACGACCGGCGGCGCTCCGGTGGCACCGGGCAGCGAGCGCGCCCGCTCCTGCACGACGGCGAGCGCATCGGCGCCGAGCCGCTCGTCGCTGCTGTAGAGGACCAGTGCGGCCGACCCCTCAGCCTCGGGCAGCTCGGCGCTCAGCTCGGTCGCGGCCCTGCTGTCCGACCCCAGTGGCAGGGACGCGGTCGCCGTCGGCCCGAGCTCGGCCTGGCCGACCACGCCGATGGTCACTCCGGCGGCGAGCAGCGCACAGAGGGCGAGCAGGCCGGCGACCCACCTGCGGGTGATGAGGCGAGAAAGGCCGGCCATGAGGGAGCTCCTTGATAGGGTTGCTTGGCGGATGATTCACCAAGTTGCTAAGTAGGTGAGTGATATTACGGAAGACCAGCGCTCCGGCGCAAGCCGCGACACCGTCGCGGCCCCCACCCACGAGGGGATGACCACCGTGACCTCGGTCGCGCCGGCATACCGTCCGTCGTCGTCCCTCGAGGCGCTCCAGGAGCTCGTCGACCTCGCCGCGCAGGTGCCGCACGACGTGGCGCGCAGGGCAGGTCTGTCGGTCTCCGAGCTGCACTCGCTGCGACACCTCGCGGCCTCGCCGATGGGGCCGGTCGAGCTCGCCAAGGCGCTCGGGGTGACCTCCGCCGCCGCCTCCGGGGTCGTCGACCGGCTCGTCGCCCGGGGCCATGCCGAGCGCCGGCCACACTCCGCCGACGGACGCCGCACCGAGGTGGTCGTCACCGAGTCGGGCCGCCGCGAGGTGTTCACCCTGCTCGCGCCGATGTTCACCAAACTCGCCGAGATCGACGCCCCGCTCGACGACGACGAGCGCGCGCTGGTCGAGCGCTACCTGCGCGGGGCGATCGAGGCGATGCGCTCCGTCACCTGAGCGTCTCCGCAGTGGGCCGGCGCGCCCGCGGGTCAGTGGGCGCCGCGCGCCACGTGGAAGCGGTCGAGCCGGGGCACGCCGAGGGCCAGGTCGCTCCAGTGCCCCGAGAAGCGCAGCACCGCGACGCCCGACGTGGGGAAGCCCTGGCTCATGAGGTCGTGCGCCCGCTCGCTCCCCTCCCCGTCGGCGAGCATCGAGGCGAGCGCCGGGATCCCCGGGGCGTGCCCGACGACCATGACGACGTTGGCGTCGGAGTCCGCCTCTCGCACGAGGGTGAGCAGCCGCTCCGGTGCCGCGTTGTAGATGCGGTGGTCGTGGTGGACGTCGGCCTCGGAGCAGCCGGCGTTCCACATGTCCTCGCAGGTCTGCTGGGCCCGGGCCGCGGTCGAGCACAGCACCTCGTCGACCCCGATGCCCTGCTCGCTCAACCACAGTCCGGCCGCCCGCGCGTCCCGGTGGCCGCGCGCCGTCAGCTCGCGCTCGTGGTCCCCGTCGTCGCCGACCGCCTCGGCCTTGGCGTGGCGCACGAGGACGAGGGTCCGGTCCTCAGCAGCAGCGGTCATGGCTCGATCTTGCCCCCTGCCGGGGCCGGTTGTCAGGTCTTGACAATCGGCCTGACGAGGTGGCGGGGCTGCTCCCCCGCGGCCAGCAGGCTGAGCTGGTCGCGCAGGAGGGCGGCCATCCGTGGCAGGAGGGCGGTGGTGTTGCCTCCGGCGTGCGGGGTGATGAGGACGTCCGGTGCGCCCCAGAGGGCGTGCCCGTCGGGCAGGGGCTCGGGGTCGGTCACGTCCAGCGCGAGGCGGAGCCGCCCTGCGTGCCGGACCAGGGCGTCGGTGTCGGCCACCGGGCCACGAGCAACGTTGATGAGGAGCGCGCCGTCCGGCATGGCCGACAGGAAGGCCTCGTCGACGAGGTGCCGGGTGGCGTCGTTGAGGGGCGTGATGACGATGACGACGTCGTGGGCGGGCAGCAGCCCGGGGAGCTCGTCGACGCCGCGGACCTCGGCGACCGTCCCGTCACCGGCACGGGGGCGCGAGGCCACGGCCGTGAGGGACACCTCGAAGGGGACCAGGCGGCGGGCGATGGCCGACCCGACGGAGCCGTACCCGACGATGAGCACCCGCCGGTCGGCGAGCGAGGGACGCTGTCCGAGCGACGCCCACCGCTGCTCGTCACCGGCGCGGACGGCCTGCGGGATGCCCCGCAGCGAGGCGATGGCCATGCCGACGGCGAGCTCTGCCGTGGCGGCGTCGTAGACACCCGCCGCGTTCGCCACGGCGACCGACTCGGGGACCGCCTCGAGCACCCCGTCGAACCCCGCCGACTGGAGCTGGACGAGCCGGCACCCCTCGAGCTGCTCCACCGCCGACAGCGCCTCGGCAGCACCGAGGTACGGCGCGACGACGACCTCGATCCGGGGGTCGGGAGCCGCCTCGCCGGCGGGGTCCCACAACACGCTCTCGACACCGGGCACCTCGCCCACCGCGTCTCGCAGGGTGGGGTCCGGGAAGGAGACGACGACCATGCGCTCGACCCTAGGCGACGCGGCGGCGAGGTTCGCGGCACGGTCCCGGAATCCTGGAAGTTCCCTGCGCCGGCATGGTCTTCGTGCTCCCGCCGGGAGACGATCGGGTATGCCGTCCTGTCGCCGCACGCTGCCCCCCGTCCTCGCGCTGGGCCTGACGATCGCGCTCGCGGCGTGCTCGGCGCCCTCCGAGGAGGCGCCTCCACCGTCGACCCCGACACCCTCGACGGCGTCGTCCTCTGCCAGTGCCTCTCCGGACGCGACGCCCTCGGCCTCGGGCTCACCGACCTCGAGTGCACCGATCCCCGCGGGGTCGCCCTCGGACGTCGTCACCGGGCTCGACGTGCCGTGGTCCGTCGCGTTCCTCCCGGACGGTGACGCGCTCGTCACGTTGCGCGACGAGGCCCGGGTCGTCCGGGTCACGCCCGAGGGCCAGCGCTCCGACGTGGGCGAGGTCGACGGTGTCGACGCGGGCGGGGAGGGCGGCCTGCTCGGGGTGGCCGTGTCGCCCACGTTCGCCAGCGACGGCGTGGTGCACCTCTACGTCACCTCGGACAGCGGCAACCGGGTCCTGCGCACCACGCTCGAGGACGACGGGCTGGGCGAGATGACTCCCGTGCTGACCGGCATACCGAAGGCAGGCAACCACAACGGTGGCCGGATCGCGTGGGGACCGGACGGGTTCCTCTACGTCGGCACCGGTGACGCGGCCGAGCCGGACCGGTCGCAGGACCGCGGCAACCTCGGCGGCAAGATCCTGCGGATCACCGCGGACGGGAAGCCGGCTCCGGGCAACCCCTTCGGCGCGAGCCCGGTGTGGAGCCTGGGTCACCGCAACGTCCAGGGCCTCGCCTGGGGGCGCGACGGCACGATGTTCGCGAGCGAGTTCGGCCAGAACACCTGGGACGAGCTCAACGTCATCACCCCCGGGGGCAACTACGGCTGGCCGGAGGCGGAGGGGCTCGACGGTGGCGGCGACGACTTCGTCGCCCCGATCGCCCAGTGGTCCACCGACGACGCGTCGCCGAGCGGGATCGCGGTCGGTGCTGACGGCGCCGTCTACCTGGCGGCCCTACGTGGTGAGTCCCTGTGGAAGGTGGCAGTTGACGGGCCTCGGCGCCGGGGTGAGCCGGTGCGCCTGCTCCGCGAGAGGTACGGCCGCATCCGTGACGTGGTGGCCGCGCCGGACGGGACCCTGTGGATGCTCACCAGCAACACCTTCCGCGGCGATCCCCGCCCCGGCGACGACCGGGTCGTGAGGGTGCCGGTCGGCTGAGGTCGGGCAGAGGGCTGCTCGGTGAGCCCCTGCGGGGTGGTGGTCGGACGTACGTTGAGGGGCAGCGCCGAGCGCGAGAGCCCGGCGACCCACGAGAGGTGACACCACCATGGCCGCGATCGACGACATCCTCCAGAGCCTGCCCATCGACCAGCTGGCGCAGCAGGTCGGAGCCGAGCCACAGGAGGTGCAGCAGGCCGCGCAGGCCGCGCTCCCCGCGCTCCTCGGCGGGCTCCACGCCAACGCCCAGGACCCGGGCGGCGCCAGCTCGATCGTCGAGGCGCTCGGGCAGCACGACGACGACCTGCTTACCGGCGGGGTCGACCTGGGCCAGGTCGACGAGGGCGACGGCCAGAGGATCGCCTCGCACATCTTCGGCCCCAACGAGGACCAGGTCTACTCGGCCCTCGGCGGCACCGGTGCCGGTGGCGGCCTGGTCAAGCGCCTCATCCCGATCCTCGCGCCGATCGTCCTGTCCTACCTGGCCAACCGGGTGCTCAAGGGTGGCGGCGGCGGGCTGGGCGGCGGCGGGCTCGGGGGCGGAACGACCCAGCAGGCGCCGGCCCCGAGCCAGGGAACCGAGGGTGGGCCCGGGTCACTCGACTCGATGCTTCAGGACGTCCTGGGGGGGGCCCTCGGTGGGGGCACCCCGACCCGGATGCCGGCTCCCCAGCAGACGCAGCAGAGCCAGCAGAACGAGCGGTCGGGTGGGTCGATCCTCGACGTGCTCGGCGGGCTGCTGGGCGGCGGCCGCCGCTGACCACGACGTATTGCGCACAACGGTCACGCGCCCGTTGTGCGCAACACGTCGAGAGAGTGCTGTCAGCTGAGCTTGGCGAGGATGAGCTCGCGGGCCCTCCCGGCGTCGGCCTGGCCCTTCATCGCCTTCATGACCTGGCCGATGAGGGCGCCGGCGGCCTGCACCTTGCCGTCGCGGACCTTCTGGGCGACGTCGGGGTTGGCCGCGATGACTTCGTCGACGGCCGCGTCGAGGGCACCGTCGTCCTGGACCAGCTCGAGGCCGCGGGCGTCGGCGACCTCGGTCGGGGTGCCCTCACCGTCGAGGACCCCCTCCCACACCTGACGGGCCATCGAGTCGTTGAGCCGACCCGAGATGACGAGCGACTCGAGCTCCACGACCTGGGCGGGCGTGATCGCGCGCTCCGCGGCATACGAAGGCACGTCGACGGCGGCGGCGTTCGCGCGGCGGGCGACCTCACCGGACCACCACTTGCGGGCACCCGCCGGTGAGGCTCCGGCGTCGACGGTCTCACCGATGAGCTCGACGAGGCCGGCGTTGACGACGTCGCGCATCTCGAGGTCGGCGAAGCCCCAGTCGGACTGGAGGCGCCTGCGGCGCTGCGCGGGGGGCTCGGGCAGGGTCTGGCGCAGGGCCTCGACGGTCTCGCGCGTGGGCGCCAGCGGCACGAGGTCCGGCTCGGGGAAGTAGCGGTAGTCGTCGGCGTCCGACTTCTCGCGGCCGGAGGTCGTGACCCCGGTGTCCTCGTGCCAGTGACGGGTCTCCTGGACGACCGAGCGGCCGGCGTCGAGGATCGCGCCGTGACGGCACATCTCGTAGCGGACCGCGCGCTCGACCGAGCGGAGCGAGTTGACGTTCTTGGTCTCCGATCGGGTGCCGAGCGCCTCCGTGCCCTTGGGCATGAGCGAGAGGTTGACGTCGCAGCGCATCGAGCCCTGCTCCATCTTCACGTCGGACACGTCGAGCGCCTTGAGCAGGTCGCGCAGGGCGGCGACGTAGGCGCGCGCGATCTCGGGCGCGCGCTCCCCCGCACCGCGCAGCGGCTTGGTGACGATCTCGATGAGCGGGATGCCCGCGCGGTTGTAGTCGACGAGCGAGTGGGTGGCGCCGTGGATGCGACCGGTCGAGCCGCCGACGTGCAGCGACTTGCCGGTGTCCTCCTCCATGTGGGCGCGCTCGATCTCGACGCGGTAGGTCGTGCCGTCGTCGAGGTCGACCTCGAGGAAGCCCTCGAACGCGATCGGCTCGTCGTACTGCGAGGTCTGGAAGTTCTTGGGCATGTCCGGGTAGAAGTAGTTCTTCCGCGCGAAGCGGCACCACGACGCGATCTCGCAGTTGAGCGCGAGGCCGATCCGGATGGCCGACTCGACCGCCTTCTCGTTGACGACCGGCAGGGCGCCCGGCAGGCCGAGGCAGACCGGGCAGACCTGCGAGTTGGGCTCGGCGCCGAACTCGGTGGCACAGCCGCAGAACATCTTCGTCGCGGTGCCGAGCTCGACGTGGACCTCGAGCCCCATGACCGGGTCGTAGCGCTCGAGCACCTCGTCATAGGCGAGAGTCGCGTCCGTGGTCGTGGCGCTCATGTTACGCACCCTTCGTCGTCGTGGCGGTGGACAGGTCGGGTGCGCGGTCGAGCAGCGGCCCGCCCCACGCGGCCAGGAGCCGCTGCTCGAGAGCCGCCCCGACGGCATACAGGCGCTCGTCCCGGGCGGCCGGCGCGAGGATCTGGAACCCGGCGGGCAGACCGTCCTCGTCGGCGAGGCCGCTCGGCAGCGACATGCCGGGCACGCCGGCGAGGTTGGCCGGGATGGTCGCGACGTCGTTGAGGTACATGGCCATCGGGTCGTCCATCTTGTCGCCGAAGCGGAACGCCGTGGTCGGGGCCGTCGGGCTGACGAGCACGTCGGCGGACTCGAACGCGCGGCTGAAGTCGTCGGCGATGAGGCGGCGGACCTTCTGTGCCGAGCCGTAGTAGGCGTCGTAGTAGCCCGACGACAGCGCGTAGGTGCCGAGGATGATGCGGCGCTTGACCTCGTCACCGAAGCCCGCGTCACGCGTCGCCGCCATGACCTGCTCGGCGCTCGGGTCGTCGACGCCCTCGGGCAGGACCCGCAGGCCGTAGCGCATGGCGTCGAACTTCGCGAGGTTGCTCGAGGCCTCCGACGGGAGGATGAGGTAGTACGCCGCGAGGGCGGCGGTGAAGCTCGGGCACGAGACCTCGACGACCTCGGCGCCGGCGTCGACGAGGTGCTGCACCGACTCCTCGAAGCGAGCCCGGACGCCGGCCTGGAAGCCGTCGCCGGTGAGCTCGCGGACGATGCCGATCCTCATGCCGGACACGTCCGCGCGACGGGCCGCCTCGACGACGGCCGGGACCGGCGCGTCGATCGAGGTGGAGTCCATCGGGTCGTGGCCGCCGATGACCTCGTGCAGCAGCGCCGCGTCGAGGACGGTGCGGGTGCAGGGACCGGCCTGGTCGAGGGAGGACGCCAGCGCGACGAGGCCGTAGCGCGACACCCCGCCGTAGGTCGGCTTGGTCCCGACGGTTCCCGTGACGGCGGCCGGCTGGCGGATCGAGCCTCCGGTGTCGGTGCCGATCGCGAGCGGCGCCTGGAAGGACGCGACGACGGCGCTCGAGCCACCACCGGACCCACCGGGGATGCGGTCGAGGTCCCACGGGTTGCGGGTCGGGCCGTAGGCGGAGTGCTCGGTCGAGGAGCCCATGGCGAACTCGTCCATGTTGGTCTTGCCGAGGATCGGCATGCCGGCCTGCTTGAGGCGGCTCACCACCGTCGCGTCGTAGGGCGGGACCCAGCCCTCGAGGATCCTGCTGCCACACGTCGTCGGCAGGCCCTTGGTCGCCATGACGTCCTTGACCGCGACCGGAACGCCCGCCAGGCGGTGCAGCTCCTCGCCGCGGCCGCGTCGCCCGTCGACGTCGCGCGCGCTCGCGAGCGCACCCTCGCGGTTCACGTGGAGGTAGGCGTGGACGTCCTCGTCGACGGCGTCGGTCCGGTCGAGCAGCGCCTGCGTCACCTCGACCGAGGACGCCTCCCCTCGGGAGAGCAGCTCGGAGAGCTCGGCGGCGCTGGCGCGGGTCAGGTCGGTGGTCACATCTGTCCTTGCGGTTGCGGGAGGCGTGGTGCTCGAAGGGGCGGGGTATGCCGTGGGCTCACCTCACGGCATACGGGTTCGCCTCAGTCCTCGTCGAGGATGCGGGGAACGGAGAAGCGCTGCTGCTCGGCCTGCGGCGCGCCGGCGAGCGCGTCCTCGGGGGCGAGGCTGGGCCGGACGACGTCGGGCCGCGTGACGTTGACGATGGGCATCGGGTGGCTCATCGGCTCGACGCCCTCGATCGGCGCCTGCTGCACGGTGGCGACGGACTCGAGGATGACGCCCAGCTCACCGACCATCCTGTCGAGCTCGGCGTCGGAGAGGTCGATGCGGGCGAGACCGGCGAGGTGCGCCACGTCGTCGCGGGTGAGGTCAGCCATGCGGCCCAGTCTAGGCGGCGGCGCCGCGGCCCCGAACGAGTGGATGAGCGTGCGGAGGTGGGACGCCGGCCGGCGGCCGGTGCGAGGTGTCAGGCTCGGCCGCTGCCCGAGGAGAGCACGCTCTGCACGACCCCGGCGACGAGGACGAGGGTGACGGCGACCCAGCCGACCCAGCGGGCCACGAGGCCGGCGCTCGTGCGCGCCCCGCGCCTCGGTGCCCGCAGCGCCGAGAAGTACCGGCCCGGTGCCAGGTGGGCACCTCGACCGTCAGGGCGGGTCGCGAACGGCGCCCAGGCGTCACGCTCCGACAGCGCCTGGAGCGCCCCCCGCACGAGCGGCACCACGAAGAAGATGAGCACGAGGCCCGCGAGGAGGACGTTCACCGGTGTCTGCACGACGCTACGGTCACCGATGACCCGCCTCGGCCGCAAGCCGACGGGGAGTCTTCCCCATCGCCTCCTCTCCGGCCCTCGGCTAGCCTCGCTCCCAGTCGCCCAGCCGGGGCGGCTGGATTCCAGGGGGATGGTGACCATGCAGTTCCGCGTCGACACGGAGCAGATCCGCGACCACTCCAGGGACGTCCTCGGCTACGCCACGCGGCTCGGGTCGGCGAAGGACGCGGCGGAGACGACCCTGAGCCAGGACGCCTTCGGACCGATGCTCAACTTCTTCGGCACGTCGCCTCCCGAGCTGGCGACCGCGACGAGGGACTCGCTCAGCGACCGTGCCGCCGAGATGGAGGACGCGGTCGACACCCTGCGCAGCCACGCGAACACGCACGACAACAACGACGCCGACGCGGTGGACAACGTCATCAGGACGCTCAAGTGAGCGCCGAGAACGACCTCGTCGCCTCCGAGACGGACCGTCCCCTCTCGACCGAGGGCAGTGGGCTGCTCGACTCCGCCGTGCTGTGGGCGGACTCGGTCGACGACCTCCACGCGGACCTCAGCGGTGACTCGTGGATCGACTTCGCCCTCTCGAGCGGTGTCCTCGCCATCGACGCCGTCGCGACCTACTCGGACCCGATCGGCAGCCTCATCTCGGCCGGCCTGGGCTTCGTGCTCGAGCACATCTCGCCGTTCAACGACTGGTTCGACGAGCTGGCCGGCGACCCCGAGGCCGTGGCGGCCTTCGCCGCCACCTGGCGCAACATCGGCTACGAGGTGGGCAACATCCGCTTCGGGCTCGACGCCGACCGCCGGAGCCGCATGGCCTCGATGGAGGGGCCTGCGGTCCGGGCCTACAACCGGCAGTCGAGGACCCTGGCCCTCAAGCTGCACGTGCTCTACAAGGGCTCGGTCGGAGCGGCCGACGCGTACGAGGCGCTGAGCGAGCTGGTCGACCTCGTGCACGACCTCATCCGCGACTGCCTCTGCGACATCATCGGGTCGATCATCAGCTACGCCACCGAGCTCATCCTCACGCTGGGTGCCGCGACGCCCCTCGTCATCCAGCAGGCCTCGACGCGTGCGGCGGCCCTCTCGGCCAAGGTCGGCCCCCAGGTCTCCGGTGTCGTGACGTCGGGCCGGTCGCTCGCCGAGAAGCTCGACGACCTCAAGTCGATCGTCGACGAGATGCCGAGGTGGTTCAGCGAGGGGGCCCCGGCCGTCCCGCTCACCCCCGCCGGCAGGCACGCTCCGCGCACCTCGGACGAGGCGATCGACCTCGCCGTCAACGGGTGGCAGAGCGGCCTGCCCGACCTCTTCCGCGACATCGGGATCAAGACCACGGCCGACGCGGTCAAGAACGTGAACGAGGACACCGATGACTGACGCGCGCGGCCACCGCTCGACGTCCGCCGACGAGGCGCTGGCGCGGATCCAGGACGGCATCTCCCGCGCGCGTGAGCGGGCCGACCGGGCCACCGCCTTCCGGGCCGGGTACGAGTCGCTCGGCGCGACCGACGAGTCACGGCAGGACGGCGTCCGCGTCACCCTCGATGCGAGCGGGTTGGTCACCGCGCTGTCCATCACCGACGAGGGCGCGTCACGGTCGGGCCGTCAGGTCGCGGCCGCAATCCTGCGGGCCCACGGTGACGCCGTGGGCCGGCTGCGTGACGAGGTGGAGCGGCTGACGTCCGACGCCTTCGGCGCCACCTCGCAGACCACGGCGGCGGTGCTCGGCGAGCTGCCGGGCGGGGACCACGACGAGCAGGGCGACGCGCCGTCGCCGAGGAGCACCTGGTGAGCGACATCGACCTTCCACCCGTCGGAGAGCGCCTCGCCCAGGGCGACCTCGACCGCATGGTGCAACGCCTCCAGCGCGCCTCGCAGTGGCAGGCCGCCACCGTGTCGATGACCGGGCAGGGTCGAGGGCGACAGGTCGTCGCGACCGTCGACGCCCGCGGGGTCCTCCAGTCGCTGGACGTCCCGGACGTCGCCTGCCGTGGTGACGGTGCGGAGCTGGCCGGGGACGTCGTCGCGGCCATCACGGCCGCCCGCGAGGACGTCGCCTCACAGCTGGCCCGGGCCGGCCGGCTCGCGTTCGGCGACGACGCACCCGAGGTGGACACCATCGTCACCGCGGCCACGGCACGCAGCCGGGCGACGATCGCCGCCGAGGGTGGGTCGGACGGCTCCGAGGACGCGGACGGGACCGGGTGGACCGCCGCCCCCCGGTGGTCCGCGCCGTCGGCGCCATCGGCGCCAGCGTCGCCGCCCGCGCACCGCAGCGACCCCGGCCACTGGTGACCGGGAGCTAGGGCGCGTCGGCCTCGTCGTCGGTCGGCGTCTCGTCCACGGCGCTCGCAGAGCCGTTCTCGAGCAGGGTCGCGAACCCCGCCTCGTCGAGAATCGTCAGGCCCAGCTCGCGGGCCTTGTCCTCCTTGGACCCGGCACCAGGGCCGACGACGACGTAGTCGGTCTTCTTGGAGACCGAGCCGGACGCCTTGCCCCCACGCGCCAGGATCGCCTCCTTGGCCTCGTCTCGACTGAAGCCCTCGAGCGACCCGGTCACGACGACCGTGAGCCCGGCGAGGGTCTGCTCGACCGACGCGTCGCGCTCGTCCTCCATGACGACGCCGTCGGCAGCCCAGCGGTCGACGATGTCGTTGTGCCACTCATTGCCCTCGCCGTCGAACCACTCGCGCACGGACTCGGCGATCACGCCGCCGACGCCCTCGACAGCGGACAGCTCCTCGACGCTCGCCGCGCGGATCGCCGCCATCGAGCCGAAGTGCTGTGCCAGCGCGCGGGCCGCCGTCGGGCCGACGTGGCGGATCGAGAGTGCGACGAGCACGCGCCACAGCGGCTTGGTCCTCGCCGCCTCCAGGTTCGCCACGAGCTTGGCGCCGTTGGCCGACAGGGCCCGGCCGTCGACGACCGCCTCGGGCGGGTCGGTCTTCCTGGCCGCGCGCGTGTAGAGCGGGACCCGGGCGATGTCGGCGTCAGTGAGGCCGAAGAGGGTCGACTCGTCGGTGAGCACTCCGCACTCGAGCAGCGCGACGGCCCCCTCCCAGCCCAGGGCCTCGATGTCGAAGGCCCCCCGACCGGCCAGCCCGGAGAGCCGCTCGGCCAGCTGCGACGGGCAGGAGCGGGAGTTGGGGCAGCGGATGTCCTTGTCCCCCTCCCGCGCCGGCGCGAGGGTCGTGCCGCAGGAGGGGCACTCGGTGGGCATGACGAACGCGCGCTCGGTGCCGTCGCGCAGGCCCACCACCGGCCCGAGGATCTCGGGGATGACGTCCCCGGCCTTGCGGAGCACGACGGTGTCGCCGATGAGGACGCCCTTGCGCACCACCTCCGTGGCGTTGTGCAGGGTGGCCCGCTCGACCGTGGAGCCGGCCACGACGACGGGCTCCATGACCCCGAACGGCGTCACCCGGCCGGTGCGACCGACGTTGACCTGGATGTCGAGGAGCCTGGTGTTGACCTCCTCGGGCGGGTACTTGAACGCGATGGCCCACCGGGGGGCGCGTGACGTCGACCCGAGCTGGCGCTGCACGGCGATCTCGTCGACCTTGACCACGACCCCGTCGATCTCGTGCTCGACGTCATGGCGGTGCTCCCCCGTGCGGACGATGAAGGCGTTGACCTCGTCGATGCTGTCGAGCACCTCGTAGTGGGTGGACACGGGCATGCCCCACGCCTTGAGCGACTCGTAAGCCTGGCTCTGACGGGTGAGCTCGAACCCCTCCCGCCTGCCGACGCCGTGCACGAGCATCCGCAGCGGCCGGGTCGCGGTGACCCGTGGGTCCTTCATCCGCAGGGAGCCCGCAGCCGCGTTGCGCGGGTTGGCGAACGGCGCCTTGCCGGCCTCCACGAGCGAGGCGTTGAGGTCGGCGAACGCCTCGATGGGGAAGAAGACCTCGCCGCGCACCTCGACGAGGTCGGGCACCGGATGCGCCGGGCTGGCTTCGAGAACGGTGGGTATGCCGGAGATCGTGCGGACGTTGAGGGTCACGTCCTCTCCGGTGCGCCCGTCACCGCGGGTGAGGGCGCGCGTGAGCCGGCCCTTCTCGTAGAGGAGGTTGATGGCGAGGCCATCGATCTTGAGCTCGCACAGGTAGTGGAACCCGGTGCCGGCCTCGCGCTCGACCCGGCCGGCCCACTCGAGCATCTCCTCGGGCGAGAAGGCGTTGTCGAGGCTGAGCATCCGCTCGAGGTGGTCGACGGCCGCGAAGTCGGTCGAGAAGATGGCCCCGCCCACGGACTGGGTCGGGCTGTCGGGGGTGCGGAGCGAGGGGTACTGGTCCTCGAGCGCGTTGAGCCGCCTCATGAGGGCGTCGTAGTCGCCGTCGCTGATCGTCGGCGCGTCCTTGACGTGGTAGGCGAACTGGTGGGCGGCCGCCTGCTCCGCGAGGTCGGCCCACTCGTGACGGGCCTCCTCGGGGGCCGGCTCGGCCTCGGTCATCAGGTCGCTCTCGCTCACCCGCTCATCCTGCCGCACCGGGCCGACACCGCGACCGACCGTGGGGCGGGTCCGTCGCCGGTCAGCCGTCCGTGCCGGCCGGAGGCGACCCGCCGGCCGAGGCGTGGCTTGCCTCCAGCAGGGCGGCGCGCGCCCGCTGGGCGCCGGGCGTGCCGGTGAGCTCCGAGGACAGCCTCGCCAGCCGGGCCGCCGACTCCGGCCCGAGGGACAGCAGGCGGGATGCCGCGTCACGCAGCTCGCCCGTGTCCGCGGCGTTCGGGTCGAGCGCCTCGCCGAGACCCGCCGCCTCGAGTGCGGCCGACCCGGCGAACTGGTCGGTCGACATCGGGAGGAGGAGCAACGGGACCCCGGCGGTGAGGGCCTCGGTGACGCTGTTGTTGCCCCCGTGCGACACCGCGAGCGCCGAGCGGGCCAGCAGCGTGACCTGCGGCAGCTCGGGGCGGACGAGCCAGGACGGGGGCACCGGACCCAGCGACTCCCGGGGCGTGGAGCCGGAGGCCAGGGCGACGCGGACGTCCAGACCGCGCAGCGCCTCGGCGACGCGAGCCAGCACGTCCGACCGCACCGAGAGGAAGCTACCGAGGCTGACGTAGACGACCGGCGCCGCGCTGCCGGCCAGCCAGGCGTCCACCTCGGCGTCGCGCTCCTCGGTGCGGACCGCCGAGCCGAGGAAGGCGTGCCGACCCAGCAGCGCGGTGCGCTCCGGAGCATGGAGCTCGCCGGGGTAGTTGAGCAGCAGGGTGTCCCCCCTCTCCGCGAACGCGTCGTCGCTGGCCGGAGCCGCCGGGTCCAGGGCTGCGAGCACGGCGTTCCACTCGTGGGTGAAGGCGTCGCGCACGCCCTCGCACTGGCGGCGCAGGTTGTCGAGCGACTCCTGGTCGGGCTGGATGCGGCGGGGCCAGGCCGGCGGGTGGCCATAGACCTCGTCACCCACGGTGAGGGCCGTGGGGTGGCCCAGCACGACGTCGGCGTGGGGCACCCCCGCCGCGGCCAGGCCGAGGCGGGCGCTGAAGGCGAGGTGGTCGACGATGACGTGGTCGGGTCGCACCCGCTCCACGACCCGGTGCACCTCGCGCGCGACGGTCAGGGGCTCCCAGAGCAGGTCGGCTCCGCGGGCGGCCGCCTGGAACGCGAGCGTGGGGATGGCTCCCAGCCGCGTGGCCGCGAAGAACCCGCGCAGCGCGTCGTCCTCGCCGCGCGGCTGGTCCTCGGCGCGGATGACCCCGGGGTTGGACCCGCGTCCCAGCTGGAAGTGCTCACGCTCGAACCCGAACCGGCGCACGATGCCGTCCGTGGAGGGACCGGTCGCCACGACGACCCGTTCACCGGCGGCCCCCCACGCGGTGCCGAGCGTGGCGAGGGGAAGCAGGTGGGAGGCGTAGTCAGGACTGATGACGAGCAGCGTCACGTGCGACCTCCGAGTAGATCGCCGCGAGTGACGAGGCCATCGTCGTGATGCCGAACTCCGCGGCCACCCGGTTGCGCACGCGTCCGGCGCGGGCCGGCGCGTCGGGGGCGGCAGCCAGCTCGAGGGCCGAGACGACGGCGTGCGCCAGGTCGGAGTGGGAGGTGGTGTCGACGAGCAGGCCCGTCACCCCGTGCTCGACATAGGTCGCCGGCCCTCCCTCGCGGGGGGTGACGACGACGAGGCCGGAGGCCATGGCCTCGAGGATGGCGATGCCGAACTCCTCCTTGAGGCTCGCGGAGACGTACACCCCGCCCGGCGCGCTGAGTCCGGGCCGTCCGAGCCGGACCGCCGCCAGCCAGTTGGCGACCACCCCGTTCGGGCGGTGGCCGGCGAGGAGCAGGCCCCGGTCGGCGGCATCGACGCGGGCGACCGACGCGCAGATGCGCGAGAGCTGCTCGGCCTCGTCGCTGGTGGGGTCGTCCAGGTCACCCCCCACGACGAGCAGGTTGCAGCCCTGCACGGCCGCGGCGTCGGACGCCCACGCCTCGACGAGGGTGGCCATGCCCTTCACCCGGTGCAGCCGCCCGACCGTGATCGCGAGCGGCAGGTGTCGGCGTTCCGGCGGGAGCGTCGCGAGCAGGGCGTCCAGCTCGGCCAAGTCGCGCAACGTGGCCGGCGAGACGGCATCTCCCGCGGCGGCGTGCGCGACCTCGCGGGCCGCCCGGTCGAGGGGAGCCACGTCGATGCCCTCGGGGACGACCGTGAGCGAACGCCGGCCCGCGTCCGGATCGATGTGCAGGAGCTCGCGCAGGTCGTGGTCGAGCCGCGGGCGGGGGAAGGCGACGAGGTGCGCCGCCTGGTCCGCGAGGTCCCGCAGGAGCCGGACCCGGAACACGAGGTGCTCCGTGTGGTCCGCCGCACCGAAGCTGGCGCGGGTGAGCGTGCCGGTCGCCTCGCGAGCCGCGATGAGTGCGTGCGGGTCCGGCGCCAGGGTCAGCACCGTGGGGATCCCCAGGTCTCGGGCGACCTCCGACGCGGCCCACGACCCGACGTCGGCCATTCGCAGGTGCAGGACGTCGACAGGGGCCGCGGCGACCAGCGCTCGCCGGATCCCGCGTCGGGTGGGGACACGGAGCGGCCAGGTGTCGCCGGAGGGCCGGGCCGCGCCCGGGAGAGGAACGCGGAGGTAGTGGTGCCCGGGACCGGGCGCGCCGTCGGGGCTGCGGTCCTCCACGCCATGGCTGCGCGAGAGGGTCAGCACCCGCGCGATCCCGGGCTCCGAGGCCAGGGCATCACCGAGGTGGACGAGCAGGGTCGCGATCCCGCCGGTGTCCCCCTTCCCGGCGTTCCGCAGGTTCCCGTCGAGGTCGGCGTGGAGGAACAGCTGGGCGACCGTCAGGCCCGGCTGCGCGCGGTCCTGCGGACGCGCGCCGGAAGGGACCGCGACGTCCTCGTCGGGTCCGGTGACCCCCCAGGCCTCGAGCGTCGCATCGGCGAGCATGCCGACGAAGCCGCCCTGCCCCATCGTCGCGCACAACGCAGCGACCGCCTCCGGCAGCGGCGTGCACGTGCGCAGCGCCCAGGTGGCGTGCTCCCGGAGGAAGGGCACGGGCGAGGTCAGCAGGGGCACGACCAGCGCGGAGGCCATCTCCGCTCCCCCGGCTGCAGCGGCGTGCACCGCGGCGATCGCCGTCAGCTGGTCGGTGTCGTCATCGATGGCGTCGCGCAGGCTCGACATGGCGGCGTCGCCCTCGTCCCGCACCGCGTCCACGAGGGAGTCGAGGAGCTCGATCGCCGCGAGCAGGGACGGCGCCCGGCGCATCGCGTCGAGCATCCCCAGGGTCGGCGCGGCATACGTGGTCGTCACGCGCCCATCGTAGGCCCAAACCTTGTACAAACCCTATACGTCGATGCCACGTTTCTCGTCGACCGGTGTCCCGGCCCCCACGGGAGCCTCGACCGACGTCGTGGTGAACCGGACCAGCAGGTCCGCGGCCACCCCCACCGCGATCGTCGCCGGCTCCTTGCCGGCCAGCTGGGGGAGGCCGATCGGCGTGGTCACCCGCGCGACGTCGCCGTCGGAGAGGCCACCCTCGGTGAGCAGCCGGCGGCGCAGTCGCGCCCACTTCGCTCTCGAGCCGATCAGCCCGATGGAGCCGAGCCCCTCGGTCCGCAGGGCCGCGTCGAGGATCGCCGCGTCCTCCGCGTGGTCGTGGGTCATGACGAGGACGTGCGCTCCCGCGGGCAGCTCGCCCAGGACGAGCTCGGGCAGGACCGGCACGGGGTGCGGGTGCACCCGCGCATCCGCGTCGGCCAGTGGTGCCAGCGCGTCGGGCGCGAGTGCGTCGGGGCGGCTGTCCACGAGGTGCAGGTCGAGGTCGTGGCGGGCGAGGATGCGGGCCAGCTCGTGGCCGACGTGCCCCATCCCGAAGATCGCGACGACCGGCGCCACGCGCAGCGGCTCGAGCAGCACGCTCACCTCACCGCCGCAGCACTGCATCCCGTGCTGGAACGGCACCTTGTCCGACAGCGAGGACGTGAACGTCTCGGGCGCCGTGCGCCCCTCGGCGAGCATCGACCGCGCCCGCTCGACGGCGACCGCCTCGAGGTTGCCTCCGCCGATCGTGTCCCACGTCTGCGTCGCACCGACGACCATCTTGGCCCCGGCCTCGCGCGGCGCGTGCCCGCGCACCGACGTCAGCGTCACCAGGACGCCGGGGCGGCCCCCCGTGCGGAGCTGCTCGACGGCGCGGAGCCAGCGCACGGCTCAGGCCTCCGACAGGTGCTGCAGGACGGACTCCGACTCCGGGCGGCGGATGGGCGCCGCCGGGTCGGCCTCCGGCGGGGTCGGCCCTGCCCCCGCCTCGACCTCCGCGTCATGCCCCGCCCGGGCCTCCTGCAGCGCCCAGAACACCGCCTCGGGTGTCGCCGGGCTGGCGAGGTCGACGCTCGTGCCCTCGGGCCCGAAGGCCGCGCACGCCTGGCGCAGCGCCTCCCGCACCGCGAAGGCCAGCATGAGCGGCGGCTCCCCCACCGCCTTGGACCCGTAGACGGCACCCTCCTCGTGGGCTCGGCCGAGCAGGGAGACGTTGAACGACTCCGGCATCTCGGAGAAGCTCGGCAGCTTGTAGGTGCTGGCCGACGCGGTGGCCAGCCGGCCACGCTGCGCCCCGTCGCTCTCGTCCCAGCGCAGGTCCTCGAGGGTGAGCCAGCCGGCGCCCTGGACGTAGGCCCCTTCGATCTGGCCGATGTCCACGAGCGGGGACAGGCTGTCGCCGACGTCGTGGACGATGTCGACGCGCCGCGTCCGGTACGTCCCGGTGAAGCCGTCGACCTCGACCTCCGTGGCGGCGACACCGTGGGCGAAGTACTTGAAGGGGCTCCCCCGCATGACGGTGGAGTTCCAGTGCAGGCCCTCGGTGCGGTAGTAGCCGGCTGCGAAGAGCTGGGTGCGGGCGAAGTACGCCGAGTGCACGAGGTCCGCCCACGGCAGCACCTGGTCGGAGCCCAGCCCGGAGACGACCCCGTCAGCGAAGCGCACCTCCGGGGCCGGGACCCCCAGCCGGGAGGCGGCGACCTGCGCGAGCCGGTCGCGGATCTGCTCGCAGGCGTCCTTGACCGCGCCGCCGTTGAGGTCGGCCCCCGACGAGGCCGCGGTCGCGGAGGTGTTGGGCACCTTGTCGGTGCGGGTGGGGGCGAGCCGGACGATGTCGAGCGGGACCCCGAGGCTGGTCGCCGCAACCTGCAGCATCTTCGTGTGCAGCCCCTGGCCCATCTCGGTGCCGCCGTGGTTGACCAGGACCGAGCCGTCCTTGTAGACGTGCACGAGGGCCCCGGCCTGGTTGAAGGCGGTGAGGTTGAAGGAGATCCCGAACTTCACCGGGGTGACGGCGACCGCCCGCTTGACGTGGTCGTGCGTGGCGTTGAACGCGGCGATCTCGGCCCGACGCCGGTCGAGCTCCCCCTCCACGGCGACCTGCTCCCAGGCGCGCTGGACGCGGTCCGCCTGGGTGATGACCTGCCCGTAGGGAGTCGTCTGGCCGTTCTCGTAGAAGTTGCGGCGACGCAGCTCGTGCGCCTCGATGCCGAGCAGCGGCGCGCACCGGCCGAGGATGTCCTCGATGACGAGCATCCCCTGCGGGCCGCCGAAGCCGCGGAAGGCGGTCTGCGACGTCTTGTGGGTTCGGGCGACCCGCCCGGTGACCCGGATGTCAGGGATCCAGTAGTTGTTGTCGACGTGGCACAGGGCCCGGGCGAGCACCGGCTCCGACAGGTCCAGACTCCACCCCCCGTCGGAGGTCAGAGTCGCCTCGAGCGCCTGCAGCCGGCCCTCGCCGTCGAAGCCGACACGCCACTGCGCATGGAACCCGTGGCGCTTGCCCGACATCGTCAGGTCCTGGGTCCGGTTGAGCCGCAGGCGAACCGGGCGCCCGGTGAGCGTCGCACCGAGAGCCGCCACAGCGGCATACGCGTGCGGTTGCATCTCCTTGCCACCGAAACCGCCGCCCATGCGCAGGCACTGGACGGTCACCTCGCTGCTGCTCAGGCCGAGGACGTGGGCGACGATCTCCTGGGTCTCGGTCGGGTGCTGCGTGCTGCTCTGCACGAAGATGCGCCCGTCGTCCTCGACCGTCGCGAGCGCGGCGTGCGTCTCGAGATAGAAGTGCTCCTGCCCGGCGAGGTCGAGCTCGCCGTGGAAGACGTGCGCCGAACGGGCCAGCGCGGCCTCGGCGTCCCCACGCTGGACGGTGGGCTGCGCGCCCTGGAAGCTCTCCGCCGCGATCGCCTCGGCCAGCGTGACGATCGACGGGAGCGGCTCGTAGTCGACCTCGACGGCGAGCGCACCGCGACGCGCGGCCTCGAGGCTCTCGCCGAGCACCCAGCAGACGGCGTGACCGTGGAAGCAGACCTCGCTGGGGAAGAGCGGCTCGTCGTGCTTGATGCCGGCGTCGTTGATGCCGGGAACGTCCTCGGCCGTCAGCACGCGCACGACTCCCGGCACGGCGTATGCCGGCTGCGTGCGGAGCGCCGTGACGCGGGCTCGCGCGTGGGGCGCCTGCACCGGCCAGGCGTGCAGGACGTCCTTCGTGCGCGGGTGGAGGTCGTCGGTGTAGAGGGCACGGCCGGTGACGTGCAGGGCCGCGGACTCGTGCCGCACGGCCTGTCCGACCACCGCGTCGGCGGGACGCTCCGACAGCCGGCTCACGGCGCGACCTCCGAGAGCATGCCCTGATCGGAGTGCAGCCGGAGGAGGGACTGCTCGAGCATCGCGCTCCGGTAACGGTCACTCGCGCGGTGGTCGGACAGCGGGGTGCCCTCTGCCGCAAGGACACCCGCGGCGGCGGACACGCTCTCGGGCGTCCACGGCGAACCTTGGAGGAGCGCCTCGGTGCGCAGGGCGCGGATCGGCGTCGCGGCCACGCCGCCGAGACCGATCCGCACTCGCGTCACGGTCCCGTCGACGACCTCGAGCGCGAAAGCGACAGCAACGCTGGAGATGTCGTCGAACCGGCGCTTGGCGACCTTGTGGAACGCGGCGACCGGCGCCAGCGGCAGGGGTAGGCGAACCTCGCGGATCAGCTCACCGGGACGGCGGACGCTCGCGCGGTAGCCGGTGAAGTAGTCGGCCAGCGGCACCACCCGTTCACCGTCGGTGCCCACGAGCACCAGCGAGGCCTCCAGCGCCAGCAGCACGGGCGCGGCGTCCCCGATCGGCGAGCCGGTGCCGAGGTTGCCACCGAGTGTGGCGCCGTTGCGGATGAGCCGGGAGGCGAACTGGGGGAACAGCTGCGCGAGCAGCGGCACCCGGCCGTCGAGGCCGCGCTCGACCTCGGTGAGGGTCAGCGCCGCGCCGATGCAGACCTCCTCGTCGGTGACCCTGAGGTCGCGCAGCTCCGGCAGCCGGTCGACGGCGACGAGCAGCGGTGGCCGCGCGCCCCTGAGGTTGAGATCGACACCGACGTCGGTGGAGCCGGCCAGGAGGACCGCGTCGGGGCGGCCTGCGAGCAGCTCGACGGCCTCGGCGAGGGTGCCCGGCCGCACCAGCTCGGCGCCGTCGGCCGCGAGGTGGGTGGGCCGTGGCGGGGTCGGCTCGGCGCGGAGCCGCTGCGTCAACGGGTCGCCCTCCTCCGGTGAGCCCAGGGCATAGGCCGCGTCGCGGATCGGCCGGTATCCCGTGCACCGGCACAGGTTGCCCGACAGCGCGTGGAGGTCGAAGCCGTTCGGACCACACTCGTGGTCGGCCTGTGTGTTCTCCGGGTCGACCGGACTGCGGTCGGCGCGGTAGAACTCCGCCGCCATCGAGCAGACGAAGCCCGGCGTGCAGTAGCCGCACTGCGAACCGCCGCGGTCGGCGAGCTCCCGCTGGACGGGGTGCAGCCGGGCGGGGGTTCCAAGCCCCTCGACGGTGACGACCTCCTGGCCGTCCAGCGCCGCCACAGGCACGAGGCACGAGTTGAGCGCGACCCACTCGGTCGCCGACGACCCCTCGGCGCCCGGTCGGGCCACCATGACCGCGCAGGCGCCGCACTCCCCCTCGGCGCACCCTTCCTTGCTGCCGGTGAGGCCACGGTTGCGCAGCCAGTCCAGCGTCGTCGTGTGGGGCGTGGCGGACCCGGGCAGGGCCACCCGTGCGCCGTTGACGGTCACGAACGCCGTCCCGGCCTCTGCCTCCGCGGGCGCCATGCGATCCATGATCGTCGATCCTAGCCACGCCCCCTGCACGTCACCGGCCTGTCGGCGGGAGGACTGGTCCGCACTGCAAGCCGGAGGCAAGTGCCCTGCAAGGGACCGCTCCGAGGGTGGTGTCCTTCCCCCGACGCACCACGAGGAGCTCCGATGACCACCCCGCACACCTCCCCCAGCACCGAGCACGCCGACGACACCACCTTGGTCGACACCAGCGCGATGCCGACGATCCACACGTTCTTCCGCCGTGAGCTGCGCCTCGCCGGTGGGCTCGTGCGCGGCATCCGCGACGGAGACCGCCATCGCGCCGAGGTCGTCGCCGGCCACCTCGACTACCTCCGGGGCGCCCTGCACCACCACCACACCATCGAGGACGAGCTGCTGTGGCCGGTGCTGCTCGGCCGCGTGCCCGAGGAGCTGGCGCCGATCGTCCACCTCATGGAGTCGCAGCACCAGCGGGTCGACGCCCTCCTCGAGCAGGTCGACGCCGCCCTGCCGAGGCTGCGCCAGGCGGACGACCCCACCCTGCGCGACGGGCTGGCCGACACGCTCGACACCCTCTACGTCCACCTCGTCGAGCACCTCGACGCCGAGGAGGAGCGGCTGCTGCCCATCGCCGCCCGCACCCTCACCCAGGCGGAGTGGGACGCGCTCGGCGAGGCGGGCCGTGCGCGGTCGTCACGCAAGGACGGGCTGCTGGCGCTCGGCATGTTCCAGCACGACGGCGACCCCGGCGACTTCGCCAAGATGCTCGGGCACGCCCCGACGCCGGTGCGATGGGTCCTCCAGCGGGCGGCCCGGCGGGCTTTCCGCCGGCACGCGCTGCGGGTCCACGGCACGGCCACGCCGTGACCGGCCGCAGATCCGCGGTCAGGTGCGGGCGAGCTCGTCGTCGGTGACGGTGACCCAGGCCCGCAGTCCGAGGCGCTCGTGCACCTCGCGCGCCCGGGCGAGGTGGGCACGGGCGACCTCGGTGCGGCCGAGCGTGCGCGCGAGGCGACCGAGTGACAGCTCCACGCTGCCGTGGAAGGCGACGGGCACCGAGATCGCCAGCCGGTCGGCATACGGCAGGAGCCGGTCGTGGAGGTCGGCCGCAGCGACGGTGTCCCCGAGCGCGGACCACACCTCGGCACGCACGGCGGTGAGGAACAGCCAGAGGTAGTCGAAGGTGATCTCGCTCTGCTCCGTCCACTCCCCGAGGAGCAGTCGCAGCTCGTCGAGCCGGCCCTGCCGGACCATCGCGAGCGAGTGCAGCGCGTGGAGTCCGGGGTGCGTGCGACCCGGTCGCAGGGCCGCCTCCATCTCGCCGAGCCGACCCTGCCGGTCACGCAGCGTGCAGAGCTGGCACAGCCCGAGGCCGTAGCCGGACATCGCCATCGTCGACTCGAACGCCTCGTTGTCGGCGATGGCCCGTTCCGCTCTCTCCCAGTCCTCGTCGAGCTGGTGGCGCACGACGAGGCACCACCGGGTGACCATCGCGTTCTGCGACAGGTGGTGCCGCTCGGCGAGGTCGTGGGCGCGGACGACGTCGGAGTGCACCTGGTCCAGACGGCCGAGCTCGCCCCGGTCCTGGGCCCGGGCCGCGAGCGCCGCCGACAGCGCCTGCGGGTGGTCGAGCCGGCGCGCGCGGTCGACGATCTCGTCGCTGATCGGCGCCCGGTGGTGCAGCAGGTCGGGGCGCAGCAGCGCCGCCTGCGCGAGCTGCAGCACCGACATCGCGTCCTCGTCGTGCTGGCCGGACTGGCGGACCGCGGCGACCGCCTCGTCGGCGAGCCGCGTCGACTCCGCCGCCGAGCCGGGACGGGACAGGTGCTCGTAGGCGAGCGCGGCGGTCAGCTTCGCCCGGACGAGCGTGCCGTCCGGCTCCAAGGCGTCGCGCACCGCCGACCACAGGGCGATGGCGTCGTCGTCCCAGTCGGGGTTGACCCGCCAGCCCCAGACGAGGTTGCCGGTGACGGTGAGCAGCGCCCGGGCGGCAGCCGCTGCGTCACCGCGCGCCAGCGCGGACCGGGCGGCACGCTCGGCGGGGAACCATGCCTCGACCGGGCGGGCGACCCGGGTGAGGGCACGGGCGCGGGCGACGAGGGCGTCCTCCCGTTCGATCGGCTGGACGGTGGGGTCGAGGTCCTGCAGCTCGACGGTGAGGGTGGCCAGCCGCAGTGCCTCGTCGTATGCCGTGTGCTCGGCCGCCGTCGCCGCCGCACGCCGCGCGAACACCCACGCCGAACGTGCGTGGGCCGGGCCGGCCAGCCGGTAGTGCTCGGCGAGCTCGGTCGCGTGCTCGCCGACGCGGCCGGCGTGCACCTCCTCGAGCGCCGCGGCCACCTCGGCGTGGCGCCGGCTGCGGGTCCCCGCAGGGACCGACTCGTAGACCGCGTCACGGACGAGGGCGTGGGTGAACCGGTGCCGGCCCGGGCCCTCCTCGTCCACGAGTCCGGAGACCTGGGCGCTCTCGAGGTGCGCGGCCACGGCGTCGGGGTCGCCGGTGAGCTGCTCGAGCACCGCGACGTCGAAGCTGCGCCCCGCCACCGCGGCGGACACGAGCAGGGCTGCCGCGCCCTCCGGCAGGGCTTGGACCCGTTGGCGCACGACGTCGCGCACCCCGCTGGGCACGGCGTGCCAGGCCGGCGCGTCGAGGTCACTGAGCGCGCCCTCGGCGACGACGAGCCGGAGCAGCTCGCCGAGGTAGAACGGGTTGCCGTCGGTGCGCTGCACGAGCTCACGAGCCACCTGCTCCCCGAGGTCGCGGCCCGACTGCTTCCCGAGCCAGCCCGCGACCGCCGTCGCCCCGAGCCCGGAGAGGTCCATCCGCACGGGGTCGAGGCGGGCGAGGGCGGCGAGGGTCTGCGCGGGGGCGGACGAGGGGTCGGTCACGGGGGTGCGCACGGTGGCCAGCAGGACGACGGGCAGACCGGGGAGCTCGGCCGCCACCCGGCGCAGCAGCCGCAGGCTCTCGGTGTCGCCCCACTGGAGGTCATCGAGGACGAGGAGCGTGGGCGGGCCGCCGCGCAGGGCCTGCGCCACGGCGTCCGCCTGCTCGAAGCTCACCGACGCGGCGTCCCGCCCACCCGACTCCGTGTCGAGGACGGTGGTGTCGCCGAGGACCTGCCCGAGGGCGCGTCGCCAGCCCCAGGGGGCCGGCGACGACTCGGTGTCCCACCCGCCCCGCCCGGTTTGGAACCCCCGGGCTGCGGCGAGCTCGGCGACCGCCTCGGCGAGGCGGGTCTTCCCGATCCCCGGCTCGCCGGAGACGAGGACGAGCCGACCGCGTCCGGTCTGGGCGTCGGCGAGGGCCTCATCAGCCCGGCGCAGCTGCTCGTCCCTGCCGGGCAGTGTCGTCGCGCGGGGGCCGAGGGCGGCGGGTTCGTCGTCCACGACGGGAGGCTGGGTGGCCGGGGCCGCGGGGGTCGCCTCGGTGGCAGGCGCCTCTCGCAGGTCGAGCGAGGCGTCCTGGCGCAGGATCGCCTCCTCCAGCTCCCGCAGCTGCGCGCCGGGTTCGACGCCGAGCTCGTCGTCGAGGTGCCGACGGGCCCGTCGGAGGGCGGCGAGCGCGTCGCCCTGCCGGGCCGCCCGGTACAGCGCCAGAGCGAGCAGGGCCCACAGGCGCTCCTGCAGCGGGTGCAGGCCGACGAGCTGTTCGAGGGCGGCCACGGCCTCCGGGTGGCCGCCCTGCTCGAGCCGCAGGTCCCACAGGTCGGCGACCACGCCCAGCCGGAGCTCCTCGAGCCGCATGGCCTCGGCGACGAGCGACGGGCTGGAGCACCCGGCATACGGCTCGCCCCGCCACAGCTCGAGCGCCGACAGGAGCGAGGCCTCCGCCGAGGCGCGGTTGCCGTTGGTGGCCGAGCGGGCCCGGCGGACGAGGTCGGTGAAGCGGTGCGCGTCGACGTCGGCTGAGGACACGTCGAGCGAGTAGCCGCCGGCGTGGGCGCGCAGCACGCGTGCGGGAGAGCGGGCGTCACGGTCGGGCTCAAGGACCCGGCGCAGGCGGGCCACGTAGGACTGCATCGAGGCCTCGACCCGAGCGGGCGGGTCCTCGCCCCACATCTGGTCGACGAGCCGCTCGACCGGGACCGGCCGGCCGTCGGCGGCGACGAGCAGGGCCAGGAGCGCACGCGGCTTCGGCCCGCCGAGGTCGACGGGCCGTCCGTCGACGACGACCTCGAGCTCGCCCAGCACCCGGACCTGCACGGCCACAGGCTAGGGCGTGCAGGTCCGGGTGGGGACGGGTTCGCCGAGACTCGGTTCCCCGCCCGAGGTCAGCCGACGGTGACGAGGTCGCGCTTCTCGGCCCGGGCCCGCGCCGGGGCGCCGACCAGACCGGTGCCGATGGACCAGAGGGCCGTCGAGAGGGCGGCCGCGGCGAACACCGGGCTGAGCTCGACGTCGGGCAGCACCATGGTCAGCGGGACCGACAGGGCGTGGAGCGTCCCCGCGAGCATGCCCAGCCCGACGATCCCGCGGCGCCAGCCCGTCTGGGCCTTCGCGAACGACAGGGCGAGCGCCGCGACGGCGATGCCGGTCAGCGGGTAGAGGACGAGGGAGAGCCCGACGTGGGTGAATGCGACGGGTGCGGCCTCACCGTGGGCGAGCGCGTGCGAGTCGCTGGCGGCGGCCAGGTGGGCGACGGTCTCGACGACGTAGAGCGACACCGCGGTCGCGGCCAGTCCCAGGGTGCGCTGGACCCGCTCGGGCCAGGCGCGGTCGCGCCACGCGAGCCAGAGTCCGGTCGCGAGGAGGAGGGTGCTGACGACGATGATCGAGTGGCCGGGGACCCAGCGCTCGTCGGCCGTCATCGTGGCGAGCTCCTCGCGCAGGCTGTCCCTGGCGTCGGACTCGGGGTGCATCGGTCCGCCGACGGCGAGCAGCACTCCGGAGGCGACGAGGGTGAGGCGCCAGAGGTGGGTGCGCAGCGAGTTCATGGTGGTGGTCCTTTCGTGGGGTGGACTCCCACCGTCGAGCCGGGCGCTTGCACTCGGCTTGACGCTCGCTGGACGAGGGGGCTACTCGAGGTTCGCGCGGGCACGGGAGACGACGTTGACCCGCGCCCCGTCACCGAGCAGCCACCCGACGAGCGGCACGTCGGCGACGCACGACATCCGCACCATGGCGACCTGACCGTCCGGGGTCCCCGTCCCGGGACTGAGTCCCCAGCTCGTCATCCCCGTGGGCATGGACCGGCTCCCGACGTAGTCAGCGGCAGCCTGCTGCACCGTGGCGTTGCTCAGCGGGACCGCCTGACCCACCCCGCCCCGGTATGCCGCGTCGTCGAGTGCGTTGGCCGCCGCCAGCGCGGCTCCGTCGGCAGTGTCGAGAAGCTTCATCCTCGACAGGTGGACCGAGGTCACGGCGATGACACCGGAGACGAGCAGGATGCAGATCATCGAGAAGACGAGGACGAGCATGGCCACGCGGCCCTCCTCGTCCCGGCGGTCGCTGTCCGGGAGCAGACGGCGTCGCGTTCGTGCGCGCACGTCCCTCATGGCCCTGCTCGGAAGCGGTCGACCGTCGAGAGGTGGCTCGCCGAGAGCGGGATCTCGAGGGGGACCACGTCTCGCGCGAACGCCGGGATGAGCGGCAGCGGCACGGTGACCCGGGCGGTCGTCTCGACCCGGGTGTCGGGGGTCAGGCAGGGGGTCGTGGAGCAGGAGATCTCCAGTGCCCCCGAGCCGTCGAAACCCTGGTCCGCGAAGGCGATCGCCGCCGCGGCCCGAGCCCGGCCAGCGGCGTCCTCGCCCGCCGCTGCCGTGACGAACGCCCGTCCGGCTTCACGCGCAGCGGTGGTCACGGCATACGAACCCGCCTGGACCCGTCCCACGGACATGACGAGGTAGACCAGCGGCACCATCATCAAAACTCCGAGAACGACGAACTCGACGGTCGCACTGCCCTCCTCGCCGCGCGACCTCACCCACCACCCTCGCCACGTCACTGGCGCTCCAGGAAGGCGCGACCAGTGACGTCCAGCCGTCCGTCGGGTCCGAGCAGACCGATCACCGGGAACGGCGCCCGCACACGCACCTCCACGACCTGGACTCCCCCGACGACGTCGCTGCCCACGGTGACGTCGTCGGCGTAGCCGTCCGACAGGGACGCCGCGATGAGCTCGCGCGTGCGTGCCGCTCCTGAACCCGGTTCGGCGTCGGCCCGGGCACCGAGGCGGGCCCCCTCGCTCGCGCAGGAGATGAGGGTGTTGCGGATGTGCAGGACGAGCCCGAGCTGGAAGACCGCCATGAAGAGGAGCACGACGAGCCCCGAGACCATGACGAACTCCGCCACGGCCGACCCGCGCTCGTCACGACGGACGAGCGCGGCCACCTCAGCGGCTGACGCTGTTCATGGCGCGTTGGAACATCGCCTGGAGCTGGTCCTCGGCGACCGTCCACAGCACGGCCACGAGCCCGGCGGTCATGAGGGTGATGAGGACCCAGCCGGGGACGTCGCCACGCTCCCGGCGACGACCAGCGTCCTCGAGCAGGTCCGTGGCGGCGAGCTGTGCCCGCAGGAGCGAGCGGTGCAGGTGATGCATGGTGGGCGCCTTTCGGTGGTGTCACATCGTGAAGTTGAGGAACGAGAAGCCGGGGTAGACGGCGAAGAGCACGGTGACCGGGAGCACGAGGAAGACGACCGGGACCACAGATGTCAACCCCTACCTGTTCTATGATAGGCTTTGGCTCATGCCAACAAGAGCGGCCATCTATGCGCGCCAGTCACTCGACAAGAGTGGCGACGCCTTGGCCGTCTCTCGCCAGATCGTGGAGTGTCGGGAGCTGATCGAGCGCAACGGCTGGGAAGTGGCGGAGGTCTATCAGGACAACGACCGCAGCGCTACGACGGGCAAGGCCCGCCCCGAGTTCTCAAGGCTGTTGGCTGACCTGTCCGCTGGCCGCCATGAGGTTCTCGTGTGCTGGCACACCGACCGCCTCTACCGGCGACTGCGGGACCTTGTGACGCTCTTGGGTGTCGCCGAGAAGCGAGCCCTGCGCATCGCCACTGTGCGCTCGTCTGATCTGGACCTCTCTACCCCCGCGGGTCGCATGGTCGCGGGATTGCTTGGGTCGGTCGCCTCCTACGAGGGCGAACAGAAGGCGGCCCGGCAGGTAGCCGCGAACAAGCAGCGGGCACAGAATGGCATCGTGCTCTGGACTCGCCGCCCGTTCGGGTTCGACCGCGACGGCAACGAGGTCAAGGTGGTGAAGGCCGAGGCCCGCGAGATCCGCAAGGCTGCTGACGCCGTGCTCGCCGGTGCCACCCTGGCGAGCATTGCCGCCGACCTCAACGAGCGAGGCATCCACACAACCACCGGCAGCCAATGGAGCGTTACGAGCGTCAGGCGCGTGCTGCTCAACCCCCGCACCGCCGGGCGTGTCACGTCTAAGGGCGAGGACTACGGCAAGGGCGCCGCGGCGATCCTTGACGAGGAGACCGCAGACCAGCTGGGGGCGATCCTGCGCAACCCGGCCCGCAAGCAAGCCCCACCCTCGACCGAGGTCAAGTACCTGTTGTCCGGGCTGGCCCATTGCGGCCGCGAGGGCTGCGACGACGCGGTTATGTTCGCCACGTCCAACCCTAAGGGAGCGACGATCTACCGCTGCCTGAAGTGCTACGGCACGCGCCGGCTGGACCTCGTAGACGAAGTGGTCATGGGGATGCTCGTGGAGCGCTTGAGTCGCCCCGACGCGCTCGATCTACTCGGTGCCGACGTGGACGTGGCCGAGCTCCGCAGACAGGTCGTGGAACTGCGAGAGAGCCGCGACGCGATCGCTGCGATGCTTACTGACCGGCTACTCTCCCCCGAGGCTGCGAGGACTCAGGCCATCCGGCTCACGGCGCAGATTGACGACCTCGAGCGACGGATTAGGGACGCATCTGGCGCCGATCCGCTGGCCCGCCTGGCGCAGGCATCCGACGTCGCCGCCGCCGCCAAGCGTATGAGCCTGCGCGAGCGGCGTGACGCGATCCGTGCGTTGATGACGGTTCGAATTCTCCCCGCAGGTAAGGGCATTCGGTTCAACCCTGAGCATATCGACATTGAATGGAAGCGCGGCCAATGAGTGAGATCAGGGTCTACTGCGACGACTCGTCACATGCCGGTCGCACTGTGACGGTGGGAAAGTTCACTGAGGCTGCCTGGGGGGACCATGTGAGCCAATGGGTCGAGAACTCGTGGGCGTGGGACTGGGAAAGCCGGGCACAGACCGCGCGCGGCCGGCGATCCCGCGCTCAGTGGCGCGAAGCCTTTAAGGCCGAGCACGGGAGGCTCCCCAAGCTCGCCGACCTACTTACACCCGGGCGCGCAGGGGAACTCAACAACCCGGACGACTGGCGCTCAGGCGGGGACCACGTCTTGATTGGCCCGGACGGGACGCCAGTAGACGTTGATGACGCCGATTTCGGCGACGGTTGGCGAGTGAAGTACATCGTCGCCTGCGAGTTGTGCGCACCGGTCAACTACAAATGGCGCGCCGAGCGCGTGGGGCCGCTCCTATTCAAGCTGGCCGACGCAGGAGTGTCCGCCGTCCGGCTATCGGATCTCGCTGCTAGACTGTGAAGTAGAACGATTCAGGGCGACGCATAACGCTCCGCTGTTAGTCGTTTGGAAGCCGGAAGACTCGACCCGGCAATTAGGCTCCTTGGGTGGGAGCAGGTAAGTCCTACCCACGGAGCCTCTCCTATGTCGTGGACCCACGAACGGGCGCGCATTGCGTCTCTGTCCCGATCCCGCACTGCTGACGATCCTGACCTGATCGAAGCACACGCCGCAACATGCGAGCCGAGCGTCTGGCCGACTACATCAAGCGCACGGTCGACGCCGCCCCACCACTGACGGCAGACCAGCGTGACAAGCTCGCGCTCCTGCTCGTCCCTCGGCCCGGTGACGCGGCTTGAGCGCAAACAGAAGCCGCCCCAGCTCTACTACCGGGGCGGCATCCAAGACGTTGACCGGCGTCTCCTCGAGTGTCCCACCGAACATCGATACGCGTCCCTGGCACGCGCTCGCAGCGGCCGAGCGTGAGGCATACACGCTTGGCATGGCGGCAGGCATCGAGCGCGGATATGCCGAAGGCTGGCGAGCCGCGGACGACTACGCCGAGGCGATGCACCGGAACGCCGTGGCCGTTGTGCTCGAGATGTCTCGGCTCCCCGAGCGCGACGCAGAAGCTGACCGAGCCACAGCGATTCGCAGGGCCGAGAAGTTCGGGCAGCGCGCAGTCTTGTCAGGGGGTGCCGCATGAGCTTCTACGGCACCAACCACCCGCAGGCCGCAGATCCACTCGACGACATCAACATCGCGAAATCCACTCGCGAGGTTGTGCTAACCAGCGCCGCGACCATCAAGCCGCGACCAGTGTTCTGGCTATGGAAGGGCCGCATCGCCCTAGGCACCATCGCCCTGCTCGCCGGACGCGAAGGTCTCGGAAAGTCCACTCTCGGCTACTGGCTCGCCGCCCGCATCACACAGGGCGAGATGTTCGGACACTTTTACGGCACACCGAAGTCCGTGCTCGTGTGCGCCACCGAGGACTCATGGGAGCACACCATCGTGCCCCGACTCATGGCAGCCGGCGCCGACCTTGCACGGGTCTACCGAGTCGAAGTCGTGAATGCCTTAGACGTGCACGTCGGGCTGTCGCTCCCCCGCGACAACCATGCCCTCGAGCGGCACGCCCGAGAGGTAGACGCAGCTCTGTTGCTGCTCGACCCGCTCATGTCGCGACTCGGTGACCTCGACACCCACCGTGACGCCGAAGTGAGACAGGCCCTCGAGCCCTTGGCCGCCATCGCCGATCGCACCCGCATGGCGATCCTGGGACTCATCCACCACAACAAGAGCGGATCAGCCGACCCCCTACAGCTCGTCATGGGATCGAAGGCGTTCACCGCTGTAGCTCGGTCGGTGCACACCGTCGTGCCCGACCCCGACGACGAGAGCGACAAGCGGCGACTGTTCGGGACACCGAAGAACAACTTGGGCCGAACCGACCTGCCCACGTTTACCTTCACGATCGAATCGCATGCGATCGAAACGGATGAGGGCACCGCGTGGACCGGAAGCCTGACTTGGGGAGAGGAGCTCACCCACAGCATTGGTGACGCGATGCGCCGCGCCGCGGACGTGGGCGAGGATCGAAGTGCCGCCACTGAGGCCGCTCAGTGGCTCGAGGACTACCTAGCCATGCACGGCGGGCAAGTGCCTAGTGCCGACATCAAGAAGGCAGCCAAGGCCGCACAGATCACCGACAGTGCACTCAGAGGCGCCCGCACCAAGTTGCGCATACTGACGCCCAGCAGTGGCTTCCCGCGTATCACGTACTGGGAACTCCCCCCGGTCGTAAGCCAGTCGAGCGATCCGTCTAGGGGAGACCACACAACTAACACCACTGACACAACTCGAGGCAGTGAGTCGCAGTGGTGTCAGTCAGGTCAGTCGTGCGACGACTCACGGAGCCTTGACACCACTGACGCTGGTGGCTGCCTGGACTGTGGCGAATCACTGCCGGCGAGCACGCTTCCACTCGGCGGCACGCACCACGCCCATTGCGGGGCAGGTGCCGCATGACCCCCCGCGTGGACCGATACGGCGACCCCCTCGAGGACGACAACAACACCACCGAGACCCTGCCCACGCCAACCCGGCGCAAGCCGGAGCGCAAGGGCCGGCCGATTGGCGGACTCCCGCGGATCACCCAAGAGCTCGGCGGCAAGTGCCCCAAGTGCGGACTGTTCATCTGCGGCTGCTGCCGCTTCTGCGGCGGACGGGTGCGACCCGGATACACAGCACACCCAGTTTGTAAGCGGACCGCGCAGCCACCACCCCCCGCACCCCCGCCCACACCAGCGCCAAGGAACCGGCCCATCGCTCCATGTCTCTCTCTTGGATCAGAAAAACCCTTCGAGGCGCCTTGACCTGCTCGCATGCACCCTCTGGCACCCAACCACCACCCCGATGCTGCTCTACAGACACCCTCGTCCGCGTCGTAGCCCGCGCGGCACCCCCCGACAGGACCGCCTCACGACGCACCAGTTAGGTCGCACGACATGAAACCCGCACGACACGCCATGGACAAGGCCCTCAACGAACACCGCACCCCCTGCGGGACGGACGGTGACCGCTGGATCTCCGAGGACCGCACCACACGTGAAGCCGTCGCACCCCTGTGCAACACCTGCCCACTGCTCGACCCGTGCCGCGCCCTCGCAGTCGAGGAACGCCCGACCTGGGGTGTGTACGCCGGCACCGACTACACGAAGGACCCGAAGCCGAGAAAGGCCGCCGCATGACGCGTCCAGAGGTACTCCAGTCCATCCCCGATGACCTGCTCAACGCCGGCATGCGCCGCGCACGCCAGCTCGAGCAGTGGTGTGTGACCCGTGGACACCGCCCCACCCTCCTGCAGCTCCACCAGGAACGCGCACGACGAAAGGACGCACAGCCATGACCCTGCAATCCGACTTCGAGGAAGCCGGGCGTATCTACGCCCAACGCCTCACCGAACAGGCCGAAACCGAACGCCTCGCAGCCCTCCGCGTCGGGGCCCGCCGAGAGAACAACGCCGCAGCATTCGCCGCCGCGATCACCGAGCACGACACCGACGAAACGGAGCCCAACGCATGATCCCCGTCCAGCGCCTCACCGACATTCGCACCCTCACCGCCGCCGCAGCACGTCACGGCGTGAGCCTCCCCAAAGAGATCGCCGCTCAGGCCGAGCACCTCGAAACGCTCGAGGGCGAGCAGCGAACCCGAGCTACCCTCAACCCGGCTCAGTGCGCTTCCCAGCTCGCCGCGCACCTGGGCAACCCCGCCGCGATGACCAAGGCCCGTGCGAAGGTCGCGGCCGAGATGGCAGCAGCCGACGCTGACGCCGCTGTCACCGCACATCTGCTCGACAGGTGCGCCGCGGTCCTGCACCAGCGCATCCGGCAGTCAGGAGACGTCATCGCCGCCGCATTCGCGCCCGCCGTGTCCGACGCCCTGCACACCCTCACCGAGCAGGCGGCACGTCTGCCGCAGGCTTTCAAAGCCGACGACGCCGCCACCCTCAGCGCTGCCGAATACACCGCGTGGACCGAGGCGCGTGACGCGCACGCGCTGATCCAGTCCCTCGAAGCCCCGCTGCGGCTCCTCCACGGCACCGGCGCAAGCGACCTGCTCGCCCCTGACGCGGTGCGTGCCCTGCGCTATGTCGAACCGCCCCACTTCCACGACGTTAAGGAAGCCGGCGCATTCGCCCGCGCCCTCGCCGGCATCCGACACGCAGGCAGCTCGATCGGGCCGGTCAACCTCGACGGCGTGTTCACCCCCACCGCAGTCGCGCACCTTGGCGGCACCTTCGCGTGGGCAACACCCGCCGAGGTGACAGCGCGCGTTGAAGCGATCAACGCAGCGGCCATCCCTAAGCAGCGAGAGCGCGACGCGACACGCGCCTACGTCACGCTCTGACCCCAATGACACCGGCCCGGCATCACAGTGCCCTAATCGCTGCGGTGCCGGGTCGGGCAACACCCCTGATGTCTGAACCCTCCGCACTCAGCGGACGCCTCCCCAGCGGGGTTGGGCTGAGCGCGCGTTGGCCCCTCCCCCCACCCCGCCCACGGGGCCACCCCCTCAAGCCTTCACAGCCCGCACCTCCGGTCTAGGCGGCTTACACACACAGAGGTTGGAGGGGTGGCGACCCCACCCCACCGAACATCGCTAGCCGCCATTCCCGTATGGGCGCGATCCCTCTCCGAGGTTTTTTTCCGCAGCGCCATGAATCCGAGCCTGAGGCGCGGGTAGGCGTAAGACTAGGTCGGGCAAGTTCAAACCAGGTGCCTCTCGATCTAGGCGTCCCCGTCGGCCCTGCTCGATCAACTCGGCCGGCGGGGGCGCTGCCACCGCCGGTAGAAGGCGGGGTTAGCGCGGGGGGGTACGCCGTCAATACCGGGAACTGCGGTCGTGGAGGCGCTTTGAGGGTGGGTGGCACCGCCCACCCATGGGCATCCATTTGTTGCGTGCCGAGTAGCGGGCTCAATTTGACTTACCTGAAGCCAACCTGCAAGGTTGCTGACAACGCGCAGATGCGGCCGCTATATGCAGTCGCCGGTGACGGCCCCGAAAACGGGGGCTTCCCGAGAGTCCAGCAGCAGGCCATCGCGTGTTCGGCTGAAAAGCAGCCAACCACCCCAGACCTGTGGCGCACACACGTGCCCTGAGTCGCATCCATTGAGGATCATCATTTTGTCGAATACCAAGAACCACGGCGCCACCACCGTTACCGACCACGTCAGCGAGACGCGCCCGGCACGCAAGACCACCGAGCTGATCGCCTACGTCGTCACCGTGCTGGCTGTCCTGATCACCTCCATGATCGTGAACGACGACGGTGACAACACCGCCGACCCGTTCAGCGCCGAGCAGGCCCTCCGCTACATCACGTTCCTCACCATCGGCTACATGGTCGCGCGCGGCCTGGCCAAGTCCGGCACCCGCGGCTACGCCCGCGACAACGACTGATCTCCTCCATCATGTAGGCGCTCGTCGCCTACCTACAGTGCCCCCGTTCAATATGGAGCGGGGGCGCTGCGGCGTCCCCGAATAGCATCAAACCGTGCCCGCGTCGCCCGCCTACAGGAACGGGAGCAGGCCCACGTCACCCGTGCGGACGATGGCTTCTGCGACGAGGCGGAGCTTGACGTTCGTATTCTGACTCGCCCGTGTCAGGGTCTTGAACGCAACGTCTTCGCTGACTTTGCGGTCGGCCATCACCATGCCCACGGCAGATCCGATCAGACGGGCGGATCGCAGGGCTTGCTCGAGGTGCTCCGCATGTTCCCGGGCTAGTAGCCCTTCATGCTGCAACTCGGTGATCAGGTGTTGGTGCACATCGACGCGATCTTCCAATTGGTCGGCGCGCTCTCGCGCCATGTCGGCGCGGCCCTCGCTCACTAGGGCGCGTTCGTCGGCTCGATCAGCACGCAGCCGCAGTTCCGCTACAGCAGCCTGAACGGCCTCGCTTTCGCTCGCGGACGGTGGTTCACTCATTCGCACATTATGCAGGCGCCGGCATCCATTGCCACAGTTCACAATGCTCTAGATGTGCTGTGCCGGTGCGAGCACTGCGGCACCCTCGCCGGGCCAGAGTGGCCAACACGGCCGGAGAGGATGCCTCGACCTATGAGCGTCTTGGTTGAACCCATCGACCTACTGCCAAATGACCCACCTCGGGCGAAACCAATCCCGCACGTTGCTGGGCGGGCGTGTATGGCGCCAAGCCGTTGGGTATCCGTCTCTCATCGTCTTCCGGCTGCGCAGTGAGCCCCAGCGCACTTGTGGCTCACCGGCCATGGACAGGCTGGGCCAACCTTGGACGGCAAGCAACGCGCGTCCCGCTTCTCCACTGCCACATGAGTGGGGCGCGACCCGACTGCTCCAGACACCATCACATCAGCACCACGGCGGCCCCTGAGCAGTCAGCATCAAGGCGACGAGAGCGAGGATCAACGTCCGCACTGGGTTGTGGTGGACGTGGCGGTCGATGACCACGAAAAGCGCCACTGCGCCGCCGGCTCGCCAAGCACGAGCACGCTGGCTGCGACACCGGCTTGCCTCATAGCGGGGTACCTACCCGAATGCGCGATGGGGCAACCGACTAGGTGCCGACACCGACACCCTGATTATCGTTCGTCGGCGGCAAGGTGACCCCAAATCCTGTGATCGAAAGGCGAATCAGCACAAGCCGCGGCCAACGGAGGTTTGCGACGCGGGCGGCGCTGAGCATTTCAAGCTCACTGACACGGGCTGAAAGACAGTCAGCGCCAACAGAACGCGCACGATGCAATTCAAGTGTGTTGAGCCACACCTTTTCGCGCGCCTCCCTGAGCAATCGTCGCGCACTCCGCCGGTGCAGTGGAGTCAGCGCACGGTCGAGCAACGGACGGCCCACCCGGGCGCCGAGTTCGTGACCTTCGGCCGCAACGCGACTCGACAAGATGTCGTCGATTCTCTCGTGATCTCGGCGGCGCCGCTCGACCACGACCGGATCTTCGAACTCATGGCGCGGCATCACAGCGAGCAGCGCCTGGGGCAGGTCATAGTTGATGTGCGCGTTGATCCCCAGAAGCACGTGGATCAACGGGGGTGATGAAGCAGGAGCGTCGAAAGCTAGACGCCATGGTCGAGTGACGTGCTTGACGCCCTCCAGGTCAGCGTCCAGGGCGTCGAGATAGAAGTGGGCGAAGTGGACGACCAACGTCTCGACCCAGTGCGGGTCTTCGAACGCCGATGCCCGTATCGCTTGCCGCACCGCCGACGTGGTGCGTCGATACGTGCTCAAGAATTCGACCATGTGCTCTCGGCCGGGCGGCATGGTGTCGAGCCGGTGCTGCATGGTGCTGATCAGAGTGGCCACAGTAGGGGTGGGCTCCATGTTGGCTGCGCTCACAGGTATCCCTGAGTGTGTAGACGGCGGTTCTATTTCGGCTGGTGTTGCGGAGCCTTCTGGCTGCGCCACGAACAGGAACGGTCAGGCCGGTCGTGTCGAAAGCAAGTCACAAGGGATGGCAGCGCCTGACGAAACGACGCCCTCAGCACAAAGCCAAGGGCGTCGTTCGGTGAGCAGCGCGGTCAGCGGGTGTTCGTGTCGCGGGTGCGGGTAGTCGAGTAGTCGGGCTGGTTGTCTTTCCGCTTCTTCAAGCCGGCAAGACCCGCCAGACCAAGCAGCCCGAGAAGACCCCAGTTGCCGGAGCTGTCGTCATTCTCGGACTCCGTAGTTGTAGCAGGCGAAGGCGTTTCCGCTGCCATGTCTGCCATGGCCGAGGACGGTACGAGCAAAGCGGCACCGGTGAGGGCGGCTGCGGCGGCAAGTCGAATGCGCATGATCGATTTCCTTTTCGTTGATTGCTGTGAGGACGTAAATGAAGAGGCTACCGACAAAAAAGGCGCCAAAACGTTTCCCGCGATGGTTGATTTGTATACTTCACGGTCCGTTTTTCAGTCCATATAGTTGTCGTGCTTCCGTGCCACACCGACGCCTGGATGTCTCCGCTCAGGCGAAGTTCTGCTTGCTGGTCCATCAGTCGCTGTCTCCCTGGCGCACCTCGCGGGTGCCAAGTTATGGGTGCATCCCGACCGATTCGGTCATACCCGGCTAGTACAGGTAGACGTTGGCACTTGGGACCATCATCGCGATCTCCTTCCTGCCCCCCGCCTCCATGATCGAGCGGCGCCCTTCCTCCCGGACGTCCTGCGCCTGGGCGCGGAGGACGTCAGCGAGAGGTGTGCCGCGCTCGACGGCGATGACGATCCCGTCGACGAAGCGGGTCAGGCTGATCAGCCCGGTCCGGTCGGCCAGCCCCTGCAGCGCCACCGGCAGGTTGGCGCCCGCGCGGGCGTCGGCCAGACAGCGGCGGAGCTCGTCGGAGAGGGCGCCGTGCGAGAGACGGCAGACCCGTTCGAGCGCTCCCACGGCTCCTTCGCCCGCACCGACCGCGAGTGCGAGGAGCTCTGCGACGGTGGGGAACTCGGCGAGCATCCGCGCCTCGCGCCGGGTGGCGCGGTGGCTGAGGAACCAGTCTGCGCCCGAGATGCCGGAGATGACGCCGATGCCGGTGAGGAGCACGACGAGGAAGGGGCTCGAGCCTCGGGTGACAGCCGAGAACGTGCCGAAGGCCAGCATGCCCACGCCACCGGCGACGCCCCAGAGGACCTGCTGGGCCCGGAAGCGGTCGACGTCCTGGGCGAGCCCGGCCCGGAGCAGCCGCCGTCTCACGGAGGGCGTTCCTCCCATGACGCGCTCGACGTGCTGGGCCAGCTCACGAACGACGGGCGAGAACAGGCTCGCGAGCGCTCCCCGCGTGGCGACGTCACCGGCGAGCAGGCTCGAAGGACGTGGCGTGTCCTTGAGGTAGGGAAGGACGCGGTCGGCCAGGCCCGGTTGTCGGTGCCGAGGCAGGCCGACCCAGATGAGCATCAGTCCCGCGCCGACGAGGAGCCCCAGCACCGCCCCGGACCGCACGAGGGTGGTCATCGCAGGACCCGCTCGTCCTCGGGCAGGCGCCCGATCCGCATCATCAGCCAGTACGCAACTCCGGTCACGACCGCTCCGAACAGCAGCACCAGCGCCCCCGTGGTGGACGAGTACGCCTGCACGGACTCCGGCCTGCTCGACAGCATGGCAAGAACCACCCAGGGGGCAGCGACCGCCAACCGGGCCGCATTCACCGTCCAGGCCTGTCGGGTCTCGAGCTCGGCCCGGGTGCGGGAGTCCTCCCGGAGGAACACCGACAGGGTGCGCAGGAGCCGGCCGAGGTCGCTCCCACCCACCTCGCGGGCGATGCGCAGCGACTCGATGAGGCGGTCCGCGACCGGGTCGCTGAGCCGCTCCTTGAGCCGGTCGAGGCAGTCGTGGAAGCGCCCGGTGATCCGGTAGTCCTGGGCGAAGGCGGCGAAGGCCGGACGGAGCTCCTCGGGTCCACGGTGGCCGAGCTGCGAGACGGCTTCGGGAAGCGACATCCCGGCCCTCACCGCGGACGTGATGTTGTCGACAGCATCGGGCCAGAGGTCGCGCAGACGCGATCGCCGCCGCCGAGCGCGCAGCCGAACGTATGCATACGGCCCCCAGGCGGCCATCACCGCGAAGCAGAAGCTGATCGCCGGGACACCCACGACGGCATACACAAGGAGCAGGACGAGAAGGAAGGCTGCGACGCAGCCGACGAGCAGCGCCCGCGGCGTCACTGACGCGAAGCCGGCCTGGACGAGGTCGTCGCGCAGGGCCCGGACCAGCGCGGGAGGTTCACTCTGACGCGTCACTGCCTCGCGCGCCCAGAAGCTCCACCAGATGAGGAACAGGCCGGTGCCGAACATCAACCCGATGACGACGCCGGTCACGTCGCTCCCTGCGTGAGGAGAGCCGGCAGGTCGTAGCCGGCTCGTTCGAACCGGTCACGGTGCGGCGGGTACCCGTCCGCCCTCACCAGCTCGCCACGTCGCTGGACGAACAGGTCGGCGATCTCGACCACGTCACCCTCGACCCGCCCCGGCACCGCCGCGATCTCACGCACCCGACGCGTGCCGTCACGTTCGAGTGCCGCGTGGACGACGATGTCGATCGAGCCGGCGACGGTGGGGACCACGAACCGGGAGCCGACGTTCTCCCCCGCGAGCAGGGGAAGAGTGCACATCTTCGTGATCGCCTCGCGAGCGCTGTTGGCATGGATGGTGCACATGCCGGGCAGTCCGGAGTTCAGTGCGATGAGCAGGTCCAGGCTCTCGGCCTGCCGCACCTCGCCGACGATGATCCGGGAGGGCCGCATCCGCAGCGCCTCCTTGACGAGCCGACGCAGGGGCACCTCGCCCGTGCCCTCGAGCGACGGCTGGCGGCACTGCATCGATGCGACGTCCCGCAGGGGAATCTTGAGCTCGAAGACCTCCTCACAGGTGACCACCCGCTCCCTCGCCGGGATCGCGGCTGCCAGGCAGTTCAACATGGTCGTCTTCCCTGCCTGCGTCCCCCCGGCGACGAGGACGTTCAGGCCCGAGGCCACCGCGGCCTCGAGGAAGGTCGCCGCCTGACGGGTCAGCGTGCCGAGCCGGACGAGGTCGTCGAGGCTGTCAGCCTTGACGATGAACTTGCGGACGTTGACGTGCCAGTGCTCCCGCGTGATGTCCGGGATGACGACGTGCAGGCGGGACCCGTCCGGCAGGACCGCGTCGACGAACGGGCTGGAGAGGTCGACGCGGCGGCCGGACGACTTGAGCATGCGTTCGACGAGGTCGCGGACCTCGTCGCTGGTGAGCAACGTCGTGGTCAGCTCGGCGACACCGCCGCGGGCGATGAACACACGGGTCGGCTCGTTGATCCAGATCTCTTCCACGGTCGGGTCGTCGAAGTACTGCTGCAACGGACCGAAGCCGGCAACCGAGTCCCACACCGACTTCTCGGCCCTGGCCACGTCGCCGAGCACCGGCATACCGCCGTGCATGGACCGCTGGTCGTAATCGGCCACGGCGTCGCGCACGAGCCGCTGCACCGCGCTCGGTTCGCGCGCCGGGTCCAGTCCGGAGCGGCGGATCAGCTCACGGACCTCGGCCTCCACCGTTCGGACCGCGTCCATGTCTCCCCCTCCTTCTCATCGCGCCCCGTTGCGAGCTCCCGTCCCGCTGGTGCACCGCCGTCCTCATCGAAGCAGAAATCCGGCCCTCAGCCGCCGAGTTGTCCACAGCCCCCAGCGAGGCGCCGACCGGGCCACGATAGCCAGACAGCGGGACGCCTGTCGCGGCGAAGGCCGGCCCTCCAGGCCTCGGGTGGGATGGCACACGACCGGGACGGCTGACAGATGACGCGGCCCCACACCTCGGGGAGGTGTGGGGCCGCGTCGTGGATCAGGCGGTCACCGCAGGGCGATGTTGACGTAGTACGTCTTGCCGTCGTCGAGGGCGACTCCGACCCGCCAGTAGTAACCGGACATCGACTTCTCGGTCTTCCAGTTGTACTGGTACTGCGTCCCGCTGAGGGCGTAAGTGCCGCCGACGGTCGGCGTGGCGGTGTATGCCGCCTCGTTGACAGCCGCGCTTGTGGCACCGCCCTTGACGGGAGTGTGCCACTTCGGGGCGGTGGCGGCCTGGATGACCTGACCCGCCGCGTTGCGCAGTTCGAACTTCATCGGGATGGTCTGGCCGGCGTTGAAGACGCTGGTCGCGACGCCCGTCTGGTGGGCGGTGTCGTTGACCGGCTGGAGGAACAGCGTCGTCCCGAAGCCGTAGACCACCGTGTAGCTCACCGTGGCGGTGCTGGTGTTGCCGGCCTTGTCCGTCGCGGTCACCGTGTAAGTGAACGATCCGACGCCGTTGGTGCCCCCGGTCACGGTTCCCGCCGCCGGGGCGGCCAGACCGCTGGTGGCATCAGTGGCCGAGGCCGTCGGGATCGGGACGTTCCCGATCGTGTACTGGGCGCCGTTGGTGACGCCGCCGATGGACACGATCGGTGCGACGGTGTCGACGTTGATGCCGCCGACTGTCGTGGTGCCCTTGTTGCCAGCGTTGTCGACCGCGGTCCCGGTCGCGGTGTTCGCTCCCTGGTCCGCGACCGTGACGGGCGGCTGACAGCTGACGATGCCACTGACGGCGTCGCCGCAGGTGAACACGACGGTGACGGGAGCCTTGTACCAACCGGCCGGGTTGGGGTCGGTCGTGGCCTTGCCGGTGATCGTCGGCGCCGTCTTGTCCACGAGCACTGTGACCGTCTGCTTGGCCTCGGCGTTACCGGCCTCGTCCACGCTCCAGTAGGCGACCTGGTGGGTCCCCTCAGCGGTGACGGACACCGTGGTTCCGGTCTCGGCAGCGCCTCCGTCGACCGCGTAGTGGGTGCTCGCGACACCGGACAGGTTGTCGGTGGCGGACAGCTCCACGGTGACGTCGCTACTCTGCCAGGCGCTGGGTGCAGTGGCCTTGGTGGCCGGGGCGGTGCGGTCGATCCTGATGCCGCCGACGGTGGCGCCCGTGGTGTTGCCCGCCTTGTCGCTCACGGAGGTTCCAGCTGAGAGGTCGTCCCCCTCACCGGTGATGGTGCTGTCGGCGGGGGTGGCACCGTCGAGGCCCGAGAGGGTGTCCTTGGCGGTCCACTTCACTGTGACGTCACCGCGGTACCAGCCATTGCCGTTCGCTGCCGTGGTGGCTGCGCCGCTCAGGGTGGGGTCGGTCTTGTCGACATTGACGCCGGTGATGCCGTAGGCGTCGCTGGCGTTGTCCGCGGCGTCGGTGGCGGTGCCGCCGGCGCTCTGGCCAGCGCCCTCGCCGAACGTCTTCCCGGCCGGGCAGGAGAGGACTCCGGAGAGTCCGACCTGGTCGGCGCAGGTGAACGTCGCGGTGACGTCCGCCTTGAACCAGCCGTTGGCGTTGGCGTCGGCCGACAGGCTGCCGCTGACCGTCGGCTTCGTCTTGTCGACGTTGACCGTCGTCTCGTCCGTGGCGCTGTTGCCGGCGTTGTCGGTCGCCGTGCCCTGGACCTTCTGCGCGCCGCCCTCACCTTTCGTGACGGGTGCGGTGCAGGAGGCAATGCCCGAGCCGGCGTCGGTGCACGTGAAGGTCACCGTCACGTCGCTGTTGTTCCAGCTCCGCGAGTTGGCGGCCGGAGCCTGGGTGTGGCTGATGCCGGGTGCGGTCTTGTCGATCTTCACCTCGATGTTCTTCTGGGATTCGACGTTGCCGGCGACGTCGACGCTCCACACCTGGAGCGTGTGCACGCCCTCGGTGTCGATACTGATGCTCGTGCCCGCCTTCGCAGGCTCCTGGTCGAGCTGGTAGTACGTGTTGGCGATCCCGGAGAGGTTGTCACCAGCGGTCAGCTCGACCGTGACGGCGCTGTTGCTCCAGTCGGAGACGTCCGAGACCGTGGTCGTCGGCGCGGTCCGGTCGATCTTCACCGGGGCGCTCTTGGCCGAGATCTCGTTGCCGGCGAGGTCGCGGACAGAGGTACCGGCCGTCAGGCCCGTCCCCTCGCCGTCGACCGTGCTGTCCCCGGGTGCTGCGCCGTCGATACCCGAGAGGGCGTCGCCGGCGACCCACCGGACGGTGACGTCGTCCTTGTACCAGCCGTCCGTGTTCGGGTCGGTGGCGGCAGCACCGCTCAGCGTCGGCGCAGTCTTGTCGACGTTGATCGGGCCGACCGTGACGTCATCGGTGTTGCCGGCGCTGTCGGTGGCCGTGCCCTTGGCCGACTGGCCCTCAGCCTCGCCGAGCGTCTTCGGCGACGGGCAGTTCGCGATGCCGGACAGGGCGTCGTCGCAGGTGAAGCTCACCGTGACGTCACCGGCATACCAGCCGTTGGTGTTGGCGGCACGATCGGGTGCGCCGGTGATCGTCGGCTTGACGGTGTCGATGCTGACCTTGGCGTCGACGCGCTGGCTGTTGCCTGCGTTGTCGACGGCGGTGCCGGGCACCGCCTGGTCCGCACCGTGGGTGGTCACCTCGACCGGGTCCGAGCAGGTGGCGACTCCGGACAGGTCGTCATCGCACTGGTAGGCGACGGTGACCGCGGACTTGTTCCAACCCTTGGCGTTGGGCGCGGGGGTAACGGCGTGCCCGATGGTGGGCTTGGTGAGGTCAATTCTCACCGTGGCGGTCTTGGCCGGCTCCACGTTGCCGGCCTTGTCGACACTCCAGTAGGCCAGCGTGTGGACTCCTTGGGTGCTGATGGTGAGGGACATGCCCTTGACCGGGTCGGCGGTGCCGACCCTGTAGTAGGTCGCGTCGACGCCGGACAGGCCGTCTGCCGGGGCCAGGCTGACCGTGACGCTGGTGTTGTTCCAGCCGGCCGGTGCGTCGGCACCCGTGGTGGGAGCCGTCCGGTCGATATTGACGGCAGCGCTGTCGGCGGTGGTGCTGTTGCCCGCCTTGTCGCTCACCGTGGCGGTGTCCTTCAGGCCGGATCCTTCACCGATGATGGTGCTGTTCGCGGGCACCGTGACCACGCCTGAGCGGTCGTCGTCGGCTGTCCAGCCGATGGTGACGTCGCCCTTGTACCAGCCGTTGCTGTTCGCGGCCGTGGCGGGCTTGCCGCTCAGGGTCGGTGCGGTCTGATCGACGTTGATGCCACCGACCGTGGTGCTGGCGGAGTTGCCGGCGGCGTCGACCGCGGTGCCCTCGAGGGACTGGTCGGTGCCCTCACCGAACGTCCTGTCGGCGGTGACGCTGTCGATGCCAGACAGCGTGTCGTCGCCGTCGAAGGAGACCATGACGTCGGTGTTGTTCCAGCCAAAGCCGTTGGCCGCGGGGGTGCGGCTGCCGGTGATGGTCGGCTTGGTCCGGTCCAGGCTGACCGTGGCGGAGTTCGTCGAGGTGTTGCCGGCCTTGTCGGTGGCGGTGCCGGGAACCGGCTGGTCTTGGCCCTCGGTCGTGACCGTCTGGGGCGCCGTGCAGCTGGCGATCCCCGAGAGGTCGGTCTGGTCGTCGCAGGTGAAGGTCACCGTGACGTCGCTGTTGTTCCAGCCGTTGGAGTTGGCCCTCGGGTCGAGGCTGTGCGTGATGGTCGGGTCGCTCTTGTCGATCTCGACCGTCACGGTCTTCGTGGCCTCGCGGTTGCCCGCACGGTCACCCGAGGAGTACTCGATCGTGTGGGTGCCCTCACTGGTCAGCGTCACCGACGTGCCGATGGTGTCGGAACCGCCGTTGAGCTGGTAGTGGGTGGAACTCACTCCGGACAGCGCGTCGAAGGCGGTGAACTCGACGGTCGCGCTCGCGTTGACCCAGCCGGTCGGGGCGGAGACGTCGGTGCGGGGGGCGGTCTTGTCGATCCGGACCGGCGCACTTGTAGCGCTCCGCGTGTTGCCGGCCTTGTCCGTGACGGACGCAGAGGCGCTCTTGCCCTCTCCCTCGGTGGACAGCACCGAGTCGGCGGGCGCGGGGCCGGCGAGACCGGAGAGCACGTCGTCGGCAGACCAGTCCAGCGTGACGTCCGAGCTGTACCAGCCGTTCTCGTTGGGAGTCGTCGTCGGCGCCGCGGCCAGCGTCGGCATGGTCTTGTCGACGTTGATACCCGTGACGGACGTCGAGGCGCTGTTGCCCGCGTTGTCGGTGGCGGTGCCAGCAACACTCTGCGCCTGGCCCTCACCGAGTGTCTGAGGACCGGTCACGGCGTGGATCCCCGACAGGGTGTCCTTGGCGTCGAACGAGACGGTGACGTCGTCCTTGTACCAACCGGCCTCGTTGGCCGACCGGTCGGGAGCCCCGGTGATGGTCGGGAGGGTCTTGTCGATGTTGACGGTGGCGGTGCCGGTGAGGCTGTTGCCGGCATTGTCGCTCGCCGCGCCCGTGACCTTCTGGGCCTTGCCCTCGGTCGTCACCGTCTGGGGTCCGGTGCAGGTGGCGAGGCCGGACAGGTCCGTCTGGTCGGTGCAGGAGAAGCTGACCGAGACGTCCGTGTTGTTCCAGCCCTTCGCGTTCTGCTCCGGCGACTGGCTCGGGGTGATGCTCGGCGACGAGAGGTCCAGCCGGACGGTGAAGGACTTGGCATTCTCGGTGTTGCCGGCACCGTCGACCGACCAGTAGGTCACCTCGTGCACGCCCTCGGTGGCGACCGTGACGGTGTCGCCCCTGGTCGGGGTGCTCGCCCCGTCGATGACGAAGTAGGTGGTGTCGACGTCGGAGAGGTTGTCCGTGCCGTGCAGGCCGACGGTCACCGGAGCGTTGACCCAGCCACCCGGAACGCCGATGGGTGCGGTCGTGGGCGCCGTGCGGTCGATCCTGATCCCGTCGAGCGTGGCGGTCGCGGTGTGACCGGCCTTGTCGGTCACGGACGCGGAGGCCGAGCGGTCGCTGCCCTCGCCGCCCACGACGGAGTCGGCCGGGCAGGCCACCACGCCGGAGAGGTTGTCGTCGCACGTCCACGTGACCGTGACGTCCCCGGTGAACCAGCCGTTCGCGTTGGGCGCGCCGACGACCTTGCCCGAGATGGTGGGGGCGGTCTTGTCGACGCTGACCTTCGACGTCGTCACAGAGCTGCTGTTGCCGGCGGCGTCGCTGGCGGCGGCGGTGGCGGTCTGGGCCTCGCCCTCACCGAAGGTGTGGGCGGTGTCCTGAGTCTTGACGCCGGACAGCGCGTCCGTCGCGGTGAAGGTCGCCGTGACGTCGTCCTGGTACCAACCGTTGGCGTTCGGCGCCGGAAGGGCGTCGACCGTGATGACCGGCTTGGTCTTGTCGATGCTCACCGACGCCGGGTCAGTGGCCGAGTTCCCGGCGTTGTCCTCGACGGTGCCGGTGACGACCTGGGACCTGCCCTCGGTCGCCACGGTCTGCGGACCGGTGCAGCTCGCCACGCCGGAGAGCGCGTCCGAGCAGGTGAAGGTGACGGTGACGTTCTCGTTGTTCCAGCCGTCGGCGTTGGCGGCCGGGCTCTGGGTGTGGCCGATCGTGGGCGACGTCTTGTCGATGCCGAAGGAGACGGTCCGCGCGGCCTCAGTGTTGCCGGCCTTGTCGGTGCTCCAGAAGCTCAGGGTGTGGTTGCCCTCGGCGGTCACCGGCACGCTGGTACCTGCGACCGGCTCGGCCCCGTCGAGCCGGTACCAGGTCTTGTCGACACCGGAGAGACCGTCGTTCGGCACGAGGGTCAGGGTGAGGTCGGACCGGTTCCAGGCCGGCGGCGCCGTGACGGTTGTGTGCGGGGCGGTGCGGTCGATCCTGACCGCGGCGCTCTCGACGGATCCGCTGGTGTTGCCCGCCTTGTCGGTGGCCGTGGCGCTCGAGGTCAGGTTCGTACCCTCGCCCGCGACGGTCGTGTTCGCCGGGTTCGTGGTGCCGGACAGGGCGTCGGCTGCCGTCCAGGCAACGGTCACGTCGCCCTTGTACCAGCCGGCCGCGTTGGGGTCCGTGGTCGGCGTGCCGGACAGCGTCGGCGCGACCTTGTCGATGTTGATGCCGCCGACGGTGGTGCTCGCGATGTTGTCGGCGTTGTCGGTGACCGAGCCGGTGACCGACTGGTTGGCCGCGCTGCTGCTGAGCGTCGTCGGCACGCTGGAGCTCTTGACGCCAGAGGTCGCGTCAGCCGGCGCGAACGACACCGTGACGTCGGTGTTGTTCCAACCGTTCGCGTTGGCCGCCGGGGTGCGGGAGCCGGTGATGGTCGGCGCCGTCTTGTCGAGCCTGACGGTGACCGGGGCGCTCGTGGCCGTGTTGCCCACGTTGTCGGTGACCACGGTGGTCCTGGTGACCGTCCCGTCGGCCGTGACGGTGTCGGTGGCCGGGGCGACGCTCTGGTGGCCCGAGCCTCCGATGTCGGATCCCGTCCACGTGACCGTGACGTCACTCTTGTTCCAGCCGGCGCCGTTCGGGGCGGGCGTCAGCGCACCGGTTGCCGTCGGCGCTGTGTTGTCCAGCGTGTAGGCGGCGGCCTGGACGCCGAAGGTCTCGTTCTGGTTCGCGACGCACTTGCCATTTCCGTTGACGTTGCGCCACGCCATCGTCGTGTACTGCACCGCCCCGCTGCCGGTGCCGGCCGTGAGCCACGGGTAAGCCGAGCCACTGAAGCTCCACGTCGCGCTGTTGCCGCCACTCTTGATGGCGACGATGTTGCCGTTCCCGTCGATGACCTCGACACAGCGGGTGTTGCCGTCGGTGTTCACGGTCAGGGTCAGCGCCGCGCCCTGCTTGGCGTACACGGTGCCGTTGGCGGCGGTGAACGTGCCAGCCCCCCCACTGAACACCGCACTCGTCACCGACGCCGCCTGCGCCGCCGGGACCCCCGCCCCGAGGCCGGCGACGGCCATGGCCGACGCCACAACGGCGGCAGAAATGCGCCTGCGGTTCGACACGGTGCGAGGGGCAGAGGAGCGCAGCGGTGTTGACGGCATGGAATCTTCTCCTGGCAGGGGCGTCGAGCGATCAGGCCAAGAGAACAGCTCGCTGGCGAGGCGCGTACTCCAAACGGTGAAACCAGTGGCTACCAGAGGTCGCCATTCAGAGATTTCATCCCAACGGGTCATGTCAACCTGGTCACCTTGATGACCGACGCGCCCTCCCGTGGTCCTGCCACCTCGCTGACCTGCAAGTTTCCCGACCACCTCCGCGGTGGTCACCGGTCACCTCCACGACGACGGAGGGATGGCTCGGTCCTCGATCGCCTCAGCCGATCCGAACTGTCCTAGGTTGGAGGTCATGGGGCGGCCAACGGAGGTCACGCGGTCCGGCGGCACCGTCGAGCAGACGGCGTCGGTCGAGGAGCTCATCGGCGAGTACGACGAGGAGCGCCCCGGCCGCCGGCTGTCGCCCCGGCTCGACCACGTCCTCACCGCGGTCTGCTTCCTCGTGTCGGTGTTCGTGCTCTACCAGGTGTTCTCGCCGCTGCGGCAGGGCGGGCAGTACTACCTCATCCTGTTCCTCGCGGCCGTCCTTCCCCTCGTCTTCGTCTGCTACCGCACCTTCCGCTCCAAGCGCCGCGCGGCCGACGGCAGCCAGGGCGACGACAACCCGAGCCTTCTCGACTGGGCGCTGGCGGCACTGGCGCTCGTCGTCTGCCTCTACCCGGTGCAGCCCTTCGCGGTCGGCGACGGTGGGGGCGGCTTCAACGCCTTCCTCGACCGGCAGGGCTCGCTCGGCGCCGTCGACGTCGCGATGGGCACGCTGCTCATGCTGCTCATCCTCGAGGCGTGCCGCCGCACCACCGGCCTCGTGCTGCCGATCGTCTGTGCAGTGTTCTTCGCGTTTGCCTACTACGGCGGCTTCCTGCCGGTCTCGTGGTCGATCAGCCACGCCGGGATGAACTTCGGCGACATCATCAACGGCTTCTACAACGACGCGTCCGGCTTCTTCGGCATCCCGCTCGACGTGGCGGCGACCTACATCGTGCTCTTCACGATCTACGGGGCCGTCCTCGAAGCCACCGGTGCAAGCCGCTTCTTCATCGACATCTCGTTCGCCGCGTTCCGCAAGAGCTCCTCGGCCCCGGGTCGCACGGTCGCCCTCAGCGGCTTCCTCCTCGGCACGGTGAGCGGCTCCGGCACCGCGACGGCGGTCAGCCTCGGCTCGGTGTCCTGGCCGATCCTCAAGAAGGCCGGCTACCCCCGCGAGGCCGCTGGCGGCATGCTCGCCGCGGCCGGCATCGGCGCGATCCTGTCCCCGCCAACCCTCGGCGCGGCGGCGTTCATCATCGCCGAGTACCTCGGCGTCAACTACCTCCAGGTCCTCTTCTGGGCGACCATCCCGACCGTCCTCTACTACCTCGGCATCATCCTCGCCGTCGAGATGGACGCCCGGAAGTTCGGCGCCCACGAGGTCCACATCGCCACCCGCAGCGCCCTCCAGCTGCTCGTGCGCTTCGGCTACCACTTCCTCTCGCTCTTCGTCATCGTCGCGTTCCTCGCGCTCGGCATACCGCCCTTCAAGGCGGTCGTCTACGCCACCGCCGTCGCCGCCCTGTTCGGGCTCGTCGAGCGGGTCGTCTCCGGCCGCGATCCGCTCGACCCGCACGCCGAGCGTGCCCCGCTTCCGCAGGCACTGCGCACGTATGCCGTCGAGCTCTATCGCGGTCTGGCCGCCGGTGTGCGCTCGGTCCTGCCCGTCGCCTCCGTCTGCGCCGCGGCAGGCATCATCACCTCCGTCATCGTCAAGACCGGCATCGGCCAGTCGCTCGCGTCGATGCTCGTCTCGGCGGCACAGGCGATCACGACCAACGAGACCGGGATCCTCGTCCTCACCGCGGTCTTCGCCGCGTTCGCCATCGCGATCCTCGGCCTCGCCGTCCCGGTCACCGCGTCGTTCATCATCGCGTGGGTCGTCATCGGTCCGGCCCTGCAGACGCTCGGGGTCAGCCCTCCAGAGACGGCGATGTTCATCTTCTACTACGCCGTGCTCTCCGAGGTCTCACCGCCGACCGCCCTCGCCGCGGTCGCCGCGTCCGCCATCACCGGTGGCGACACGATCAAGACGATGTGGCAGGCCTGGAAGTACACGCTCCCGGCCTTCCTCGCCCCGCTCGCGTTCGTCATCACCGACAACGGCTCGCACCTGCTCATGCAGGGCGACCCGCTCTCGATCCTTTGGACGGCGGTTGTCTCGATGCTCGCGGTCGGCGCCCTGGCGATCATCACCGGCGGCTGGCTCTTCGGGCCGGCCAGCCTCGCGGTGCGCGCACTCTGCGTGCCCGCCGCCGGCCTGCTGCTCTACCTGCAGCCCTTCTCGATCGGGGTCGGCGTGGCCTTCCTCGCCGCCGCGATCGTCCTCGCCTGGGTCACCCGCTCGGGCGGACGGCATACCCCACCTGCTCACAGCACCACCACCAAACTGGAGGAAACAGCATGAGTCGCAAGAGAATCCGCACGACCCTGCTCGCGGCGACCGCAGCCGCGGCGCTCGTCCTCACCGGGTGCGGCGGCAAGCAGGACCGCACGAGCGACACCGCCGCCAGCGGTTCCGCAGGCGCCGACGACTGCACGGCCAGCGCCGGGCAGATCACCATCGCGACGGGCAACAGCACCGGGGTCTACTACGCCCTCGGTGGCGGTCTGGCGCAGGTCATCAGCGCCAACACCGAGCTCAAGGCGACCGCCGCCGAGACCGGTGCGTCGGTGCAGAACATCCAGCAGCTCGTCAACAAGAAGTACGACATCGCCTTCTCCCTCGCCGACACCGCCGCTGACGCGGTCACCGGCAAGGGCGCGTTCGAGGGCAAGCAGGCCGACGTCAAGGCGCTGGCCCGCATCTACTCCAACTACACGCAGGTCGTCGTCTCGAAGAAGTCGGGCATCACCAAGGTCGAGGACTTCAAGGGCAAGCGCATCTCCACCGGCTCACCGAAGTCCGGCACAGAGGTCATCGCCAACCGCCTGATCACCGCGGCCGGCCTCGACCCCGCCAAGGACGTCAAGGCGCAGCGCCTCGACCTCACCAAGACCGTGGACGGCATGAAGGACGGCAGCATCGACGGCCTCGTGTGGTCCGGTGGCCTGCCGACCGGTGGCATCACCGACCTCATGACGGCGATGAAGGACGACGTGCAGTTCGTCGACATCACTCCCCTGCTGCCCCAGCTGAAGGAGGTCAACCCGGTCTACGCCGAGGACGTCATCCCGGCCGCGACCTACGGCACGGCCGCCGACGCCAAGACCGTCGTCGTGCCCAACGTGCTGCTCGTCCGCTCGGACATGTCCGACGCCAACGCGTGCGCCCTGACCAAGGTCCTCTTCGAGAAGAAGGCCGACCTCGAGAAGGTCCACCCGGCCGCCAAGGACCTCGACCCGGCGACGGCGAAGGAGACCGAACCGGTCGAGCTGCACCCGGGCTCGGCGAAGGCGCTCGAGGGCCTCGGCTGAGCCGCGACCCGCACGCTCCCGAACGGCCTACTGCACCGTAGGCGGTGCGGTCACACCGCCTACGGTGCAGTAGGTCGTGGGGAAGCGGGGGGTCAGGCGTTGGCGACCAGGCCGAGCGCCGCCGGTGACGGCAGGCCCGAGTGCTTCGGCAGGACCCGCACGGTGTAGCCGAACGCGCCGCTCGTCTGGAGCTTGAGGTCGCCGGCGAACTTGTGGCGGCCCTGCTCGTAGGTCTCCGCGTGCTCGAGCGCCAGCGTCGTGACGCCGTGCAGCTCGTCGCCCCGGTGGTTGGTCCGACCGTGGGCGATCTGCACCTCGACGTCGCCCGGCTCGAGGTCGCCGAGCGAGACGTAGGCGCCGACGTGCAGCGTCTCGCCGATCTCGGGACTGTCACCGACACCCGAGGACTCGACGTGGTCGACGTGCACGTCGCCCCACGCCTTCGTCACGCGGGCGGTGTATGCCGCGAGGTCCTTCGCGCCGGCGAAGTCGCCGTCGCGCAGTGCCCAGCCCGACCGGGCGGCCGGGACGTAGAGGCGCTCGGTGTACTCGCGCACCATGCGGCTCGCCCGGACCTTGGGGCCGAGGGTCGAGACGGTGTGCATGATCATCGCGAGCCAGTTCTGCGGCAGCTTCGCGTCGTCGACGTCGTAGAAGCGCGGCGCGACCTGGTTCTCGATGAGGTCGTAGAGCGCCTTGGCCTCGATGTCGTCACGACGGTCGGGGTCCTCGACGCCGTCGGCGGTGGGGATGGCCCAGCCGTTGTTGCCGTCGAACCACTCGTCCCACCACCCGTCGAGGATCGAGAGGTTGAGGGCGCCGTTGAGGGCCGCCTTCATGCCCGACGTGCCCGAGGCCTCGAACGGGCGCAGCGGGTTGTTGAGCCAGACGTCGCAGCCGGGGTAGAGGTGCTGCGCCATGGCGATGTCGTAGTTCGGCAGGAACGCGATGCGGTGGCGGACCTCGGGGTCGTCGGTGAACTTCACCATCTGCTGGATGAGCTGCTTGCCGGTCTCGTCGGCCGGGTGGGACTTGCCGGCGATGACGATCTGGATGGGACGCTCGGGGTCGAGCACCAGCTTCTTGAGGCGGGCCGGGTCGCTCAGCATGAGCGTGAGCCGCTTGTAGGTGGGGACGCGACGGGCGAAGCCGATCGTGAGGACGTCGGGGTCGAGGATGTCGTTGGTCCAGCCGAGCTCGGCCGGCGAGGCACCCCGCTCGATCCACGAGGCGCGCACGCGGGCGCGGGCCTCGGTGACGAGCTGCTGGCGCATCTCACGCTTCGTCGCCCACACCTCGTCGCGCGGGATCTCGGCCATGGCCTCCCACGACGCCCGGGAGTCGAGGTCCTTGATGTCGGTGTGGCGGCTGGCCATCTCGTAGACCTTGCGGTCCACCCAGGTGGGGCCGTGGACGCCGTTGGTGATGCTCGTGATCGGCACCTCGTCGGCGTCGAAGCCCGGCCAGAGGCCGTCGAACATGTCGCGGCTGACGACACCGTGGAGCTTGGAGACGCCGTTGCGGCGCTGCGCGATCCGCATGCCGAGCACGGCCATGTTGAACATCGAGGCGTCGCCGCCCTCGTAGGTCTCCTTGCCGAGCTCGAGGAGCCGGTCGATCGGCACCCCGGCGGGAGCGAGGTCGCCACCGAAGTAGATCTCGATGAGGCGGCGCTCGAAGCGGTCGATGCCGGCGGGCACGGGCGTGTGCGTCGTGAAGACGGTCGCCGCGCGCACGGCCTCGAGAGCCTCGTCGAAGGACAGGTTCGAGCCGGTGACGAGCTCGCTGATCCGCTCGATCGCGAGGAAGCCGGCGTGGCCCTCGTTGGAGTGGTAGACGTCGGGCGTCGGAGCACCGGTGAGCCGTGACCACAGGCGCAGGGCGCGTACGCCGCCGACGCCGAGGAGCATCTCCTGCTGGAGGCGCTGCTCGCCGCCGCCGCCATAGAGGCGCTCGGTGACGGCGCGGGCACCGTCGTCGTTGCCCGGGATGTCGGAGTCGAGGAGCAGCAGCGGCACCCGGCCGACCTGGGCGCGCCACACCTGGGCGCGCAGCTCGCGGCCACCGGGGAGGTTGATGCAGACGACGCTGGGGGTGCCGTCCTCCTCGCGCAGGAGCGACAGCGGCAGGCCGTCGGGGTCGAGGACGGGGTAGGTCTCGGTCTGCCACCCGTCGTGGTTGAGGCTCTGCCGGAAGTAGCCGGTCTTGTAGAACAGGCCGACGCCGACGATCGGCACGCCGATGTCGGAGGCCGCCTTGAGGTGGTCGCCGGCGAGGATGCCGAGGCCGCCGGAGTACTGGGGCAGCGCCGCGGCGATGCCGAACTCGGGGCTGAAGTAGGCGATGGACGCCGGAGCGCCGTCCTCGCCCTGCTCGTCGGCCCACTGCTGGTACCAGCGGTCCTCGGCGAGGTAGCGCTCGAGGCCCTGCTGGGCCTCGACGACGCGGGCGACGAAGCCCTCGTCGGCGGCGAGGGCGTCGAGCTCCTCGACCGGCGTGGCGGAGAGCATGGCGACGGGGTCGGCGCCGACGGACACCCAGCGCTCGGGGTCGATGCTCTCGAAGACGTCGCGCAGCGGCGGGTGCCAGCTCCAGCGCAAGTTCATCGCGAGGTCGCCGAGCGGGGCGATGCTGGCAGGGAGGACGGGGCGGACGCTGAAGCGACGGATGGCCTTCACGAGGGTGCATCCTAGGGTCACGCACCCCCTTCGCGTAAACGGTTTCGCCTGCCGGTGTTCCGCGGGAGCGCCAAGTCGTGCCCGGGGGGAAACGACCGGTAGCGTCGGGCGGGTGACCGCGACGCCGCTCAGCACCCCTCCCCAGTCCCCCATCGGCCGTATCCCCGTCGTCGACGTCGAGCCACTCGTCGACGGCGGCGCCCGCCCCACGAAGTGCGTGGTGGGAGAGGAATTCGTCGTCACGGCGACCGTCCTGCGCGAGGGCCACGACGCCGTCGGAGCGTCCGTCGTCCTCACCGATCCGGAGGGCCGCGACCACGTCGCGACGATGGTCTGCACCAACCCCGGTCTCAACACCTGGGAAGCCACGGTCGTCGCGAATCGTCCCGGCATGTGGACATTCCGGGTCGAGGGATGGTCCGATCCGTACGGCACCTGGGAGCACGACGCCACCATCAAGGTGCGGGCGGACGTCGACACCGACCTCATGCTCACCGAGGGCGCCCTCTTCCTCGAACGTGCCGCGCAGACCCCCGACCGGAGCCCGCAGGGTGCCGCGGTCCTGCGCGAGGGCGTCGCGGCCCTGCGCGACGAGACCCGTCCCCCGCAGGTGCGGATGTCGGCCATCACCCACGGACCGGTCCACGACGAGCTGATCGGCACCCCGGTGCGCGACCTCGTCAGCGCGAGCACGGCATACCCGCTTCTCGTCGAGCGCCAGCTCGCCCTCTGCGGCGCCTGGTACGAGTTCTTCCCCCGCAGCGAGGGCGCCGTCTACGACGAGGAGACGCACACCTGGCGCTCCGGCACGCTGCGCACCGCCGCCCAGCGCCTGACGGCCGTCGCCGGCATGGGCTTCGACGTCATCTACCTCACGCCGATCCACCCGATCGGGCAGGCGGCCAAGAAGGGCCCCAACAACACGCTCGACGCGAGCCCCGAGGACCCGGGCAGCCCCTACGCGATCGGCTCCGCCGACGGCGGCCACGACGCCATCCACCCCGACCTCGGCACCTTCGAGGACTTCGACCACTTCGTCGAGACGGCGCGCGGCCTCGGCCTCGAGGTCGCCATGGACATCGCGCTGCAGTGCTCGCCGGACCACCCGTGGGTCACCGAGCACCCGGAGTGGTTCACGACCCGCGCCGACGGCACGATCGCGTTCGCGGAGAACCCGCCGAAGAAGTACCAGGACATCTACCCGATGAACTTCGACAACGACCCGGCCGGGGCGTACGCCGAGGTCCGCCGGGTGGTGCAGGTGTGGATCGACCACGGCGTGACCGTCTTCCGCGTCGACAACCCGCACACCAAGCCGGTCGAGTTCTGGCAGTGGCTGATCCAGGACGTCGCCCGTGAGCACCCGGAGATCATCTGGCTCAGCGAGGCCTTCACCAAGCCGGCGATGATGCGCACGCTCGCCAAGGTCGGCTTCCAGCAGAGCTACACCTACTACGCGTGGCGCAACACCAAGCCCGAGCTCCAGGAGTACGTCGAGGAGCTGGCCACCGAGACCGCGCACTACATGCGGCCGTCGTTCTGGCCCACGACCCACGACATCCTCACGCCCTACATGCAGTTCGGCGGCCCGGCGGCGTGGAAGCTGCGGGCGGCGCTGGCCGGGACGCTCGTGCCCACCTACGGCATCTACGCCGGCTATGAGCTCATGGAGCACGTGGCCCGGCCCGGCGCCGAGGAGCAGATCGACAACGAGAAGTACCAGTACAAGAACCGCCACTGGGAGGACTTCGAGCCCGGCGGCTCCCGCGAGGGCCAGTCCCTCGCGTGGTACCTGCGGCGGCTCAACGAGATCCGGCGCGCCCACCCGGCGCTGCACTGGCTGCGCAACGTGACGTTCCACCACGTCGACGACGAGAACATCCTGGCGTTCAGCAAGCGTCGCGTCGTGCCCGCCGACGAGCGCGCCGGCACCCCGGAGCACGAGGACGTCGTCATCGTCATCGCCAACCTCGACCCGCACAGCACCCGCTGGAGCCGCGTCGTCCTCGACATGCCCGCCCTCGGGCTCCACCCCGACGAGGGGTTCCGCGCGCACGACCTCATCACCGACCAGTGGTGGGACTTCCTGCGCGAGAACATGGTCCACCTGGGACCGGACCACGAGCCGGTCCACATCATCGAGATGAAGAGGTACTGAGAAACGTGACGGCGACGCAAGGACTCGGACTGCACCAGCCGGGGCTCAAGCACGACCCCGAGTGGTTCAAGACGGCGGTCTTCTACGAGGTGCTCGTGCGGGCCTTCGGGGACTCCAACGGCACCGGGGCCGGGGACTTCCAGGGGGTCATCAACCGCCTGGACTACCTCCAGTGGCTCGGCATCGACTGCCTGTGGCTCCCGCCGTTCTACGCCAGCCCGTTGCGTGACGGCGGCTACGACATCGCCGACTACACCCAGGTGCTGCCGGAGTTCGGGACGCTGCCGGAGTTCCAGCAGCTCATCACCGAGGCGCACGCGCGCGGCATCCGGATCATCACCGACTTCGTCATGAACCACACGAGCGACCAGCACGCGTGGTTCCAGGCCTCCCGCAGCGACCCCGAGGGTCCCTACGGCGACTTCTACGTCTGGTCCGACACCGACGACAAGTACACCGACGCCCGCATCATCTTCATCGACACCGAGACCTCCAACTGGACCTTCGACCCGATCCGGCGGCAGTTCTTCTGGCACCGGTTCTTCGGTCACCAGCCGGACCTCAACTTCGAGAACCCCGCCGTGCACGAGGCGATGTTCGAGGTCGTCCGCTTCTGGATGGACATGGGCATCGACGGCTTCCGTCTCGACGCCGTTCCCTACCTCTACGAGGAGGAGGGCCACAACGGCGAGAACCACCCCAAGACCCACCAGTTCCTCGCGCGGCTGCGCAAGATGGTCGACGAGGAGTACCCCGGGCGCATCCTGCTCGCCGAGGCCAACCAGCCGCCGGCCGACGTCGTCGACTACTTCGGCACCGAGGAGGCGCCGGAGTGCCAGATGGCGTTCCACTTCCCCGTGATGCCGATGCTCTACTACGCCCTGCGCGAGCAGACGGCCCAGCCGATCATCGACGTCCTCGCCGAGACCCCGGCCATCCCACCGGGCACGCAGTGGGGCACCTTCCTGCGCAACCACGACGAGCTCACCCTCGAGATGGTGACGCCGGAGCAGCGCGCGGCGATGTACGGCTGGTACGCCCCCGACCCGCGCATGCGGGCCAACGTCGGCATCCGTCGCCGCCTCGCTCCCCTGCTCGACAACTCGCGCCCCGAGATCGAGCTCATCCACGCGCTCGTGCTCTCGCTGCCGGGCTCGCCGTGCCTCTACTACGGCGACGAGATCGGCATGGGCGACAACATCTGGCTCACCGACCGCGACGCCGTCCGCACCCCGATGCAGTGGACGCCGGACCGCAACGCCGGCTTCTCGGCGGCCGACCCGGGCAAGCTCTACCTGCCGGTGATCTCCTCGCTCGTCTACCACTACAACGGCGTCAACGTCGAGGCGCAGATGGCCACCGGCCACTCGCTGCTGCACTGGCTGCGCGGGATGCTCGGCGTGCGCCGCCTCCACCCGGCCTTCGGGCTCGGCGACCTGCACATCGCCCCCACCGACAACGAGTCGATCCTCGCCTACACCCGCTCCTGGTCCGGTGACCGCGACCACCCGGGCGAGACCCTGCTGTGCGTCAACAACCTCTCCGACAAGCCGCAGGCGGGCACCATCTCGCTGCCCGAGGAGCTCGGCCAGCGTGAGCTGTTCGACCTCTTCGGTGGCGCCGGCTTCCCCTGGGTCGCCGAGGACGGGCGGGTCACCTTCACGATGGGCAGCCGCGACTTCTTCTGGCTGCGGGTGGGTGCGGAGACCCGTGGCTGAGCTGCACAAGGGCGCCCACCTCACGCCGACGAAGCCCGAGCTCGTCCAGTCGTGGATGGGTTCCCAGCGTTGGTATGCCGCCAAGGGCGCCTCCCCCTCGGTGCGTCGCCTGACGTCGTGGCGGCTCGGCGACCCGGCCGGCGAGGTCGGCGTCGAGACCCTCGTCGTCGCCGACGACTCCGGACCCGCGCCGGTCGTCTACCAGGTGCCGCTCACCTACCGCGGCGCCCCGGTGCCCGAGCTGGAGCACGCGCTCGTCGGCGTCATGGAGCACTCCGTGCTCGGCCGCCGCTGGGTCTACGACGCACCCCACGACCCGGTGTATGCCGCGCAGCTGCTCGAGCTCGTCCAGGGCCGGGTGCGTGCCGAGTCCACGGCCGCGAGCGACGCGTTCGACGACACCGTCGTCGCGCAGCCCGGTCGCGCGTGGACCCGGGCCGTCACGGTGCGCGGCTCCAAGGTGCTGTCGGGCGAGCAGTCCAACACCTCGGTCATCCTCGACTGCGTCGACGCCTCCGGCGAGCCCGTCCCGGTGATCGTCAAGGTCTTCCGGATGCTGTCGGCCGGCGAGAACCCCGACGTCGTCCTCCAGTCCGCCCTCGTCGAGGCCGGCTCCCGCCGGGTCCCCGCCGTCGTCGGGTCGGTGGCCGGGCAGTGGCCGGAGCCGGACGCCGAGGGTTCGCCGGACGCGGACGGTGGGGGCACGGCATACGGGCACTTCGCCTTCGCGCAGGAGTTCCTGCCCGGCGTCGAGGACGCCTGGCGCGTCGCCCTGGCCGCGCTGCGCTCCGGCGAGGACTTCAGCGCTCCGGCGCGGGCGCTCGGCGAGGCGACGGCCGAGGTCCACGCGATGCTCGCGTCGTCGTTCGGCACCACCCCGACGAGCGGCGAGACCGCTCGGGAGATCCTCGACGGGATGCGCGAGCGCCACGCCGCCGCGCGCGCGGAGGTCGCCGGACTGCACGACCACGACGACGCGGTCTCGGCCATCTTCGACGCCGCGGAGCACGTGGGCTGGCCTGCGCTGCAGCGCATCCACGGCGACTACCACCTCGGGCAGGTGCTCCACACACCCGACGGCGGCTGGGTCCTCCTCGACTTCGAGGGTGAGCCGCTGCGCCCGCTGGCCGAGCGCAACCAACCCGACCAGTGGATCCGCGACATCGCGGGGATGCTGCGCAGCTTCGACTACGCCGGGGGTGCGGTCGAGCACGCGGCCGACACGCCCGACACCTCGGCGCGCGACTGGGTGACGAGCGCCCAGTCCGCCTTCCTCGACGGCTACGCCGCCACCGCAGGTGAGGACCCCCGCAGCAGGCCCGCCCTCCTCGCCGCCTTCGAGCTCGACAAGGCGATGTACGAGGTCGTCTACGAAGTCCGCAATCGACCGTCGTGGGTCGACATCCCGCTCGCCGCCATCGAACGGCTGGCGTCCGGGTTCCAGAGCCCCACGACCGCACCCCAGGAGGACGCGAAGTGAGCCCCACCCCCGCCCATGAAGTCAGCGGTGCGATCAGCGCCCTCATCCAGGGCCGTCACCAGCAGCCCCACGACCTGCTCGGGCAGCACCTCGAGGACGGCGGGCTGCGGGTCCGCGTCCTGCGGCCCATGGCCTCCTCGGTGCGCGTGCGCTTCGAGGACGGCGAGGAGCTCACCCTCGAGCACGAGGCCGAGGGCGTGTGGAGCGCCGTGCGGGCGGACGCCACCGCGACCATGGACTACCGCCTGCTGGTCGCCTGGGCCGACGGCATCGAGCACCTCCAGGACGACCCCTACCGCTTCGCGCCGACCCTCGGCCAGGTCGACCTGCACCTCGTCAACGAGGGCCGGCACGAGCAGCTCTGGACCGTCCTCGGGGCACGGGTGCACGAGTACGCCGGGCCGATGGGGACCGTGCGCGGCACCTCGTTCGCCGTGTGGGCGCCGAGGGCCAAGGCCGTGCGCGTCGTCGGCGACTTCAACGGCTGGGACGGCCGGGTGCACCCGATGCGTCTCATCGGCACGAGCGGCATCTGGGAGCTGTTCGTGCCCGGCATCGGCGCCGGCTCGGTCTACAAGTACGAGATCCGTGGCGCCGACGACGTCGTGCGCACCAAGGCCGACCCGATGGCCCGTCGCACCGAGCTCCCGCCGCGCACCGGCTCCGTCGTCGACGAGGCCGGGCACGAGTGGGCCGACACGACGTGGATGGAGGACCGCACCTCCCGCGACCCGCACAGCGGCCCGATGAGCGTCTACGAGGTCCACCTGGGCTCGTGGCGGCAGGGCCTGTCCTACCGCGACCTCGCCGAGCACCTCGTGAACTACGTCGTCGACCTCGGGTTCACGCACGTTGAGCTCATGCCGGTGATGGAGCACCCCTACGGCCCCTCGTGGGGCTACCAGGTGACCGGCTACTACGCGCCCTCGTCGCGCTTCGGCACCCCGGACGAGTTCAAGCACCTCGTCGACCGGCTGCACCAGGCCGGGATCGGCGTCATCCTCGACTGGGTCCCCGGGCACTTCCCGCGCGACGAGTGGGCCCTGGCCCGCTTCGACGGGCTCCCGCTCTACGAGCACCCGGACCCGCGACGCGGCGACCAGCCCGACTGGGGCACGCACATCTTCGACTTCGGGCGGCTCGAGGTGCGCAACTTCCTCGTCGCCAACGCGCTCTACTGGCTCGAGGAGTTCCACGTCGACGGGCTGCGCGTCGACGCGGTCGCCTCGATGCTCTACCTCGACTACTCGCGCAAGGACGGCGAGTGGCTGCCCAACGTCCACGGCGGCCGCGAGCACCTCGAGGCCATCGGGCTGCTCCAGGAGACCAACGCCACGGCCTACAAGCGGGTCCCCGGCATCGTGACGATCGCCGAGGAGTCGACCTCGTGGCCCGGCGTCACCAAGGCGACGAGCGAGGGCGGCCTCGGCTTCGGCCTGAAGTGGAACATGGGGTGGATGAACGACTCGCTGCGCTACCTCGGCGAGAACCCGCTCAACCGCCAGCACCACCACGGGCTGCTCACCTTCGCGCTCATGTACGCGTTCAGCGAGAACTACGTCCTGCCGATCAGTCACGACGAGGTCGTCCACGGCAAGGGCTCGCTCGTCAACAAGGCACCGGGCAACCGGACCGACCAGCTCGCCACCGTGCGGGCCTTCCTCGCCTACATGTGGGCCCACCCCGGCAAGCAGCTGCTCTTCATGGGGTGCGAGTTCGCGCAGCCGAGCGAGTGGGCCGACGGACGCTCCCTCGACTGGTGGCTGCTCGACCAGCCGGCGCACTACCGCGTGCACAACCTCGTCAAGGAGCTCAACCGGGTCTACCGCGCGCACCCCGCGCTGTGGACGCTGGACTCCGAGCCGGCCGGCTTCGAGTGGCTCGACGCCGACGACAACCAGGGGAACACCTACTCGTTCGTGCGCTTCGAGGACCCCGCCCGCCAGTCGGGTGACGTCGTGGCCTGCGTCGTCAACTTCGGCGGCGACTCCAAGGAGTGGCTGCGGGTGGGCGTCCCCTTCGGTGGCAGGTGGCGGGTTCTCCTCGACACGAGCGGCTACGACCAGCACAGCTCGCCCAGCCAGGCCGACCTCGAGCTCGACGCGGTCGAGGAGCCCTGGAACAACCAGCCGTTCCACGTCACGGTGCGCCTCGCCGGCCTGACCGCCGTCTACCTCGCGCCCGCCGAGGACCGACCGATCGTCGCCTCCGCGGTCGTCACTGGCGAGGCCGACACGGAGGCCAAGGCATGACCCACGAACGCGCAGGCCAGCCCGCCCGGCCCGAGGACCTCGTCGACGTGGCCCACCTCGTCACGGCGTACTACACGGGGAAGCCCAACCCCGACGACGTCGACCAGCAGGTCGCGTTCGGCACGTCCGGCCACCGCGGCTCCTCGCTGCGGACCGCGTTCAACGAGGACCACATCCTCGCCACGACGCAGGCGATCGTCGACTACCGGCGCTCCCAGGGCTTCGACGGCCCGCTGTTCCTCGGCCGCGACACCCATGGCCTGTCCGAGCCGGCGTGGGCCTCGGCTCTCGAGGTCCTCGTCGCGAACGACGTCACGGTGCTCGTGGACTCCGCCGACCGCTACACGCCGACCCCTGCGGTCTCGCACGCGATCCTCGTCGCCAACCGCGGCAAGGTCACCGGCGTCGACGGTATGCCGTCCCGTGCCGGTCTCGCGGACGGCATCGTCGTCACCCCGTCGCACAACCCCCCGAGCGACGGCGGCTTCAAGTACAACCCGCCCCACGGTGGCCCGGCCGACTCCGACGCGACGAAGACCATCGCCTCGAGGGCCAACGAGCTCATCCGCGGCGGCCTTGCCGACGTCAAGCGGATCCCGTTCTCCCGGGCCCGTGCCGGCGTGCAGGCCTACGACTTCATGGGCACCTACGTCGACGACCTGCCCTCCGTCGTCGACCTCGGCAGGATCAAGGACGCCGGCATCCGCATCGGCGCCGACCCGCTCGGCGGTGCCGCGGTCGACTACTGGGGTGCCATCGCCGAACGGCACGGCCTCGACCTCACCGTCGTCAACCCGGCTGTCGACGCCACCTGGCGGTTCATGACGCTCGACTGGGACGGCAAGATCCGGATGGACTGCTCCTCCCCCTCGGCGATGGCCTCCCTCATCAGCCGCAAGGACGAGTACGACATCGCGACCGGCAACGACGCCGACGCCGACCGCCACGGGATCGTCACGCCCGACGCCGGGCTGATGAACCCCAACCACTACCTCGCCGTGGCGATCCAGTACCTCTACGGCGGAGCCCGACCGCAGTGGCGCGACGACGGCTTCATCGGCAAGACCCTCGTGTCGAGCTCGATGATCGACCGCGTCGCGGCCGACCTCGGTCGCCGGCTCGTCGAGGTGCCGGTCGGCTTCAAGTGGTTCGTGCCCGGCCTGCTCGACGGCTCCGGCCCGTTCGGTGGCGAGGAGTCGGCCGGCGCCTCGTTCCTCCGCATGGACGGCTCGGTCTGGACGACCGACAAGGACGGCATCATCCTCGCACTGCTCGCCTCGGAGATCCTGGCGGCGACGGGCAGGAGCCCGAGCGAGCACTACGCCGAGCTGACCGCGAAGCACGGCACGCCGGCATACGCGCGCATCGACGCCCCCGCGGACCGCGCGCAGAAGGCGAAGCTCGGTGCCCTCACTCCCGACGCGGTGACAGCCGAAAGCCTTGCGGGCGAGCCGATCACGGCGAAGCTCACCGAGGCGCCCGGCAACGGTGCGGCGATCGGCGGCCTCAAGGTCGTCACCGAGTCCGCATGGTTCGCCGCCCGGCCGAGCGGCACCGAGGACGTCTACAAGATCTACGCCGAGTCCTTCAGGGGCGAGGAGCACCTCGCGCAGGTGCAGGCCGAGGCCAGGGAGGTCGTGGGCGCCGCCCTCGGCGCCTGAGCCGCTCCGTCCCCTCACGCCCGGACTGCGGTGGAGGAGGTGGCCATCTCGGCGTTCGACATCCCCGCCGCCAGGTGGTGCAGCACCTGCTCCTCCTGTGCGGTGAGGCCGTCGTGGGAGCCGCGGCGCCATGTCCCGCGGAGGACGATCTCCATCGCCGGGGTGGCCAGGGCGAGGGCGGCCCGCTCACCGTCGCTGAACGGCGGGCTCCGACGGATGAGCCAGAGCTGGACGACGTCCCCACCACCGCAGCGCACGACCAGACCGATGCGCGGCGCGCAGCGCGTCCAGGCCGTGGCGTGGGCGGTGGAGGGATGGCAGACCTCGGCCAGCGTGCGTCCGTGGTCGTCGAGGTGGGCCAGGACGACCAGGTCGCACGGCAGGAGCACGGCGAGGTGGGCGAGCAGACGTTCCCCGGGCGCGACGCGGCCCCACGTCCGCCCGGCAGCCATATCGACCATGCCCTCGTCCCACATCCGCCTCATGTCGTCCACCCGGCCGACGACGAGCCCATTGTCCAGCGGCCGCCGACCACCGGACATGGTCAGTGCGAGGGGTGGCGCGAGACCCGAACGCCCCGGTCCGGTCACGTCACCGCGGCAGGCCCGGCGACCCTGGCGGGCTAGGAGGTCGAGGTCAGGCGGTGCTGCTCGTCACTGAGCCAGAGGCCGAGCAGTCCGCCGAAGTGCCCCTCGAACTTCTCCCACTCGTGCGGTGGGTAGGTCTGGTGGATCGTCGTCTGCAGCATCGTCCGGAACTCGTCGGACCCGATCCACTCGTGCACCATCTCGTCGACGTGCGGCAGTGACGTGGCGCAGAACTCGGCGTAGCGCTCGGTCTCGAAGTAGTCGTCCGAGAGCCCCTGGTATGCCGCGAGCTTGCCCTGGTAGTCGAGCTTCCCGTCGTCGGCCACGTCGAACCACGGCCCCGTGTCGACCTGGGTGCGGGCCCGGCGACCGGTGACGGCGCAGTAGACCGACCAGCGCAGCAGCGCCTTCATCGCGAACGGGAAGTAGTAGTGCAGCGACGTGACCGCCACGTCGGGGCAGGCGTTCGCGTAGTCGATCGGGTAGACCACCCCGTCCTTGACGAGCATCTCGCAGGAGTTGAACTCCCACCGGAAGAAGGCGTTGACCGTCTGCGCGATGGTGACCGCCTCGCGTCCGGTCTCCTCGGCGAGGAAGCCGTGGTCGACGGCATACCTGTTGTGCATCGGCTCGTCGGGCTGGAACTTCATCACCATTGTCTCGGGCCCGATCGTCAGTGCCCGAGCGAAGACCTCGAACCCGTCGACCGCCTTCTGCAGGTGCATGAGCATCTCACCGGACTCGTCGTAGGCCCGGTGCAGCGCCTCGCGGTCCTTGATCATCGAGACGCCGCGCCAGGCACCGCCGTCGAACGGCTTCATGAACATCGGGTAGCCGACCTGGTCGGCGATGGCGTCGAGGTCGAAGCCGCGGTTGTAGCGGCTCGACGTGTAGGCCCAGCGGGCGTTGTCGACAGGGTTCTTGTAGGGGACGAGCACCGTGTCGGGCACGTGCATCCCGAGACGCATCAGGGCGCAGTAGGCCGAGTGCTTCTCCATCGACTGGAACGTGAACGGGCTGTTGAGCAGGTAGACGTCGTCCATGAGCGAGGCCTTCTTCAGCCACTCACGGGGGTGGTAGTACCAGTGCGCCAGCCGGTCGATGACGAGGTCCTGACGCGGCCGGTCACGCAGGTTGAACGGCTCGATCGACATGCGCTCGGTGCTGATGCGGTGGTCCGACCCGTCGGCCGTGCGGATGACCCCGAGCCGTCGGGCCATCGCCTCGAACGCCGTCGGCCAGTCGTCCTCCGCGCCGAGGAGGAGGCCGATGAGGTGGTCAGTCTGCGCTGCCATGGAGATCCCTTCGTCGGGTGCTGCGGTGGGTCGGACGGGCGGTCAGACGAAACGTGGGAGGTGGTGGGCGAGCTGGCGCCGCCACCACGGCCAGTCGTGGGCGCTGTCGTGACCCCAGACGTCGAGCTCGTGACGGATACCCTTCCGTGCCAGGACCTCGGCGAAGGCGCGGGTCGACGGCAGCGACTGGGTGGGTGAGACCTCGAACGGTCCCTCCCCGACGACGAGCAGCACCGACAGCCGCGACCGGAGCCACTCGAGGTGCTCTCCGTGCAGGTGCGGGACGTATGCCGCAGGGTTGGCGAAGTAGGTCGCGTCGCCGAGGTGCCCCCACGAGTTCCAGGTGGTCGGGTCGTAGTTGCCGGAGAACCCCATGGCGAGCGTGGCGACGTCGGCGCGCTGGAAGGCGAACTGCACCGCGTGGTAGGCGCCGAGCGAGACGCCGAAGGTGACCATGTCGAGGGAGCCACCACTCTGCTCCGCGATCCAGGGCACCACCGCCTGGTCGAGCCAGGCCTGGTACGTGCCGTGTCGTGCCGCCCGCTCGTCGGTGGGGATCGTGGTGTCCGACCAGGTGAAGCCGTCGATCGCGTCGACGGCGAAGATGCTCACCCGCCCGGCGTCGACGAGGTCGCGCACCGCGTCGAGCATGCCCTGGTCCTCGAAGTCCGCGGCGCGGCCCCCCTCGCTGGGGAAGGCGAGCATCGGCCGGCCGTAGTGGCCGTGGCGCACCACGGTGAGCTCGGCGTCGTGGCCGGGCACGGGAAGTCTCACCTCGGCGTGGGGCATGCGCCCTATCCTTGCGCGTCCCCCCACAGGTCTCGCAACACTTCGGTGAGATGCGGGTCGAGCGAGTCGCGCCACGCGGTGTAGTTGTGCAGGTCAGCGACCTCGGCATGCGTGACGTCGTGTCCGGCGCGCCGCAGCGCGGCAGCCATGTCCCGGTTGTTGGCGGCGTTCTCCTCGAGCCCGCCGCAGGTCATGCCGATCCGCAGCGGCCGTGCGGCCTCGCGGGTGTCGAGGATCTCCTGGACCCGGCGGGAGATCCGTCCGAAGTACTTGTAGGAGCTCTCGTGGTGGTCGTGCCGGGTCTGGAAGAACGAGCCGGACTGCGAGAACACCCCACCGATCTCGGGGACGTCGAGCATGCCCACGAGGAGGGCGGTGAGCCCGCCGAGGCTTGCGCCCATCACGACGACGGGTCCCTTCACGGGGGCGTGCTCGGCGAGCCGTGCGATCCCCTGCCCGGCGATGGTGCGCAGGTATTTCGGCGACCCCGAGTACCACGCGTCACGCAGCACCGGGTGGGTCAGGGCGACCCGGTGGGGCGGCAGCTCGCCCGAGGCGATCATCGCCCCGGCGTACTGGGTGATCGAGGCGAGCTGGTCGTACTCCGGACCGTCGTGGACCAGGAGCAGCGGCAGCGCCTGACCCTCGGTGCCCTCGGGTGCCCACACGGTCACCGGCACGTCGTCCGTCGTCTCCCCCTCCAGTGCCATCGGCGTGAGCACGCCCGGGACGGACGGGGCGGACAGCCAGGACGGGACGGCATACCCCGGCATCTCCATCACGGAGCGGGAGCCGAAGGCGGTCTCGACCGTGAGGGGGTTGTCCGGGTCGAGGACCGTCTCGGTGGTCTCACCGTCCGGGCCGGTGCGGGTCACGGCGAAGCGGTACTCGAGGCGCTGGAGGTCCGGGCGCGGGAGGGCGAGCTCCCAGGTGCCGTCGACGAGGGTGAGCCCGCGCTCGCCGGGGACCACCGGGTCGCAGTCGAGGCGGACGGAGACGACCTCGTCCGCCTCCGTGGCGGACCAGCGGAAGCGGACGTGGTCGTCGAGCAGCTTGGGTGGCACCTCAGAAGAGGGCGTTCATCAGCGCGGTGCGGCCCTTGCGCACGCGCTCGTCGTGGTTGCCGACGACGTTGAACAGCTCGAGCAGGTGGGTGCGCGCCCGGTCGCGGTCCACGCCCTCCGACGCCTTGACGGTGTCGATGAGCCGGGTGAAGGCATCCACCACGTGCCCACCGAGCACGTCGAGGTCGGCGACGGCGAGCTGCGCGTCGACGTCCTCGGGTGCCGCGGCTGCGGCGGCGCGCACGGCCTGCGGGTCGACGTCACTGGTGCGCTGCATGAGCCGCACCTGGGCCAGGCCCAGCTCGGCGTCGTGGTCCTTGGGGTCCGCGGCGAGGGCCCGCTCGTAGGCCGCGACGGCCCCGTCGAAGTCCCCGCGGTCGATGGCGTCGTAGGCCTCCTGGTGCAGCGGGGGCAGGGCCGGCAGCTCGTCCTCCTGGCCGGAGCCACCGGCCGCGCCGGCGGGGCCGAGGTCGACCCGGCCGGTGATGCCGTTCTGGACGGCGGCCTGCACGAGCTGGTCGAGGACGGCCCTGATCTCCTCGTCCGGCGGCAGGCCGGGGAAGAGCGGCACCGGCTGGCCCTGGAGCAGGCCGAACGTCACCGGCACGGTGAGCTGGCCGAAGGCCTGCACGATGACCGGCTGGAACGCCTGGAGGATCGCCGGGGAGGTCTGGACGTCGGCGGAGACGACGAACACGCGGCCCTCGAGCCCGGCAGCGATGCCGGCCACCCGCTCGGCGAGGCCCACGGTCTGCGGATGTGCCGAGGACCAGATGACGAGCACCGCGGGCACCTGCAGGGTGCGGTTCATGACCTCGGAGAAGGTCGCGTCGGTGACCTCGACCAGCAGGCCCTCGGGCAGCCCCGAGGCGTCCGGGGCACCGGCAGCGGATGCGGGAGCGGCCGACGCGGCCTCCGGTGCGGAGCGCGATGAGGCCGAGAGGGCGGACAGGTCGATGGCGCCGCGGATGCCGGCGGGAGGTGTGGGGGTGGAGCTCATGACGGAATTCTCTCAAACGTCGACCCGGCAGCGCGCCGGAGGGCGGGCGGCCAGGTCACGGACGGTCCTGGGAACGGTGCGGCCTACGTGGCCGTGGCGGACACCACCTGCTCGTCCGCACCGACGGTCGTGGCGGCACCCGTGGCGGGGACGACCATGACGACGTTCTCGAGACTGTTGATGACGAGGTTCTTGGTCGCGGTGGTCCGGCCCACGAGCTTGCTGTAGCTCGCCGGGATGACGAGGTTCTTGGCGGTCGGGCTGACGACGATCGCGTCGCGGCGGGTCAGCTGTCCGAAGGTCACCGTCCCGCCGTCCGCCAGGCGGAAGGCGATCGTGTGCTGGGCGACCGGGATGTGTGTCTGGGTGAACGTGGCCAGGGAGCCGAGGGCCTTGACCTGAGCCGTCGTCGAGGCCCGCAGCGCGGTCGCGTAGGCATCCGTCGTCGTGACGGCCTTGGAGGCCACCGGCTTCGGGTGGTTGAGTCCGCCGGCGTACGCGGTCAGTGCCTCGGTCGGGGACAGCGGCGCCCCGGCCTTGTCGGCGGGCTTGACCAACGGGGCGCCCTCCGCCAGGTCGCCCAGTGCCGGCACGCTCGTGCCGGGGAGCATCGGGACGGACGCGTAGACCTTGAACGGGTCCTTCGCCGCCGTCGACATGAGCACGTGCAGGGTCTGGGTCCTGCTCGCCTGGTCGAGGGTGCCGACGAGCATCGCGCGCGGCCACGCCGTGCCGCGCGAGATGGCCACGACCTGGGGGTCGCTCGCCTTGCGCAGCGGGTCCGAGGCGCTGACAGCGCCGAGCTTCGTGGCGGCCTGCGCCTGCGCGAGCGCCGCACCTGCCAGCACGGTCGGCTGGGACTTCGCGGCCTCCGCCGCAGCTGCTCCCCGAGCAGCCGAGGCGGCGTCGAGGACGCGGGCGGCGACCTTCTCGGCGCCGTCGACGTTGAGGGGGGCCGTGTCGGTGCGCTCGGCCGGGGCGTCACGCAGCCCGACGATGCTGTCGCCCACTCCGCAGCCGGTGAGGCTCGCGGCGGCGGTCAGCGCGACGAGGGTCGAGGCGAGGGCGTGGCGTCTCATGCGATCTCCTGCTGGGTGGTCGCCGGGCGCGGGACCGGCGGTGCGCTCTCGTCCTCACGGCGGCGAGGGCCGCGTGCGCTCCACAGCAGGGTGAGACCGCTGAGCAGCAGGAAGAGGCCGACGAGGGCGGCGATGACGGACTGGACGAACCAGGACTTGCGCTCCCAGGTGAGCTCGACCGACTGGAGCTCCCCCTTGGTCGCCTGCGCGAGAACCGCCTCCGGGGCGTTGGCCTGCTCGATGGTCATCGAGACGGCACCGGGGCCGGTCTCGGTGTTGCGCCAGACGTCGGTGCCGGAGAGGGCCGGGGTGGCGCCCGTTCCCCTGGTCCGGGTGAGCAGCTCCCACGGGCGGGTGTCGACACCGGTGACCGACGTGTGGGCGGTCGAGCCGAGGACGGCCGCGGCGTCGGACGGGGTGGTCGCGGCCAGCCAGACCGTGCCGCCGGCGCGGGGCGTGGCCGTCACGGTGACGGGACCGTCGACGCGGTTCAGCACCGTCTGGGGCACGAGCACCGGGTTGGTGCCCGTGGCCGGGGCGGAGAAGGTCGCGGTTCCGCTGCCACCGAGGTGGACGGCGTACCAGAGGCCGATGACGGTGACGACCAGGCCCGCGAGGGCGAGGAGGGCACCGACGACCCGCTTGGCGAGCGTGGGCATGCAGAGGTCCTTTGGTGGGTTCAGGGGGCGTGACGCAAGGTCTCATTTGGGTCACGGACGGCATCCACCATGACAAAGGAGGGCGTCCGGGGCCAAATCGCGACCGGCCTCGTCGGGTGCCCCGAGGGTGCCACCCGCACCTGTGCGCCGGTCAGCGGTCGTGCGCTGCCCGGGCCTCGACGAAGTCACCGTTGGCCACCCGCACGCCCCTGAGCAGGGAGAACAGCCGGCCCTGCTCCTCGCTCGAGAGCATGCCCAGCCCGAACTCCGCCGCCTCGAGGTCGGCCGTGGTCGCCTCCATCGCCGCACGACCGGTGTCGGTGATCACAGCGAGCGCACCGCGGCGGTCCGCCGGGTTGGCGATGCGGTCGACGAAGCCCTGGGCCGCCAGCCGCTGCACGATGTTGGTGGCGCTCGTCGGGTGCACCATGAGGCGCTCCCCGATGCGGCCCATCGACAGCCGGCCCTCCCTGCTGAAGGCCAGCAGGACCAGTGCCTCGTAGCGGGCGAAGGTCAGCCCGTGGCGCCCGGCGATCGCGTCGAACTCGCCGAGCAGCAGCTGCTGCACCCGCATGATCGACGTGGCCGTGACCATCGCGGTGTGCTGGCTGCTCGCTCCCCATCGCGCGCGCCACAGCTCGCCGGCGCGGGCGATCGGGTCGAAGGGCAGCCTGAGGTCCTTGGGCACACGTGCACGGTAGCGGCTGGGCCCCGACGGACGACCTGCGTCAGTCCTTCACCGCCCCCTCGAGCATGCCGGCGATGAAGTGGCGCTGGAGGAAGAGGTAGACGAGGACGACCGGCAGGGCGACGATCGTCGCGCCGGCCGCCAGCAGCGCGTAGCCCTGGGTGTACTGGCCGGAGAAGAAGCCCAGGCCCAGCGGGGCCGTGCGCAGTGCCTCGTTCGTCGGCACCATGACGAGCGGGATGAGGAACTCGTTCCACGTCCACATGAAGGTGAGCACGACGAGCGTGACGATGGCCGGGCGGGCCAGCGGCACGAGCACCTGCCAGAGGATGCGGCCGGTCGAGGCGCCGTCGAGGCGGGCGGCCTCGACGACCGAGCGCGAGCTCGACCGGAAGGCCGCCCGCAGCCAGAACGTGCCGAAGGCCACCGACTGCGCCACCTGGGGCAGGGCGATGGCCCAGAAGGTGTCGGTCAGCCCGACCGCCCGGAGGTCGAAGAACAGCGGCACGACGATCGCCTCGGCGGGCATCATGATGCCCACGAGCATGAGGTAGAAGAGCGCGTCGGCGCCTCGGAAGCGCATCGTCCCGAAGGCGAACCCGGCAAGGACCGAGAGCACCGTGCTGACCGCGACGACGAACGCCGACACGAGGACGCTCGTGCGCAGGTAGGAGCCGAAGCGGCCGATCTCCCACGCCTGCGAGAGGTTGCCGAGGCCGCCCGGGGCCTCGGCGTCCGGCTGGAGCCCGGCGACGACGATGCTGAGGACCGGGTAGATCGCGAAGACGGCGAAGGCCGTGAGGATGACGTAGTTCATCGTCCGCTCGGACTGCGAGACGCGCATCAGCGTTCCGCCCTGTCGCCGACCCGGGTGATGACGAAGCTGATCGCGAAGATGACGACGGTGAGGCAGACCCCGATGGTGCAGGCGAGCCCGACCTGACCGAGCTCGAAGGCCTGCCGGTAGACCTCGTAGCTCGGGACGGTGGTGGTGTGGCCGGGCCCGCCCGAGGTCGTCATGTAGATGAGGTCGAAGGTCTTGAGGGCCGCGATGACCGTGAGCGTCAGGGCCACCGCGATCTCCCCCCGCACGGACGGCAGCGTCACGGCGAAGAACTCCCGCACCGCTCCCGCGCCGTCCAGCCGCGCCGCCTCGTACAGGTCGCGCGGGATGCGCGACATCCCCGCCAGGAGCAGCACGGTGACCAGCCCGCTCTCGAACCACGTGCCGATCAGGCCGACCGCGGGCAGGGCGAACGCGTACTCCCCCAGCCACCCTCGGGTCCACGACTCCAGCCCGACGGCGGTCAGCACCGAGTTGATCGTGCCGTCGGGCGCATAGATCCGGCGCCAGGCCACGGCGATGACGACCATCGCCACGACCTGTGGCAGGAAGACGACGGTCCGGAAGAATCCCAGCCCGCGCACGCTCGCCCGGTGCAGGATCGACGCGAGGACGAGCCCCACGACGAGGGGGATGACGGCGAAGAACACCATGAGGACGAGGGCGTGCGTGAACGCTCCGCGCAGCCGCTCGTCGGTGAGGACCTCCTGGTAGTTCGACAGCCCCGCCCACGTGCCCACCGTCAGCCCGTCCCAGTCGAAGAGGGACAGGTAGACGGCCTTGAGCAACGGGTAGAGGGCGAACGCGGCATACACGAGGAAGGCCGGCAGGACGTAGAGGTAGCCGATGCGACGCGGCTCCCCCGGCGGGCCCGCGGCCCTGGCGCGAGCCGCCATCACTGACCGGTGAAGTCGCCGTAGTCCTTCTGCAGCGTCTCGAGGGCCTTCTGCGGCGTCACCTTCTTGGCGAGCAGGTCCTGCAGGGTGGCGCCCATGGTGTCGCCCATCGTCGGGGTGGCCCAGTCGAGGTAGGGCACCAGCCCGTCGTTCTCGGAGACCTCGCCGAACGCGGCGAAGACGTCCGTTGCCAGCGCGTCCGGTGCCTTCTGCTCGGCGGTCTCGACGACGGGCAGGTTGCCGTTCTCGGCGAGGACCTTCATCGCGTCGGGGCTGGTGATGAAGTCGATGTATGCCGCGGCGGCGTCCTTGTTCTTCGCCTTCTGCGTGATGGCGAAGGGCAGGCCGGAACCGCCCGTCGTCACCGGGGAGCCACCCGCCTCCGGAGCCGGCGGCAGCATGAACTTCACGTCCGTCTTCATCGCCGAGGAGAGGTCCGCCTGGAGCCACGAGCCGGCGATGAGGAAGAGCCCCTGGCCCTTGGTGAAGCTCTGCCAGGCCGGGTCGTAGTCCTGGCCGTTGAAGCCGGAGTTGAAGTAGCCCTTGTCGACGTAGCCGACGAGGGTCTCGGCGGCCTTGGTGTTCTCCGGCGTCACCCAGCTCCCGCCGGGCTGGCCGAACCCGAGCCGGCGGATGTCCTCGGCCTTGGTGAAGCGTCCCTGGACGACACCGAAGACGTGGCCCGCGGGCCACTTCTCGAGGTTGCCGAGCACGAGCGGGACCTCACCCTTGGACTTCGCCGTTGCCAGCGCCGCGTCGAAGTCGGCCCACGTCCTGGGCGGGTTGATGCCGAGCGTCTTGAGCTTGGCGTCGTTGTAGAAGATGCCGACGACCTCACCGACCTGCGGCATGCCGAAGAGCGAGCCGGACCCGAAGGTCTTGCCGTCGGGCGAGTAGGAGGCGACGTTGCGCACCGACTGCGGGTAGCGCTCATCCCAGCCGTAGGCCTTCGCCCACGGGTCGAGGTTGACCAGCTGCTTGGCCTTGACGAACTCCCCCATCTGCGAGCGCGTGTTGTTGGCCTGGACCACGTCGGGCGCATCCGCGCCGGTGAGGGCGAGCCGCAGCGTCTTGACGAGGTCGTCGAAGGAGCGCGAGACCCGCTTGATGGTGATGTTGGGGTACTTCTTCTGGAACTCGGCGTTGAGCGTGGCCATCTGCTTCTCCTGGCCGCCGCGGACCTCCTGGTCCCAGACCGTCAGGGTCACGTCGCCGAGGGAGGCCGCGTCCGTCTTGACGGCACCGGGCGCCGGGCCCGACGACTCGTCGGTGCTGTCGGTGGAGCTGCCGGGGGCGCAGGCACCGAGTGCCAGCCCGAGGCCGGCGACGAGGGCGACCAGCGTGGTGCGCGAGCGGTTCATGGGGTCTCCTGGGTGAGGGCGGTGATGACAGGTGAAGGTGCGGGCGGGGCCTGCGCGTCGGAGAGCTGGGCGATGGTGGCGGCCGCGCGCCGGACGGCGCCCGGTGGCACCTCGGCGACGAGGTCGTCGAGGAAGGCGAAGCGACGCTGCACGGACCGCGCTGCGGCGTTCGACGTCGGCTGCCGCCGGACGCGGTGCCACCAGTCCGCGATGTCGCCCCAGCCGGGAGCGGCGAGCGAGCCACCGAACTCCTGGACCGCGAGGCTGGAGCAGAGGGTCGAGAAGTTCATCCTGTCGAGCAGCGGCCAGCCGGCGAGGGTGCCGACGAGCATCCCCGCGTCGAAGACGTCCCCGGCGCCCGTCGGGTCGATGGCCTCGACCCGGAGGGCGGGCACCGAGGCCTCCTCCCCGGTGTCGGAGTCGATGGCGACGGCGCCGTCACGGCCGTTGGTCACCACGGCGAGCGGCACCAGGTCCGCGAGGGCGTAGAGCGCGTCGTGCGCGGAGCCGGTGCGGGTGTAGGCCATGGCCTCCACGGCGTTGGGCATGAACGCGTAGCACTGGTCGAGCTGGTCGAGGACGGCGTGCGACCAGACGCCGGTCGGGTCCCAGCCGATGTCGGCGAAGATGCGCGCGCCGTCGTCCGCGGCCCGCTCGGCCCACCGGCGCTCGGGGTGGCCCTGGCCGAGGGGTCGGTCGGCGTCGAGGTCGAGCAGCACCGACCGGGCGCGCGGCACCTCGCCGATCATGTCGGTGGCCGACTGGGGCGCGTCGTGCCCGTGGGTGATCATCCGGCGGTCGCCGCCGACGGAGACCGACACCGTCACGGGGGTGTGCCAGTGCGGGTAGCGCTGTGAGCGCGAGAGGTCGATGCCCTCCTGCTCCTCGAGGGAGCGCCAGCAGAACTCGCCGTAGTCGTCGTCGCCGAAGGCCGCGCCGAGGGACGTCTTGAGGCCGAGTCGCGCTGCGGCGACGCCCAGGTTGGCGATGCCCCCGGGGCAGGACCCCATCCCCTCGGCCCAGACCTCGGTGCCGCTCTTGGGCATCGCCGCGAGCCCGGTGAAGATGATGTCGAGGAAGACGGTGCCCTGCACGAACACGTCGACCTCGGGGTCGCCGACGTGTCGGATGGAGGCGAGCGGGTCGAAGACCTGGTCGTGGGGCACGTCGTCATCGTGTCCCGCCTCCCCGCCCACTGCAAGGACATTCGCTCGGTGAGCGGTCTCGGTCTTGCTACGTTGGCGCAGTGATGCAGCGACACGCAGGTCGAGCCCGGTGAAGCTGACGATCCTCGGTGGCGGGGGCTTCCGGGTGCCCCTGGTCCACGGGGCGCTGCTGCGCGACGAGTCCGACGACCGCGTGACCGAGGTCGTCCTGCACGACCTCGACGAGCCGCGCCTGCGTGCCGTCAGCGAGGTGCTCGCCCAGCACGGTCGCGACCTGCCGCACGCTCCTGTCGTGCGGGCCACGACCGACGTCGACGACGCCCTGCGCGGTGCCGACTTCGTCTTCTCCGCCATCCGGGTCGGCGGCCTGGCAGGGCGGACGCTCGACGAGCGGGTGGCGCTCGACCTCGGTGTCCTCGGCCAGGAGACGACCGGTCCCGGCGGTCTCGCCTACGCGTTGCGCACCGTCCCGGTCGCGCTCGACCTCGCCCGCCGCACCCGTGAGCTCGCTCCGGAGGCGTGGTTCATCAACTTCACCAACCCGGCCGGGATCGTCACCGAGGCGATGCAGTCCGTCCTCGGCGACCGCGTCATCGGCATCTGCGACTCACCGATCGCGTTGGCGCGCAGGGCGATGGGCGCCCTGGACCTCGATCCGAACCACACCGACATCGACTACGTCGGCCTCAACCACCTCGGCTGGCTCCGTGGCCTCCACGCCGACGGTCGCGACCACCTGCCCGGACTGCTCTCCGACCCGGCGGCCCTCACCCGACTCGAGGAGGGGCGGCTGTTCGGGGCCGAGTGGGTCGCCGCTCTCGGCGCCATCCCCAACGAGTACCTCTACTACTACTACTTCGCCCGTGAGGCGCGAGAGGCGATCTCCGCCGCCCCCCAGACCCGGGGTGAGTTCCTCCGTGACCAGCAGGACGCGTTCTACGCTGCCGTGGCGCGGGACCCGTCGGGTGCTGCCGCCCAGTGGCGTCGCGTGCGTGAGGAGCGCGACGCGACCTACATGCGAGAGGCCCGCGAGGAGGACGAGGAGCGTGACGAGGCAGACGTGGCCGGCGGTGGCTACGAAGGGGTCGCGCTGGCGATCATGGCGGCCATCGGTCGCGGCGAGGAGTCGTCGATGATCCTCAACATCCGCGGGGCCGGGGCCGTGGCGGGCCTGCCGTCCGACGCCGTCGTCGAGATCCCCTGCCGCGTCGACCGCGACGGCCCCCACGCGCGGACGCTGCCCGCCGTCGAGGGGCACATGCTCGGTCTCATGCAGCGGGTCAAGGCCGTGGAGCGCCTCGTCATCGAGGCGGCCAGCCTGGGGTCCGAGTCCGCCGCGCTCAAGGCCTTCGCGCTCCACCCGCTCGTGGACTCGGTGAGCACGGCGCGGGCGCTGCTCGAGGGCTACCGCCGGGCCCACCCGGGGGTCGCCGCCCTCTTCCGCCGCCCCTGAGTCCGGGGCTCAGACGACGAGGCCGTCGTCGAGCACGATGACGCGGTCGGCGCGCTCGGCGGCCTCGGGGTCGTGCGTCGTCATGACGACGATCCCGCCGGCATCGGCACGGGCGCGCAGGAGGTCGAGGATCCGCTCCCGGTTGTCGTGGTCGAGCTCGCTGGTCGGCTCGTCGGCGAGGAGCACCCCCGCGTCGATCGCGAGCCCGCGGGCCACGGCGGCCCGCTGCTGCTGGCCGCCGCTCAGCTCCTCGACGAGGTGCGTCCCCGACTCCCCCAGTCCCACCGACGCCAGTGCCGCCGTCGCGCGCTCGGCCGCCTCGGCGGGTGAGCACCCGCGGGCACGCAGCGGCGCCAGGACGTTCTCGTATGCCGTGAGGACGCTCGCGAGACCGTTGCCCTGCGGGATGATCGCCACCGCAGCAGGGTCCCGGGACCGGTCGCGTCCAGCCCCGAGGTCGATGGCGCCGGAGGCCAGTCCGACGATGCCGGCGATGGCGTTGACGAGCGTCGTCTTGCCGGCCCCCGAGTGCCCGGTGACGGCGACGAAGTCGCCGGGGGCCGCGGAGAACGACACGCCCCTGAGGGCGGCGACGTCCCCGTAGCTGACGCTCACGTCGTGGACGTCGACGATCCGGGCCGCGCCCGGCTCGTCGTCTGCACGCGCACCGGAGGTCCGACCTCCACGCTCAGAGTGCCGGCCCATCGGGCACCTCCTCGATCTCGTCGCGGACCAGGGTCCACCCCTGCTCCGACTCCACGAGGCGGACCAGGGTGCCGGGGGCCAGGGTGGCCAGCACGTGCGGCGGCAGCGGGACGGAGCCGTCGGCCGACACGACGGCGAACTCCTCGCCCTCGCGGCCCTCGGCGCCGACCCTGCCGTCGCGGATGGTGACCGTGCGCGGCATACGGGCCGCCACGTCGGGGTCGTGGGTGACGACGATGACCGTCGTCCCCCAGGTCTCGTTGATGTCGCCCAGCGCCCGCAGCACCTGGTCGCGGGCGTCGTGGTCGAGCTGGCTCGTCGGCTCGTCGCCGAGGAGCAGCCCGGGCCGGGTCGACACGGCGACCGCCAGGGCCCCGCGCTGGAGCTCCCCGGGGGTGAGCGACTGCAGGGGTGTGTCGGCGCGCTGCCCCAGGCGCACGAGGTCGAGGACCTCGTCGACGGGGGCGAGCCCCTCGTCCCTGCCCCGCCGTGGCCCCTGGGCGAACTCGACGTTCTCCCGGATCGTCTTGTGGGGGATGAGGTTGCGGGAGGCACCCTGGAGCACGATGCCCACCTCACGGCCGCGCAGCCGGTCGAGGTCCGGCTCGGACATGCGCGACAGCTCGTGCTCACCGATCCGGATCCGTCCGGCGCTCGGTCGCAGGAGCCCTCCGAACAGCGTGAGCAGGGTCGACTTGCCCGCACCCGAGGGCCCGAGCAGCGCCACCATCTCCCCCGCGGCCACCGAGAGGTCGACCCCCGCGAGCGCGGCGACGTCGTGGTGCTCGGCCCGGTAGATGTGGACGAGGCCGGTGGTCATCACGGGGAGCCCGGTCACCACGCCTCCCTGAGCCGGTCGGTGCCGCCCTGTCGCGCGGAGCGCAGCGCGAGCACGACGGAGACCGCGACCAGGACGACAAGCGCGCCCGCCCACGACGCCGCCATGACACCCCAGGCCGGCGTCAGGTCCAGTGCGGGCACGACCGCGGGAGTGTCGAACAGCGGGATGAGCGGCATGGCGAGGACGGAGCCCGCGACGCCACACAGGGCGCCGACCACCGCGGCGACGAGCACCGGCCACACCGACTCGCGCACGGCGGCGCGGCGCAGGTCGGCACCGGAGACGCCGGCGACACGCAGGGCGGCGACGTCGCGCGTGACGACGCGGCCGGTCGTCATCGCGACGACGACGAGCATGACGGCTGCGAGGAGCAGGGACAGCGCCGCGGTGAAGAGCGCGAGCAGCAGCCCCCACCCGGTGGCCGACTCGTCGAGCAGGCGCCGCTCCTCGGCGAGGGTCCGGGTGGAGAGGACCTCGAGCCCCTTGTCCCGCAGCACCCGCTCGGCGCCGGCCACCCCACCGGGGAAGGCGTCGTCGATCCAGACCTCCATGGCTCCCGAGGCGGGGAGACGTCCGCCGATGCGCAGCATGAGGTCGAGGTTGACCAGCGCCCCCCGAGGACCGACGAAGGGCAGCGCGGGGACCTGCTGCTCGGCGGTGGCGGGGGTCGTCCGGCCCGCGAGGCTCTGGATCTCGAACCGCTCCGCCGTCCCCCCGTTGGGGAGGCGGCCGGAGAGCAGGGCCGGCGTCACCTCGGGAGCGTCGGCCCGGCTCACGGCCGCGTTGCGCCCGGTGTTGGTGAAGGCCAGCCGCAGCCCGCCGGAGGGTGCCGCCGCGAGGGTGAGGCTGTCGGCGAGAGGTCCCCGGTCCTCGATGGGGAACCCGGTCGCGGGGTCGATGACGACGTTCCCGCTGTTGCCGCTCTGGTCGGTGGTCGCCGGCCGGGGAGCCCGCCACCCCGAGGCGTCGTCGATGCCGAGCGACGTGCCGTCGAGGGCGAACCCGCTGAGGTCGACCCGGCCCTCCACGCCCTCGAGCTCGGTGCCCTGCGCGAGCTGGACCCAGACGGACTGGAGCCGGCAGCCCTGCGGGCAGAGGACGGGCGCGTCGATGGCGAGCGTCCCCGTCCCCGTGTGCGGCAGGGCAGCGAGGTCCCGGGTGAGCACGTCCCCGTCCGGGGTGGTGACGGTGATGCCGACCCGCAGGGGGTTGCCGCTGACGACCGGCGCGACCCACTCGGCGGCCGGGACGTCGGCCGGCCGGGTGCCGAAGCCGAAGCCGACGGGCGCGAGCGCGTACGCCGCCGTCGCGGTCAGCCTGTCCCCGTCGAGCAGCACCGGCGCCTGGTCGGGCAGGGCGAGCCGGTCGAGCGCCAGCGCGGCCTGCGCCGGCGGCGCGAAGGCGATCCGCCGCAGCTGCTCGGGACGCGCCGCCAGCGTCGTCGTCGAGTCGGGGTCGCGCTGGGCGACGAAGCCCACCGGCATGGCGTGCTCCCGCTGGCCGGCGGGCAGCTGGTCGACGATGCGCGACACGGCCGTGGGGTCCTTGGAGCCCGTCCGCAGGGCGGCGAAGGCACCGACCGTGACCTCGGCGCGGTTCTCGCGGTTGCGTTCCGCGACCGACACCGCGTTGGCGGCGAAGACGACCAGGGCCGACACCGCCGTGACGACGAGGAGCACGTGACGCGTGGTGGGACGCCGTGCGACGGCGAGGCCCGCGAGGGCGGTCCCGAGCCCGCCGCGGTCGAGCGCCCGGCGTCCGAGCGTGGTGGCGGCCACCACGACGACCGCACCGAGCACGGCTCCGGCAGCCAGCGCGAGCAGGGTCGGCGTGAGGATCGCCATCGGTCCGGTGACCTGGCCGGTGACGATGCCGACGATGCCGACCGCCGCCAGGACGACGAGGACGACGTCGCCGACGCGCAGGGTCCGGGCCGTCGTGGCCGGCGGGACGCGACGCAGGAGCGAGGCGATGGGTTCGCGCAGGACCGGCCGCGCGGCGGCATACACGACGGCGAGCGACGCGAGCCCCGCGACCAGGGCGGCCACCGGGACCAGCCACCCGAGCTCGAACGGCACGCCGGGCGGCAGGACCAGGCGCCGCACGAGCTCGCTGAGACCCACTGCGAGCAGGACGCCGACGGGCAACCCGAGCAGCACGGTGAGCCCCAGCTCGGCCATGACGAGCCGACGGCTCGCGTCGCGGCTGCGACCGCGCAGCCGCGCGACGGCGATCTCCGGCCGCCGCTGGGCCACCGCCGCCCCGGCGACGAGGACGAGGACGGCGAGGGCGACGGCGACGAGCTGGGCGATGAGCAGGGGCACGAGCTGGCGCACGAGGCGCTTGCCGTTGGCGACCGTGGTCGCGATCTCGGGCAGCGGGCTGTCGACCGAGGCGTCCGAGGGAGGCCGGACCGCGCCGACCGCGCGGCCGGCGGCGGCCAGCGAGTCGAGCGTGATGAGCGACTCCTTGAGCCGGTAGTCGACCGACAGCTGGGCTCCGGTCCATCCCGGTCCCAGACCCGCCGGGGCCACGATGAAGTCGTCCACGGCCGGGACGAGGTCGCCGTACTCGACGAGCTTCCCGGACTTGCCCTGCAGCTCGGTGCGCAGCCAGTAGTCCGGGTCGTCCTCGACGGTGTAGGTCCCGACGACGGTGTCTGGTGCCTGGCCGCCGCCCTGATCGCCCATGCGCAGCTTCGTGCCGAGCGTCCACCCCCACGCCTTCGCGTCGGCGTCGGACACGAGGATGCCGGAGGCGTCAGCGGGGCAGGCGCCGGTGCTGAGGGTGACGTGCTCGCACACCTCGTCGCGGGCGACGAGCCGGACCGGCGAGGGCAGCCGCCCCGACACGGGCACGACGTCGGTGGCGGCCGTCATCATCGAGATGCCGGGGTCGTACCACCGGGAGAGGGTCGACGGCAGCTGCTGCTCGACCTCGTTCGCCGTGAGCGTGGGCTCCGTGGTGCGCGCCGCCAGCACGCTCAGCCTGAGGTCGGCCGCCTCCATCCGCCCGAGGGTCGCGCGCAGCAGTGCCTGGTCGAGCGAGCGCGAGAACAGTGGCGCGAAGGCGGCGCAGGTGGCGACCAGGGCCGAGATGAGGACGAGCACGAGGGACTGACCGCCGCGGTAGCGGATGGCCTTCCACATGCGTTCTCTCCCCGGGGTCGCTGACGGTGCGACGACCGCACCCCCGACACGCTAGCCACGCCGGGGGCCACCACCGGGGGGCACGACGCAACCGTGACGGTTTCGTCACCGGGCCCCCTGTGCTCAGCCCTCGTCGAGCTGTGCCTCCAGGCGGTCGAGCTTGCCCTGCAGCTCGCCGGAGTGACCGGGCCGCACGTCGGCCTTGAGCACGAGACCAACACGGGGGCAGCGGGCCGCGACCGCATCGACGCACGCCTTGACCACGGCCATGCACTCGTCCCACTCACCCTCGATCGTGGTGAACATGGAGTCGGTGCGGTGCGGCAGCCCGCTCTCGCGCACGACGCGCACGGCATCGGCCACGGCTGCGGTCACCCCACCCTCGGCGTCGGTGACGGACGGGGACACGGAGAAGGCGACGAGCATGACGACACCGTATGCCGTCCGGCTCAGCCCGCGTCGGGCGCCAGGAACGCGGGGACCAGCGGCACGACGCCGGCGCCCTCACCGCTCGCCGCCGCGACGCGCTTCATCGAGCCGCACCGGATGTCCTTCTCGCCGTCGGCGAAGAACTCGCATGCCGCCAGCGCGACCGGGCGGCGCCCGGACTTCAGGTCCGTGAGGACGTCGACCGTCTCCTCCATCGTCGTCGGGGCGACGATCTCGTCGTCCGACGCGTAGCGCCGGGACAGCTCCTCGACCATCGCCTCGCGGTACTCGGCGCCGAGGACGACGATGACGGGGGTCGGACGCGGGCCGGGAGCGGTCACGCGCTCACGCTACTGGCGCCGTGGCTCCCGCGTGAGCCGCTCGACCACGCGCCTCGCGGCGGCATACACGTCGGTCGTGCCGGCAGCGACGGAGGACGCGAGGTCGTCGGGGACCGGGCCACCGTCCCCACCCATCCGTCGACGCAGCTCGGCCACCGCGATCGCCTCGATCTCCGCGCGGGCCCGCTCGCGGCGCCGGGTCTCGAGCCGCCCGGACTCCTGCAACCAGTCCCGGTGTGCGGCAAGGCAGTCCACGAGCTCCGGTATGCCGTCCCCGCGGCTCGCGACCGTCCTCACCACCGGGGTCCGCCAGTCCACCGAGTGTTCGCGGTTGCCGAGCTGGATCATGTGCCGCAGCTCGCGCACCGTGTCGTCGGCACCGTCGCGGTCGGCCTTGTTGACGACGAAGACGTCGCCGATCTCGAGGATGCCGGCCTTCGCGGCCTGCACGCCGTCACCCATGCCCGGGGCGAGGATCACGACCGTCGTGTCGGCCCGCGCCGCCACCTCGACCTCGGACTGGCCCACGCCGACCGTCTCGACGAGGACGACGTCGAAGCCGGCTGCGTCGAGCACGCGCAGCGCCTGGGGCGTCGCGAAGGACAGCCCGCCGAGGTGCCCCCGGGAGGCGACCGAGCGGATGAAGACGTCGGGGTCGGTGGCGTGCTGCTCCATCCGGATCCGGTCACCCAGCAGTGCTCCGCCGGAGAACGGCGAGGACGGGTCCACCGCCAGCACGCCCACGCGTCGGCCCGCCTGACGGAAGGCCGTGATGAGGGCGGACGTGGTCGTCGACTTGCCGACCCCGGGCGCCCCCGTGAGACCGATGACGTGCGCCCGACCACCGTGCGGAGCGAGGGCGGCCATCACCTCGGGAAGCGCGGGGTGCGCGTCCTCGACGAGCGAGAGAAGCCGGGCCACCGCACGCGGACGCCCCTCCCTCGCGTCGGTGACGAGGGAGGGGACGTCGACGGTGCGTGGCGTCTGCGCGATGGCGGTCGGCCCGGGCTCGGGTCGGCGGGTCAGGCGGTCACTGCTGCGACGGCACGGTGAGGATGAGGGCGTCACCCTGGCCGCCGCCACCGCAGAGCGCGGCCGCGCCGGTGCCACCACCGCGGCGCTTGAGCTCCAGCGCGAGGTGCAGGGCGATGCGGGCACCGGACATGCCGATCGGGTGGCCGAGGGCGATGGCGCCGCCGTTGACGTTGACCTTCTCGGGGTCGATGCCGAGCTCCTTGGTCGAGGCGAGGCCGACGGCGGCGAACGCCTCGTTGATCTCGACCAGGTCGAGGTCGGTGGCCGAGATGCCCTGTCGCTCACAGGCCTTCGCGATGGCGCGGCTCGGCTGGATCTGCAGCGTCGAGTCCGGCCCGGCGACGACGCCGTGGGCGCCGATCTCGGCGAGCCACTCGAGGCCGAGCTCCTCAGCGCGCGAGCGGCGCATGACGACGACGGCGCACGCCCCGTCGGAGATCTGCGACGCGGACCCGGCCGTGATGGTGCCGTCCTTGGAGAAGGCCGGGCGCAGGCGGCCGAGCGACTCGGTCGTCGTGTCGGCGCGGATGCCCTCGTCCGCGCGGAAGTCGAGGGCGTCGCCCTTGCGCTGCGGGATGGAGACGGTGACGACCTCGTCGTCGAAGACGCCGTCCTTCCACGCCTTCGCGGCCAGCTGGTGGCTGCGGGCGGAGAAGGCGTCCTGCTCCTCGCGGCTGAACTCGGCGTCACCGGTGTTCGCCGCCTCGGTGAGCAGGCCCATGGCCTGGTCGGTGAAGGCGTCCCACAGGCCGTCCTGGGCCATGTGGTCCTTGAGCACGACGTCGCCGTACTTGAAGCCGTCGCGGCTCTTGGGCAGCACGTGCGGCGCGTTGGTCATCGACTCCTGGCCGCCGGCGACGACGACGTCGAACTCACCGGCGCGGATGAGCTGGTCGGCGAGCGCGATGGCGTCGATGCCGGACAGGCACACCTTGTTGATGGTGAGCGCCGGGACCGACATCGGGATGCCCGCCTTGGCCGCGGCCTGGCGTGCGGGGATCTGGCCCTCGCCGGCGGTGAGCACCTGGCCCATGATCACGTAGTCGACAGACTCCGGGCTCACGCCGGCCTTGTCGAGCGCCCCCTTGATGGCGAAGCCGCCGAGGTCGGAGCCGCTGAAGCCCTTGAGGCTGCCGCTCATCCGTCCCATGGGGGTCCGTGCCCCCGCGACGATGACGGTGGGGTCGGGGTTCGGGGTCGTGGCGGTGCTCACTGCGTGTCCTCCAACGTCGATGTCGGGCCGTGGCCCACGGTCGTGCTCCCGATGCTAGCCACTTCCGCGAGCGCTCCCAACACGGCGTGACGCAGGTCCCGTAGGTGTCCAGCACCACACCCTCAAGACCTGTATGTCGTCCACTCCCGTCCCTAGGCTCCCCTCATGACCTCGGCACCAGGCCAGCCCTCCGACGCCCCGCTGTTCGCGGCGATCGACCACGTCGGCGTCGCCGTCCCGGACCTCGACGCGGCGATCGCCTTCTACCGCGACACCTACGGCATGACGCTCGCCCACGAGGAGGTCAACGAGGAGCAGGGCGTGCGCGAGGCGATGATGGCCGTCGGCGACTCCGGCTCCCACGTGCAGCTGCTCGCTCCCCTCTCCCGCGAGTCGACGATCGCGAAGTTCCTGGACCGCTCCGGCCCGGGCGTCCAGCAGGTGGCCTACCGCGTCGAGGACATCGAGGCCGTCAGTGCCACCCTGCGCGGCCGTGGCCTGCGCCTGCTCTACGACGAGCCGAAGCGCGGCACCTCCGACTCCAGGGTCAACTTCATCCACCCCAAGGACGCGGGCGGCATCCTCGTCGAGCTCGTCCAGCCGGCCCCGGCCGCCCACTGACCTCTCGTCCACAGCGCATCACCTGACCTGACCACCCCAGATCAAGGAGCACCCTCACCCATGGACCAGATCCGCGCCGCCATCCTCAGCGGAGACCGCACCGAGGAGACCTACGCGAACCTCGAGGTCCCGGGGACCTACCGGGCCGCGACCGTGCACAAGGACGAGGTGGGGATGTTCGAGGGTCTCGCGGCCCGCGACAAGGACCCCCGCACGTCGCTCCACGTCGACGACGTCCCCGTCCCGGAGCTCGCGCCCGGCGAGGCGCTCGTCGCGGTCATGGCGAGCGCGATCAACTACAACACCGTCTGGACCTCGATCTTCGAGCCGGTCTCGACGTTCGGCTTCCTCGAGCGCTACGGCCGCACCAGCGAGTACGCCAGGCGCCACGACCTGCCCTACCACGTGGTCGGCTCCGACCTCGCCGGCGTCGTGCTCCGCACCGGCCCCGGCGTCACCAAGTGGCGCACCGGCCAGGAGGTCGTGGCCCACTGCCTCTCGGTCGAGCTCGAGGACGCCGACGGGCACAACGACACGATGCTCGACCCGCAGCAGCGGATCTGGGGCTTCGAGACGAACTTCGGCGGGCTCGCCGAGCTGGCGATCGTCAAGACCAACCAGCTCATGCCCAAGCCCACCCACCTCAGCTGGGAGGAGGCCGCCTCACCCGGCCTGGTGAACAGCACGGCATACCGGCAGCTCGTCTCCAAGAACGGCGCGGCGATGAAGCTCGGCGACCGCGTCCTCATCTGGGGCGCCTCCGGCGGCCTCGGCTCCTACGCGACCCAGATGGCGCTCGCCGGTGGCGCGACGCCGATCTGCGTCGTCTCCTCCCCCGAGAAGGCCGAGATCTGCCGCCAGATGGGCGCCGAGCTCATCATCGACCGGAGCGCCGAGGGCTACCGCTTCTGGAACGACGACAACACCGCCCAGGACCCCAAGGAGTGGCAGCGCCTCGGCAAGAGGATCCGCGAGCTGACCGGCGGCCACGACGTGGACATCGTCTTCGAGCACCCGGGCCGTGAGACCTTCGGCGCGAGCGTCTACGTCGCCCGCAAGGGCGGCACGATCGTCACCTGCGCCTCGACCTCCGGCTTTCTGCACGAGTACGACAACCGCTACCTCTGGATGAACCTCAAGCGGATCATCTCCTCCCACTTCGCCAACTACCGCGAGGCCTGGGAGGCCAACGAGCTCGTCAACCGCGGCCTCATCCACCCCACCCTCTCCCGGACCTACACCCTCGACGAGGTCGGCCAGGCCGCGCTCGACGTCCACCACAACCTCCACCAGGGCAAGGTCGGCGTCCTCACCCTCGCCCCCGAACCGGGCCTCGGCGTCACCGACCCCGCCAAACGCGCCCAGTTCGAGACCGAGATCAACCGCTTCCGCGACGCCTGACGAGACCCGAGCGGAGCATGGCGTTCGTCGGAGGGTGCGTCGAGAGGCCGGCCATTTCTACGAGGCGAGAGTTGCGTACCGACCTGGCCGGCGTCTCGCTGAGCGCCCTCCGACGAACGCGAGCGCAGCGGGAGTAAGGCGAGCCGAGCGACGCGTTATTGGTGCCGCTGGCGCGGGATAAGCACCTCGTCGACGAGGAGGAGTGCCGCGGCGGCCACCGGGATGGCCAGGAGCGCGCCGAGCACACCGAGCAGCGTCCCTCCGGCGAGCGCCGCGACGACGGTGAGCGCTCCCGGGACCGAGACGGTGCGCTGCATGATCTTGGGCGCGATGACGTAGTTCTCGACCTGCTGGTAGACGAGGTAGTACAGCCCCGCGAAGAGGGCGGACCGGGGCTCGTCGAAGAAGGCCACCATGCACACGAGCCCGGCGCCGAGGGTGGCACCGACCATCGGGATGAGCCCGAGGAAGCCCACGAGGACGGCCAGCACCGCGGCGTACGGGATCCCGAGCAGCGTCATCATCACGTAGCTGAGCATCGCGTTGATGGTCGCGATGGCGACCTGCCCGATCGCGTAGGACCCGGTGCGCCGCATGATCTCCTCGCTCAGCTGGACGACGCGGTTGCGACGGCTGGCGGGGACCATGGAGTAGGCCGTGCGCTTCATCTTCGGCAGCGAGGCGAGGAAGTAGAGCGTGAGGATGAGGATGGTGAAGGTCTGGAAGACGCCGTTGAGGACGGCGCGGCCCGCACCGAGGACACCGCCGAGGACCGAGCTGAGGAAGGTCTCGTCGGTGAGCCGCTTGTTGAACTCCTCGTTGATCTTCTCGACGACGTCGTAGTTCTTGTCGAGCTCCTGGACCCAGGCTGCAGCAAGGATCCGGTCGACGTAGGTCGGGGCCTGCTGGACGAGCTCACCCCCCTGCGTCACCACGGGCGGGACGACGAGCAGCCCGAGGAGGGTGAAGACGACGAGGACGCCGACGAAGACGATGGCCACCGACAGCGACCGGGTGAGGTTGCGGCGACCCAGCCACTCGACGAGGGGGTTGAGCGCGAGGGTGAGGAAGAAGGCGACGACGAGGATGGTCAGCGTCGTGGCGAGCCGCCCGAGCGAGTGCCACAGGCCGATGGCGATGAGCGCCCCGAGGGCACCGACGAAGCCGAGGTAGAACGCCGACTGGCGGTTCATCGGTCGGCCCATCTCGCCGAACTGGGTCTTCCCCGTCGCACCGGAGCCCGTCGGCGGCACGGCCGTCGCCCCGGAGCCGCGTGCGGGAGCGGCGGCGGCGTCGGCGCCGTCCGACCCGCGGTCGGGCTCGTCGCCGTCGGTGCGGTCGAGGAGGTCGGTCAGCAGGCTCCGCTCGAGGTGCTCGTCCTCGTGCGAGATCCGGTTGCTCTCGCGCAGCGCAGCCCGTTGACGGGTGCGGTAGTCGCGCCAGTTGCGGATCGAGTTCTTGCCCCAGCTCAGGTTCACGTGACCTCCTCGGGCGTCACCCTAGCCGCGCGGGGGGCCCGTCAGCGGATGGCGCCCGGAGGGTGTCGTCGCTCCCGCGCCGACCAGCAGGATGTGTGCCAGTGCCGCCGGTCCCCCACGCCGCCGACGCCCTCCTCGGGCCAGGCCACCAGATGGGGCGTCCCGGGCGGGATCCCCTGCTCGCAGCCCGGGCACAGGTAGGTGCGGTCCGAGGACGCCCCGGTGAGGCGACGTACCGCCCAGCGCTGGCCGGCATACGTCTCCGTCGTCGTGCCGCCGCCGAGGCGGCCGAACGCGAGGGGCACCTCGTCTCGGCGACGGCGGTTGGCACGGGGGGACATGCGACCAGTCTCCCGCGTCGGGGCCGCCGATCCCGACGCGGACCGGGCGGCACGTGCGAGACGGCCCGCAGCGTCGGTGCTGCGGGACCGTCTCGGTCTGGGCGGTGCGGTCAGGCGGTGACCGGCGTGGCCGCGACCTTGGTGGTGGCAGGGACGCCGACCTCCTCCTCGACGGGGACCCGGCGGAGGTGCATGAAGCCGAGGAGGCTGAGGACCAGCATCCCGAGTGAGCCGGCGAGGGCGGCCCAGGCGGCGAAGCCCGCGATCTTGCCCATCGTCCCGAAGGCATAGGCGTTGAGGAGCAGGCCGCGCAGGGTCTCGCCGCGGAAGGCGAGCTGGACGAGGCCGGCAGCCTTCTCGTCGGTGGGGTTGGCGCGCGAGATGTTGCTCAGCTCCGAGTAGGACTTGCCACCCGTCGACGCGTCGAGGTGGACCTTGATGTAGTGGTCCGCGTAGGCCCTGGCCTGGTCGCCGGTGAGGAGCTGCTGGCCCGCGTACTTCTCGAGGTGGGGCTTGACGGCCGGGTCGTTCAGCTGCTCGCTGCCGGCCTCGGGGAAGAAGATCTGCTGAGCGGAGAGCTGGGTCCGGACGTTGTCGTCCACGAAGTTGCTGGCCCAGGTGAGCAGGCCGCCCGCGACGAGGAGGACGACGGCGACGATGAGGCCGCCCGTCGTGAGCAGTGCATCCAAGGTACGTCGTCGCATGGCGGTTCTTTCCTGTTCTGGGCTCGGGCCCGTTTCTGGTGTCTGTGCCGTTCTGGCACAACCAGTTTCGCCCGGTCCAGCACCTCCGCGTCAGGGACGTTGGTCCCCTCTCGTGGACCGTTCGATGAGACCTGGGACACAGCTCCGCGGCCGGTCCGTCAGGTCCTCACCCGGGCGCTCGTCGGGTCGTACAGGGGACGGAGGGAGACGCGGGCCGGCACCCGGACGCCGGCGACGTCCACCGTCCACGTGCCCTCGTCGAGCCACGCGGGGGTCACCGGGCCGTCGGCGGCGACGGACGCGATGCCCACCGCCGCGCCCAGCGTCCAGCCGTAGGAGGCGGACCGCACATCACCGACGGGGACGCCGTCGCGCAGCACGACCTCGGCCCCGAAGAGCAGCGGCCCGGGGTCGGAGAGGAGGACCTGCACGAGCCGGTCGTGCCGGGGAGCCACACGCTCGGCGAGGACCGCGTCGCGGCCGATGAAGTCGTGCCCCGGGTCCACGGCGAAACCGAGCCCGGCGCTGCCGACGGTGTCGGTGTTGTCGATGTCGTGACCGAAGTCGCGGTAGGCCTTCTCGAGCCGCAGCGACCCCAGCGCCCTGAGCCCCACCGGAACCAGCCCGTATGCCGTGCCGCGCTCGCGCAGTGCCAGCCAGACCGCGCCCGCGTCCTCTCGGGCGACGTAGAGCTCGTAGCCGAGCTCGCCGACGTAGGTGATCCGCACGAGCAGGACGTCGACCCCCGCGAGGGTGACGCGCCGGGCGGTCCGGAACGGGAACGCCTCGTTCGAGAGGTCGCTGTCGGTGAGCTCGGCCAGCAGCTCGCGCGAGCGCGGGCCCTGGACGTTGAGCTGCCCCGTCGCCTCGGTGACGTCGTCGATGGCCACGTCCGCGTCGCCGACCTGGCGCCTGAGCCAGGCGAGGGTGTGACCGTGCGCGGTGTCCGAGGCGACGACGAGGAAGTCGTTCTCGTCGCGCTTGGTCACCGTGAGGTCGGCCTCGATGCCGCCGTCGGGCCCCAGCCACTGGGTGTAGGTGATGCGGTCGACGTCACCGTCGACGTGACCGGCACTGACCCGCTCGAGGACGGCGCCGGCGTCGGCCCCGGTCACCGCGAAGGTCGCCATGAACGACATGTCGATCAGCCCGACCGCCTCCCGAACGGCGCGGTGCTCGGCCTCCCAGCAGTCGAACCACGGCTGGCGGCTCCACGAGGGGGTGAGCCTCGGGACTTGTCCGTCACCGGCATACCAGTCGGCGCTCTCCCAGCCGGAGACGTCCTTGAGCCGGGCGCCCGCGGCGACCATCTCGTCGTGGACTGGCGAGACGAAGGTGCCGCGACCGGTGGTGAGCTCGACCCCCGGCGTGTGGGCGGCGTACGTCCTGCCGAGGACCTCCATGACCCGGTCGCGCCGGTAGTCGCGGTGGAGCTGGTGGGGCTTGAACCGGGCGACGTCGATCGCGGTGACGTCGACGTCGGGCCGACCGGTCGTGATCCAGTGGGCCATCACGCGGCCCAGCCCGCCGCTGCTGAGGATGCCGACCGAGTTGAGCCCGGCGGCGACGAAGTAGCCCTGCAGCCCCGGCGCCTCGCCGACGGCGGGGAGGCGGTCGGGCGTGAACGACTCCGGCCCGCAGAAGAACGTCCGCACGCCGACGTCGAAGGTCACGGGGACGCGCGACATGGCCGTCTCGAGGGCCGGCGAGACGCGGTCCCAGTCCGGGGGCAGCGTGCCGAACGAGAAGTCCTCGGGGATGCGGTCGAGGTGCCAGGGTGCCGCCACCGGCTCGAAGAGCCCGACCATCATGCCGCCGCCCTCCTCTCGGTAGTAGCCGTAGCGGGCCGGGTCCTCGAAGATCGGACCGTCGGGGTCGAGGCCGGGGATCGTGTCGGTGATGAGGTAGTAGTGCTCCGCGGCCTGGTTGGGGATGACGACGCCGTGTTGCTCCCCGAGCTGGCGGGCCCACATGCCGGTGCAGTTGACGACCGTCTCGCACTCGATGTCGCCGGCGCTGGTGCGCACGCCCGTGACGCGGGGCAGGGCGCCGTCGGTGCGGGTGGTCACGTCGCCGGCGCTCACCCCCTCGACGACCGTGACGCCGAGCGCCCTCGCGCCGCGGACGAGCGACATCGTGAGGTCGACGGGGTTGACCCGGCCGTCGCCGGGGACGTGGAAGCCGGCGACCAGGCCGTCCATGTCGGCGAGCGGGAAGAGGTCCTTCATCTCGGCCGGGCCGATCTCGTGGACCTCGAGGCCGAGGCGGCGCTGGTAGGTCGCGACCCGGCGGTACTCCTCGAGCCGGTCGCGGTCCCCCACCGCCTCGATGACGCCCACGGGCCGGAAGCCGGTGGACAGCCCCGTCTCGGCCTCGAGCCGGGCGAAGAGGTCCCGGGAGTACAGGCGGATCCCGGTCAACGTCTCGCTCGTCGTGCCGAAGCAGGTCATCAGCCCGGCGGCGTGCCAGGTCGTGCCGCTCGTGAGCCGGTCCCGTTCGACGAGGACGACGTCGGTCACCCCGGCGTGGGCGAGGTGGTAGGCGATCGAGGCGCCGATGACGCCACCGCCGAGGATGACGACGCGGGCACGGTCGGGCAGCGCGGAGGAGCTCACGCTCGGAGGCTACCCACCCCGGCCACCCGGACGGCTGCAGCCGGGGTGGCGACGTCGAGGTCGGGCGACACGTGCGGGATCGCGCACCACCACCCGCGTGTCGCCCGATCTCGTCGGTCAGCGCAGGTCGAGCCCGGCCGTGCCGACCCCCAGGTGGCCGGCGAGCCGACGGAGCAGGGCCCGGCGGCGCGGCGGACGGTGGTGGTCCTCGGCGTAGATCTCCACGACCGTCCATGCCTCGTCCTCGGCGAGCGCGCGTCTGGCCTCGTCGAGGCTGCGTCGTCGCCGGCCCCCGTGGTGGCCGCCCTGGTACTCGGCGATGACCCGCTCGCGACGCCAGACGAGGTCGCCCTCGAGCAGCCATCCGGAGGGGCCGTGGATGGCGACATTGAGCTCGGGTTCGGGGAGGCCGGCGCGCACGACGAGGAGCCGCGACCTCGTCTCCATCGGGGAGCGGGAGCCCACCCGTGCCATCTCCAGGGACTGCCTCAGCCGGACTCCTCCGCGTGGCCGGGTTCGGGCAGCGAGCGCGGCGACCAGCCGGGCTCGGCGGTCCGGCCGGGAGCGGGTGCCGCCGTCGGTCTCCTGCCACTCCTCCTCGCCGGGCGCCACCTCGAGGTCGGTGGCCCAGCGCATGAGGACGGCGTCGGCGACTACGACGAGGTCGTCGACGCGTGAGGGCACGCGGGCGGCGCAGCTCCGCCAGGTCGACCCACGTGTCGGCCGGCGAGGTGACGGCGAGCCCACCGAGCTCCCGGACGACACGGACCTCGGGGCCGCGGTGGCCCCGGCATCCCCGCCGTTCGATGGACGGCCGCACACTCTCTCGCATGACGTCCAGGTCGGGGCCCTCCTCGGCCCACCGCGGCAGGGGCAGGCCCCAGAGCCGGGCCGCCGTGACGTGGCTGAAGACGATGTCGTCCGGAAGGACCAGCGCGAAGGCGCGGCACCGGTCGGCCAGCGCGTCGAGCTCGACGGTCGCCCTGACCCCCCGGGTGACCCGGCGCAGCCCGGCCGCCCGCCACTGGGCGTCGCTCAGGCCCATCGACCTCGCGTCGAGCAGCGAGAGGACGGGCGTCGCGGGGTACGCGTCGGCGGCCGTGACAGCACTGTGGCCGATCCGCGAGGGCGGGCCCCGGCGTCATCCACAGGCTCGGACGAGATCGGGTGACACGCGCAGGATGCCGCGGGCTGCCGCGCGTGTCACCCGATCTCGACCCCTGACCCGCGGTCACCGCACGCGCGGCGCCGTGGGACGGAACGGCAGGGGGTCAGGCGTAGGTGCGGAACCCGCGCCCGGACTTGCGACCGAGGTAGCCGGCCGTCACGAGGTGCTCGAGCAGCGGCGCCGGCGCGTAGCCGGGCTCCCGGAACTCGATGTAGAGCTCACGCTCGATGGCCAGCGACACGTCGAGTCCGACCACGTCGAGCAGCTCGAACGGTCCCATCGGCAGGCCGCAGCCGGTCTTCATCGCCGTGTCGATGTCGTCGGCGGTGGCGTAGTTGGCCGACAGCATCTTGACGGCGTCGTTGAGGTAGGGGAAGAGGAGCGCGTTGACGATGAACCCCGACCGGTCGCCACACGTCACCGGGTGCTTGCCGATCTCGCGACAGAGCTCCTGCACGGTGGCGACGACGTCGTCGGCGGTCGAGACGGTGTGGACGACCTCGACGAGCCTCATCACCTGCGCGGGGTTGAAGAAGTGCATGCCCACGACGTCCTGCGGACGTGAGGTGACCTTGGCGCAGTCGATGATCGGCAGCGACGACGTGGTCGTCGCGAGGATCGCCCCGGGCTTGCAGATGCGGTCGAGGTCCTCGAACAGCTGCTGCTTGAGGTCGAGGTCCTCGGCGATCGCCTCGACGACGAGGTCCACCTCGGCGAGGTCGGCGCGGGAGGTGCTCGGGCGCAGGCGCGCCAGGAGTGCGTCGGCCTCCTCCCGGGTCGTGCGACCCTTCTCGACGGCTCGCGCCTGCGACCTCTCGATGGCCGTACGCACCTCGGCCAGGCGCTCCTCGGTGCGGGCCACGAAGGTGACCTCCTTGCCGGCCTTGGCGAAGACCTCGACGATCCCGGTCGCCATGGTGCCCGAGCCGACGACACCGACCGAGCTCACCTCGCGCACGCTCACACCGGGGGCGACGCCCTCGCCGGGCGTCTGCGCGTCGGTGACCACCTCGGGCGAGCCGGCCGCGGCATACGTGTAGAAACCGCGTCCGGTCTTGCGACCCTTGAGACCGGCCGAGACCATCTGCTTGATGATCGGGCTCGGCGCGTGGAGCCGGTCGCGGCCCTGCTTGTACATCGTGTCGAGGATCTCGTATGCCGTGTCGAGACCGATGAGGTCGAGCAGCGCCAGGGGGCCCATGGGATAGCCACAGCCGAGCTTCATGGCCGCGTCGATGTCCTCGCGGGTGGCGTAGCGGCTCTCGAACATCGACACCGCGTGGTTGAGGTAGCCGAAGAGCAGGGCGTTGGCGATGAAGCCTGCCTTGTCGCCGACGATCACCGGCTTCTTGCCGATCCGCTCGGCGAGCGCCTTGACGTCCTCGAAGACGTCGTCGGCGGTGATCACCGTGCGGATGACCTCGACGAACTGCTGGACTGGCGCCGGGTTGAAGAAGTGCATCCCCACGACGCGCTTCGGGCTGCTCGTCGAGGCCGCGATCTCGGTCACGGGGAGGGACGAGGTGTTGGTCGCGAGGACGGCCTCGGCGGAGACGATCGCGTCGAGCTTGGCGAAGATCTCCTTCTTGAGGTCCAGGTGCTCGGGCACGGCCTCGACGACGAGCTGGCAGTCGGCGAGCGACTCCAGTGCGGAGGCGTAGGTGACGTGCCCGTGCAGGGCGTCGTAGGCCTGCTGGTCCATCTTCCCGCGCTCGAGGGCGCGACCCGTCGACTTCGTGAGGAAGGAGCGCCCGCGCTCGACCGCCTCGTCCGTCACGTCGACCGCGACGACGTCGATTCCGTTGCGCGCGAACACCTCCACGATGCCGGCACCCATGGTGCCCAAGCCGATGACGCCTACTGTGGTGAACTCGCGTGACATGGTGGCGAGTCTCCCAGAGTGGGGTTCCCGTGTCGTCACCCTCCCGACGTGAGCCTGCCCACCCCGCGAGGGTGACCGGGCGTCAGTGCGCCCCGGCGGACGCCAGGCCGGTGACCTCGCCCTGCTCGGCGGTGATGCGGGAGGGCCGCACGAGCACCAGCAGGACGACGGCTCCCAGCCACACCGCACCGGTCATCACCACGGCCATGCCGACGGCACTGCCCGTGCTGACCAGGCCGGTCAGCGGGGTGATGACGCTCGCCAGACCGAACTGCACCGCGCCGAGCAGCGCCGCGGCGGAGCCGGCGGCCTCCCCGTGTCGCGAGAGGGCGAGGGCGGGGGTGTTCGGGAAGGACAGACCCACGGCGAACATGACGAACCACAGCGGCACGAGGACCAGCACCAGTGGCGCCTCGGTCAGGGCGGCGACGAGCAGGGCCGTCGTCGCGACCATCCCCAGCCCGACCCCGGCGGTGAGGATGTGCTGGGGCTCCCACCGGCGCAGCAGGAACGGGTTGACCTGGGTCGCGACGATCAGTCCCGCGGCGTTGACGCCGAAGAGGATCCCGAACTGCTGCTCGTCGAGGCCGTAGTACTCCTGCAGCACGAACGACGATCCGGCCACGTAGGCGAAGAGGGCACTGAACATCAGGCCGGCGAGCAGCACGAGGCCGACGAACGTCTGGTCGCGCAGCAGGCCGGCATACGTGCGCAGGGTCGCACCGATCCGCGCGGGGCGTCGGCGCGCGACCGGGAGGGTCTCGTCCATCCCGCGCAGCGCGACGACGAAGAGCACGGCGGCGACCAGCGCGAGGGCGACGAAGATCCCACGCCAGCCGGTGAGCTGGAGCAGGAGGCTGCCGAGCGACGGGGCGAGGATCGGGGCCACCCCGATGACGAGGGTGAGGTGGCTGAGCAGCCCGGCCGCCCGACGCCCGGTGAACAGGTCGCGCACGACGGCCATCGCCGTGACGGCGACGGCTGCGCCGGAGATGCCCTGACCGACGCGAACCGCGGTGAGCACCTCGATGGAGGGCGCGAACGCGGCGAGGACGGACATCGACGCGTGGGCGGCGATCCCGCTGAGCATGACCCGCCGACGCCCGACGGCGTCCGACACCGGCCCGAGCACGAGCTGCCCGAGACCCAGGCCGAGCATGATGCCGGTCAGCGTGAACTGCACCTGGGGCTCGGTGGCCCCGAGCTCGTCCGCGAGGGTGGGCAGCGCGGGCAGGTAGGTGTCGATGGTCAGGGGGCCGAGGGCCACCAGGGCACCGAGGACGAGGACCATCCGCAGGTAGGCACGTCCGACGGGGACCGGCGTGGGCCGCGTCACCGCGGCCGGCGTGGGCCGTGGCTCGGTGAGGACACCTCCGCCGCCGATCGGCTCGGCGAGGACCTGGGGAGATGAGGGGACGGGGCGCGCTGGCACTGCTGGCTCCTGGGACGTCGGATTCGTTCACGGTTGCGGCGCGCACCAATGAGCCCGCATCACCACTGTGCAAGGAGGGAGCGTGCGATCGCATTCCCACCCGCGCGTGCTCGTTAGTACCCGCTGGAGCCCGGGGGGGCTCGGTCCGCTCCCCGAGGGACGACTAGGGTGACCCGGTGCGAGTGGTGATCGGGACCTGCAGCGTCGACTACGACGGACGCCTCAGCGCCCATCTCCCGCTGGCGACCCGGCTGCTCATGGTCAAGGCCGACGGCTCGGTGCTCATCCACTCGGACGGTGGCTCCTACAAGCCGCTGAACTGGATGTCGCCGCCGTGCGCCATGGCGGAGGTCGAGCCCGACGAGGCGGAGGTGGCCGAGGGGGTGACCGCGGTGTGGGTGGTCCAGCACGCCAAGTCCGAGGACCGCCTGCGGGTGCGCCTGCACGAGGTGCTCAGCGACACCAGCCACGCCCTCGGGGTCGACCCCGGCCTCGTCAAGGACGGCGTCGAGGCCCACCTCCAACGGCTGCTCGCCGAGCACATCACGACGCTGGGCGACGGCTTCACGCTGACCCGGCGCGAGTACATGACGCCCATCGGGCCGGTGGACATCCTTTGCAAGGACGCCCGGGGGGCGAGCGTCGCGGTCGAGATCAAGCGGCGCGGCGACATCGACGGCGTCGAGCAGCTCACCCGCTACCTCGAGCTGATGAACCGCGACCCCCACCTCGCGCCGGTCACCGGTGTCTTCGCCGCCCAGCAGATCAAGCCGCAGGCGCGCACCCTGGCCGAGGACCGCGGCATCCGCTGCGTCGTCCTCGACTACGACACCCTCAAGGGCATCGACAACAGCGAGCACCGTCTTTTCTGACCCGGGACCTGCTCACACCACCGAGCGGTCGGCGCTCCCCGGCCACGACAGGATCGCGACGTCGTCGGCGTCGATGCTCACCTCTGCCACCGCGCAGTTGGGCAGGAACATCTGTGCCGCGAGGTCGTCGCGGACGTTGCGCCCCATGCGCGGCAGGCAGAACGACATGACGGCGCCGTGCGAGAACACGAGCACCGTCTCGCCCCGGTGCAGGTCGGCGATCTCCTCCAGCGCCCCGCGGTAGCGCCGCAGCAGCTCCTCCCCGCTCTCACCGCCCGGCACGGAGGTGCCGAGGTGACCGGCCCTCCACGCCTCGTAGACGCCGAGCAGCTCCGGGTCGTCGTGCTCCCGTCCGGCGAGAAGTCCGACCGAGAGTTCCTCCAGTCCGTCGACGACCCGCCAGCCGACGCCGAGAGCCTCCGCGGCCGCTGCCGCCGACTCGCTCGCCCGACGCAGGTGGCTGGAGTAGACGGCGGCCACCTTGCGGTCCGCGAGTGAGGCGGCGAGCGCCCGCACCTGCTCCACTCCGGTCTCGGTCAGCCACCCACCGTCGTCGGACAGCACCCGCGCGTGCGGGTAGTCAGCATCACCGTGGCGGGCCACGAGGATCGTCGCGGGACACTGCAGGTCGCTCATCGCCTCACCTTCCCATGCTCGACCGACACCACGCCCGTATGCCGTCCGCCCACCCAATTCGGTCGACACCGCGGCGCCGCGGCTGGTTGGCTGGACGGCGTGACCGACGACCTCGACTTCGAGACGCTCGACCTGCACGCAGAGGACGCCGCTGACGACCCGCGCGTCCGCGGGTGGCTCGATGCGATCCTGCGCGGCTTCCTACAAGGACGCCCGACCGACGGCTTCCGCGAGAAGTGGCTCCTCGTCGCCCGCGCCGACGGGGCGGTCAACCGCGGGGTCTGGGACTCCCCCGCCGCGGGGCTGCCCGCCGACGTCCCGGTCGCGACGTTCGCCCACTTCGTCAAGGACCTCAACGCCGGCGCCTCGATGGTCCCCGCCTGGATGATCACCGACGTCACGGTGGCACCGACCCACCGCCGCCGCGGCCTCATGCGTCGCCTCATGACCGAGAACCTCGAGGCCGCCGTCGCCGCGGACGTCCCCGTGGCGGTGCTCACCGCGTCCGAGGGTGGGATCTACCAGCGGTTCGGCTTCGGCCCGGCGACCCGAGAGGCCCGGGTCCGCGTCGACACCTCCTCGCGCTTCCGGCTCCGCGACCGTCCGCGCGACGGTGGGCGCGTGCTCATGGCCGACCCCGGCGAATCGTGGCCGGCACTGGCGGCGGCGACCGCGCGCCACCACGAGGTGACGCGTGGGGCACTGGGCCGGCCGGCGTACTACGAGGAGTGGCTCTCGGGCTACGACTGGGACGAGCAGAGCGAGGACCGCAAGCTCCGCCTCGGCATCCGCGTCGATCCCGACGGGGAGCCGGACGGCTACGTCGCGTACACCGTCAAGGAGGAGGACGACGCAGGCGAGGTCAAGGTGCACGACCTCGTGACGGCCAACGCGACGGCATACCTCGACCTGTGGCAGTTCCTCGCCGACATCGACCTGGCCCCGGTCGTCACTGCGCCTGCCCCCGCCGTCGACCCGCTCGCCCACGCGCTCGTCGACCACCGGGTGCGCCGGGTGACCTCCGTGCCCGACCACCTGTGGGTGCGCATCCTCGACGTGCGCCGCTGCCTCGAGGCGAGGCCGTGGTTCGCCGACGGCTCGCTCGTCCTGTCAATGGCCGACCCCCTGGGTCATGCCGAGGGAGCGGTTCGCATCGACGCCTCCGGCGGCCGAGCGGCCGTCACCCCGTCGCGGGACGCTCCCGACGTGACCCTCGACGTCGAGACGCTGGGTGCCCTCTACCTCGGCGACGTCGCGGTGGACCCGCTGGCACGCGCCGGGCGGGTCAGGGGCAGCGACGAGGCGCTGGCCCGCTTCGCCGACCTCGCCGACGGGTCACCCTCGCCCCACTGCGTCACCCACTTCTGACCCACCGAGGCTAGGCAGGGGCGCCCAGCCGCGACTCCCGGATGACGTCGACGAACCTCGACATGATGTCGTTGAGGCCGAAGTCCTTGGGAGTGAACACCTCGGCCACGCCGAGGACCTTGAGCCGCGCGGCGTCCGACTCGGGGATGATCCCTCCGACGATGACCGGGATGTCCCCGGCGCCGGCCTCGCGCAGACCGTCGAGCACCTCGGGGACGAGCTCCATGTGTGACCCGGACAGGATCGAGATCCCGACGAGGTGGACGTCCTCGGAGACCGCTGCGGCGACGATCTGGGCCGGCGTGAGCCGGATGCCCTGGTAGATGACCTCGAAGCCGGCGTCGCGCGCCCGCACGGCGATCTGCTCGGCGCCGTTGGAGTGACCGTCGAGGCCGGGCTTGCCGACGAGGAGGCGCAGCGTCTCGCCCAGCTCCTCACGCAGGCCGCTGACGCGCTCGCGCACGGCGGACAGCTCGGTTCCCGCGGCGCCGCCGGTGAGCCCCACCGAGCCGGTGACGCCGGTCGGCGCCCGGAACTCACCGAAGACGTCGCGCAGGGCCTGGGCCCACTCCCCCGTCGTCACCTCGGCGCGGGCGCACTCGAGCGAGGCCTGCATGAGGTTCTCGTCGGTTTGCGCGGCCGAGCGCAGCCGGTCGAGCGCAGCCGCCGCCCGGTCGCGGCGGACCGGCTCGGCGTCCCTCGCCTCGCGCCAGGCGCGCACGGCAGCCGCGGCCGCGGCCTCCACTCCGGGGTCGACGGTCTGGATGGCCGTGTCGAGGTCGGCCGTGAGCGGGTTCGGCTCGGTGGTCTCGAAGCGGTTGACGCCCACGATGACGTCCTCACCGGTCTCGATCCGCTGGCGGCGCAGCGCGTGCGAGGCGACCAGGGCCGACTTCATGTAGCCGCTCTCGACGGCGGCGACGGCGCCACCGAGGTCCTGGACGCGCGCGATCTCGGCGCGGGCCCCGGCGACGAGCTCGGCGACCTTGGCCTCGACGACGGCCGAGCCCTCGAAGAGGTCGTCGTACTCGAGCAGGTCGGACTCGAAGGCGAGCACCTGCTGCATGCGCAGCGACCACTGCTGGTCCCACGGACGCGGCAGGCCGAGGGCCTCGTTCCACGCCGGCAGCTGCACCGCGCGAGCGCGTGCCCCCTTGGAGAGCGTGACGGCGAGCATCTCGAGCACAATGCGCTGCACGTTGTTCTCGGGCTGGGCCTCGGTGAGCCCGAGCGAGTTGACCTGCACGCCGTAGCGGAAGCGGCGCTGCTTCTCGTCGGTGACGCCGTAGCGCTCCCGGGTGAGCTCGTCCCACAGCTGGACGAAGGCGCGCATCTTGCACATCTCCTCGACGAACCGCACGCCCGCGTTGACGAAGAACGAGATGCGGGCGACGACCTCGCCGAAGCGCTCCTGCGGCACCTGCCCTGCGTCGCGGACCGCGTCGAGGACGGCGATCGCCGTCGACATCGCATAGGCGATCTCCTGCACGGGCGTCGCGCCCGCCTCCTGCAGGTGGTAGCTGCAGATGTTGATCGGGTTCCACTTCGGGATCTCGGCGACCGTGTAGCTGACCAGGTCGGTGATCAGCCGGAGCGACGGCGCCGGGCCGAAGACGTACGTCCCGCGGGACAGGTACTCCTTGATGATGTCGTTCTGCGTCGTGCCCCCGAGCGCCCTGACGACGGTGGCCGGGTCCTCCCCGGCCGCGTCGGCCTGCTCCTCGGCCGCCACCTGGTACATCGCGAGCAGCCACATCGCCGTCGCGTTGATCGTCATCGAGGTGTTCATCCGGCCCAGCGGGATCTGCTCGAAGAGGGCCCGCATGTCGCCGATGTGCGAGATCGGCACCCCGACCTTGCCGACCTCCCCGCGGGCGAGCACGTGGTCCGGGTCGTAGCCGGTCTGCGTCGGCAGGTCGAAGGCGACCGAGAGCCCGGTCTGCCCCTTGTCGAGGTTGCGGCGGTAGAGCGCGTTCGACGCAGCGGCGCTGGAGTGACCGGCATACGTGCGCATGACCCACGGCCGGTCGCGCTCGGGTCGAGCGGGGACGGAGGCGGGCACCAGTGCGGCGAAGCGGTCGTCGGGCATGCGTCGGACGCTACCGGCGGGTCCGGTGGCGAGACAGGCCCTCAGCCGGTGAGAGTGCTCACGCCGCCACCTCGACGCGAGGACGGCGCGAGGGCGACAGAGCGTCGATGACGCGCTCCACCGGACCCCGGCCGACGAAGCGGCCCCAGGCCCAGGCGCCGGCGACGCTCACCCACACGAAGAAGAGGAACGGCAGCCAGCCGCCCGCCGGGAACACCGGGATCACCGGGACGAGCAGGACGACGTGCGCGACGTAGAGCGAGAGCGCGACCTGCCCGATGACGGCCAGCGGCCGCAGCAGCGTGCCCGCGGACGGGCGTCGTTGCCGAGCGATGTCGCTCGCCATGACCAGCCCGTATGCCGCGAACGCGAGTCCCGTCTCCTGCACCTGGTCCGGGTGGTCGCCGGAGAAGACGACCGGCATCCCGAGCAGGTCGAGCGCGAAGGCGGCCCACACCATGGCCAGGCCACCCATGAGGCACCACCAGGACGCCTGCTCGTCGTGCAGGCCGCGGCGGGCCAGCACCGCACCGACGAGGAAGATCGGCAGCAGCGTGAGCACCCGGTAGTGGGTGTTGAGCAGGAGCCACTGGACCAGCGGGTTGCTCGCCCACGCCGCGGTGGGTGCCTGACCACCGGCGACTCCTCCCGCCGCGCGCGTCACCGCCTCGAGAACCGGAGGCCCGGCCACGAAGAGGACCGCGGCCAGTCCGAGGAGCCACCGCGTGCCCAGGACGAGCAGCGGTGTCCCGACGATGACGAGCAGCCCGAGGATGTGCAGGATGACGGCGACCCAGTGGTCGAGCTGCTCCAGACCGACCCCGAGCAGGATGAGCGCGAGCCCGCGGACGAGCGCGCGGGCGGTCCCACGCAGCGCGGACGGTCCGGGGAAGACCAGGCCCGCCGCGGCGCCCATGACGAGGGCGAAGAGCGGCGAGGCCAGGTCGTTGACCTGCAGCAGGAGGAACATGACCGCCTCCGGCACGCGGTCGCTGATGAACGGCAGCGCGTGGGCGACGACCATCGCCACCACCGCGACACCCCGCGCGGCGTCGAGGCCGAGGACGCGTGCGGGGGTGGAGCCGGAGGTCGTCACCCGGCCAGTATCGAGGACGCGGTCAGCTGACGGCGACGGAGACCACGGGGTCGGCGGGACCGACGAGGTGGCCGAGGCGGGCGCGACGGAGCAGCCGGTGGGTGCGGGGGTCGGCATCGACGATCCGGAAGGACCGTGAGCCGCGGCGGGCGCGGCGCAGGCACTCGACGATCACCCCGAAGCCGGTCGCGTCACCGATCTCGCACTCGGCGAGATCGACGAGGAGGTCGTCGCTGCCGTCGTCGACGATGCGGTGCAGGACCATCCGCAGGTCGGGCACGGAGTGGATGTCGAGGCGACCGCGCAGGGAGACGTGGTGCCCCACGTGGTCACGGCGCTCGTCGAGCGTGACGATCGTGTGTGCAGGATGCCCCATGGCGTCCCCCTTCCCGTGACGACCATTGAACGTGACGCAGCCCACGTGGGCCACGAGCCACGGGTAAAGAATCGGCAAAGGTATCTGGCAGGCTCGCCCCATGGTCAACCTCACGCGCATCTACACCCGCACCGGCGACGACGGCACCACGTCGCTCGGGGACTTCAGCCGCACGACGAAGACCGACCCGCGGCTGGCGGCCTACGCCGACGTCAACGAGGCCAACGCCGTGGTCGGCGTGGTCCTCGCGACCGGTACCCTCCCCGACGACGTCAGGGCGATCCTCACCCGCGTCCAGAACGACCTCTTCGACGTGGGTGCCGACCTCTGCACCCCGCTGCTCGAGAACCCGGAGTACCCACCGCTGCGCGTGCAGGCCGAATGGGTGGACGAGCTGGAGGCCGACTGCGACACCCAGAACGCCAGGCTCGAGAAGCTGCGCTCCTTCATCCTGCCCGGGGGCACGGTCGCCGCCGCGCACCTGCACCAGGCCACCACCGTCGTCCGGCGGGCGGAGCGGAGCACGTGGGCGGCGGTCGAGCACCATGGGACCGACGTGGGCACCGCCAAGGGCGAGGGCGGGATCAACACCCTCACCGCGGCCTACCTCAACCGGCTCTCCGACCTGCTCTTCATCCTCGCGCGCGTGGCCAACCTCGACGCCGGAGGCGACGTCCTCTGGCAGCCGGGTGGCGGTCGGGCCGAGGCGCCCACCACCAAGGCCGGGGCGGTCGCCGTCGACGACGACCCCCTCACCGACGACGACTGACGTCTCCGGACGACGGGAGCTCGGCGACCGTGGTCAGGCGACGTTGACGTTGAAGCCGGGGGGCGAGCTCTCCAGCCAGGCCCGGAGCGCGGTGTAGGCCGCCGGGCTGAGGGCGAGCTGGTAGTCGGAGTTGGCCGAGATCCCCCGCACGCTCACGGCGTCGGCCGGCAGTCCCGGGACGGGCTCCGCGAGGGGCGACGGTGCTCCCAGATCGAGCTCGTGGCGCATCCAGGAGTGCTCCGGGCTCAGGGACGGACCGACGACCGAGAACCAGTCGAGGTTGTCACCGGCGATCCGGGCCAGGCCCAGCCGCCACCGGCGTTGGCCCGTGCTCACCGCGCAGATCATCAGCGGTTTGCCACCGGAGATCCAGCGGCGGCGCAGCCAGACGAACAGCAGCGACAGGAGCAGGACGCCGACCACCACCGCGAGCACGAGCTCGGCGGTGACGAGGGGCGTCATGGCACGTCCCGCCCTGGGCTCAGTTGCCCATGCCCGAGGCGTCGACGGCCTCGGCGAGGATCGTCACCCGGTCGTGGTCGACAGAGAGGAACCCGCCGTCGACGGTCGCGGTCCGGATGCCGCCCTCGCCGTGGATGCGGACCTCGCCCTCGACCAGCACACCGAGCAGGGGGGTGTGGCCGGGCATGATGCCCAGCTCACCTTCGATGGAGCGGGCACTGACCTGGCTCGCCTCGCCCTCCCAGACCTTGCGGTCCGCGGCGACGAGTTCGACCTGCAGCTGGCTCACGTGTTCCTCCGGGGAGTGGGGTGGGTCTGAAGTGTACCGGCGCCGGATGGGTGCTCCGGCGCCGTGCTCCTTGACACCAGCAGGGCCGACACCGCGCGCGGCACCGGCCCTGCTGACGTCACGGGACGGGTCAGAGGTTCTTCTGGATCTCCGCGGCCTGGCGCTCGACGTCGTCGAGACCACCGCACATGAAGAAGGCCTGCTCCGGGAAGTGGTCGAAGTCGCCGTCGGCGATCTTCGTGAACGCCTCGATCGTGTCGGCCAGCGGCACGGTCGAGCCCTCGATGCCGGTGAACTGCTTGGCGACGTAGGTGTTCTGGCCGAGGAAGCGCTGGATGCGACGGGCCCGGTTGACGAGGATCTTGTCCTCCTCGGACAGCTCGTCGATGCCGAGGATCGCGATGATGTCCTGCAGCTCCTTGTTGCGCTGGAGGATCTGCCGGATGCGCACCGCGGTGTCGTAGTGGTCGTCGGCGATGTAGCGGCGGTCGAGGATGCGTGACGTCGAGGTCAGCGGGTCCACGGCCGGGTAGATGCCGAGCGAGGCGATCTCGCGGGAGAGCTCGGTCGTCGCGTCGAGGTGGGCGAACGTCGTCGCCGGCGCCGGGTCGGTGTAGTCGTCGGCCGGCACGTAGATCGCCTGCATCGAGGTGATCGAGTTGCCTCGCGTCGAGGTGATGCGCTCCTGGAGGGTGCCCATCTCGTCGGCGAGGGTCGGCTGGTAGCCGACGGCGGACGGCATACGACCGAGCAGGGTCGACACCTCGGACCCGGCCTGGGTGAACCGGAAGATGTTGTCGATGAAGAGCAGCACATCTTGGTTCTGGACGTCACGGAAGTACTCGGCCATGGTCAGGGCCGAGAGGGCGACGCGAAGACGCGTGCCCGGCGGCTCGTCCATCTGGCCGAACACGAGGGCGGTCTGTCCGAGGACGCCGGCCTCCTCCATCTCCACCATGAGGTCGTTGCCCTCACGGGTGCGCTCGCCGACACCGGCGAACACCGACACACCACCGTGGTTGCGCGCCACGCGGGCGATCATCTCCTGGATGAGGACGGTCTTGCCGACGCCCGCCCCACCGAAGAGGCCGATCTTGCCACCCTGCACGTAGGGGGTCATGAGGTCGATGATCTTGATGCCGGTCTCGAACATCTGGGTCTTCGGCTCGAGCTGGTCGAAGTCGGGCGCCTTGCGGTGGATGCCCCAGCGCTCGGTGACCTCGAACGTCTCGCCCTCCTCGAGGTTGAGCACCTCGCCGGTGGCGTTGAAGACCTTGCCGAGGGTCGCGTCGCCGACCGGCACGGTGATCGGGCCGCCCGTGTCCTGCACCTGGGAACCGCGGACGAGGCCGTCGGTCGGCTGCAGCGAGATCGCGCGGACCATGTTGTCGCCGATGTGCTGGGCGACCTCGAGGTTGAGGTTCTTGCTCTCGCCGCCCAGCTCGACGCTCGTCGTGAGCAGGTTGTACTGCTCCGGCATGGCGTCGACGGGGAACTCGATGTCGACGACCGGGCCGATGATGCGCGAGACGCGGCCCACGCCGCCGGGGGTCTTGTCGTTGCCCGAGTGGTCGGTGTCAGTGACAGTGGCAGTCATTAGGTTCTCTCTCACTTGCTCTCGGCCAGGGCGCTCGCGCCACCGACGATTTCGCTGATCTCTTGGGTGATCTCGGCCTGGCGGGCCTGGTTGGCCAGCCGGGTGTACTTCTTGACGAGCTCGTCCGCGTTGTCCGTCGCGGACTTCATCGCCCGCTGGCGGGCGGCGAGCTCGGAGGCCGCGGCCTGCAGCATGGCGTTGAACAGCCGCGAGTTGACGTACTTGGGCAGCAGGGCGTCGAGGACCTCCTCGACGCTGGGCTCGAACTCGTAGAGCGGGAAGAGGTCGCCCTCGCTCGGGGCCTCGGTGCCCTCGACGATCTCGAGCGGCAGCAGCCGGATGACCTCGGGCTCCTGGGTCACCATCGACACGAAGCGTGAGAAGACGATGTGCACCTCGTCGACCCCGCCCTCGGAGTCGGTGTCCTTGAGGAAGTCGTCGACGAGGCGCTGGCCGATCTCGCGGGCACGCTCGAAGGCGGGCTTCTCGGAGTCACCGGTCCACTCGGCCGCGAACTCGCGTCCGCGGAAGGAGTAGTAGCCGACGGCCTTGCGTCCGAGGAGGTAGGGGACGGCCTCCTTGCCCTCGTCACGCAGCCGCGCGATGAGACGCTCGGACTCCTTGAGCACCGCCGAGCTGTATGCACCGGCGAGGCCGCGGTCCGAGGTGATGACGACGACCGCCGCGCGGGTCACCGTCTCCTTCTCGGTCGTGAGGACGTGCTCCTCGTTGGAGAAGGTCGCGACCGCCGAGACCGCCCGCGTGATGGCGCGCGCGTAGGGGCTCGACGCGCGCACGGCCTGCTGGGCCCTGACGACGCGCGCCGCGGCCATGAGCTCCATGGCCCGCGTGATCTTCTTCGTCGCGCTGACGGAGCGGATGCGCTGCCGGTACTCCCGGATCTGCGCTCCCATAGGTTTCCGCCTTTCGTGGTTTCTGTGCTGCTCTGCGAAAAGTTCGTATGCCGTCGGGTCGCCGTGGGCGCCCGCGCCTGCCGGTCCGGGTGGTCACCGAGGTGACCACCCGGACCACGGGTCAGCGCTTCTGCTTGACGATCTGCTCCTGCTCGGAGTCCTGCGCGTCGGCGCCGCTCTCGGTCTCGTCGCCGATCGGCAGGTTCTCCTTGTCGGAGGGCTCGAAGCCCTTCTTGAAGGAGTCGATCTCGGCCTTGAGGGCCTCCTCGGTGGACGGCTCGAACTTGCCCGTCTCGCGGATCGCGTCGAGGAGCTCGCCCTTGCTGCGACGGAGGTGACCGAGGAAGTCGGCCTCGAAGCGGCGGATGTCCGCGACCGCGACGTCGTCGAGCTGACCGGTGGTGCCGGCCCACACGGAGACGACCTGCTCCTCGACCGGGAACGGCGCCGACTGCGGCTGCTTGAGCAGCTCGACGAGACGGGCCCCCTTGGCGAGCTGGGCCTTGGAGGCCGGGTCGAGGTCCGAGGCGAACATGGCGAAGGCCTCGAGCGCACGGAACTGGGCCAGGTCGAGCTTGAGTCGACCGGACACCGACTTCATCGCCTTGGTCTGGGCCGCGCCACCGACGCGGGAGACCGAGACACCCACGTCGACCGCGGGGCGGACGTTGGAGTTGAAGAGGTCGGCCTGGAGGTAGATCTGGCCGTCCGTGATGGAGATGACGTTGGTCGGGATGTAGGCCGAGACGTCACCCGCCTTCGTCTCGATGATCGGCAGGCCGGTCATCGAGCCCGCGCCCAGCTCGTCGCTGAGCTTCGCGCAGCGCTCGAGCAGGCGGGAGTGCAGGTAGAAGACGTCACCGGGGTAGGCCTCGCGGCCCGGCGGACGGCGCAGGAGGAGCGAGACGGCGCGGTAGGCCTCGGCCTGCTTGGACAGGTCGTCGAAGACGATGAGGACGTGCTTGCCCTGGTACATCCAGTGCTGACCGATGGCCGAGCCGGTGTAGGGGGCGAGGTACTTGAAGCCGGCGCTGTCGGAGGCCGGGGCGGCGACGATGGTGGTGTACTCCATCGCGCCGGCGTCCTCGAGGGTGGCGCGGACCGACGCGATCGTCGAGCCCTTCTGGCCGATCCCGACGTAGATGCAGCGGACCTGCTTGGACGGGTCGCCGGTCTCCCAGAACTCCTTCTGGTTGATGATCGTGTCGACCGCGACCGTGGTCTTGCCGGTCTGGCGGTCACCGATGATGAGCTGGCGCTGGCCGCGACCGATGGGGGTCATGGCGTCGACCGACTTGAGGCCGGTCTGCAGCGGCTCGTGCACCGACTTGCGCTGCACGACCGAGGGCGCCTGGAGCTCGAGCGCGCGGCGCTCGTCGCTCTGGATGTCGCCGAGGCCGTCGATGGGGTTGCCCAAGGGGTTGACGACGCGGCCCAGGTACGCGTCACCGACGGGGACCGAGAGGACCTCCCCGGTGCGCTTGACCTGCTGGCCCTCCTCGATCTTGGAGAAGTCACCGAGGATGACCACACCGATCTGGTGGACGTCGAGGTTGAGGGCGAGGCCCAGCGTGCCGTCCTCGAACTCGAGCAGCTCGTTGGTCATGCACGAGGGAAGGCCCTCGACGTGGGCGATGCCGTCACCGGCGTCGCTGACTCGGCCGACCTCTTCGCGGGAGGCCGCGCCGGGCTCGTAGGACTGGACGTAGGTGTCCAGTGCGTCCCGGATCTCCTCCGGACGGATCGAGAGCTCCGTCATGTGATCTCTTCTCCTCGGTTACCGGCCCCGGTGGGACCGAAGTGTGGAATGTCTCTGGTCGTGCTGTTCAGGTGTCGAGCAGTGCTGCGGTGTGGCGCTCAGCCGGCGAGGTCGCGTCGGACGCGGTCGAGCCTGCGCACGACCGTCCCGTCGACGACCTCGTCGCCGATCTGGATGCGGATCCCTCCGACGACGGTCCGGTCGAGCACCGTCTGGAGGCTCACCGGCTTGCCGTAGATGTTCTCGAGCGCCGCCTTGAGACGGGTCTCCTGGTCGTCGTCCAGGGCGATGGCGACGGTGACCAGTGCGGTGAGCTCGTCACGACGAGCGGCCGCGAGCTTGAGGTAGCCCTCGAGGATGCGGTCGAGCCGACGGCCACGTGACTTGAGCACGGCCTGCTCCACGAGCCGGATCGTCCCGACGGCGACCTTGCCCTCCAGCAGGGTGCGCACGATGCGGGCCTTGCCCTCCACATCGGTGTTGCGGCTGCCGAGGGTGTCGCGCAGGCGCGCGTCCCCGGCGACGATGCGCTCGAACCTGAACAGCTGGTCCTCGACGTCGTCGATGGCACCGGCCTTCTCGGCGCTGGCGAGCAGGGCACTGACGGCGAGCGCCTCCAGGGTGTCGCTGAGGTCGCCCTCCTCGCTCCAGCGCTGCGCGACGACCTCACCGGTGAGGGTGACGGCCGCCTCGCTGACCTTGCCTCCGAAGAGCCGGTCAGCCAGGGCCCGCTTGGCGTCTCCCTCACGGGAGGGGTCGGCGAACGCGCGGCGCAGGCCGATGTCACCGTCGATCGCGCCGGAGATCGCGAAGAGCTCCTCCGCGAGCGCAGCGCGGTCGACTCCCTCGAGGGCCGAGTCGAGGGCCTTCTCGGCCGCCACCCGCGCACCCCGCGACGAGCCACGCATCAGGCGTCCCGTCCTGCGGTGCCGTCCTGGCCGAGGTCGAGCACACCCTGGGAGGGCGGCTCGGACCGGGGGCCGTCGGTCGTGACCGGCGCGCCTGCACCGACCTTCTCGGGGCGGACCGCGCCGCTCTCGAGCTCGGCGAGGAAACGGTCGATCATGCCCTTCTGGCGGACCTCGTCCTCGAGCGACTCTCCGACGATGCGGCTGGCCAGCGTGGTGGACAGGGCGCCGACCTCGGAGCGGAGCTGGACGGAGGCCTGCTGGCGCTCGGCCTCGATCTGCCGCTTGGCCGACTCGGTGATCCGGCCCGCCTCCGCCTGCGCCCTCTCGCGCATCTCGGTGACGATCGAGGCGCCCTCGGCACGCGCCTCCTCACGGATGGCGTTGGCCTCGGTGCGGGCCTCGTGCAGCTGTGCTTCGTACTGCTGCAGGGCGGCCTGGGCCTGGGCCTGGGCCTCCTCGGCCTGCTCCATGCCGCCCTCGATGGCGGCACGACGCTCCTCGTACGCCTTCTCCAGGTTGGGGACGACCTTGGTCGACACCACCCAGTAGAGGATCCCGATCATCACGAGGCCGAAGATCAGCTCGGGGATGTGCGGGATGAGGGGCATCTTGGCGCCCTCGGCAGTCGCCAGAGAGACGACCGTCGACGGTGTGGCGGTGAACTGCACGGATACTCCTAGTGCTTCGAACCAGTTCGGGGATGGGCCGTGGCCCGGTGGGCCGCTGGCGTCAGATGAAGAAGAGCACCAGGCCGAAGATCGCGAGCGCCTCGGCGAGCGCGAAGCCAAGGATGGCGATCGGCTGCAGGAGGTTGCGCGCCTCGGGCTGACGGGCGACGCCGTTGATGTAGGCAGCGAAGATCAGGCCGACGGCGATGGCCGGGCCGATGGTCGCAAGGCCGTAACCGACGAGCGAGAGGTTGCCTTCCACGATGATTCCTCTTTCGTGTTTCTGTGGTCCCCCGAAGCCGTCTGCCGCGGGGAAGAGATGGGGTCGAGCTATGCAGTTGTGGGTCGAGCAGCTGGGGAGGTGACGACTCAGTGGTCGTCGGCGAGCGCGCCGGCGATGTAGCTGGCGGCGAGCAGGGTGAAGACGTACGCCTGGAGGAACTGCACGAGCGCCTCGAAGACGAACATCGCGGCGGCCATGACGAACGTCGGGAGGGACAGCAGCTTGAAGGCGATCCCCTGGGTGAGGAAGAACGCGCCGGCGCTGACGAAGAGCACGATGAGCATGTGCCCGGCGAACATGTTGCCGAAGAGTCGCAGCGCCAGCGTCAGCGGGCGGGTGATGAAGTAGGTGATGAACTCCAGCACGAAGATCGCGGGCTTGATCCAGCCCGGCAGGCCCGGCGGGACGAGGTGCTTGAAGTAGCCGCCGAGGCCCATCTTCTTGATGCCGATCCAGTGGTACACGACGTAGACGACGAGGGTCAGCGCGATCGGGAAGCCGATGCGACCGAACGTCGGGTTCATCACCGGCGGCAGGATGCCGAACCAGTTGTTGAGCAGGATGAGCGAGAAGAGGCTGAAGAGCAGCGGCACGAACTTGAGGAAGTGCTTGGTGCCGATCATGTCGCGGGCGATGCCGTTGCGCGCGACGTTGTAGAAGCCCTCCATGTAGAACTGGCCCTTGGAGGGGACGATCGCGGCCTTCTTGGACAGGGCCACCATGACGACGCTCAGCAGGAGGACGGAGACGCCGCCCCAGACCATCTGCTCGGTGATGGCCCAGTCTCCCTCGCCGATCAGCGGAAGCCAGAAGATGTCGGGGGTCGGGGTCTCGAACCCCTCGCCACCCTCGGCGGCACCGACGGCGGTCGTGGTCCCTGCAGCAAGCGCAGTCAGGATCACAGGTGGGTCTCCTCGTTCATGGTGGTGGCGGCACCCTGCAATCGCGGCTCAGTCAGGAGCCGCTTGCAGCCGATGGTCAGGGGCGTCACGACGTACCGTACCGGAGCCAGATGACGTACAGCGACAGAGCCATCCCCGCCAGGATGCCCACGACGACGAGGAACCCCGTGCCGAGGAGGGCGTCCAGGCCCCACCCGATCGCGCCGAAGACCGCGGGTCCGGTGAGCAGGTAGGCGATGACGGTGGCGCCGAGCGCGTCGGCCCGGGCGGTGGCGCTCGGGAGCTCCGGGTCGTCGTGCCAGGTGGCGAAGGGCTCGTGGCCCTCGACGCCCTTGGGCAGCTTGCGGTCGTCGTCGGTCATGACGCCGCCCCCCCGTCGAGCGAACCGGGGGCGATCTCGTGGCGCGAGCGCACGTAGCCGACGACCTGGCCCACCTGCACCACGAGGGTCTGGCAGATGGCCGAGAGCGCGAAGGCGCGGCCGTCCAGCCAGTCGACCCCGCGCAGCGCGAGGATGACGGTGACGATGAGGATGAGCTGGCCGAGGTAGACGACGCCGGCGCCGGCCATCGACGTCGCCGCCGGTCCGAGGACGACGGCAGTGATGCCGAGGAGGCCGACGACGAGGATGACGAAGACGGTCAGGGCGCCGGCGAGCGCGGACAGCGCGGCCTGCTCACCGGCATACGCCCAGAAGGCCCCGGCGAGGACGGGGAGGGCGATCATCCCGGGCAGGAGAGCACCCCGCAGCATCATCCGGACCGGGGTCCGTGGCGCGGGGGGCGAGGTCACTGGCGTCGCTCTCGTCGAGGGGCGGTCCGGGCTTGTGAAAACTATCACAAGCGCCCCCGCGCGGCCAACCTGCCGAGCCCCGAGGGCGTCCCGGGGACGCGGGCACGTGCCAATACACTTCCCGGCATGAGACAGCGGCTCCTGGTCGGCCTGGCCTGCGCCGACGCCGCACTCCTCTTCGTCGCCTTCGTCGCGGCGTCCGTCAGGCAGTTCGGCGGCCACCCGTTCAGCGACGCCGTGGTCGTGCAGACCCAGGCGCGGGGCCTCGTGCAGATCCTCGTCATCTCACTGGTCAGCTCCCTCCTCGGGAGCGCCCTCATGGTCGCCGTCATGCCGCAGGGCCCTCCCCGCCCGACCTACAGCCGCGCGGTGCTCGCCGCCCTCTTCGCGTTCTTCGCGATCACGGCGGTGATCGTGCTCGTACGGCCGTACTACTCGCGGCCGCACCTCTTCACGACGCTCGGGATCTGGCTCGTCCTCGTGCTGCTGCTGCGCGCGGTGCTGCGGCTGCGCCCGTGGACGGAGCAGATCCTCGTCGTCTCGCACTCCGACGGCATCGTGCGCTCGCTTGACGCGACCCCGCACATCACCGTCGTGGGGGTCATCGACCCCGACGCGACCGGCCCCCTGTCACCCCCTCCCCCGGACACCGTCCTCGTCGTCGACCTCAGCGCGGCATGGTCTCGCGAGGTCACCCGCTACGTCTCCGCCACCTCGGTCGCCGGGCGGGAGGTGCGTACGCTCAACGACGTCTACGAGCAGCACACCGGCCGGATGCCCCTCGGGCACCTCTCCGAGGGCTGGGAGGTCGAGACCTCGCTGCTGCGCAAGCTGCCGTTCCTGCCCCTGAAGTACGCCGTCGACCTCGTGCTCGTCGTCCTCACCATCCCCCTCTGGATGCCGGTCGTCGCCGTCACCGCCATCGTCGTCCGCCTCGCCGACGGGAGCCCGGTGATCTTCCGCCAGGTCCGGGTGGGCCGCCGGGGTGAGCTCGTCGAGCTCTTCAAGTTCCGCACGATGCGTGCCGACGCCGAGGCCGAGGGCGCCCGCCAGGCCTCGGGTGACGACCCCCGCATCACCCGGCTGGGGCGGTTCCTGCGCAGTGTGCGGCTCGACGAGCTGCCGCAGTTCTTCAACGTCCTGCGCGGCGAGCTCTCCCTCATCGGACCGCGCCCCGAGCAGGTGACCTTCGTCGAGAAGTACCGCGAGGCGATCCCCTTCTACGACCAGCGCCACCTCGTCCGCCCGGGGATCACCGGCTGGGCCCAGGTGCGGCACGGCTACGCCGCGTCGGAGGAGGAGACGATCGAGAAGCTCTCCTACGACTTCTACTACCTCAAGCACATGTCGCCGCTGCTCGACCTCGAGGTCCTCGCGCGCAGCGTCTGGACGGTCGTGTCGGCCTCGGGCACGACGCCGCGGCTGCGGCCGTCGGCCGAGGAGGCCGCAGCGCTCGAGCTCGAGGCCGCGGAGCAGGCAGCCGACGACCGCCGGCAGCACCCCTCCTGACGCCCTCCGGGCTGGGGTCAGCGGGCGTATGCCGGGAAGCGCGTCACGAGGTCGGTGACCTGCGCGCGCACCTCCTTCGAGACCTCGTGGTCGGGGTCGGCGTCACCCTCCACCACGGCGCGCGCGATGAGCTCCCCGATGGTGCGCATCTCGTCCTCGCCCATCCCCTGCGTCGTGACGCACGGCGTGCCGACCCGGATGCCGCTCGCGACGCTCGGCTTCTGAGGGTCGAACGGGATGGCGTTCTTGTTGAGCGTGATGCCTGCGGCGTCGCAGCGGGCCTCGGCGTCGGCGCCGGTGACGTCGACGGGCTGGAGGTCGTGCAGCGACAGGTGGGTGTCGGTGCCGCCGGTGGTCGGGCGGATGCCCCTCTCCCCGAGGGTCTGCGCGAGGACCCGGGCGTTGGCGACGACCTGGGCGGCATACGCCGCGTACTCGGGCGTCGCGCATTCCTTGAAGTTCGTCGCCTTGGCCGCGATGGTGTGCATCTGCGGGCCTCCCTGCATCATCGGGAAGACGGCCTTGTCGATCGCGGCGCGGTGCTCCTCGGTGCACACGATGGCACCGCTGCGCGGTCCGCGCAGCACCTTGTGCGTCGTGAAGCTGACGACGTCGGCGTGCGGCACCGGACTCGGGATCGCCTTGCCGGCGACGAGGCCGATGAAGTGCGCGGCGTCGACCCAGAAGATCGCGCCGACCTCGTCGGCGACCCGGCGGAAGAACTCGAAGTCGATGAGGCGCGGGATCGCGGAGCCACCCGCGAGGATGACCTTGGGACGGTGCTCCTTGGCCAGCCGCTCGACCTCGGCGTAGTCGATGTCCTCGGTCTCCTTGTCGACGCCGTAGTGAACAGCGTTGAACCACTTGCCCGAGAACGAGACCTTGGTGCCGTGCGTCAGGTGCCCGCCGTGCGGGAGGCTCATCGCGAGGATCGTCTCGCCGGGCTTGAGGAAGGCACCGTAGACGGCTTGGTTGGCGCTCGCGCCCGAGTGCGGCTGGACGTTCGCGTGCTCGGCGCCGAAGAGGGACTTGGCCCGCTCGATCGCCAGCGACTCGGCCTTGTCCACCTCGGAGCACCCGCCGTAGTAGCGACGGCCGGGGTAGCCCTCGGCGTACTTGTTGGACAGGGTCGACCCCAGCGAGGTGAGCACGGCCGGTGAGGACATGTTCTCGCTGGCGATGAGCTGCAGGCCACCGCGCAGCCGGTCGAGCTCGGAGACGAGGACCCCGGCGATCTCTGGGTCGAAGGACTCCAGCGCGGCGAAGTCCGAACCGTAGAAGGTGTCACTCATGGTTGCTCTCCTCCGAGAGGTCTGGGGTCGGTGCTGCTGTGGAATCCGTGGTGTCCGTCGGCTCCGGCGGTCCTGTCGGCTCTGAGGTCGGGTCTGTCGGCAACTGTAGGTGCTCCGCCGCGACGGCCAGGATCTCCTCGCCGTCGATGGCACCGTGGCGCAGGATGACCGGTGCGTCGTGGGTGCAGTCGACGATGGTCGAGGGCAGTCCGCCGGTCACGGGGCCGCCGTCGAGGTAGAACTGCACGGACGGACCCAGCTGGGTGGCAGCGTCGACGACGGTGCGCGACGCCGGGTGCCCGGTGCGGTTGGCGCTGCTCACCGCCATCGGACCGACCTCGCGAAGCAGCTCGAGGGCGACCTCGTGGTCGGGCATGCGCACCGCGACGGTTCCTCCGGTGTCACCGAGGTCCCACATGAGGGAGGGCTGCGCCTTGAGGACGAGGGTCAGCGGGCCGGGCCACCACTTCTGGATGAGGGCCCGGGCGTACGCCGGGACGTCGGTGGCGAGGCCGTCGATCGTGCGCACGTCGGCCACGAGCACCGGCGGCGGCATCTCACGGCCCCGGCCCTTGGCGTCGAGGAGCCGCTGGACCGCGTCGGGCGTGAACGCGTCGGCGCCGATGCCGTAGAGGGTGTCCGTGGGCAGGACCACGAGATCGCCCTGCCGCACACCGGCGGTGGCCTTGGTGATGCCGTCGCGGCGCCCCTCGGGGGTCGTGCAGTCGAAGACCGGACTCATGGGGCTCAGCCTAGGACCGTGCCGGTGGGCGGCCGCCCGCGGGGAGCGGTCGGTCGCGTGACCTGCGCACTTCCCCGGAAATCGCCACGCCGGCTTCCCGCATTTCCCTGCTCCCGGTCAATAGGGTCGACGTGTTCGTCCCTGTCTTCCCGAACGGAGGTGCATGGCAATGCGTGGTTCCGGACTCATCTGGACAATCGTCGGTGTTCTTCTGATCATCGCCCTGCTCATCTACATCCTCTGACGCCCGACAACCCTGCGGCCCCCGACCCGTCCCGGGTGGGGGCCGCAGTGCGTGTCGCGAGGACGCGGCTCAGGCGCGGACGGCCACGGTGGCCCGGGGGCGGCCGGCGAGGTCCCTGCGGTCCTCGATGCTCGCCCACGACCCCGTGGCCCGCAGGGCAGACGGGAGCGACTCGCCCTGGCTGTCGGCGTGCTCCATGACGAGGACCCCACCGGGGCGCAGCAGGCCCGAGGCCCGGGCGGCGACGAGGCGAGGGATCGCGAGACCGTCCTCGCTGCCGCCGTACAGCGCGACGTGCGGGTCGTGGTCGCGCACCTCCGGGTCGACCGGCTCGGCGGTGGTCGGGATGTAGGGCGGGTTCGAGACCACGACGTCGACCTCCGAGAGCTCGCCCAGGGCGGTCAGCGCGTCGCCGAGGACGACCTCGACGTCGAGGGCCAGCCGGTCGCGGTTGCGGGTCGCCCACGCCACCGCGAGGTCGCTCAGCTCGACCGCGTGGACTCGGGCCTGCGGCACCTCGGCCTTGACCGCGAACGCGATCGCGCCCGAACCGCTGCAGAGGTCGACGACGACGGGCCTGTCGACGCCGGCGTCGAGGCACCCGCGCACCGCGTCGATGGCCCAGCCGGCCACGACCTCGGTCTCAGGCCGCGGCACGAAGACGCCGGGACCCACCTCGAGCTCGAGCCCCCGGAACCAGGCCCGGCCGGTGAGGTGCTGGAGCGGGACGCGCGCTGCGCGCTCGGCGACGAGGCCGGCATACGCCTCCGGGACGGGAGCACCGAGGACCATGAGCCGCCGGACCTCACCGGGCTCGACGCGCAGGGCGTGCGCGGCCAGCGCGACGGCGTCGTGCTCGGGCGAGGCGACCCCCGCGTCGGCCAGCTGACGGGTCGCGTCGCGGACGGCGCCGCGCAGGTCGCTCACGCGGGGCCCTCGCCGAGGGCGGCGAGCTTCGCGGCCTCGTCGGCCGCCATCGCCGACTCGACGACCGCGTCGAGCTCACCGCCGAGGACGGCCTCGAGGTTGTAGGCCTTGAACCCGGTGCGGTGGTCGCTGACCCGGTTCTCGGGGAAGTTGTAGGTGCGGATCCGCTCGCTGCGGTCGACGGTGCGCACCTGGCTGGCGCGGACCCCTGCCGCCGCCTCGGCCGCCGCGTCGGTGGCGATCTGGTGCAGCCGGGCGCGCAGCACGCGCATGGCGGCCTCGCGGTTCTGCAGCTGGGACTTCTCGTTCTGGCAGGAGACGACGGTGCCGGTCGGGAGGTGCGTGATCCGCACCGCGGAGTCGGTCGTGTTGACGCTCTGGCCGCCGGGGCCGGAGGAGCGGAAGACGTCGATGCGCAGGTCGTTGGCGTGGATCTCGACCTCGACGTCCTCCACCTCCGGCATGACCCAGACGCCCGCGGCGCTCGTGTGGATCCGGCCCTGGGTCTCGGTGACGGGTACCCGTTGGACGCGGTGGACGCCGCCCTCGTACTTGAGGCGCGCCCACGGACCCTCGCCCGGCTGGGGGGTGCCCTTGGCCTTGACGCCCACCTGGACGTCCTTGTAGCCGCCGAGGTCGGTCTCGGTCGCGTCGAGGACCTCGGTGCGCCAGCCGCGCTGCTCGGCGTAGCGGAGGTACATGTGGAGCAGGTCACCGGCGAAGAGGGCCGACTCCTCGCCGCCCTCCCCCGCCTTCACCTCGACGATGACGTCACGGTCGTCGTCGGGGTCGCGCGGCACGAGCAGCCGTCGCAGGCGGTCGGCCGCCTCGTCCGCCGCCGCCTCGAGCCCCGGCACCTCGGCCGCGAAGCCGGCGTCCTCGGCCCCCAGCTCGCGCGCCGCCTCGAGGTCGTCGGTGGCCGTCTGCCACTGCGCGTATGCCGTGACCGTCGGTCCCAGCGCGGCATACCTCTTGTTGAGCTCGCGCAGCTGGTCCGGGTCGGAGGCGACCGCGGGGTCGCCCATCGCGCGTTCGAGCTCGGCGTGCTCCCGGGCGAGGGCCGCGGCGGACTCGAACATCAGGGGGTCCTCTCGGGACGGTGCGGTCGGCGGATGCGTGAGGTGTCAATGTCGGGAGACACGAATGCGCCGACCCGGATCCCCTGCGGGATCGACGGGTCGGCGCATCGAGGGTGCTACGCGTCGGCCTTCTTGCCGTAGCGCGCCTGGAAGCGGGCCACGCGGCCACCGGTGTCGAGGATCTTCTGCTTGCCGGTGTAGAACGGGTGGCACTGGCTGCACACCTCGGCGTGGATCTGGCCGGACTCGGCCGTGCTGCGGGTGGTGAACGTCGCGCCACAGGTGCAGGTGACCGTGGTCTCGGCGTAGTTCGGGTGGATGTCCTTCTTCACGATGTGTCTCCTCGAGGAATCTGGGTGTCTCCGGGTCGGCGGGTCCATCAGGGTGATGCAGACCCGGTAGCGCCCCGCCTGCATCCACTCGTGAGGGTGATGCTCAGGAAACGCGTTGTGCCGTGAACCGGTCCAGCGGTCAAGTGTGCCAGAGCAGGCACACGATGGCCTAAACGGCGAGGACGCCCCCGTTCATTCCCGCAGCGCGGCCCTGACGTGGCGCGAACGGCGGACATGCGGGTATGCCGCGAGGCGGTCTCCCGGACCGGGAGACCGCCTCGTGGTCGGTGCTGGCGACGACGGCTCAGTCGTCGTCCTCGTCCTCGAGCCGGTTCGAGCTGGTCTGCTGGACCTGCTTGAGGAACTCGTAGTTGGTCCTGCTCTTGCGGAGCCGGTCGAGCAGCAGCTCGATGGCCTGCTGGCTGTCGAGGCCGGAGAGGACCCGACGCAGCTTCCACATGATCTTCAGCTCCTCCGGGGCGAGGAGGATCTCCTCGCGGCGGGTGCCGGAGCCGTTGATGTCGACGGCCGGGAAGATGCGGCGGTTGGACAGACCACGGTCGAGCTTGAGCTCCATGTTGCCGGTGCCCTTGAACTCCTCGAAGATCACCTCGTCCATGCGCGACCCGGTCTCGACCAGGGCCGTCGCGAGGATCGTCAGGGAGCCGCCGTCCTCGATGTTGCGCGCGGCGCCGAAGAACTTCTTCGGCGGATAGAGCGCCGCCGAGTCCACGCCGCCCGAGAGGATGCGGCCACTCGCCGGTGCGGAGAGGTTGTAGGCGCGACCGAGCTTGGTGATCGAGTCGAGCAGGACGACGACGTCGTGACCCATCTCGACGAGGCGCTTGGCCCGCTCGATCGACAGCTCGGCGACCGTGGTGTGGTCCTCGGCCGGACGGTCGAAGGTCGAGGCGATGACCTCACCCTTGACCGCGCGCTGCATGTCGGTGACCTCCTCCGGGCGCTCGTCGACGAGCACGACCATGAGGTGGACCTCGGGGTTGTTCGTCGTGATCGCGTTGGCCAGGGCCTGCATGACCATCGTCTTGCCGGCCTTGGCCGGGGCGACGATGAGCCCTCGCTGGCCCTTGCCGATCGGCGCGACGAGGTCGATGATCCGGGTCGTGAGGATGTGCGGCTCGGTCTCGAGGCGCAGGCGGTCCTGCGGGTAGAGCGGGGTGAGCTTGCCGAACTCCGCGCGCTTGCGCGACTCGTCGGGGCTGAGCCCGTTGATGGTGTCGAGGTGCGCCAGCGGCGTGTACTTGGCACGCGTGTTGCGCGTCCCGACGGTCTGCTGCTGCGGCTCCTCGCCCTCGCGCGGCGCCTTGGTCGCGCCGACGACGGCGTCACCCTTGCGCAGGTTGTAGCGCTTGACGATGCCGAGCGGCACGTAGACGTCGTTGGTGCCCGGCAGGTAGCCGGACGTCCGGATGAATGCGTAGTTGTCGAGGATGTCGAGGATGCCGGCCACGGGGACGAGCACGTCGTCCTCGGCGAGCTGCTGATCGTTCTCGGTGTCGCCCTGGCGCTCGTCCTGACCGCCGCGGCGCTTGTCGCGGTTGCGGTTGCGGTTGCGGCGGCGGCGACCGCTGCGGCCACCCTCGTCGTCGTCGTCGGGGCCGTTCTGGTGGCCCTGAGGCTGGCCGCCCTGGTTGCCCTGGTTTCCGCGGTCGGCGTAGCGCTCGCCCCGGTCGGAGCTGCGGTCACCGCGGTCGGAGGAGCGCTCGCCCCCGTCGGAGTCGCGGTCACGACGGTCGGTGGAGCGGTCCTCGCGCTCGGTCGCGGTGTCGGCACCGCGCTCGCGGCGGGTGCCGTTGCGCTCGCCACGGTCGCCCCGGGTGTCGCGCTCGTCGGAACGCTCGTCGCGGCTCGAGGTGCGCTCCCGCGGCTGGCGGTCGGCATCAGGCTGCTCGCGCTGCTCGCGCGGTTCACGGGTGGACTCCCGCTGACCGCGCGGCTCGCGGTCCTCGGCGCGAGCCTGGCTCGTCGACGGACCACGGTCGGCGCGCTCATCGCGCGGCGCGGTCTCGGTCGCGGTCGGGGCCGGGGCCGGGGCCGCGGCCTCGGCCACCTGCGGCGCGCCCTGGCCGGACGACGCGGCCCGGCGCTGGCGCGGACGCTGCGTCGGTGCCGTCTCGGGCTCGGTGGCGACGGGGCCGCTGTCACCGTTCTGGCGCGACTTGATCGCGGCGACGAGGTCGCCCTTGCGCATCTTGGCGGTGCCGGAGATGCCCATGCTCGAGGCGAGCCCCTGCAGCTCGGCGAGGCGCATGGCCGTCAGCGAGCCCGACCGACGTGGGCTCTGCCCGGACGCCGCGGATGCCTCAAGGGTGGTGGTGTCTGTCACGAAGGATCCTTCCCCTCGTCAGTGGCCCGAGCCCGCTGGGCAGGGCCGAATATGGGTGTCAGGGACCTGACGGATGAGTCCACGGGGAGTCGACGTCAGCGAATGGCTGCACCGGTCGACCGGCCCAATGTGGTGGATGCGTGTCGCGGTAGGCATCGGAGGACAGAAAGCTCATCCGGCATCAACTTCGACCGCAGCATCAGAGTAACACCCGGCGTTCGACACGCACGGTGAGGCGGCGCCGCGCGTCACACCGCCTCCGGGTGGTGTTCCACGACGTCACCACGCCGTGGGGGACCGCACGTCCAGCACCGCGGTCTCGACGCCACGACTCGGTATGCCGGGCTGTCGCACCCGCCATGACGCGCCTCCCATGGAGCCCACCTCGGCCGCGGTGTCGCGTGTCGCGAGCACGAGGACCGAGGGTCCCGCCCCGGAGATGACGGCGGCATGTCGCGCGGCGCGCAGGTCGTCCACGAGCGCCATGGAGGCGGCGTACGAGGCGCGACGGGGTTCCTGGTGCAGCCACTCGCGGGTGCCGTCGAGGAGGTGTCGCGGCTCGTGGGTGAGGGCGTGCACGAGCAGGGCTGCTCGCGCCGAGTTGGCTGCGGCGTCGGCCAGCCGCACCTGGGCCGGCAGCACGGCCCGCGCCGTCGCGGTCGAGAGCTGCACCTCGGGAGTGAAGACGACGGGCACGACGTCGGGGTGCGGGACGAGCCGCAGCGTCGTGGTGCCCTGCTCGGGATCGTCCGACCACGAGAGCGTCACGCCGCCGAAGACGCTCGCCGAGGAGTTGTCCGGGTGGCCCTCCAGGCGCGCGGCGAGGTCGTTGACCGGGGTGAGGTCGACGTCGTCCACGGCACGACCGTCCCGCAGCGCGAGGAGCGCGTGCGCGAGGGCGACGCCGGTGACGATGGCCGTCGCGGACGAGCCGAGCCCGCGACCGTGCGGGACCTCGTTGGCGCACTCGAGCCGGAGGCCCGGTGGGGGCGTCTCACCGAGCTCCTCGAAGGCGTGGACGAGGCTGCGGTGGACGAGGTGCGTGGCGTCGGTGGGGACCGACCCGGCACCCTCACCGGTGACGTCGATCTCGAGGCCGTTGGTGGCGAGAATGGTTGCGCGGCAACGGTCCCACAGCCCGAGCGCCACCCCCACGGAGTCAAAACCCGGACCCAGGTTGGCGCTGCTCGCCGGCACGCGGACGGTCACACCGGCGCCCGGCTGCCACTCCCCCACGTCAGTCCGCGAAGCCGAGGACCTCGGCGACGGCCTGCGCCTCCGCGGCGACCTTGACCGGCTCGACCTCGGAGCCGTCGGCGGTGCGCAGGGCCCACTGCGGGTCCTTGAGACCGTGGCCGGTGACCGTGCAGACGATCGTCGCGTCGGCCGGCACCTCACCCCGCTCGCCGGCCTGCAGGAGGCCGGCGATGCTCGCGGCGGACCCGGGCTCGACGAAGATCCCCTCGGTGGACGAGAGCAGGCGGTGGGCCGCGAGGATCTGCGCGTCGGTGACCGACTCGATGCGCCCACCGGACTGGTCGCGCGCCTCCTCGGCCTGGCGCCAGGAGGCCGGGTTGCCGATGCGGATGGCGGTGGCGATCGTCTCGGGGTCGTCCACCGGGTGGCCCAGCACGATCGGCGCGGCCCCGGCGGCCTGGAACCCCCACATCTGCGGGGTGCGGGTCGCGACGGCGGGCAGGCCCTCGGCGTCGGTCGCGTACTCCCGGTAGCCGCGCCAGTAGGCGGTGATGTTGCCGGCGTTGCCCACCGGCAGCACGTGGATGTCGGGGGCGTCACCAAGGGCGTCGACGATCTCGAACGCCGCGGTCTTCTGGCCCTCGATGCGAGCCGGGTTGACGGAGTTGACCAGCTCGACGGGGTGCACCTCCGCGAGCTTGCGCGCGACGGTGAGGCAGACGTCGAAGTTGCCGTCGACCTGGATCAGCGTCGCCCCGTGCGCGATCGCCTGGCTGAGCTTGCCCATCGCGATCTTGCCCTCGGGCACGAGCACCGCGCAGGTCATGCCGGCCTTGGTGGCATAGGCCGCGGCGGACGCGCTCGTGTTGCCGGTGCTCGCGCAGATGACCGCCTGGGCACCGCGGCCCTTGGCGTGCGAGATGGCCGTCGTCATCCCGCGGTCCTTGAACGAGCCGGTGGGGTTGAGGCCTTCGTACTTGACGAGCACGTTGGCCCCGACGAGCTCCGAGAGGTGCTCGGCCGGGATGAGCGGCGTCCCACCCTCGTGCAGGGTCACGACCGGTGAGCCGGCCAGCATCGGCAGGCGGTCGGCATACTCACGGATGACTCCGCGCCACTGGTGTGCCACGTCAGGCTCCTTCCACGCGCATCCACGAGACGACCTCGTCGACCGTGTCCAACCCGGTGAGCGCGGCGACCGTCGCGGAGAGCGCCGAGTCGGGAGCGCGGTGCGTGACGACGACGAGCTCGGCGCGCGAGCTGTCGCCCTCGCCGAGGACGCGTTGGCGCACGGTCTCGATGGAGACGTCGTGCTCGGCGAACACCGAGGCGACCGCGGCGAGCACGCCCGGGCGGTCGGCCACGGCGAGGCTGATGTGGTACCTCGTCACGGCGTCGCCCATGGGCACCACAGGGAGGTCGGCATAGGCGGACTCGGTCGGTCCGTGGCCTCCCGCGAGCCGGTGGCGCGCGACGGCGACGACGTCGCCGAGGACGGCCGACGACGTCGGGTCGCCGCCGGCGCCCTTGCCGTAGAACATGAGCTCGCCGGCCGCGCTGGCCTCGACGAAGACGGCGTTGTAGGCGTCGCGCACCGAGGCCAACGGGTGCGAGCGACGGATCATCGCCGGGTGGACCCGGACGCTGACTCCGCTCGGCGTCCCCGACTCGTCGCGCAGCAGCTCGCAGATCGCGAGCAGCTTGACGACGGAGTCCATGTCCTTGGCGGCCTGCACGTCGGCGGCGGTGACCTCGGTGATGCCCTCGCGGTGCACCTGGGCGCTCGAGACGCGGGTGTGGAACGCCAGCGACGCGAGGATGGCGGCCTTCGCCGCGGCGTCGAAGCCCTCGACGTCGGCGGTGGGGTCGGCCTCGGCGTAGCCCAGCGCCTGCGCCTGCTCGACGGTCTCGGCGAACCCGGCACCGGAGCTGTCCATCTTGTCGAGGACGAAGTTGGTCGTGCCGTTGACGATGCCGAGGACGCGCTGGACGTCGTCGCCGACGAGCGACTCGCGCATCGGGCGCACGATCGGGATGGCCCCGGCGACCGCGGCCTCGTAGTAGAGGTCGACGCCCGCGTCGGCCGCCGCGGCATACAGGGTGGGCCCGTCCTCGGCGAGCAGCGCCTTGTTGGCGGTGACGACCGAGGCGCCGTGCTCGAGGGCCGTGAGGATGAGCTCACGTGCGGGGTCGACGCCCCCGATGACCTCGATGACGACGTCGGCGCTGCGCACCAGCGTGTCGGCGTCGGCGGTGAAGAGCGACGGGTCGACCGGCACGTCGGGCCGCACCCGCTCGGGGCGGCGCACGGCGATGCCGATGAGCTCGAGGCGGGCGCCGACGCGCGCGGCCAGGTCGTCCCCGTTCGTCACGAGCATCGTCGCGACGGAGGAGCCGACGACGCCGCAGCCGAGCAGGGCCACCTTGAGGGTGGGCGCCGGCGAAGGGTCGGGGACGGCCATCTGGGTGCTCTCCTCGGGCGTCACGGGTTCGACGGCACGGCGCTGGGTCATCAGCTGCTCCCGACGTCGAGGGCGAGCAGGTCGTCGATGGTCTCACGGCGCACGAGGACCCGTGCCGAGCCGTCTCGGACCGCGAGCACCGGCGGCCGCGGTGTGTGGTTGTACTGGCTGGACAGCGCTCGGCAGTAGGCGCCGGTGCCGGGCACGGCGATGAGGTCGCCGGGTCGGGTGTCGGCAGGCAGCCATTCGTCCTGGACGACGATGTCGCCGCTCTCGCAGTGACGGCCGACGACCCGGGCGAGCATCGGGCGCGCAGCCGAGCTCCGGTTCGCGAGCGTGCAGGAGTAGTCGGCCTCGTAGAGCGCCGGGCGCACGTTGTCGCTCATCCCACCGTCGACGGAGACGTAGGCGCGGGAGTGCTGCTCGTCGAGCTCGACCTGCTTGACCGTGCCGACCTCGTAGAGGGTGAAGGTCGACGGACCGACGATCGCCCGGCCCGGCTCGACCGACACGCGAGGGACGCGCGACAGGTTCCCGTCGCCGACCGCCTTGAGCTCGCGCGCGACGATGTCGGCCATCTGCTTCCCGAGCAGCGCCGGAGGGAGTGGCGTGTGCTGTGACGTGTACGCCATGCCGAACCCGCCTCCCAGGTCGATCTCGGGGCAGTGGTGCCCGAGATCGTCGGCGACCCTCGCGTGCAGCCCGACGAGCCGTCGCGCACTCAGCTCGAAGCCGCCGGTGTCGAAGATCTGGCTGCCGATGTGCGAGTGGAGGCCGCGCAGGTCCAGGTGCTCGTGGTCGAGCACCAGGCGGGCCGCCTCGAACGCCTGCCCGCTGGACAGGCTGAAGCCGAACTTCTGGTCCTCGTGCCCGGTGGCGATGAACTCGTGCGTGTGCGCCTCCACGCCGACGGTGACGCGGATCATCACCGGCGCGGTGACGCCGAGCTCGGCCGCCACGGCGGAGACCCGCTCGATCTCGACGAACGAGTCCAGGACGATCCGGCCGACGCCGTACTCGAGGGCGTCCCGAATCTCGTCCATCGACTTGTTGTTGCCGTGGAAGCCGATCCGCTCGGGCGGGAAGCCTGCCCGACGCGCCACCGCCAGCTCTCCGCCGCTGCACACGTCGAGCGAGAGCCCCTCCTCCGCGACCCACGTCGCCACGGCCGTGCAGAGGAACGCCTTGCCGGCGTAGTAGACGTCCGCTCCCCCGCCGACGGAGCCGAACGCCTCACCGAAGCCGTCACGGAACGCCCGTGCCCGCGCCCGGAAGTCCTGCTCGTCGACGACGTAGGCCGCCGTGCCGAACTCGCGCGCGATGCTCACCACGTCGAGGCCGGCCACCGTGAGGCGGCCCTCCTCGTCGCGGCGCACCGTCTCCGGCCAGAGCTGCGGCAGGAGCGCCATGACGTCGTCGGGGAACGGCAGGTAGAGCGGCGGACCTCCGTACCCCTCGGCGTGGAGGGCACCAGCCTCGTGCGAACGCATCGCTCAGCTCCTCACATGCGCTCGGGCGCACTCACGCCGAGCAGGTCGAGTCCGTTGGCGAGCACCTGGCGGGTGGCGTCGTTGAGCCGCAGCCGCGTGCGGTGGAGGTCGGTGACCTCCTCCTCGGCGTTCATCGGCCGGACGCGGCAGGTGTCGTACCACTTGTGGTAGCGGCCGGCGAGGTCCTCGAGGTAGCGGGCCACCCGGTGCGGCTCGCGCAGCTGCGCCGCATGGGCCACGACCCGCGGGAAGTCGCCGAGGGTGGCCAGCAGGGTCGCCTCGGTGGCGTCGGCCAGCAGCGAGGGGTCGAAGCCGTCCTCGGCGCGCACCCCGTCCTCGGCCGCGAGCCGGGCCACGTTGGCGGTGCGGGCGTGGGCGTACTGGACGTAGAACACGGGGTTGTCGTTGGTCTGCTTGCGCAGCTCCTCGCCCTCGAGGCTCAGCGGGCTGTCCGCCGGGTAGCGGGCGAGGCTGTAGCGGATGGCGTCGCTGCCGATCCACCGGATGACGTCGGCGAGCTCGACGATGTTGCCGGCGCGCTTCGAGAGCTTGGCTCCCCCGAGGTTGACCAGCTGCCCGATGCGGACCTCGATGTTGTGCTCGGGGTCGTCGCCGGCCGCGGCCGCGATGGCCTTGAGCCGGTTGATGTAGCCGTGGTGGTCGGCGCCGAGGAGGTAGATCTTCTCGTCGAAGCCGCGGTCCTTCTTGCTGAGGTAGTAGGCGGCGTCGGCGGCGAAGTAGGTGGGCTCCCCGTTGGCCCGGATCAGCACCCGGTCCTTGTCGTCGCCGAAGTCGGTGGTGCGCAGCCACACCGCGCCGCCCTCGTCGAAGACGTGACCCTGCTCGCGCAGCCGGTCGACGCTCTTCTCGACGGCGCCGCCCTCGTGCAGCGTCGCCTCCGAGAACCACACGTCGAAGTGCACGCCGAAGCTCTGGAGCGTCGCGCGGATGTCCGCCAGCTGCGCCTCGTAGCCGATCCGCCGCGCCTCGGCGCGCGCCTCGTCGTGGGGCAGGTCGAGGAGGTCGGGACGCTGCGCGAGCGCCGCCGCGGCGAGGTCGTCGACGTAGGCGCCGGGGTAGCCCCCCTCCGGCGTCGGCTCGCCCTTGGCGCGGGCGAGGACGCTCGCGCCGAAGACGTCCATCTGCGCGCCGGCGTCGTTGATGTAGTACTCGGCCGTGACGTCAGCCCCCGACGCGACGAGGAGCCGGCGCATGGCGTCACCCAGGGCCGCCCACCGCGTGTGGCCGATGTGCAGTGGCCCGGTCGGGTTGGCCGAGATGAACTCGAGGTTGATGGTGTGACCCGCCTCGGAGTCGTTGCGGCCGTAGGCCGCTCCCGCCTCGACGATGCTGCGCGCCAGCTCGCCGGCGCTTGCCGTGTCGAGCGTGATGTTGAGGAAGCCGGGTCCGGCGACGTCGACCGCCGAGACGCCCCGGACGCTCAGGAGGCGCGAGGCCAGGCTCGTGGCGAGCTCACGCGGCGGTATGCCGGCCGGCTTGGCGAGCTGGAGCGCGATGTTGGTCGACCAGTCACCGTGGTCCCGGTTGCGGGGTCGCTCGACGCGGACGCTCTCGGGCACCGGGGCGGCCAGCTCACCGGCGGACGCGGCCTCGACCAGGGCAGCCCGGATCGCGGAGGACAGTTCTTCGGGAGTCACGCCCGAAGTCTATTGGTCGCTCTCGTGGGGCCTTCCCTCGACCGCGAGCCGTGAGACGACGTCGACGAGCTCGACCGGGTCGAACGGCTTGGCGACGAAGGCGTCGAAGCCGGCGAGGGCCGCCTCGCTGCGGTCGTGCGCCGTCGTGGACGCGGTGACGAGCACGCTCGGCACCTGCGCGAGGCGGGGGTGGGACCGGATCGCGGCGATGGCCCACCACCCGTCCCGCTTGGGCGTCTGGGCGTCGAGGACGATGACGTCGGGAGTGCGGGACGACGGGTCGATGAGCTGGCTCATGGCCTCGTGGCCGTCCGCGGCGAGCAGCACGTCGAAGCCCTCGAGCTCGAGGTTGATCCGGATGATCTCGCGGATCGAGTCGATGTCGTCGCAGACGAGAACCAACGGGCGGTCGTGGGAGGTCGACGCTGCCTGCCCGGATTCCATGGGTGCAACTCTAGGCTGCTACCCTCCGTGGCAGTCCCAGAAGGCGCGTTCTCGTGACACCATCGACATCACGGTTCGGGCCCCCGTAGCTCAGGGGATAGAGCACCGCCCTCCGGAGGCGGGGGCGCAGGTTCGAATCCTGCCGGGGGCACCATTCGGACGAAGGCCTTGGCCAGCGCGACAGCGCCGGCCAAGGCCTTTGCCGTGGGCACGACGTCAGACGCGGCGGCGGGTCATCCGGTCTCCGTGGGAGGAGTCGGTCACCTCGCCGACGAGCTCCTCGATGACGTCCTCGAGGAAGACGACCCCGATGACCTCGCCGTCGTCGGCCACGACCCGGGCGAGGTGGGAGCCGGTGCGCTGCATGGTGGCCAGCACGGACTCGACCTCGTCGTCGCATCGGACGTTGGCCATGCGACGGACGCGCTTGGCCGGGACCGGCTCGAGCCGCTCCTGCTCGTCGGCGAAGAGCACGTCCTTGAGGTGCAGGTAGCCCGAGAGCGTGCCGGCCGTGTCGACGACCGGGTACCGCGAGAAGCCGTGCCGCGCCACGAGCCGTTCGATGTCGTCGGGGGTCGTGGCCATGTCGACCGTCACCAGCCGGTCGAGCGGCACGCCCACGTCGCCGGCGTCCTTGTCGCTGAACTCGAGCGCAGCACCGAGCAGGCCGTACTGCTCCGGCTCGACCAGCCCCTCTTTGTGCGACTCGGAGACGATCTGCGCCACCTCCTCGGCCGTGAACGCGGAGGCGACCTCGTCGCGTGGTTCCACCCCCAAGGAGCGGACCATCGCCTTGGAGACCCAGTCCATGGCGTTGATGACCGGCTTGACGACGCGGGACACCATGACCAGCGCGGGGACGAGAGCGATCGCAGCCCGCTCGGGGGTCGCGATGGAGAGGTTCTTGGGAATCATCTCGCCGACGACGACGTGGAGGAAGACGACGATGAGCAGCGCGAGGACGAGGGCCAGGACGTCGGCGAGCTCCTCCGGCGCGCCGACCGCCTCGAGTGGTCCGACGAGGGCGTGGTGCAGCGCCGCTTCCGAGATGGCGCCGAGGAGCACCGAGCAGACGGTGATGCCGAGCTGTGCGGTCGCGAGCAGGATCCCCGTGCGTGACAGGGCGTCCAGGGCGGCGCGAGCCCCACGGCTCCCCTGCTCCGCCAGCGGCTCGAGCTGGCTGCGGCGGGCGGACATGGCGGCGAACTCCGCCCCGACGAAGAACGCGTTGGCCAGGAGCAGGACCACGGTGATGAGGACGGTTCCGAGGCTCATGCCGGCGCCCCCTCGTCCTCGTCGCGCGACCGAGCCGCGTCGCCCTGCCGGGGCGTGAGGGGGGTGAACCGGAGACGGTCGACCCGACGTGCCTCCATGTCGATCACCGCGAGCCGCCACCCGTCCACCTCGACGACGTCACCGACCGCCGGCACGCGTCCGAGCTCCGACATGACGAAACCGGCGACGGTCTCGTAGGCCGGCCCCTCGGGGATCTCGATCCCGGTGCGGCGCAGGACCTCGTCGGGTCGCCAGAGGCCGGGCACGGTCCAGGACCCGTCGGACATCTGCCGCCCGGTCGTCTGGCTGCGGTCGTGCTCGTCGGACACCTCACCGACGATCTCCTCGACCAGGTCCTCCAGGGTCACGACGCCGGACGTGCCGCCGTACTCGTCCACGACGATCGCGAACTGCTGGCCGCTGTCGCGCAGCTGGATGAGCAGGGGGTCGAGCCGGATGGTCTCGGGCACGACGAGCGGCGGGGTCATCAGCGCGGACACGGGCACGTCGACGCGGCGGTCGTGCGGCACGGCGATGGCCTTCTTGACGTGGACGACGCCGTCGACGTCGTCCCAGTCGTCGTCGATGACCGGGAAGCGGGAGTGCCCGGTCTGGCGGGCCAGCTCGACGCACTCGCTCGCGGAGGCGGAGCGGTCGATCGCCGTGGCGCGCGAGCGCGGGGTCATGACGTCGGCCGCGGTCTGCGAGCCGAACCCCAGCGACGCGGTGACCAGGCGTGCGGTGCGCAGGTCGAGGGTGCCCGCCTCGGCGGACGTCCGCACCAGCGAGGCCAGCTCGGCCGGGCTCCGTGCGGCGGACAGCTCCTCCTGCGGCTCGACGCCGATGGCGCGCAGCGCGGAGTTGGCGGTGCCGTTGAGGAAGAAGAGGAGCGGCTTGAGGGCGATGGCGAACCAGCGCACCGGCCCCGCCACGACCTTGGCGGTGGAGAGCGGAGTCGAGATCGCGAGGGTCTTGGGGACCATCTCGCCCACGATCATCGAGAAGACGGTCGCGATGAGCATCGCGAGGACACCCGCGACGCGGGAGGCGGCCGACTCGGCGAGGCCCGCCGTCTGCAGCGGTCCACGCAGGAGCGCACCGATCGAGGGGTTCGCGAGGAAGCCGAGCACCAGGGTCGTGAGGGTGATCCCGACCTGGGAGGCGGACAGCTGCGTCGACAGGGTCCGCAACGAGGCCAGGACGGTGCGGGCCCGGGTGTCACCCCGCTCGATGCTCTTCTCCACCGTCGGACGGTCGAGGGCGACAAGGGCGAACTCCGCGGCGACGAACAGGGCTGTCCCCAGCGTCAGCGCGATGCCGGCGAGGACGAGCAGCCACTCGGTCATAGTGGACCCATCCTAGGGAGGTGCCGGGACGCGCGGTGCGGCCCGGGTGGGTCCACCCCTCGGTGGACCTCAGCGTCCGACCGGCCTGCAAGACTCTGGCCATGGCCACACACGACCAGGGGGACGGTTCGCGATGACCACGACGACGAGCGCGACACGAGGCGCGCGGATCGAGGTGCGCGACCTCACCAAGACCTTCGGCAGCTTCACCGCAGTCGACCGGCTGAGCTTCACCGTCGAACCGGGTCGGATCACCGGCTTCCTCGGGCCCAACGGCGCCGGGAAGACGACGACGCTGCGCATGCTCCTCGGGCTCGTGCACGCGACGTCCGGCACGGCGACGATCGACGGCCAGGTCTACCGCGACCTCGAGAACCCCTCGGCGACCGTGGGCTCCGCGCTCGAGTCGACCAACTTCCACCCCGGCCGCAGCGGCCGCGACCACCTGCGGGTGCTGGCCGCCGCAGGTGGCCTGCCCGACAGCCGGGTGGACGAGCTCCTTGAGCTGACCGGCATACCTGCTGCGGCACGCAAGCGCGCCGGTGAGTACTCCATGGGCATGCGCCAGCGGCTCGGGCTCGCGGCGGCGCTCCTCGGCGACCCCCGGGTCCTGCTCCTCGACGAGCCGTCGAACGGCCTCGACCCGGAGGGCATCCGCTGGCTGCGCGGCTTCCTGCGCCACCTGAGCTCCGAGGGGAAGACGATCCTCGTCTCGAGCCACCAGCTCCAGGAGGTGCAGCAGACCGTCGACGACGTCGTCATCATCGCCAACGGACGCCTCGTGCGCTCCGGCGCGATGTCCGACCTGCGCGGAGCACCGTCCACCATCGTGCGGACGTCGGACCCGGACCGCCTCGTCGGCGCCCTCCGGGTCGCCGACGTCATGGCGGCCCCCGGGGACGACGGTGAGCTCGTCGTCGAGACGACCGACAAGCGCCTCGTCGGTGACGTCGCCCTGCGCGCCGGGCTGCCGGTCTGGGAGCTGCGCGACCGCAAGGCCGACCTGGAGAAGCTCTTCTTCGACCTGACCGAGGGCACCAACCGCAACCTCGGCGACGGCGCAGACCCCCCGCCACCACCGATCGAACACGATGCCGTCTCCGGCTTGGAAGGGGCGAACGAGTGATGGGCGCCGCGATCAGGTCCGAGTTCCGCAAGATCTTCACCACCCGGCTGTGGTGGGGCATGGCCATCGGCATCTTCGTCGCGGGGGCTCTCTTCGCCGGGTTCTTCGGCTGGGTCCTCACCTCGGAGCAGGCGGGCAGCCCCGGCGGCGGTCCTGCGCTCGAGGGCAACACCACCCAGGTCGTCAACTCGGTCTACACGGCCGGTCTCGGCGTGGGCTACCTCCTGCTCCTCACGATGGGCATCCTGCAGATCGGCGCCGAGTACCGGCACAAGACCATCACCGCGACCTTCCTCGCCACGCCCCAGCGGGTTCGGGCGATGCTGGCCAAGGTCGTCGCCCTGCTCGGCATCGGCGGTCTCTACGGCCTGATCAGCCTTCTCGGCTCGGTCGTGGTCGGCGCCGTCGTGCTGACCCTCCGGGACATCGACCCGTTCCCGTCCACCGAGGTGCTGCGGACCCTGGCCCTGAGCCTGCTGGCCCTGGGCCTCTGGGCGCTCATCGGGCTCGGCGTGGGCATCCTCATCCCCAACCAGGTGGCGGCGATCCTCGTGGGGGTGGGCGTCGCGTGGATCGTCGAGCCCCTCCTCGGTCTCGGGCTGAGCTACGTCGACGCCGCAAAGGACGTCGTGCCGTACTTCCCGAGCAACGCCACCAACGCGATGGTCAACGGCGTGACGCAGGGCGGATCCCAGGTCGACTACCTCCCGTGGTGGGCCGGCGCACTCGTGCTCGCCGGGTATGCCGCGGCACTCACCGCCTTCGGCACGTGGCGGACCGTCCGCCAGGACATCAGCTAGCTGTCGGCGCACGCCACGCGGCGGGCCGGACCACCGCTCGCGCGCGGAGGCCGGAGGGCTAGGCTGGTCGGACACGTGAACGTCGATGTCGACACGCAGAAAGAGGCGTATCCGCCGTGCCTGACCAGCCCGCATCCAACGACCCCCTGACCGCTTTCGGACCCAACGAGTGGCTGGTGGACGAGCTGTTCGAGCAGTACAAGAAGGACAAGAACTCGGTCGACAAGGCGTGGTGGGACTTCTTCGCGGACTACGACCCCGCGGCGGCCCACCCGGGTGCGGGCAACGGGTTGCCGTCGCCGTCCTCGGCGCCGAGCGGCGCGCAGCCGACCACCTCAACGTCGGCCCAGCCCGCCCCTGCGCGCACGGCGCCGCGGACCGCCGAGGTTCCGAAGGCCCCGGCGGCCAAGGCCGAGACCAAGGCTGCGCCGGCCAAGGCGGAGCCCACGCCTGCTCCGAGCAAGGCGGACGAGCCCCGGGCCGCCGCGCCCGCCGCCAAGCCGACCGCGAAGACCGAGACCCCGGCCACCGGCTCCGGCGAGAAGCCGAAGACCCGTGAGCCCGCCGCGGCCAGGTCGGAGGGCGCGGTCAACCAGCCCGAGGTGTCCCCGATCCGCGGCGCGAGTGCCCGCGTCGTGACCAACATGGAGGCCTCGCTCACCGTCCCCACGGCCACGAGCGTGCGGGCGATCCCGGCCAAGCTCCTCGTCGACAACCGCATCGTCATCAACAACCACCTCGCCCGCTCGCGGGGCGGCAAGGTGAGCTTCACCCACCTCATCGGCTACGCCGTCGTCAAGGCTCTCGGCGCGATGCCGGCCATGAACAACGGCTACGCGACCGACGACAAGGGCAAGCCGGTCCTCGTGACCCCGGCCCACGTCAACTTCGGCCTCGCCATCGACCTCGAGAAGCCGGACGGCACCCGCCAGCTGCTCGTCCCGTCCATCAAGGCGGCCGAGACGATGGACTTCGCGCACTTCTGGACGGCATACGAGGAGATGGTCAAGAAGGCGCGCGGTGGCAAGCTCACCGTCGAGGACTTCCAGGGCACGTCGATCTCGCTCACCAACCCCGGCGGCATCGGGACGGTGCACTCCGTGCCGCGGCTCATGGCCGGCCAGGGCACCATCATCGGCGTCGGCGCGATGGACTACCCCGCCGCGTGGCAGGGCGCGAGCGACGAGACGCTCAACCGCAACGCGGTCTCCAAGGTCATGACGCTCACGAGCACCTACGACCACCGCATCATCCAGGGCGCGCAGTCCGGTGAGTTCCTCCGGGTGATCCACCAGCTCCTGCTCGGCGAGAACGGCTTCTACGACGAGATCTTCGAGAGCCTGCGCATCCCCTACGAGCCGGTGCGCTGGGTCCAGGACATCTCCGCCTCCCACGACGACGACATCAACAAGGTCGCCCGCGTCCAGGAGCTCATCCACGCCTACCGCGTGCGTGGCCACCTCATGGCCGACACCGACCCGCTCGAGTACAAGCAGCGCAGCCACCAGGACCTCGACGTCACGAGCCACGGCCTGACGCTCTGGGACCTCGACCGCTTCTTCGCCACCGGGGGCTTCGGCGGCGAGCCGTTCCTCAAGCTCCGCAAGATCCTCGGCATCCTGCGCGACAGCTACTGCCGCACCATCGGGGTCGAGTACATGCACATCCAGGACCCCGAGCAGCGCGAGTGGATCCAGTCCCGGATCGAGGTCGGCTACGCCAAGACGACCCGCGAGGAGCAGCTCCGCATCCTGCGCAAGCTCAACGCCGCCGAGGCGTTCGAGACCTTCCTGCAGACCAAGTTCGTCGGGCAGAAGCGCTTCTCGCTCGAGGGTGGCGAGTCGGTCATCGCCCTGCTCGACCGCGTCCTGTCGCGTGCCGCGGAGGACGACCTCGACGAGGTCTGCATCGGTATGCCGCACCGCGGGCGGCTCAACGTCCTCGCCAACATCGCGGGCAAGTCCTACGGCCAGATCTTCCGCGAGTTCGAGGGCAAGCAGGACCCGCGCTCGGTGCAGGGCTCCGGCGACGTGAAGTACCACCTCGGCACCGAGGGGACCTTCACCGCCGAGGGGGGCGCGACCACCAAGGTCTACCTCGCGGCCAACCCGTCACACCTCGAGGCCGTCAACCCGGTGCTCGAGGGCATCGTGCGCGCCAAGCAGGACCGCCTCGACCTCGCGGGCGAGGGCTTCACCGTCCTCCCCGTGCTGCTCCACGGCGACGCTGCCTTCGCCGGGCAGGGCGTCGTCGCCGAGACGCTCAACCTCTCGCAGCTGCGCGGCTACCGCACCGGCGGCACCGTCCACGTGGTCATCAACAACCAGGTCGGGTTCACCACCTCGCCGAGCTCGTCGCGCTCGTCGACGTACTCCACCGACGTGGCCCGGATGATCCAGGCGCCGATCTTCCACGTCAACGGCGACGACCCGGAGGCGTGCGTGCGCGTCGCGGAGCTCGCCTACGACTTCCGGCAGGAGTTCGCCAAGGACGTCGTCATCGACATGGTCTGCTACCGCCGCCGCGGTCACAACGAGGGCGACGACCCGTCGATGACCCAGCCGCTGATGTACCACCTCATCGAGGCCAAGCGCTCCGTCCGCAAGCTCTACACGGAGTCGCTCATCGGGCGTGGCGACATCACCGTCGAGGACGCGGAGGCAGCGCTGCGCGACTACCAGCAGCAGCTCGAGCGCGTCTTCGTCGAGACCAAGGCCGCCCTCAAGGAGAACGAGGCCGAGGCCGCCCGGGCAGCCGACGACAACTACACCGGCACCGACGTCGAGGGGCACACCGGCCTCGAGCCGCCCACGGCGCAGACCACCGACGCGACGAGCCGCTCGGCCACCGACACGGCCATCTCTCCCGAGGAGCTCAAGGCCATCGGCGAGGTCTTCGCCAACCCGCCGCAGGGCTTCACCGTCCACCCCAAGCTCCAGCAGATGCTCGAGAAGCGTGTCGCGAGCGTGAGCCAGGGTGGCATCGACTGGGCGACCGGCGAGCTCCTCGCCTTCGGCTCCCTGCTCAAGGAGGGCACCCCGGTGCGCCTCGCCGGGCAGGACAGCCGTCGCGGCACCTTCGTCCAGCGCCACGCGGTCCTCATCGACAAGAAGACGGCGCTCGAGTGGACGCCGCTGCTCTACCTCGGTGAGGGCCAGGGCCGCTTCTGGGTCTACGACTCGCTGCTGTCCGAGTTCGCCGCCATGGGGTTCGAGTACGGCTACTCCGTCGAGCGGCCCGACGCGCTCGTGCTGTGGGAGGCGCAGTTCGGCGACTTCTTCAACGGCGCTCAGACGATCATCGACGAGTTCATCAGCAGCTCGGAGCAGAAGTGGGGCCAGCGGAGCTCGGTCGTCCTCCTCCTGCCGCACGGCTACGAGGGCCAGGGCCCGGACCACTCGTCGGCCCGCATCGAGCGCTTCCTCCAGATGTGCGCCGAGGACAACATGACGGTGGCCTACCCGTCGACCCCGGCGTCGTACTTCCACCTGCTGCGCCGCCAGGCGTACGCCCGCCCGCGCCGCCCGCTCATCGTCTTCACGCCGAAGTCGATGCTGCGCCTCAAGGCCGCCTCGAGCATGCCGGAGGACTTCACCGAGGGCACGTTCCGGCCGATCCTTCCCGACCGGGCCGACGCGACCAGTGGCACGGTCGACCGGGTCCTGCTCGCCGCGGGCAAGGTGGTGCACGACCTCGAGGCGGAGCGCGGCAAGCGCGGCGACACCTCCACGGCGATCCTGCGCGTGGAGCAGTACTACCCGCTCCCCGGACGCGAGCTCGCCGCCGAGCTGGCGAAGTACCCCGACGCCGAGCTCGTCGTCGTCCAGGACGAGCCGCAGAACCAGGGCGCCTGGCCGTTCCTCGCGCTCAACCTCCCGGCGGCGCTCGCCGAGCACGACGTCCAGCGTCCGCTTCGCGTCCTCTCGCGCAAGGCGTCGGCCTCCCCGGCGACCGGCTCGTCCAAGAAGCACCAGGGCGAGCAGTCCGAGCTCGTCGCGGCGGCCTTCGCCCGCTGACAGCGGTCACGTCCGAGGGGGAGGACGCGCAGCGCTCCGAGCGTCGGTGACCGACGCCCGGAGCGCTGCGCGTTAGGGTTTCGTCGTGTACTTCACCGACCGAGGCATCGAGGAGCTCGAGGCACGCCGCGGCGACGACGAGGTCACCCTGGCCTGGCTCGCCGAGCAGCTCCGCACCTTCGTGGACCTCCACCCCGACTTCGAGACCCCCGTCGAGCGACTCGCCACCTGGCTGGCCCGGCTCGACGACGAGGACGACTGACCGATGACCAACGACCGCACCTCCCCCCATCCCGCCAACGAGGGCGACGGTGCAGACCTCGAGTTCCGGCCCAGCGCCGAGTTCAGCGTCTCCCCCGACGGTCCGCGCGACGTCGCCATCGTCTTCCTCGGCGCCTCGATGGTCGCCGGGGTGGGCGATCCCAAGGGCCAGGGATGGGTCACCCGCGTCGTCGGCCGCACGTCGCACCCGGATCTGGAGCTCACGGCATACAACCTCGGGGTGCGGGGGCAGACCAGTGGTGACGTGCTCGCCCGCTGGCACACCGAGTGCCCACCCCGCTGGAAGGACCGCGGCGAGAAGCGGCTCGTGGTCTCGGTCGGCGCCAACGACATCGCGTCCGGGGTGACCCTCGCGCGGCACCGCCTCAACCTCGCCAACATCCTCGACGAGGCGGCGAGCAACGGCGTCTCGACCTTCGTGGTCAGCCCGCCGCCGAGCAGCGACCCGGCGTTCAACGACAAGCTGGGCGTCCTCGTCGAGTCGCAGGCGGACGTGTGCTCACGTCGCTCGGTGCCCTTCGTCGACTGCTACCGGCCGCTGCTCGGTCACGACCAGTGGCGCTCCGAGCTGGCCGCGAGCCGCGACGGGCACCACCCGGGGCAGGCCGGCTACGGCCTCATCGCCTGGCTCGTGCTGCACAACGGCTGGAACGAGTGGCTGCGCATCTGAGCGGCGGCCACCTCAGGTCGTGAAGACGACCTTGCCGGCGACCTGACCCTCGACCATCCGGGCGAACCCGTCGCGGGCGTCGGTCAGCGGCAGGACGGAGTCGATGAGCGGCTCGATCCCCCGTGTCCGGACGAACGAGGCCAGCCGTTGCAGCTCGTCGGCCGTCCCCATGGTCGAGCCGACGACGCGCAGCTGCTTGAAGAAGATCTTGGTGAGCTCGGCCTTCGCGGGTGCGTCACCGGAGGTCGCACCGGAGATGACGATGGTCCCTCCCGGGCGCAGGGCGTTGACGGAGTGCGACCACGTCGCCGCGCCGACCGTCTCGAGGACGGCGTCGACCCGCTCGGGCAGCCGCTCGCCGGACGCGAACGCGCGGTCTGCGCCGAGCCGGACGGCCTGCTCCCCCTTGGCCTCGTCGCGGCTCGTCACCCAGACGCGCAGGCCGGCGGCCGAGCCGAGCTGCACGAGCGCCGTCGCCACCCCTCCGGCCGCTCCCTGGACGAGGACCGTGCCTCCGGGCTGCACCTGCGCGTTGGTGAACAGCATCCGGTATGCCGTCAGCCAGGCGGTCGGCAGGCAGGCCGCCTGCTCCCAGCTCAGGGACTCCGGCTTGGCCACGAGGTTGGCGCGTGGGACCGCCACCTTGGTCGCCAGCGTGCCGTCGTGCAGCTCGGACAGGAGGGTGCGACGCGGGTCGAGCGTCTCGTCACCACGCCAGCCGTCCGAGGGGATGACGGCGTGCACGATGACCTCGTTGCCGTCGGGGTCGCGGCCCGCGCCGTCACACCCCAGGACCATCGGCAGCCGGTCGGCCGCAAGCCCCACACCCCGCAGCGACCAGACGTCGTGGTGGTTGAGCGCACAGGCGACGAGGTCGACGACGACCCACCCGTCCGGAGCCTGTGGGTCGGGCCGCTCCCCCACCTCGAGACCGGAGAGCGGGTCGGTGGAGGACTGCGACACGGCGTAGGCGGCGAGCATGACCCGACCCTACCCACGCCCCTGTCCCCTCCCACGCCTCAGTGCGACGATGTGGCGATGAGCAGCGACGCGCGCCCGGACCCGGTCGTCCTCGACGGTGGCTTCTCCACCGCTCTCGAGGCGCGCGGGCACGACCTCTCCGGCCTCCTGTGGTCGGCGCGCCTCCTGCGCGACGCCCCCGAGGAGGTTGTCGCGGCGCACCGGAGCTTCGTCGACGCCGGAGCCGAGGTCGTCATCAGCGCGTCCTACCAGGCGAGCCACGCCGGCTACGCCCGCGCGGGGCTGACGGCCGAGCAGTGCGACGCCGACCTCGAGGCCTCGGTCCGGCTGGCGCGCGAGGGGGCCGACGGGCGCGCCAGCGTGGCGGCGTCGGTCGGCCCGTACGGCGCCCACCTCGCCGACGGGTCCGAGTACACCGGCTACCCGCACGTGGGTCGGGTCGAGCTGCGCGAGTTCCACGCCCGCCGCCTCGAGCGCCTGGTGGCGGCCGCACCCGACGTCGTCGCCGTCGAGACGATCCCCGAGCTGCTCGAGGCCGAGGTCGTCGTCGACCTGCTGCGCGAGATCGCGCCCGACATGCCGTACTGGGTATCCTTCTCCGCCACCGGCGGCGGCCGGCTCACCGGGGGGGCACCCTTCGCCGAGGCCGTCGGGGTGGTCGATGGCCCGGCGGTCGCCGTCGGGGTGAACTGCACCGCGCCGGAGCACATCGACGAGCTGCTGGACTCGGCGCGGGCCACCGTGCCCTTCGTCGTCTACCCCAACGCCGGCGCCGTCTACGAACCGGAGACCAAGACCTGGACCGACGGTGGAACCCCGCGGTTCTCCCCGGCGACGATCCGTCGTTGGCAGGGGCTCGGGGCCGGCTACATCGGCGGGTGCTGCGGAATCGGCGCGGACGGCATACGTGGGATCGCGCACGCCGTCCGCGGGTGAGCCGTCAGGCCAGCTCCGCCACCGCCGCCGCGACCGCCTCCGCGACACCGTCCGCGAAGACGCTGGGCACGATCTCCTCGGCGGACGGGACAGGGACCAGTCCTGCGATGGCCGAGGCCGCCGCGAGCTTCATCGCCTCGGTGATCTGGCTCGCTCCCGAGTCCAGCGCCCCGCGGAAGACTCCCGGGAAGGCGAGGACGTTGTTGATCTGGTTGGGGAAGTCCGACCGCCCCGTCGCGACGACCGCCGCGTGGCGGTGGGCCACGTCGGGGTGCACCTCGGGGTCCGGGTTGGCGAGGGCGAAGATGATGGACTGCGGCGCCATCCGGGCGATGTCGTCCTCCGGGACGGTGCCGCCGGACACTCCCACATAGACGTCGGCGTCGACCAGGGCCGTCGCGAGCGAACCCGAGAGCCCCCGCGGGTTGGTGGACGCCGCGATCCGGTGCTTGTGCCCGATGAGGTCGGCGCGTGACGGCGAGATGATCCCCCGGGAGTCGCAGACGACCACGTCGCGCACCCCCGCCCGCTGCAACAGCGCGGTGACGGCGACTCCGGCAGCACCGGCCCCGGCGACCACGACGCGCAGGTCCGGCAGCGTCCGGCCGACGACGGTGGCGGCGTTGAGCAGCCCCGCGAGCACGACGATGGCGGTCCCGTGCTGGTCGTCGTGGAAGACGGGGATGTCGAGGCGTTCCTTGAGCCGGGTCTCGATCTCGAAGCAGCGTGGCGCCGAGATGTCCTCGAGGTTGATCCCGCCGTAGGAGGGAGCCAGCCGGGCGATCGCCTCGACGAGCTCGTCCACCGTGCCGGTCTCCATGCACACGGGCACGGCGTCGATGCCGGCGAAGTGCTTGAAGAGGATGGCCTTGCCCTCCATCACCGGCATGGCCGCCAGGGGACCGATGTCGCCCAGGCCGAGCACGGCCGTGCCGTCGGTGATGACGGCGACGGTGTTGCGCCGCGCGGTGTAGCGGGCCGACAGGCTCGGGTCCATGGCGATGGCGCGGCACACGTCGGCCACGCCGGGGGTGTAGAGCAGGGACAGGTCGTCCCGGTCCCGCAGCGGCTGCGTCGCCTGTACGCCGAGCTTGCCGCCCTCGTGGGCCCGGAAGACCGGACCCTCGAAGTCGAAGCGCGGGTACGACGAGGACGCAGACATGACGGGACTCCCTGGAGCTGACGGTGGCGCCGGCGACGACGTCGGAGGCGACGGGCCGGATCCCTGGTGCGGGACGGCGTGGGCGGGAGGTGTGCCGCTCCGCCATCCTCGCACGCACCGCACCGGGACGTCTGCTGCTGACGGAGTGCGCCGTGCCACAATCGCCGCGTGCGACTGCGACGGCTCCCGCGCCCGCGGGTGGTCAGGGTCCGCGGCCGGTCGATGGAGCCGACACTGCAGGAGGGTGACCTGCTGCTCGCGCTGTGGGGTGGCGCCGTCCGCGCCGGCGACGTGGCGGTGGTCCGCCTGCCGGACGACGCCGAGGGTGCTGCCCGTCCGCTCTCGGTCAAACGGGTCCACGGCCGCGACCCCGACGCCCCGCAACGCTGGTGGCTCGACGCCGACAACCCCCGCGAGGGCCTCACCTCCTTCGACGTGGGGTCGCTGCCGGCTGCCGACGTCCTCGCGCGGGTCCTGCTTCGCATCGCCCCCCGACCGGGGAGGTTGCGCACCCGGGAGACGCCCTGACCACCCGGGTCAGGCGCGTTGTAGGTTGGGTGGTGGCCGACAACCCGCCCAACGAAAGGGACGTTCATGCGCCTCCCCGCTCTCTTCCGCGTCACCGATGTCAGCGCCCACTGCGACCTGCCCTGCGGCGTCTACGACCCCGCGCAGGCCCGCATCGAGGCCGAGTCGATCAAGGCGATCATCGCCAAGGTGGCCGACAACGACGACCCTGACTTCCGCACGCGCGCGGTGCTCATCAAGGAGCAGCGCTCGGAGCTCGTCAAGCACCACCTCTGGGTCCTGTGGACCGACTACTTCAAGCCCCCGCACTTCGAGAAGTACCCCCAGCTGCACACCCTGTTCAACGAGGCCACCAAGCTGGCCGGCGCCTCCGGCACCAAGGGCACCCTCGACGCCGCCACGGCGGACGAGCTGCTGGCCAAGATCGACGAGATCGACGCCATCTTCAAGGAGACCAAGAAGGCCTGACCCCCAGCTGCGACGAGGGCCCCGGCACGTCGTGCCGGGGCCCTCGTCGTCGCGTGGCCGCACCGCACACCCGCCGGTCTGCGACTCAGTCCCGGCCCGTCATCCCGATCGTGCGGATCAGCGCCTCGACCACCTCGGGGTCGTACTCGTAGCCGAGACCGAGGTGGATGCGCTCGAGCGCGGCCTCGACCGACTGCGGATCGGTGCGCCCGTGCGAGAAGTCGTCGAAGGCGTTGGCGACCTTGATGATCCGGCTCGCCATCGGAACCTCCTCACCCCACTCGCGGACGTGACGAAACGGTGTGGTCTGACCCTCCATGAGGTCGGCCACCCGGTCCAGGACCTCGGTGCGACGGACGATGCGCGCGCCCTCGGAGGCGATCCGGCGCTGGTCGTCGGGGGCGGCCAGGACGGTGGCGCCGTCCGGGATGGGCGAGCGCAGACCGACCTGGCCGAGGTCGTGCAGGAGCGCGGCGTACTCGAGGTCCTGCACCGCGTCGGCGTGCAGTCCCATCCAGCGGGCGATCGACACCGAGCGCTCCGCGACCCGTGCGGCGTGGCCGGTCGGGGTGTAGCCGGCCACGTCCGTCAACCGGGAGAGGGTCGCGATGGTCTGCCGGTAGGTGGCCCGGTTCGCGGAGTAGCGCTTCACCGCGACGTTGGTGAGCATCATCGGCAGCAGTCCGAGCGGCAGCGCGAGCAGCCCCACCACGGGTGCGAGGAAGGCGACGAGCGGGCCGGCGGCGAGCACCCCGAAGGTGACCGCCCGCGCCTCCTCGAGCTCCTCGCGGACGGCCCCGGAGATCGGCACGCCCGACCGCTGTGCTCGCACCAGACCCGTGAGCAGGAGGTCGGCGTAGAGACCGGCGGCTGCGGCACCCAGCATGGTCAGCGCGACGACCGCAGGCTCCCGCGTTCCCTCGGCCAACCAGGTCCAGGCAGTCTGCCCGTCCAGGGGGATGCTGCGGAACAGGATGACCGTGACCGCGACGCCGACCGTGCGGGCGGCGATGATGTACCACTCGACGGACCGGCCGAGCAGCGAGCGCAGCACCATGCCGAGCCCGAGGGCGACGGCGACCACGAGGGTCACGACGCCGGCGGGGACCTCGAAGAGCGCGTGCCCCTGCATCGGACCGAGCACGGCCAGTCCGATCGCCGAGCCCGACGCCACGGGCGAGGCCACCCGCCCCGACGGCATGCGGACCCGGATCAGCTCCCCCACCGCGATCGCCATGACGAAGGCGGCCAGCAATGCGGCATGGTGCCGGAGGGCAGCGGCCATCGCGGCATGCTCGGCCACGGAGGCAACCAGCACCAGGACCACCGCCACGCCGACGACGGCGCCCTCGGTGCGGCTCACGCGCAACCTCATGATGCCGTCCGTGACTGGGCGCGCGGGTGCTCCTGGTCGCTCAGCGCGCGGGACAGCGCCTGGTACACCCGCTGGCTCTGGGGGTCCCCGCGGCCGGCCCGCAACCGCAGGATGACGTCCTCCTGCCCGACGGGTGGTGCTCCGTGTCGGAGCAGGTCGTACTCGTCGGCCACCCGCACGAGCTCAGCCGCGAGGGAGGGCGTGGTGGGCTCGATCTCGACCCGGGCCACCTCCTCCATGAGCGATGACGCACCCCGCAGGAACGGCAGGTCCTGGAGCATGCTGGCCCCACGCAGCCCTGCGCTGGCCACCTGGTCCTCCCCCGCCGTCCCGGGTGCGACGACCACCCGACCGAGGTCGTGGAGCAGACCGGCGGTGCGCACGTCGGCGACCTCCTTGGGCCCCAGCCCGAAATCCTGCGCCATGAGCGCGGCCAGGGACGAGACGCGGGCACTGTGCCCCTCGAGCTCGGGCGCCCTGGTCTCGATGGCACTGACCAGGGCCTCGAGGGCCCGCTCCCGAGCGGCCCGCTCGTCGCCGTACTGCAGCAGGGCCCACCGTGCGCCCGCCAGCGGAACGAGCGCCACGAGGATCGCGACGGCGTCGAGCCCGCCGGGCTGCCACATGATGACGACGAGGAACGCGATGATCCCGTAGGCGAACTGGGTCGGGCCGGAGCTCGTCAGCATGTCGACGAGCTGGAGCTGCAGGGGCACGCCGGCGGTCAGCCTGATGACACCGGCGACGAGCAGGGCGTTGGCGACGAGGTTCACGGCATCGGCGACGACGATCGGGAGGCCGACCTGCCAGAGAAGCGGCAGCGCGCCGAAGAGCCCGCTGACGTCGAAGGACCCGCCCACGATCTCGTACGCCAGACCGCCGACCATCGCGGACGACGACGCCATGGCTGTGTTGAAGAGCCGTCGCACGAGCGGAATCCGTCGCCGCGTGAGCGCGGCCATCACCAGCCCGACCACACCGGCGCCCAGCGGCCCCACGATGGGGATGGCCGCGAGCACGACGACGTTGTCCGCCGTGAAGTGGATGCGCCCGTCGCTCGAGGTGGAGGGGAGCCACCACGTGAGGGCGCCGACGAAGGCGAGCACGCCCAGTGCTCGCCAGTCCGAGGGCCACCCGTAGCGTGCGTGGCACAGGAACGCGAGCCCCACAGCAAACGCCACGGACGCCGCGATGTAGATCGCGGCGCCGTGGCGGTTGAGCCATGTGGTCGGGGGGACCGACCTCAACGGCGTGAGGGAGGGATCACCACTGCCAGCCGGAGGCGGACCACTGCCAGCCCGCGGCGGAGATGTTGGACTTGCTCGCGGCCTGCGCCGAGGTGGCGCCCAGAGCCGAGACGGCGGCGATGAGGACGGAAGCGGCGACAACACGAACAGCGCGCATGGAAGTGACCTTTCGGGTAATCCCGGCCCAGGGGAGGCCGAAACTGGATTGTGTCCATCCTCGCACGTCGCGAGGGTGTGCGACAATGTATGGCACATGTGATCTGGAGTGTTGCCGGAATGACATCGGCACATGGTCACGATTTCGCCCCGATCGCAGAGGAGTCCCCATGAGCAAGCGCGCCCGCAAGCGCCGCTCGCGCAAGGGCAACAAGGCCAACCACGGCCGCAAGCCCAACGCCTGAGCACACGCACCGCACGAGGAAGGGGCGACCACCGCGAGGTGGTCGCCCCTTCGTCGTGCCGGGGTGTCAGCCGTCGAGCTCGAGGCGCACCATGGTGATCCGCTGGCGGATCTGCACCCGCAGCTGGTCGGGGCAGGCCTGGTCGGTGCTGTTCGAACGACGCACCGCAGCCTTCACCGCCCGGTCCAGGTCGTGCTCGTGCAGGCACGGCCCACAGGCCTCGAGGTGCTGGGCCACACGCGCGACATCGGCCGGCTGCATCTCGCCGTCGAGGTACTCGTAGATCCGGTGGAGGACCTCGGAGCACTCGGCATGCGAGCCGGAGTGCGACTCTGCGGCGGACTCGCCGGATCCGACGGGGTACTGCTGGTTCACGAGGAGACCTCCTTGCCGAAGCCGCGCTCGGCGGCGTACTCGGTCAACATCTCACGGAGCTGACGTCGACCACGGTGGAGACGGGACATCACGGTGCCAATGGGCGTTCCCATGATCTCGGCGATCTCCTTGTAGGCGAACCCCTCGACGTCGGCGAGGTAGACCGCCATGCGGAAGTCCTCCGGCAGGTCCTGCAGCGCCCGCTTGATCTCCGAGTCGGGGAGGTGGTCGAGCGCCTGCGCCTCGGCGGACTTCAGCCCCGAGCTGGTGTGGGACTCGGCCCGGACCAGCTGGTAGTCCTCGACGTCGGCGGCGTCCGACTGCTGCGGCTCACGCTGCTTCTTGCGGTAGGTGTTGATGTAGGTGTTGGTGAGGATGCGGTACATCCAGGCGCGCAAGTTGGTCCCGGGCTTGTACTGGTGGAATGCCGCGAACGCCTTCGCGTAGGTCTCCTGCAGCAGGTCCTCGGCGTCAGCGGGGTTGCGCGTCGTGCGCATCGCCGCCGCGTAGAGCTGGTCGAGCAAGGGCAGCGCCTCGGCCTCGAAGCGGGCCTGTCGCTGGGCGGGCGTCTCGGTCGCGACGTCGACGGTGGTGTCGTCGGACGTGGTCTGTGGTGTCGTCATCGCACTCCACCCTAGACCCGTCTCGGCGGGGGACGTCGTGTGCAGCACGAGCACGGGCACACCTCTCTGGAACACGCTGGCACCGGTGGGGGGCACGGTGCGGGACCTCCGTGTCAACAGGGCTCGCCGGGCCACCATTCCCGCAGGCGTGGGGCGAGCACCCTGCGCACCCACCCGCCCTCAGGCGAGCGACTCCACGAAGGCCCGGGCCGCGGCGACGAGCGGGGCCGTCACCGTGATGGTGTGCTCCCCCGCGACCGCCGTGACCTGCGTCGGGTCCGCGAGCTCGGCCCGCACCTCCTCCGGGCTCCCGAAGGGGTCACGCTGCCCCTGCACCACGTGCAGCGGGATCGCCGCGGCTCCCGGCAGCCGCAGCTCGTCGGCGCGCGAGACCTCGGGTCGGCCCGGCGGGTGCAGCGGGAACGACAGGCAGAGCACACCGTCGGCGTCCAGGCCGGCCGCGGTCCGGCAGCTGACCCGCGCCCCGTTGCTCTTGCCCGACAGCACGAGCGGGCCGGGAAGGCGTCCTCGACCGGAGCGCAGGGCGAGCACGACGGGTAGCCAGGCCTGGTCCTGCGGGACGGGACGGGGCGGCATACGCCGTCCGGCCACGCCCCACGCCTGCTGGACGGACGCCACGGCCCATCCCGACTCGAGCAGCCCGTCGCGGACGGCCTCGAGGTCGCGGCCACCGAGCCGTCCGCTCGCACCGTGGGTGAGGACGACGGTTCCTCGCGCACGTGGGGGTCGCGCGACGTGGGCGTGGGCAGGACCGAGAGGTGTCGCCACCTCGACGAGCCGGCGCATGGTCACGTGGGCGGGCCGATGATCTCACCGGTCATCGGGTCGACCACACCGCGCAGGTTGGCCGGGTCCTCGGGCTCGATCAGCTGGGGACCGTTGGACCGGTTGCTGCTCACCGCCCGCGAGACGGGGTGTGCCGCGAACCGGCCGGGAGCCCTCGGCTCCAGCAGGGCGGCCACCGCGGCCGTGTCGGTCAGCGCCGGGTCGAGCCACGCGGCCCAGTCGTCGCGGTCGAGGACGAGGGGCTGCCGGTCGTGGATGCGGTCCAGACCGGGCTCGGCCTCCGTGGTGAGGATCGTGAACGTCGTCAGCCACGCAGCCGGATCCTCGGGCTCCGTGACGGCCGGGTCGCGCCAGAACTCGTAGAGACCGGCGAACGCGCAGACGTCGCCGTCCGCACGCGAGGTGTAGAACGGCTGCTTGAGCGGCTTGCCCTTCGCGTCGGTCGCGGTGGGCGACGCCTGCCACTCGTACCAGCCCGCCGCGGGCACGAGGCAGCGACGGCGTGCCGCCGCCTTGGCGTATGCCGGCTTGTCCAGCACCGACTCCGCGCGCGCGTTGATCATCCGCACCCCGGATTTCGGGTCCTTGGACCAGCTCGGCACGAGCCCCCAGGTGAGCAGGCGCAGCTGGCGCCGGGGGCTGTCGGCGTCGTCTCCGCGCGGCGCCCGGGTCAGGACGACCGGGGCCTGCTTGGTCGGGGCCATGTTGTGGTCGGGGGTGCCGGGTGGGGGCGACTGGGGGTTGGCGAGCACACTGCGCGCCGGCTCGGCGGTCCGGTCGTCGTCGACCTCGAACTCCAGCGTGAGCTCGTCAGGGTTGGCCGTGGCTGCGTAGCGCCCGCACATGAGTCCAATCTACGCAGCGGCGCCGACCTCCACGGACACGGACCGCGGCCCAGCAACTACGGTAGGAGCAGGTCCGTGGTCCGTCCCCGATCCGTGAGGAGAACGCATGTCACTCGTGCGTCGCGTTGCCCGTCCCATGCTCGCCGCCATGTTCGTCGTCGGAGGTCTCGACCAGCTCAAGCACCCCGGTGCGAAGGCCAAGGCTGCGCGCCCCGTGCTCGACCAGGCCAGGAAGGCAGGGTTGCCCGACGACCCCGAGCTCCTCGTGCGCGCCAACGGCGTGGCCATGGTGGGTGGTGGCGCCCTCCTGGCGACCGGCCACGTCCCGCGCATCGCCTCGACGCTGCTCGCAGCCAGCCTGATCCCGACGACCGTGGCCGCGCACCCGTTCTGGACCGAGTCCGACCCCCAGGTCCGCGCCCAGCAGAGGATCCAGTTCCTCAAGAACCTCGGGCTGCTCGGTGGCCTGCTCCTCGCCGCGGTCGACACCGACGGCCGGCCGAGCCTGGCCTACCGTGCGCACCGTGTCGGTGCCAGCGCGCAGCGGACCGCCCGCACCACCCGGCGCGAGGCACGACATGCGACCAAGGCGGCACGACGCGAGGCACGACTCAAGGCGGCCCAGGCCAAGAATGCCCTCAGCTGACTGGACCACCCCGACTGCTGACGGCCCGGTCGACGCGGCCGTCGACCTGCCGGGCAGCAAGTCGCTGACCAACCGCTTCCTCGTCCTCGCGGCGCGAGCCGGAGGCGTCTCGCGCCTGCGGTCCCCGCTGCGGTCGCGCGACACCCTCCTCATGGCGGATGCCCTGCGGTCGCTGGGTGTCGGTGTCGAGGACGTCGACGGCGACGACTGGCTGGTCACCCCCGAGGCGATGGTCGGTGACGTCGACGTCGAGTGCGGACTCGCGGGGACGGTCATGCGGTTCGTCCCGCCGCTGGCGGCGCTGGCTCCCGGCCCGGTGCGCTTCGACGGTGACCCGCACGCCCGCACGCGTCCGATGGGCCCGGCTCTCCGGGCCCTGCGCACCCTCGGCGTCGTCGTGGACGACGACGGGCGGGGGGCACTGCCCTTCACGATCGGCGGCACGGGCTCGGTTCGTGGCGGGGAGGTCGAGCTGGACGCGTCGGCGTCCTCCCAGTTCATCTCGGCCCTCCTGCTGTCCGGGGCTCACTACGAGTCGGGGGTGACGATCCGCCACCGTGGCGGTCCGGTCCCGAGCCAGCCCCACATCGACATGACCGTCGAGGCGCTGCGCGACGCGGGCGCCGACCTCGACGACACGGAGCCCGACACGTGGCGCGTGGAGCCGGGACCGCTCAACCCCCTCGACGTCGAGGTGGAGCCCGACCTCTCCAACGCCGCGCCGTTCCTCGCCGCCGCCCTCGTCACGGGTGGACGGATCCGGGTCCCGGGGTGGCCGCAGCACACGACCCAGGCGGGCGACGAGATCCGGGACATCCTCGACGTCATGGGGGCCGAGGTCAGGCTGGCCCGCGACGGGCTCACCGTGAGCGCCGTCGACGGCTTCAGTGGGGTGGACCTCGACCTGCACGATGCCAGCGAGCTCACCCCCGTCGTCGCCGCGCTGGCAGCGCTGGCTCACGGGCCGTCACGGATCCGCGGCGTCGCCCACATCCGTGGCCACGAGACCGACCGGCTCGCCGCGCTGGCCCGCGAGCTCGGAGCCCTGGGCGCCGAGGTGACCGAGACGGAGGACGGCCTGCACATCGTGCCGCGTCCGCTGTCCCCCGCGACCTTCCATACCTATGGGGACCACCGCATGGTGATGGCCGGCGCGGTCCTCGGGCTGGCCGTCCCCGGGCTCGTCGTCGAGGACCCCGACACGGTCGCCAAGACCCTGCCGACCTTCGTCGGGATGTGGTCGGCGATGCTCGGCCAGCACGGGGTGCAGGAGCGCACCGCCTGATGGCGAGGGCGACGAGCGACTACGACGAGTCCGACGCGAAGATCCGCCCCAACAAGCGCGGCAGCCGACCACGGTCCAAGGACCGCCCGGCCCACCTCGACGCCGTCCCGGGCATGGTCACGGCCGTCGACCGGGGTCGCTACACCGTCCTCGTCAGCGACACCGACGCCGGTGACGGTGGTGTCGGCGTCCACGGCGAGCGCGTGGTGACGGCGATGCGGGCCCGCGAGCTGGGCCGCAAGGGCATCGTCGTCGGGGACGATGTCGCTCTCGTGGGCGACGTCTCGGGCAGCCCGGACGCGCTGGCCCGCGTCGTGCGGGTCGAGCCGCGCCGCACCCTGCTGCGGCGGACCGCCGACGACACCGACCCGGTCGAGCGTGCCATCGTGGCCAACGCCGACCAGCTGGTCGTCGTCTCGGCCCTGGCCAACCCCGAGCCGAGGCCGCGGCTCATCGACCGCTGCCTCGTCGCGGCCTACGACGCCGGCATGTCGCCCCTGCTCGCCCTGACCAAGGCCGACCTCGCCGACCCGGTGCCCTTCCTGCAGGACTACGCCCCGCTGGAGGTGCCGGCCGTCGTCACCTCGACGACCGAGACCGGCGGCACCGACGGGCTCGAGGGTCTGCGTGACGCGCTGCGCGGCCGCGTCAGCGTCCTCGTCGGGCATTCCGGCGTCGGCAAGTCCACGCTCGTCAACGCCCTCGTGCCCGACGCCTACCGGGCGATCGGCGTCGTCAACGTCGTGACCGGGCGCGGGCGGCACACCTCGACGTCCGCGGTCGCGCTGCGCCTGCCCGACCGCGACGGGTGGGTCATCGACACGCCCGGCATCCGCTCGTTCGGCCTGGCGCACGTCGACCCGGAGCGGATCATCACGCACTTCCCCGACCTCGAGGCGGGCACCGACGAGTGCCCACGGGGGTGCAGCCACGACGAGGAGGAATGTGGCCTCGACGCCTGGGTCGCGAGTGGCCGCGCAGGACCGGCCGGGGCCTCGCGCCTGGAGTCGCTGCGCCGCCTGCTGCGGACCCGCCAGCTCCAGAGCGGCGACTGACCTCTCGGGTCCGACGAACGACGAGAAGGTCCGGAGGCTGGCGCCTGCGGACCCTCTCGTCGTTCGTCGCCGCCCCCGGTCGGGGGCGCCGCGCACCTCAGGCCTGCGGGTGACGCTTCTCGCTCGGGTCGTTGTCGACGAGGCGGTGGATGTCGTTCGGACGGTCCAGCGGGCCCTCGGACTGCCCGGTGGCGTGGGAGCGCTCCGCCATGACCGAGGAGTCGGCCGGCAGCAGCCCGCCGTTCTCGCTGAAGGCGTCGTGGTCCACGACGTCGGTGCTCGCGAACCGGGTGTCCACCTCCACGTCACTGACATCGATCGTCTCGACGATGACGCGCGGCTCCGCGAAGTGGCAGGCGGAGCGGTGCGCTCCCGCGCCGTCGGGACGGTCGATCAGCGTCGGGTCGTCCACCGAGCACTTCGGCTGCGCCTTGAAGCACCGGGTGTGGAAGCGACAGCCCTTGGGCGGGTTCGCCGGTGACGGGACGTCGCCCGAGAGGACGATCTGCTCGCGCTTGCCGCGCATCGTGGGGTCCGGGACCGGGACCGCGGACAGGAGGGCCTGCGTGTACGGGTGGGTCGGACGCTGGTAGATCTCCTCCTCGGTCCCGAGCTCGACCATGCGACCGAGGTACATGACCCCGACCCGGTCCGAGATGTGCCGGACGACCGAGAGGTCGTGCGCGATGAAGATGTACGAGAGACCGAGCTCGTCCTGCAGCTTCTCCATGAGGTTGATGACCTGGGCCTGCACCGAGACGTCGAGCGCGGAGACCGGCTCGTCGCAGATGAGCACCTTGGGCCGCAGGGCGATGCCTCGGGCGATCCCGATGCGCTGGCGCTGGCCGCCCGAGAACTGGTGCGGGTAGCGGTTGATGTGCTCGGGGTTGAGCCCGACGAGGTCGAGGAGCTCACGGACCGCCTTCTTGCGGCCGCCCTTGGGAACGACGTCGGGGTGGATCTCGAACGGCTCCCCGATGATGTCCCCGACGGTCTTGCGCGGGTTGAGCGAGGTGTAGGGGTCCTGGAACACGATCTGGATGTCGCGACGCAGCTTGCGCATCGAGGACCCGCTCTGCGAGAACATGTCGATGCCGTCGAAGTTGACGGTGCCACTGGTCGGTTCCTCGAGGCGCATGAGGACGCGACCGAGCGTCGACTTGCCGCAGCCCGACTCACCCACGATGCCGAGCGTCTCACCGCGGTGGAGCTCGAACGAGACACCGTCGACGGCCTTGACGTGGCCCACCGTGGTGCGCAGGACACCACCCTTGATCGGGTAGTGCTTGTACAGGTCGTCGGCCTTGAGAATGACGTCAGCCATTGAGGACCTCCTCGGCGAAGTGGCAGCGGGACTGCTGTCCGGCGATGTGGAGCAGCTCGGGCTCCTGCTCGCGACAGATGTCCTGGGACAGGCGGCATCGGGGGTTGAACGTGCAGCCCGGCGGGATCCGGGTGAGGTTCGGCGGCAGGCCACCGATGGCGGCCAGCGTCTGCCCCTTCTGGTCGAGCCGTGGGATCGACTCGAGCAGGCCACGCGTGTACGGGTGGGCGGGGCGGGCGTAGAGGTCCTCGATGTCCGCCTTGGCGACGATCCGGCCGGCATACATCACCGCCGCACGGTCGGCGACGTCCGCCACGACGCCGAGGTCGTGGGTGATGAGGATGAGCCCCATCTGGCGCTCCTCCTGGAGCTCGGCGAGCAGGGCCATGATCTGGGCCTGCACCGTCACGTCGAGGGCGGTCGTCGGCTCATCGGCGATGAGCACCGCCGGGTCGAGCGCGATGGCCATGGCGATCATGATGCGCTGGCGCATACCGCCGGAGAACTGGTGCGGGTAGTTCTTGACCCGCTCCTTGGCGCCGGGGATGGCGACCCGCTCCATCAGGCGCACGGCCTGGGCATAGGCGTCGGACCGGTTCATGCCGCGGTGCTGGCGGAACATCTCGCCGATCTGCCAGCCGACCGGGAAGGTCGGGTTCAGCGAGCTCAACGCGTCCTGGAAGATCATCGAGATCTCCGGGCCGCGAGCCTTGCGTCGCTGCTCGTCCGGCATGGTCAGGAGGTCCTGCCCGCAGTACCGGATGGCCCCGCCGGGGATGACGGCCGGCGGCATGTCGAGGATGCCCATGATTGCCTGGGCCGTCACGGACTTGCCGGAGCCGGACTCGCCGAGGATCGCCAGGGTCTCGCCCTGGCGCAGGTCGAACGAGACGCCGTTGATGGCCTTGGCGACACCCTCGGCCGTGTGGAACTCGACGAAGAGGTCCTCGACCTCGAGCAGCCGTCCCTCGGCGTCCGGGCGGTAGTCGGACGCGGGCGCGACGGACTTGGTGGTGGTGGTCACGTGGTGCTCCTCCTGCTCATCGGGACTTCGGGTCGAAGGCGTCCCGCACGGCGTCGCCGAGCAGGATGAAGGCCAGGACCGCGAGGCTGAGGAACAGACTGGGGAAGAGAAGGATGTGGGGATAGGTGCGCACCGCCACGAGCGCGTCACTGATCGCGACGCCCCAGGAGATGGCCGGTGGCGTGAGGCCGATGCCGAGGAACGACAGCGTCGCCTCGGCGACGATGAACGCACCGAGGTTGATGGTGGAGACGACGATCGCCGGCGCGAGCGCGTTGGGCAGGATGTGCGACCTGATGATCCGCCAGGGGTTGGCGCCCAGGGCACGAGCCGCGAGGACGTACTCGTTCGGCTTGACCTGCAGCACGCTCGAGCGCATGAGTCGCGCGATCGAGGGCCAGCCGAAGATCGTCAGGGTGAGCACGACCTTGCCGACGATGACGAGGTAGGGCGTGTCCGCCCCGTTGGGGAAGCTCGCCATGAAGAGGATGCCGCCGAGGAGCAGCGGGATGGCGAAGAAGATGTCGGTGATGCGCGAGACGACGGCGTCGAGCCATCCGCCGTAGAAACCGGCCATGACCCCGATGACGCCACCGACGAGCAGCGTGGCAGCGGACGCGCAGATGCCGACGATCACCGACGCGCGTGCGCCGTAGATCGTGCGGGCGAAGATGTCGTAGCCCTGGGTGTCCTTGCCGAACCACGCGTCGGCGTTCGGCTTCTCACGCACGTTGTTGATGTCACCGAACGTCGGGTCGGTGTTCGTGAACAGTGACGGCCAGATTGCCATGAGGATGAACGCCGCGATGAGCGCCACCGAGATCCAGAACATGACGTTCTTGCGCAGGGAGCGCCAGGCGTCCTGGCCGAGCGACCGCGCTTCGCCGACGTCGTCGCCGGCGGCAGGCTGGACGGTGGCGGCGATGGACTCAGTCATGGCTGATCCTCGGGTCGAGCACGCCGTACAGCAGGTCGACGAGCAGGTTGACGAGCAGGTAGACGATGACGAGCACGGTCACCGTGGAGACGACGGCGACACCGTCGCGGGAGTTGATCCCCTTCCAGATGTAGCCACCCACTCCCTGGATGTTGAAGATGCGCTCGGTGACGATGGCGCCGCCGAGCAGCGCGCCGAAGTCGGCACCGATGTAGGTCACGACCGGGATCAGCGAGTTGCGCAGCGTGTGCACACCGACGGCGCGTCGCTTCGTCAGGCCCTTGGCCACGGCCGTCCGCACGTAGTCGGCTCGGAGGTTCTCGACGACGTTGGTCCTCGTCAGGCGGGCGACGTAGGCGATCGACAGCGACCCCAGCACGAACGCCGGGAGGATGAGCGAGCTGGTGGGTGCGTCCAGGCTCGGCACGGTTGCCGGGAACAGCCCGAGCTTGATGCCGAACTGGTACTGGAGCAGCACACCGATGACGAAGACCGGGATCGAGATGACGAACAGGGTGCTGACCGTGACGAGGTTGTCGATGAACCTCCCCTTGCGCACACCGGCGAGCACACCGGCGAGGATGCCGATGACGATCTCGAAGACGATCGCCATGACGGCGAGGCGCCCGGTGATCGTGTAGCGCTTGGCGAGGTCCTCCTTGACGGGGATCCCGTAGTAGTTCGTGCCGAGGTCACCCTGGACGAACTTGCCGAGGTACTTCCCGTACTGGACCGGCAGCGGGTCGTTGAGGTTGTGCTCCTCGCGGAACGCCGCGACGTACTCGGGAGAGCAGGGACGTTCACCGCACTTGCCGGCCGTCGGGTCTCCGGGCAGGGCGAAGACCATGGCGAAAATGATGAAGGTGGCCCCGAGAATCACCGGGATCATCTGCAGGATCCGCCTGACGATGTACTTGCCCATGTCACCTCCTGTGTCACGTTCGGCCCCGGGTCCGTGGTGACGGGGGGGGCACGGCGAGACCGCGTGCGCGCGTCTCGGAAAGTCTGATGGCGGCCTCGTGGGCCGGGCCAGAACTGAACATACCTGAAGCCGATCGGCACGATGTGCCGCGGCGCCGGGAGGGGGCACAGAGCCCCGTGGAGCCGGGAACCCAGCCCCGGCATGCGGTCGGCCTGCCGGCGAGAGCCGGCAGGCCGACAGCCTGCGTACGTCGGGTCAGGTTCTTTCCCGACGCGCGGGGATCACTTCAGCGAGATGCTCGCGTAGTCCGGCACACCGAACGGCGTGACCTTGACGTTGGTGACCTTGTCGGACCAGCCGACGGTGGTGGTGGAGTACCACAGCGGGATGGTGACCATGTCGTTGGCGATGATCGCCTCGGCCTCCTGGTACAGCTTGTTCGACTCGGCAGCGTCGGTGGCCGCAGCGGCCTCCTTGAGCTTGGCGTCGAACTCCGGGTTGGAGTAGAGGCTGTCGTTCGACGAGGCGCCCGTGCCGTAGAGCGGCGCGAGGAAGTTCTCGATCGACGGGTAGTCCATCTGCCAGCCGGTACGGAACATGCCCTTCATCTTGCCCTCACCGATCTGGGTGCGGAAGGTGGAGAAGTCGACGACCGGGGTCGCGACACAGTCCACGCCGAGCGCCTGCTTGATGCTGTTGCAGGTGGCCTCGGTCCACTCCTTGTGCGACGCGTCCGCGTTGTACGACAGGGTCATCTTGCCACCCTTGAAGCCACCCGCCTTGGCGAGCTGCTCCTTGGCCTTGGCCGGGTCGTACTGGCAGAACTCGCCACAGACGTCGGCCTTGTAGCCGTCGACGACCGGGGAGACCCAGCCGGTGGCGGGCTGACGCGTGCCGTTGAAGATCGCCTTGATGATCGCCTCGCGGTTGATCGCCATGGAGATGGCCTTGCGGATCTCGGGACCGTAGTTCGGGTCCACCTTCTCCGGGGCCGTGGTGATCGTCTGGATGACGCCGACCGGCTTCTGGAGGTTGCGGTCCGGAAGGTCGGTCTTGTACTTCTCGTCGATCTGGGCGCTGGCCGGGACCTCGTCGGTCACGTCGAGCGCGTTGGCCTGGACGTCGGCGTAGGCCGCGTTGCTGTCCTGGTAGATCTTGAAGGTGATGTTGTCGAGGTTGCCCTTGGTCTTGCCGCTGTAGTCAGCGAACTTGGAGAGCTTGATCTCGGCGTTCTTGGTCCACGCGTCGACCTTGTAGGGCCCGGCACCGATCGGCTTGTCACCGAAGGTCTTGGGGTCCGCGAAGAACGCGTCCGGCTGCGGCGCGAAGGCCGTGTAGCCGAGGCGAACGGGAAGGTTGGAGACCTTCTCGGCGGTCTTGATCGTGAAGGTGGTGTCGTCGACGACCTTGAGGCCGGTCATCTCCTTGGCCTTGGGCTCCGGAGCCTTCTGCGGGCCGTCGGCGTCCGGGTCCTCGGACTGGAGGTCGGCGTAGCCCTCGATCGGCTCGAAGAAGTACGAGCCCTGCTGGGCGTTGGGGCCATAGGCGGTGTAGTTCCAGGCGTCGACGAAGTTCTTGGCCTTGACGACCGTGCCGTCGTGGAACTTGTAGTCCTTCTTGAGCTTGACCGTGAAGGTCTGGTTGTCCGTCGTCTCGATCGACTCCGCGATGTCGTTCTCGGGAGCAGCGGTCTCGACGTTGTACTCGACGAGCTTCGCCGTGACGATGTCCAGAACGTTGCCGCCACACGTCTCGGACGTGTTGCCCGCGACAAGGGGGTTCTCAGGGTTGCAACCGCGGACCGTGATGGCTCCGCCGGTCTTGGCCGACGTGCCGGTGGTGCCTTCGCCTTCGCTGTCCTCGTTGCCGCCGCCGCCGCAACCTGCGAGCAGCAGCGCTGCCGCCGAGATGCCGGCAACGGCCACCGTGCGAGTGGTTCCTCGCATGGATGTCCTCCTACGTGTCGATCCGTCCCAGGGAAGTGAACGGACATCAATGAGAGCCGGTCCCGGTCGGGTGGCCCCCGCGAACCCCGGGGAGGGCGCGCGGTCCCTACCTAAGCCCAGATGCGTCCCGGACGGGAGAGGCGTGACCGACCCGAGACCCGATTGTGACTCTGCCGAGCGGCTACGGTGACGGACGTGCCGACCTATGACGACGACCTGCGACTCGCCCACGTCCTCGCCGACGCCGTCGAACGGGTGACGGTCTCCCGCTTCCGTGCCGACGACCTCGTCGTGGAGTCCAAACCCGACCTCACCCTCGTGAGTGACGCCGACCGGAGCGCCGAGGAGCTGGTCCGCAGCCAGCTCAAGCGCACGCGCCCCCGGGACGCCGTGATCGGCGAGGAGATGGAGACGACCGGGCACGGTCCCCGTCAGTGGGTCATCGACCCGATCGACGGCACCCACAACTACGTGCGGGGCGTGCCGGTCTGGGCCACGCTCATCGGCCTGCTCGATGCCGGGCGGCCGGTGCTCGGGCTCGTGGCCGCCCCCGCGCTCAACCGTCGCTGGTGGGCGGCCGTCGGCAGCGGCGCGTGGGCCGGGCGCAGCCTGACGTCCGCCAGCCGCATCTCGGTCTCCCGGGTGTCCGAGGTCAAGGACGCGTCGATGTCGTGCAGCTCGCTGACCTCGTGGGACGCGATCGGTCGCCAGGAGGCGGTGCTCGACCTCGCCCGCGACTGCTGGCGGGAACGGGCCTACGGGGACTTCTGGTCCTACATGCTGCTCGCCGAGGGTGCCGTCGACATCGCGGCCGAGCCGGAGCTGAACCTCCACGACATGGTCGCGCTGGCGCCCATCGTCACCGAGGCTGGCGGCCGGTTCACCTCCCTGACCGGTGAGGACGGGCCCTTCGGCGGCAACGCCGTGGCCACCAACGGCCTCCTCCACGACGAGGTCCTGGCCCGGATCGGTCTCTGACCGGGCCGACCCCTCAGTTGGGGACGACCGTCACCGGCCCCAGCCCGAGACCTTCGATCCCCGCACGCAGGCTGGCGGCGTCACCGACGACGACGATGAGCCACTCCCCCGTGACCACCGCCCCGTATGCCGTCCGCAGGCGGTCCGCATCGACCTCACGCATGGCGGCCAGGGTCGTCGTCTGGAAGTCGAGCGGCAGTCCCTCCATCGCGAGGGCCGACGCCTCGTCGGCCACCGCGTCCGCCGTCGCGTAGCGCCCGGGTGCGGTCTGGACGACGTAGTCGACCCCGGCGCGGACCTCGGCCTCGGTGAACCCCTCCCGAGCCTTCTCGAGGATCTCGACGAGCAGGCGCAGGGCGTCCACGGTGGCGTCCGCTCGCACCGACCCGGCCGTGACGAACGAGCCTCCCCGCACCCGGGGCCGGAAGGCCGCCCGGATGCCGTAGGTGTAGCCCTTGTCCTCCCGCAGGACCGCGTCGACACGGGCGCTCGGGGAACCGCCGACGACGAAGGACAGGACGGGGTACGGGGCCCACCCCGACGCGACGGAGCGGTCGGGTCCCGGGGCGGCGACCGACAGCTCGCTCTGCACCGAACCCGGGCGGTCGACGAGGATGACGCGGGTGGCGCCACCGGTCGGCACGGGTGCCCGGGGCGGGGTCGCCGGCAGGTGGTCCGGGTTGACCCAGCCGCCGAGTCCCGTGGACACGAGACCGGGCACGTCGAGGCCGTCGAGGTCGCCGGCGACGACGAGCGTGGCGCCGCGCGGCCCCACCCGGGTGCGGTGGAAGTCGACGATGTCGTCGCGCGTGATCGCGGTGATGGACGCGGTCGTGCCGGCGGTGGGGACCGAGGCCCGCTCGCTCGGCGCCCACAGCGACGCCGTCACCTGGCGCGCGGCGCGGTGTGGGGCCGAGGCCCGCTCCTGCTCGATCTCGGCGAGGCGGCTGCGCAGGATGCGGCGGACCTCGTCCGGCGGGAAGGCGGGCTCGAACAGGACCTGGCGCAGCAGGTCGAGGGCCCGTGGCAGGAACCGTTGTGGGACGTCGACGTCGACGCTGAGGGCGCCGTCGTTGACCGAGGCGCCGAGCGCCATGCCGGCGCGCTCCATCTGCTCGGCGAACTCGTCGCTGGAGTGCTCGGCCGTGCCCTCGTCGAGGAGCCGCGCCGTCATCGCCGCCACACCCTCGCGGCCCTCGGGCTCGTCGGTGATGGACAACGGCACGACGAGGCGCAGCGAGACGACGTACTGGCCCGGAACGGCATACGAGAGCAGGCGTATGCCGTTGTCCGTCACCGTCTCCCGTGGCGTGGGAAAGGCCCACGGCCCCGGCGGCGCGACCTCCGGCCTCTGGAGCGCGTTTGTGCTCATGCGACCTCCTCGGTCGAGACGTCGGTGCGGTAGGCGACCACCGCGCGGCTCTCGGGGCGCAGCCACCGCGCAGCGGCGGCACGCACCTGCTCCGGGGTCACGGCCCGGAGCCGGTCGAGGTGGGTGTTGACGAGCCGCGGGTCGCCGTGGAGCAGGGCGTAGTGGGACAGCGCGTCGGCGCGCTCCTCCTGGCTCGCGAGCATGTGCAGCCAGCCGCGTTCGGCCTGCGCCATGGCGGCGTCCATCTCGGCCTCGGTCGGGCCCTCGACGGCGAAGCGCTCGAGCTCCTCGAGCAGGGTCGCCTCCACCGCGTCGGTGTCGGACTCCGCGGCGACGTCGATGACGAGGAACCCGAGGGACACACCGTCGACGAAGCCCCACGAGGTGGCGTGGACCCCGAGGGCGGTCTGCTCCCGGCGCACCATGCGGCGGACCAGCCGCGACGACGTCAGGCCGCCGAGCGCGTCGAGGGCGAGGCCCGCGGCCGTGAACTCCTCGGTCTCGTCGACGGGAAGGCGGAAGGCCACGTGCAGCCGGTCGTTGGGGACGTCCTCCCAGCGCTCGACGCGCACCGGCGCCGGCAGCGGGCCGAGCGGGTCCACCGGGGGCCGGCGCTCCTGCGCGTTCTCCTCGATGGCGCCCAGGTAGCGCTCGGCGAGGGCGAAGCCGTCCTCGGGCGTGACGTCACCGCACAGGGTGAGCAGCGTGTTGTCGGGGGCGTAGTGCGCCCGGAAGAAGCGGTGCACGTCGTCGACGCTCGCGGCGTCGAGGTCCTCCATCGAGCCGATCGTCGCGTGGTGGTAGGGGTGACCCTCGGGGAAGACGGCCGCGTAGACGTCGAGGAGCGCGTTGCCGTAGGGCTGGTTGTCGTAGCGCTGGCGCTTCTCCTCCTTGACGACGTCGCGCTGGTTGTCGAGGTTCGCCTGGTTCACAGCGTCGAGGAGGTGGCCGTGACGGTCCGCCTCGAGCCAGAGGGCGAGCTCGAGCGCACCCCTGGGAACGGTCTCGAAGTAGTTGGTGCGGTCGAACCACGTCGTCGCGTTGAGCCGTCCGCCCTCGGCCATGAGCGCCTCGAAGTGCTCCCCGCTCCGGACGTTGCGCGAGCCCTGGAACATCAGGTGCTCGAACAGGTGGGCGAAGCCGGTGCGGCCGGGCGCCTCGTGCCGCGAGCCGACCCCGACCCAGATGTTGACCGTGACGTTCGGGACGCTGGGATCCGGTGAGACGACGACGCGCAGCCCGTTGGGAAGGGTGCGCTCGTGGACCGGGTAGTCGAGCGGCATGGCGCCACCCTACGTGGCGGCCGGGGCCTCCCGGCCGCCTGCGTGTGAGGTCAGCCGGCTCGCTCGACCGACGGCGCCTCGGACGTCGCTGCCGTGTCGGACTCGACGACCGGAAGGGTCGGCAGGTCCTCGGGGGGCAGCTTGCGGATGATGTTGCGCGCGAGGATCTGCTGGGCCGTGACCGTGCGCTCGGAGCGCCCACGGCCGATGAAGCTCACCACCCAGTGCAGGAGCGTGGTCACACGGTGCTTGAAGCCGATGATGTAGACGAGGTGGATGGCGAGCCAGAGCAGCCAGGCGACGAACCCCGAGAAGCGGGCCTTGCCGATGCTGGCGACCGCACTGAAGCGGGAGATGGTCGCCATCGACCCCTTGTCGAAGTAGCGGAACGGCTCGGGCGCCTCCTTGCCGTCGAGACGCGCCTTGAGGTGCTTGGCGGCGTAGCGGGCTCCCTGGATGGCGACCTGGGCGACGCCGGGCAGGTTGTCGAGGGCCATCATGTCGCCGACGACGTAGACCTCGGGCCGGCCGGGCAGCGTGAGGTCCGGCAGCACCTTGACCCGGCCGGCCCGGTCGAGCTCGGCCTCGGACTGGGCGGCGAGCATCGTCGACAGTTCGGACGCCTGCACCCCGGCCGCCCACACCTTGGTGGCGCTCTCGATCCGACGGCGCGTGCCGTCCGCCTGCTCGATCTCGAGCCCCGTGGAGTCGACGCCGACGACCTTGGCGCCCAGCTCCACGTCGACGCCCATCTTCTCGAGCCGCGACCTCGCCGCGCCGCCGAGCCGGTCACCGAACGACGGCAGCACCTGGGGCGCCGCGTCGAGGAGGATGATCCGCGCCTCGCGGGTGTCGATCGCCCGGAAGTCGCGTCGCAGGGTGCGGTGCGCCAGCTCGGCGATCTGGCCGGCCATCTCGACACCCGTGGGCCCGGCCCCGACGACGACGAACGTCAGGAAGCGGTCACGCTCGGCCCGGGTGGTGGTCAGCTCGGCCCACTCGAAGGCACCGAAGATGCGGCCGCGCAGCTCGAGGGCGTCGTCGATGCTCTTCATGCCGGGGGCGTACTCGGCGAAGTGGTCGTTGCCGAAGTAGGACTGCCCGGCGCCGGCGGCGACGAGGAGCGTGTCGTAGGGAGTCACGGTCCGGCGGCCGAGCACCTCGCTCGTCACCGTCCGGGCCTCCAGGTCGAGGTCGGTGACGGTCCCGAGGATGACCCGGGCGTTGTCCTGGCGGGCGAGGATCTCGCGGGTGCTCGGCGCGATCTCACCCTCAGAGAGGATGCCGGTGGCCACTTGGTAGAGGAGCGGCTGGAACAGGTGGTGGGTGGTCTTGGCGACGAGGGTGATCTCGACGTCGTCACGCCGCTTGAGCGCCTGTGTGCCGAAGAGCCCGCCGAAACCGGATCCGATGACGACGACGCGGTGCGGGGCCATGCTGTGCCTCCTCAGGAGCGCCGGGTGACCTCCACCCGGGAAAACCACGAAACGGCGAGCCAGGCTGTCGCCGACCCACCGTTGTCGTGTGGCGACAGGTCCTCTCACCACCGTGTCTGGGGCGCCTGTCGACCCTCTCATGCTATCGGACGGCGGGACGCGACTGGTTCATGCGGATGTTTGAGCCCGCCGCGCAGGGGGCAAGGGACAGGCACCACGTCCACCGCGGCGCGCGCAAGGCGCGCACCGCCCGAAGGAGGAGAGCAATGACCACCAAGGTCGAGAAGAGCGTCGTCGTCGACGTGCCCGTCAGCACGGCATACAACCAGTGGACCCAGTTCGAGGAGTTCCCCGAGTTCATGGGAGCGGTGCAGGAGGTCGAGCAGCTCGACGACCAGCGGCTGCGCTGGGTCGCCCAGATAGGCGGCGTCCGGCGCGAGTGGGAGGCCCGCATCCTCGAGCAGCGGCCGGACGAGAAGATCGCGTGGGCCGCCACCGAGGGCGCCACCAACGCGGGTGCCGTCTACTTCGCCCCGGTCGGCACGGGTCAGAGCCGCATCACCCTCGAGCTCGAGTACGAGCCGGAGGGCGTCGTGGAGAAGGCCGGCGACGCCCTGAGCATCGTCGAGCGCCAGGCCGAGAAGGACGTCGAGTCCTTCAAGACCTTCATCGAGGGCCGCGCGACGGCCACCGGCGCCTGGCGCGGGGACGTCGAGGGCGCCACGGTGGGGACGCCGGGCGTCGAGAGCGCCACCTCGCAGGGCGACAGCGGCAAGGCCGGTGTCTCCAAGACCGCGATGGCCGCCGGTGCGGCCGCCGTGGCCGCCGGTGCGGCCGCGGTCGCGGCCACGCGTGGCGGCGGGTCGGACGAGGAGAGCCAGGCCTCCCCCGCGACGGACGAGGTCGTGGCACCGGTCGTCGAGGAGGACACCTTCGTCTCGGAGCCGGTGGTCACGGACGACGAGGCGTTCGTCTCCGAGCCGGTCGTCGCCGAGGCGGTCGTCGTCGAGGAGGACCCGCGCACCGACTCCCGAGGCGGCATCTGAGCGCCCCCCCCACACGGCGTCAGGCCCGGAGAACAGAAGTTCTCCGGGCCTGACCTGTGTAGCGGGGGCAGGATTTGAACCTGCGACCTCCGGGTTATGAGCCCGGCGAGCTACCGAGCTGCTCCACCCCGCGTCGGGTTGAGGACCTTGCGGCCTCTCGGTAGGTCACACGCTACGTGACGGGGTGCCCCAGGACCAAATCGCCTCGGGCGACGTCAGGGCGACGCGCTGGGGCTCGGGCTCGGCGCCGGTGTCGCCGAGGGCGAGACGCTCGGTGAGAGCGCCGCACCCAGCTGCGGGCTGAGGGCCGACGCACGCGTGATCGCCTCCTGCAGGTCCCGCTGGGCAACGCCGTATGCCGCGAAGTCACCCTTCTTGAGGGCCGCCTGGCCTGCCACGTTGGCGGCCTCGATGTCCGCGATGATCTCGGCGAGCTGGGCGGTCACGCTCTGGTCCGGCGGCGTGCCTCCGGTGGCGGGAGGCGTTCCCCCGGGCGGGGTGGTGCCCGGCTCCGACCCGCTGTCACCCGCGGTGGCGCCGGAGTTGCCGCCGAAGAGACCGTCGAGCGCCTGGTCGAGGGTCTCGCCCCAGGCGATGCGCTTGCCGAAGACGGCGACCGTCGCCTTGTTCTGCGGGAAGGAGCCACCCTCTCGAGATGCCTGCACGTACATCGGCTGCACGTACAGCAGCCCCTCGCCGACGGGGAGGGTGAGCAGGTTGCCGTAGGTCAGCTGCTTGCCCGACTGCCGGTTCTGGGCAATGAACTGGCTGAGGTTGAGCGGCTCGCTCGGGCTCTGCGAGCGGGCCGTCGAGACCTCGATCTGGTTCTGCACCTGGCCCGGCCCGTCGACGGCCGAGTTGCGGGGCAGCTCGAGCAGCCGCATGGCGCCGTAGGTGTCGGCCGGGTTGCCGGCCGTCGACCCGGCGTCGGAGTCCACGGCGAGAAAGCCTCGCAGGATCTCGCGGCCGGTACCCGAGGGGATGAACGTCGTCGTGAGGGAGAACGCCGGGGCGTCCTGGTCGGGCATCGCCAGCGACTGGTAGAAGACCGGCTGGTCCTGGGTCGCGTGGGTCGGGTCCTTGGGAACCCGCCAGAAGTCGCCACCGCCGTAGAACGAGTTGGCGTCGGTGACGTGGTAGCTCGCCAGCAGCTGGCGCTGGACCTTGAACAGGTCCTGTGGGTAGCGCACGTGCGACATGAGCTGCGAGGACATCTCCGACATCGGCGAGACCGCGCCCGGGAAGGCCTTGCTCCACGCCTTGAGGATGGGGTCCTGCGTGTCCCAGCCGTACAGCCTGACGGAGCCGTCGTGGGCGTCGACCGTGGCCTTGACCGAGTTGCGGATGTAGTTGACCTGGCCGGCGCCGGCGACGACGACGTTGGAACGCTCGCTCACCGAGTCGGACGTGGCCTCCTCGAGGTCGGTCAGGCGGCTGTTGGGGTAGCGGGCCGACGTCGTGTAGGCGTCGACGATCCACTTGATGCGCCCGTCGACGACGGCCGGGTAGGCGTTGCCGTCGATCGTGAGGAACGGCGCGACGCGCTCGATGCGCTCGCGGGGCTGACGGTGGTCGAGCAGTCGCGACTCGCTGTTGACCGCGTCCGAGAGCAGGAACTTGGGCTCGCGGTACTTCACGGCATACGCGATCTTGCGCACGAACGAGCCGATGGCGACCCCGCCGTCACCCTCGTAGGTGTTGTTCGCCTGACCGCCCTCGCTCCGGTCGTCCGGGAAGTCGAACTCCCGCGGCTTGGCGTCGCTCGGTGCACCGACGATCGAGTAGGTGGGCGACTCCTCACCGAAGTAGATGCGCGGCTCGTAGTCCGCGCCCATCGGGCCCTTGGTCGAGAAGCCGCTCGAGAAGAACTGCGGGTCACCCTCGCTCGTGCGGCGGTTGCCGTAGGCGCCGATGAAACCGAAGCCGTGCGTGTAGACGGTGTGGTCGTTGAGCCAGTTGCGCTGGCCCTCCGGGACGCCGTCGAGGTTGAGCTCGCGGACCGCGACGACGGAGTCGCTCTTCTTGCCGTCGATGGCGTAGCGGTCGACGTCGAGGATGTCGGGGAAGGCGTAGTACTGGCGCAGGCCCTCGAACTGGCGGAAGGTCGGCGAGACGACGTTGGGGTCGACCAGCCTGATCCCCGGGATGGTGTCGGCGTCGGCGCGCAGCTGGCCCGGCGCCGCGTCGGTGGTCGCGGCGTAGGGAGTCTTGTCGATGCCGTCGATGGCGAACGCCTTGCGGGTCGCGTCGATGTTGCGCTGGATGTACTGGGCCTCGAGCGACTTCTCGGAGGGTCGCACCTTGAGCGACTGCACGGCGGCCGGGTAGAGCCCGCCGGCGACGACGGACAGCACGGTGAGCAGGCCCACGCCGATGAGGGGCAGGCGCCAGCTGCGCGTCCAGATGGAGGCGATGAAGAAGCCGGCGCACATCACCGTCGCGACCGCGAGGATGGCCTTGATCGGCAGCACGGCGTTGGCGTCGGTGTAGGTGATGCCGGTGAAGAGCCTGGACTCGTGGGTGGTGAGGCTGTAGCGGTCGAGCCAGTAGGCGGCGGCCCGCACGAGCGCCAGCAGCGACGCGATCGTCGCGAGCTGGATGAAGGCCGCCCGCGTGGTCGTGCCGCGCCCGGGGAGCTGGAGCCCGCCGTAGACGTAGTGGGTGAAGGCGGCCGCGATGAGGGCCAGCACGAGGACGACGGTGAAGAAGCTGACGAGGAACCGCAGCCACGGGAGCGTGAAGACGTAGAACCCGACGTCGAGGCCGAACTGGGGGTCCGTGGTGCCGAACGGGACGGCGTTGCGCCACAGCAGGAAGGTCTTCCACGCCCCCATGGCGGCGGCGCCGGCGAGCAGGCCGAGGACGGAGGGGACGACGACCGTGGCGAGGCGACGCAGCGGGTCGAGCACCTGGCGGTACTGGTCGAGGACCTGCGAGGACGGAGACGGCGCGATGCGCAGCGGGCGCGTGCGGTATGCCGTCACGAGACTTGCACCGACCGCGCCGGCGGTGAGGACGAAGGCCGCGACGAAGAGCAGGACGCGGGTCCCGAGCTGGGTGAGGAAGACGTCGCGGAAGCCGACGGAGTCGTACCACCAGACGTCGGTGACGACGCCCGCCGCCATGAGGGTGAGGACGGTCAGGACGGCCAGGATGCCCAGGGTGATGCCCAAGGGGCCGCGCTTGGGGGGAACCCCGGCACCGCCGGGGCGCACCGGCCTGCCGAACCCTGCACCACCCGCACCCGGTCCACCGGGTCGGCTCGATCCCTCACCGTCGCGCCCGCCCGGCGCACCGGCTCCCTTGTTCGCGTCGTCCGGGTTGATCCCGTCGAACCACTCTGGCCGGCTCACTTCTGATGACTCCACATCGCGCAGGTCCCGGGCTGGCCCGGGCTTGAGGGGTCAACCTATCTTCCCAACTTGTGTGCGGCACGATGGGTGCGTGACGCCCGCCTCGCAGCCCGTGACCGACCCCCTGTCGCTCGCCGCCCTCGACACCGAACGCCACGTCGGGTCGGCCGGCTGGGACCAGCCGCCGCGCCTGTTCGCCCTGGTGCCGACGGCCGAGCTCCTGACCCGGGAGCCCCAGCTCGCCTCCGGGCTCACCGTGTCGGACCAGATCGCCGGCGCCCTCACGGCGATCGAGCAGGAGGACCTGCCCGAGACCGACTCGATCGAGTCCCTGCTCGGCCAGATCGCCTGGCCGGACACCGTCGTCGGCTGCGCCATCGTCGTCGAGCGGCTCGTCGTGCCACCGGAGGCCGAGCGCGACCTGCCCTCCGACCACGACGCGGCCGTGGCGGAGCTCTCCGGGCACCCGGACCGGCGGGACGTGCGGCTGCTCGCCGCCGTCACCCGCGACGGGTCGAGCATCTGCCTGCTCCGCCAGCGCGAGCACGACAGCGACGACCGGGTGGCCACGGGCAGCGACATCGCACCGGGGCTCGTCCAGGCCCTGCGAGCCACCCTCACCGACTGACCTGTCCGGGACGGTCGGCGGGCCGGGCTCGGGCGTCAGTCCGTCGAGCACCCCGGGAGGGTCTCGGCGCGGCCCGCCGCGATCGCCCGGACCGCGCCGAGTGCCTCCGAGAAGGTCGCGATCCGCACGACCGTGAGGCCGTCGGGCACGTGGTCGACGACCTCGTCGCAGTTGTCCGCGGGCGCGAGGAAGAAGTCCGCTCCCCCGTCGCTCGCACCCGCGAGCTTCTGGCGGACTCCCCCGATCGGCCCGACCGACTCGTCCGGCTCAAGGGTGCCGGTACCGGCGATGCGCTTGCCCGCCGTGAGGTCTCCCGGGGTGAGCACGTCGTAGACCGCGAGCCCGAACATCGTCCCGGCCGAGGGCCCTCCGACGCCGCCGGCGGTGATGGTGACGTCCACGGGGAGCTGGTAGTCGCGACCCAGGATGACGCCGACGACGGTGGTGCCGTCGTTGTCGCGGGTCGGGACGGAGAGGGTCCTTTCGGCGCCGTCGCGCCGGACCACGACGGGGATCGGCCGACCCGCCTTCTGCGCCCGGACGGCTCCCTGGACGGCGGCGGCGTCGGGTGTCGCGGTGCCGGCCACGGAGACGAACTCGTCTCCGGCCTCGAGGACTCCGGCGGCGGGCGACCCTTCGGGCAGCTGCGAGACGACCACGCGCTCCGGCACCTCACGCCCCATTTCGCGCAGGGCGATCGCGGCAGCGACCTCCTGCGAGTCCACCATTTCGGCGGCGTTCTCCTGCTCGATCTCCTCGCGGGTCACCGGCTCCGGATAGATCTCCTCGCGGGCGAAGACCTCCCGGTCGTCGCGGATCGCGGCCACGGCCAGGTCGAAGGCGTCGACCTTGACGCCCGGCCCACCGATGACCTGCACCGTGGTGAAGTCGAGCGTGCCCTTGGCGGGATAGGCGGTGGCGCCCTCGACCTTGACGATCGGCTGGCCGTCCAGCTCGCCCAACGTGTTGAAGATGGGGCCCGGCTGCAGGACGACGTAGGGCAGCGGGATGAGCGAGATCCCGGCGACCAGCGCGATGCCGACGAAGAGCAGCGACAGCAGCCCCCCGCTGCGGCGGCTCACCGCGTACCGGTGGGGCCCCTCCTGCCGCGGGGCCGTCCCGGCAGCGTCGTGCACACCACCGCTGTCAGCGGCGGGGTCATGCTCGCTCACGGCAGGCCGACCCACTCGGTCGCTCCGTCACCGAGGTGCTGGTGCTTCCAGATGGGGACCTCGGCCTTGAGGGTGTCGATGAGGTCCCGGCACGAGGCGAAGGCGGCGTCACGGTGCGGGGCCGCCGCTGCCACGACGACGGCCACGTCACCGACCTCGAGGTGGCCGCTGCGGTGCAGGGCGGCCACCCGCACGGCCTCCGAGCGCTGGGCCACGAGCTCGGCGACCTCGGTGAGGCGGGCCAGCGCGGTGGGGTGGACCGAGTAGTCGAGGGAGGACACGTCCTGCCCCCGGTCATGGTCACGCACGACGCCGATGAACACCGTGATCCCGCCGCAGGTCGGGTCCTGCACCGCGGTGATCACCTCGTCGACCGACAGGGGCTGCTCGCGGATCTCCGCGAGCGCAACGGTCCCGGTGGTCGCGGCGGTCGTCGGGTCGTGCTGCACGAGCTTCTCCTCGGAACTATCGCCGGACCATTCGTGGTTGGGTACTGATGAGACCACATCTTCTCACCGCCACCTCCAGGAGTACCGCAGTGACCGATTCCCCCGACCGCCCGGACGAGCCCGAGGACGCCGGCCTCCCGCCGGAGCTGGCGGAGGTCCTCAAGGGTCTGACCGGCGGTCAGGAGCTCGACCCGCAGATGGTCGAGATGATGCGCGGGATGGGGCTGGACCAGGTGGACCCGCAGATGCTGCAGATGGTGGCCGGACAGGTGCAGGCCATGTTCGCGGGCGCTGACGAGAGCGGCTCCGTGGACGTCGCGGCCGCCACCGACATCGCCCGCAAGACCGTGGCGGCCAAGGGTGACCCGAGCATCACCGCCACGACGAGCAACGACACCCGCCAGGCCGTGGACGTCGCGAACCTCTGGCTCGACGCGGTCACGGACGTCGGCCACCCCGGTCTCGTGGGCCGCGCATGGAGCCGGTCGGAGTGGGTCGACGCCACCATGCCCGTGTGGCGCGAGCTCGTCGACCCGATCGCCATCGGCGTCAGCGATGCCATGGGTGCGGCCATCACCAAGCAGCTCGGGGCGCTGGGCGAGGGCGGCCTGCCCGAGGGGCTGGTTCCTCCGGGCACCAACCCGGCTGCGCTCATGGGGCAGATGCAGCCGATGCTGCGGCGCATGCAGGCCTCGATGTTCTCGGTGCAGCTCGGTCAGGCCGTCGGCACGCTCGCCGACGAGGTCCTCACCGGGTGCGAGGTCTCGCTCCCGCTCGTGACCGCTCCCGACGTCGTGCTCATGCCCGAGGCCATCACCGCCTTCGCGGAGGGGCTGGAGATCGACGTGCCTCAGGCGCGCCTGCACCTCGCCGTGCGCGAGAGCGCCCGCACGCGCCTGTTCCACTCCGTGCCGTGGCTCGCCTCGCAGGTCCTGGCGGCCGTGCGTGACTACGCCCGGGACACGACCATCGACACGGACGCCATCGAGGAGGGGCTGCGCTCCATCGACCCCACCGACGCCGAGGCCGTGCAGCAGGCCGTCGCCGGCCGGCTCTTCGCCCCGCAGCAGTCCCCGGCCCAGAAGGCCGCCCTGCTCCGGCTGGAGACCCTGCTCGCCCTCGTCGAGGGATGGGTGGACGTCGTGACCGGCGCTGCCGTGCGAGCTCACCTCCCGCAGGCCGACGCCCTGGGCGAGGCCGTGCGTCGTCGGCGGGCCAGTGGCGGGCCGGCCGAGAAGACCTTCGCCGCCCTCGTCGGCCTCGACCTGCGCCCGCGTCGCCTCCGCGACGCGGCCAACCTCTTCGCCGCCCTCGAGTCGTCGGGTGGAGCGACTGCGCGCGACGCCGTCTGGGCGCATCCCGACGTCGCGCCCGACGCGGCCGACCTCGACGACCCCCTGGGCTATGTGGAGCGACAGGGCTCCACGTCGGCGAGCGACCTCGACGCCGAGCTGGACGCGCTGCTGCGCGGTGAGGCGCCCGGCAACCCGACCGACGGTCCCACGTCCTCGTGAGCCGGGACGTCCGCGCGTCCGTCGGGGACGCGGACGTCGCCGGCGCGTTCGCACACCTGCTCGCCGACGCCCGGTCGACCCTGGAGGGGTGGCAGGCGCCCGACGGACATCAGGAGCGGCTGCGCCTCAGCTACCTCGAGCACCTCCAGGCGCACCCGGACGCCGTCGCCAAGGCCGGTCCGCCGGCGCACCTCACCGCGAGCTGCCTGGTCCTCTCCCCCGGAGCCGACGAGGTGCTCCTCACCCACCACCGGCGGGCACGGAGCTGGTTCCAGTTCGGCGGTCACCTCGAGGTCGGGGACGGCAGCCTCCACGCAGCCGCGACCCGGGAGGCACGGGAGGAGTCCGGGATCGGCAGCGTGAGACCTGCACCGCCGGTCGTCCAGCTCGACCGCCACCCCCTGCAGGGGGACTTCGGGCGCTGCCGGGAGCACCTCGACGTCCGCTTCGCGGCCGTGGTGGAGCGTGACGCGGTCCCGCAGACCAGCCGGGAGTCGCTCGAGGTGGCGTGGTGGCCGGCCGACCGCCTGCCGGAGTCGACGAGGACCGAGCTGGGTGCGCTGCTCGCCGCCGCCCGCCGGGCCCTGTCGCTCTGACAGGACGTCAGGCGGTGACGTCCTCGACGCCCGGCTCCTCGACGTCGTCGTCGGCGATGTCGATCCCCTGGGCCAGCGCCACCCCGTCGAGGAAGCCGCGAGCCCGCTCGAGCCGGGGGTAGGACCGCAGGAGCGTCCAGAAGGCGCGGTTGTGCCCCGCGACGAGCAGGTGCGCCAGCTCGTGGAGGATGACGTAGTCGACGACGTAGGACGGCATGCCGCGCAACCGGTCCGAGAGCCGGATCGAGCCGTCGGCCGGGGTGCAGCTCCCCCAGCGGGAGCGCTGGTTGGACACCCAGCGGATGCTCGTGGGGCGGGCGTGGCCGCCGAGGTAGCGCTGCGACAGGTCGCTCGCCCGCGCCAGCAGGTCCGCGTCGCTCGGACGACGACGCCGTTCGCCCGCCTCCAGCTTCTTGAGCATGCGCGCCACCCAGACGCGCTCCTCCGCGCGGCTCATCGACGCCGGGATGAGCACGACCACCCGTCCGGCCTCACGGCGTGCGCTCACGGTGCGTCGGCGCCGCGTGCTGCGGCGGACCTCGACGTCCTCGGTGCTCACCCGTCCACGGTAGGGCAGGACGCTGACATCACCGAGGAAGGCACGCGGCGGCGCACGGTGAGGAGGGCGGGAGGTGGCAGTCGCGAAGACGGGCGTGGACGGCATACCGGAGTCGGGTCACGGACCACGGGACGAGAGCCGGGGCGCACACGGCGGTGCAAATGGGGCCGGTGTGGCCGATGGGGCTCGGACAGGCATGACCACACCCGTTCGGGCCCCCGTGGGGGACGCGTGGCTGAGCACGAATCCGTGCTCGGGCTGGTCTAGGGTGCAAAGGTCATCGCCGCCCACGAGCGGCACCACGACCAAGGAGTTGCTATGGCTGACGAGACCTACAAGGGCGAGTTCTACTGCGTGAAGTGCAAGGAGAAGCGCGAGGCAGAGGGCAACGTCGTCGTCTCCGACAACGGCCGTCGCATGGCCAAGGGCAAGTGCCCGGTCTGCGGGACCAACCTCAACCGCATCCTCGGCAAGGCCTGAGCGCCCCAGCCCACGTGCCCCGCGGCCCCCGGTGACACCGGGGGCCGCGCCGCGTCCCGGGCCTGTGGACGACCGGGCAGGAGGACGTGGCGGCTGTGCGAGATTTGGCGGACCACACGTCCCCGGGAGGCACCAATGGCCCGACCGGCGATCGTCGTGGACGGCCGGGGTGGCCTTCCCGACGAGATCTGCCGCCAGCTCCGGCTGGCCGCTGCCCGGGTCCACGGCGGGGCCTTCGCCGCCGACGCCGCCGAGTCCCACCTCGCTCACCACCCGCGTGAACGTCCGGCGGCCGTGGTCCTCGTGGCCGGCTCCCGTGTGGCCGTCGAGGCGACCCTCCCCTGGCAGCGGGCCGCTGTCCTCCACCTGCCGGTGACCTGTGACGGGCGGGTCGCGGTCGTCGGGCCGCTGGTCGTCCCCGGCGCCGGTGGATGCTGGCGGTGCCACGCCCTCACCGCGCACGACCTCGACGCCCTGGGCGCGCCGGGCGCCGGGCAGGCCGGCGTCGACCACGTCGCCCTCCCGACCGGCAGCCTCGGGGTGCTCACCGCCGCCGTGACCGCGACCGTCGTCCTCGCGGCGGTGGCCGGAGCGCCGGGTCTCGCCGGCGTCTCGACCGACATCGACGTCACCGGCCCGAGCGTGGTGCACCGGCACTGGGGCAGGCACCCCCTGTGCACCGACTGCTCTCCCGAGGTGGCGCCGTCGAGGCTCCCACGGAGTCAGGACACAATGGCCGGGTGAGTGAGATCCCGAGGCGGTCGCTCAAGCGCACCGCCAAGCTCGTCGGTCTGCCCCTCGGGCACGCCGGGCGCGCCGCCGTGGGACTCGGTCGTCGCGTGGGCGGGGCCCCGGCCGAGGCGATCGCCGCCGAGCTCCAGGCGCGCACCGCGGAGCAGCTGTTCGCCGTGCTCGGCGAGCTCAAGGGTGGAGCGATGAAGTTCGGCCAGGCGCTGTCGGTGATGGAGGCCGCGATGCCGGAGGAGCTGGCGGGGCCCTACCGCGCCACCCTCACCAAGCTGCAGGAGGCCGCACCCCCGATGGCGGTCGACCGGGTGCACGCGATCCTCGCCGAGCAGCTCGGGCCTCGCTGGCGCACGTCGAAGTTCCAGTCCTTCGAGGACGTCCCGGTCGCCGCGGCCTCGATCGGGCAGGTCCACCGGGCGGTCTGGCGCGACGGGCGCGAGGTGGCCGTCAAGATCCAGTACCCCGGCGCCGGCGCTGCGCTGCTCTCCGACATCAACCAGCTCTCCCGCGTCGCCCGCCTGGCAGGCGCGTGGATCCCCGGCATCGCGATGGGGCCGATCCTCGACGAGGTCAAGGCCCGGATGAGCGAGGAGCTCGACTACGACCTCGAGGCACGTCACCAGAAGGTCTTCGCGAGGGCCTTCCGCGACGACGAGGACGTCTTCGTCCCGGACGTGCTCGCCCACGCGTCGCAGGTCATCGTGTCCGAATGGGTCGAGGGGCGGCCGCTGTCGCAGGTCATCTCGCACGGCACGCCGGCCGAGCGCGACGAGGCCGCCCGTCTCTACCTCGAGTTCCTGCTGCGTGGACCCAACCGGGCACGCCTGCTGCACGCCGACCCCCACCCCGGCAACTTCCGCATCACCCCTGACGGGCGCCTCGGCGTCCTCGACTACGGCGCGGTCAACCGCCTGCCCGACGGCATGCCGTCCTCGATGGGCGAGATCATCACCGCCACCCTCGCGGGTGACGCGGCCGCGCTCGGCGAGGTGCTGCGCCGGGCGGGCTTCATCCGGCCGAGGGTCGACGTCTCCGACACCGCGCTCCTGCACTTCATGCGGACCTTCGTCGACCCCCTCGAGCACGAGACCTTCACCTTCAGCCGCAGCTGGCTGCGCTCGGTCTCCGGGACGATCCAGGATCCGCGGCGCGAGGAGTTCCTCGTGAGCCTGCGGTTCAACCTGCCGCCGGACTACCTGCTGATCCACCGGGTGTGGCTGGGCTGCATCGGCGTGCTGTGCCAGGTGGGCGGCACGGTCCCGATGCGCGACCTCATCTTCGCCCACGTGCCCGGCATCGACGAGGACCGGATCCCGCCCGCGACGTGAGCGGACGGCATACGCCGTCTGACCGCCGGGTCTTCGCCGTGGGGCGACAGCGGCGGTCACCGTCTCAGGCCGGCGCCTGCTTCGCCTTCGCCTCGGCCTTGGCCGCCTTCTTGAAGTCCCGGACCTTCTGCAGGGACTCCGCGTCGACGACGTCCGCGACCGACCGGAAGCTGCCCTCCTCCGAGTAGGCGCCCGCGGCCCGCTCCCAGCCCTCGGGTCGGACGCCGAGCTGCTTGGCGAGGAGCGCGACGAAGATCTTGGCCTTCTGCTCGCCGAACCCCGGGAGCGCCGCGACGCGGGCGAACAGCTCGCCGCCGGAGTCGACCCCGGTCCAGATGCGGCTGGCGTCGCCGTCGTACTCGTCGCGCACAACCGTCGCGAGCGCCTGGATGCGGCCCGCCATCGAGCGCCCGTAGCGGTGCACGGCCGGCGGCGTCGCACAGAGGTCCGCGAAGGCCTCCGGCTCGGCTGCCGCGATGGCGCCGACGTCGAGGGTCCCGAACCGCTCGAGCACCTTGGCCGGTCCGGCGAACGCCCGCTCCATGGGGAACTGCTGGTCCAGCAGCATGCCGGTCAGCAGGGCGAACGGGTCCTCGCTGAGCACCTTGTCGGCGGCGGGGTCCTGGGCGATCGTCAACGTGGCCATGCGCCCAGCGTAGATCGGTGCCGGTGCAGGCTCCGGCGAAGGCGGGCCGGTCGGGCGCCGGCCGGGCGCCAGTCGAGCGCCGGTCGGGCGACCGAGGCGTCCCGGACATGCGACGACGCCGCTACCGGCGGGGGGAGCGGCGCCGACTCGGTCGGTCATCGCACGATCATGCGGACCTCGGCGAGCTGTCGCTCTCGCTCGAGGTGGCGCTGCGCCCGACGTTGCGCCTCGTGGGCGTCCCGTTCGTGCGCGGTGCGACGAACCTGCTGCATTCGCCTGCGGTACATGGTTCCTCCACGGATCCAGATGGGTGGTCATGTGGTCATTTGTCGCGGTCGTGATCGGTCATGCTGCGACGGGCTCCTTGCGTGGGCGGCCACGGGGGCGCTTGCGCGGGATGACGACGCCCTGCTCGAAGAGCTCGCCGCCCCAGACGCCCCAAGGCTCCTGGCGCTCGAGGGCACTCGCGAGGCAGGAGACACGGATCGGGCAGGTGCCGCAGAGGGTCTTGGCGAACTCGACGCCCACGGGGGTGTCGGCGAACCAGATCTCGGCGTCGTTCTCCCGACAGGGCACGGAGCTCCCGAGTCGGGCAGTGAGCTCCTGTGCGTCGATGAGGTCGGTCAGCTGCACGGGTGTCACCTCCTTCTCCGCCCAGTCGGGGCGGATCGTGTACTTCGTTCGGTTGTCTGGGAATCTGGGTGGATCGACGGACGCACGAAAAAGGCCGCGGATCCCGGGTGGGTTCCGCGGCCTGAGGGCCAGTCGCTGCTGAGCTACAGCGGCGACGCCGAGGAGGCGACGGAGGGAACACCCGTGGTGGGGACGAAGGCTGCATCGGCGCGGACGCCGGCGCCACGGAGGGCGGCCGTCTGTCCGGCAGCGGGCACAGTGGTCCCCTGGACCGGGACGCGGTTGGGCGAGAGGGTCGGCAGAGCGCCCTGGAGCTCACGCGTGCGGAACGGGACCATGTGGTCCGTTGCGATGCTCTTCATGATGTCCATGCGGCCAACCCTCCTCACTGAAATGGTGCTCTCACGACACGGCTGGCGCCGCGGTGTGAGATCAGGCTAGGGGGTCGCGCAGAACGCGTGCAACGGAATTATCGAGCTGATTTCTCGGAGATCCGCGTCATCCGACGAATCACGTTGCGGCAGAACTGGATCCGTCCGCAGGATTCTTTGCAGAAGTGACCACCGACTCGGGCGTCTCGCCGCTCAGGACGGCGAGGACCTGGCCCGCGTAGAGGTCGAGCTTGCGCTGGCCCACGCCGCTGATCGACGAGAGCGCGGCCAGGTCGGAGGGGGTCTGCTCGGCGATGGCCGTCAGCGTGGCGTCCGTGAAGACGACGTATGCCGGCACGCTCGCCGACCGCGCGGTGGCCAGCCGCCACTCGCGCAGGCGGTCGAAGGTCGCCTCGTCGTAGGTCGCGGGGCACGACGCGCACCGCCCGACCGTGCGCTCTCCCGCGGTCTCGAGGTCCGCGCCGCAGGTGCGGCACGTGCTGCGGCGACGGACCTTGGGCGCCTTGGTGCCGCCGGCGACACCCCCGACGCGGGAGGACCTCTTGGGCTGGGAGCGGGCGCCCTCACCGAGGATGCTCGCCGTGCCGTCGAGGAAGCGCGACGGGCGCCTCGTGGCCCGGGCACCCGGGGTGCGGGCACCCGACCACGAGAGGACGAGCCGGTCCCGGGCCCGGGTCACCCCGACGTAGAGCAGGCGGCGCTCCTCCTCGATCGCCTCCGGGGTGTCGGCCATGGTGATGGGCAGGTAGCCGTCTGAGCACCCGATGAGGAAGACCGTGCCCCACTCGAGCCCCTTCGCGGCGTGCAGCGAGGCCAGCGTGACGCCCTGCACCGAGGGAGCGTGCTGCGAGGCCATCCGCTCGTCGAGCTCACGGACGAAGGCCGGCATCCGGGCCTCGGCGTCGGCGGCGAAGACGTCGTCGGCGAGGGCGGCCAGCGCGCTCAGCGACTCCCAGCGCTCGCGGGAGGCACCGCCGGCGGCCGGGGCCTCACGGGACCACCCGGCGCCCAGGAGCACGTCGCGCACGAGGTCGGGCAGGGGCACCGACCCGTCGTCGGACCGTGCCGCTCCGCGCATGAGGACGATCGCCTCGCGCACCTCCTTGCGCTGGAAGAAGCGCTCACCGCCGCGGACGAGGTAGGGGATGCCACGCTCGGCGAGCGCGGACTCCACGAGCTCCGACTGGCCGTTGGTGCGGAAGAGGACGGCGACGTCGGCGGGTGCGGTGCCCGCCTCGACGAGGTCGGCGACCTGGGCGGCCACCGCGGCGGCCTCCGCGGGGTCGTCGGGGTGGCTGGTCAGGCTCGGAGCGACGCCTGTGGCCCGTTGCGCCTCGAGCACGACCGAGCCGCTGCGGCGCCCCCCACTCGGAGAACGGAGCACGAGGTTGGCCAGGCCGACGATCTCGGGCGTCGACCGGTAGTTGCGCACCAGCTCCACCTGCCGGGCCGCAGGATGGCGCGACCGGAAGCCGAGGAGGTGCGCCGGGGAGGCTCCGGTGAACGAGTAGATCGTCTGGGCTGGGTCGCCCACGACGCAGATGTCCTGGCGGTCGGCCAGCCAGAGGTCGAGCAGACGCTGCTGGAGGGCGTTGACGTCCTGGTACTCGTCGACGACGAAGCTGCGGTACTGCTCCCGCACCGCGCGGGCCACCGTGTCGTTCTCGTCGAGGATGCCGACGAGGACGAGCAGCACGTCCTCGAAGTCGATGACGCCACGCTCGGCCTTGACGTCCTCGTAGGAGGACAGGACCCGCGACATCGCCGTGAGGTCGAGCCCCGGCGCCTCCCGACCTGCTGCCCGCGCCGCCGCGGGATAGGTCTCGGCGGTCAGCATGCTCACCTTGGCCCACTCGACCTCGGCGGCGAGGTCGCGGATGCCGGTGCGGTCGAAGCGCATCCGCAGGCGGCCCGCGGCCTCGGCGACGGCGCCCGCCTTGTGTGGCATCACCTCCGGCGCGGCGCCCCCGATGGCCTGCGGCCAGAAGTAGTGCAGCTGCCTCAGCGCCGCGGCGTGGAACGTCCGCGCCTGCACCCCACCGACGCCCAGGTCGCGCAGCCTCGTGCGCATCTCGCCCGCGGCCCGGGCGGTGAAGGTGACCGCGAGCGTGCGCTGCGGCTGCTGGGCACCGGACAGGACGGCATACGCGATCCGGTGGGTGATCGCCCGGGTCTTGCCCGTGCCGGCACCGGCGAGCACGACCATCGGCCCGGTCGGGTTGGCCGCGACCTCGCGCTGCTCCGGGTCGAGGCCGTCGAGGACCGCGTCGGCGGAGGGGTGTGCGGGCAACGAGGACATCGGTGAGATCCTAGGTGGAGCGTCCGACCCGCCACCCCCGACCGTCCACAGGAGCGCCATGAGCACGCACACGCCCGCCCCGGGAACCCTGACGATGTTCTCGACCACCTGGTGCGGCTACTGCCGCCGGCTGAAGTCGCAGCTCGACCGCGAGGGCATCGAGGTGTCCGTCGTCGACATCGAGCGCGACGAGGACGCCGCCGTCTACGTCATGCAGGTCAACGGCGGCAACCAGACCGTCCCCACCGTCGTCTTCCCCGACGGCTCGGCGGCGACCAACCCCTCGATCGCCGACGTCAAGCAGCGCCTCGGCGCCTGAGCCCGCCGCCGGTCAGCCGCGCAGCGTCGCCTCGGCGACGTCGATCTCCTCGCCGTACCAGTGCTCGATGAGCCGACGGGCGATGGAGATGCGGCTCGAGATGCGCAGCGACCCGTCGTCGAGGGCTCGGCGCAGCTCGTCACGGGTGAACCAGCGGGCCGCCTCGATCTCGTCCTCCTGCAGCCGGAGATCGGTCGAGACGGCGCGCGCGGTGAAGCCGACCATGAGGGAGGACGGGAAGGGCCACGGCTGGTCGCCGAGGTAGGTGACGTCGTCCACGACGATGCCCACCTCCTCCTGGACCTCGCGTGCCACGGCCGCGGCGAGGCTCTCGCCCGGCTCGACGAATCCGGCGAGCACCGACATGCCCTGCGCGGCGAAGCCGGTCCCGCGGGCGAGGAGGAGGCGGTCGTCGGCGTCGACCACGGACATGATGACGGCGGGGTCGGTGCGCGGGTAGTGCTCGCTGGCGTCCACCGGACACACCCGGATCCATCCCGCCCGGGCCGGCCGGGTCGGGGAGCCGCACCTCGGGCAGAAGCCGTGGCTGGCGTGCCAGTTGGCCAGGCCGGTCGCCGTGGTGAGGACACCGGCGTCGAGGTCGCCGAGCCGCGCACCGACGGCGCGCAGCCCGCTGCGGGTCGGCTCGTCGTGCGCGGTGTCCACGCCGTCCGCGACCGAGAGCAGGTATGCCGTCCCGCCGACGGTCGCGTCGTGGCCGAGGTAGGCGACGAAGCGGTCGCGGTCGCCGGGCTCCGGCGAGCGGTACCTCAGGCGGACCTCGGAGTCGTCGTCCGGGGCGTCGACCTCGGCGCGGCCGTCGACGAGCTCGAGAACGCGCGTCGCGGGGTCGTCCAGCAGCGCGTCGAGGAGACCGGGCTCGGTACGGAGCTCACTGCGGCGGTCGAGACCGCCACGGGAGAGGGCCAGGGAGGGAAGACTCGCTGCTGCTGTGGCCACGCTTCCCACCCTAGGCGGCGACACGGCATACGGTGAACGCGTGGAACGCACCCCGAGCTTTCTGGCAGCCTTGGCCAGCGCCGCCGTCCCCGGCCTGGACCCGGTGAGCGTCGAGGCGCTGCCCAGCGTGGAGGACCAGGACTACGACGTCGCCTTCGTCCAGGACAGCGAGCACCGCCGGTGGGTGGTCCGGGCGCCGCGCACCGAGGCCGCCGGGGCGCGGATGGACCTCAGCGTGACGCTCCTGCAGATGCTCGCGCGCCGTGTCCCCTTCGCCATCCCGGTCCCGCGGGGTTTCGTCGAGCTCAAGGGCGGCGGGCGCGCGATGGTCTACCCGTTCCTTCCGGGGCACAACCTCGCCTTCGAGGAGCTGCCCGCCGGACCCGGCCCCGCCGCCGACCTCGGGCGCTGCCTGGCGTCGCTGCACAACACCGACGTCCGCCTCTTCGACGAGGCCGGCATGCCCACCTATGACACGGACTCCTACCGCACGCGGCGGCTTGCCGAGCTCGACCGTGCGGCCGAGTCCGGCCGCGTGCCCACGGCCCTGCTCGCGCGCTGGGAGCATGCCCTCGAGGACGTCGGGCTCTGGCGGTTCGCGCCGACGCCCGTCCACGGCGACCTGACCGGGGACCACGTGCTGGCCGTCTTCGAGGACGACTCCGACGCCTCCACCGGCCGCATCCGCGGGGTCACCGGTTGGGAGAACGCCAAGGTGGCCGACCCGGCCGACGACTTCGCGGCCGTCGTCAACGAGTGCGACCCGGCCACCATCGAGACCGTCGCCGAGGCCTACGCCCACGCGCGCGTGGAGCGGCCCGACCCGAACCTGCTCGTCCGCGCCCGGCTGGCCGCCGAGCTGGGCGTCCTCGCCGAGCTGATGCGGGCGGACGCCCGCGGTGACGAGGCTGCGGTCGAGGGGCTCTCCACGCGCCTGCGCCGACTCGACGACGAGGTGCATGCCGAGGACCCCGCCGACGACTACCGCCGCACCTCGCTCACTCCCGTCGCTCTGCGCGCCCGGGCCATGCCCCCTCCCATGGTGGAGGACGACGACGAGGACGACGGCGTGGCCTTCGGCCTCTCGGATCCCGACGACGCCTCCGACGACGGCTCCGACGATGCACCCTCGGTGGACGACAGGTCGGATGACGCTCCGGAGGAGCACCCGACTGTCGCATCCGGTGCACACGTGTGGACCGGCGTACCGGAGGAGGAGGACCACCGGCACAGCGGTGACGGCGACGGCTCCGCCGAGGACCAGTCACCCGAGGAAGAGGTCGCCTGGACGCCTCGCTCGCTGGCACCCGACTCCCCCGCCGTCGTCGAGCTCGCCGAGGACGACGACGACAGCGACGACGCGGCCGCCGCGGACCTGGACAGCGAGCACCGCCCGAGCGAGGGTGCTCGAACCGGGTCCCACGTCGCCGTCCCCGACGCCACGGACGGCGGTGGAACCGAGCACGACGTCGAGGAGGCCGACGTCACCGACCGGGAACGGCAGCGAGAAGAGCGCTGATCTCGGCCGCGCCGACGAGCTCGGGCCAGACCGTCTCGCCGCTCTCGGCGTAGTAGAACGCCCCACGCACCCGCTGGGGATCGATGCCCCGCAGCCGTGCCCAGGCGATCCGGTAGGCCGCCAGCTGGAGTGCGCGGACCCGGGCCACCTCACCGGTGGGCCTGCGCCCGGTCTTCCAGTCGACGATGACCCAGTCCGCGTCCTCGACATCCGCGAAGACGGCGTCGACCCGGCCGCGGATCGCGACGCCGTCGAGCACCGTCTCGAGGGCCGTCTCGATCTCCACGGGTTGGCGCCCTGCCCACGGGCTGGCGAGGAAGCGCTCGCGCATCGCCGGGAGCTCCTCGTCGGTCATCGGGTCCTCGTCGGCACTGCCCGGCAGGTCGAGGATGTCGACGATGGCTGCCCTGGCGTAGTGCTCCTCCACCCAGGCGTGGAACGCGGTGCCGCGGCGAGCGGCAGGCGCGGGAGCCGACGGCATCGGGCGCCGCAGCTCGTCGGTGAAGCGCTCGGGGTCACGCGCCAGGGCGACGAGCGACGAGGTCGACAGGTGCGAGGGGAGCTCGACGACGTCGGCGTGCCGCGCCCGGCGGGCCGCGCGCTCGGCGAGCAGGAGCGCGGTCTCGCGCGCCCAAGGGCCGCCGTCGGGCCCGGGCTCACCCCCGTCGGGAACCGCACCCACCGCGTCGTCCACAGCCCGAGCCGCGGCGGCCGCGCGGGTCCGACGATGGGCCAGGTGGTCGACCGGCCACACGAACTCGGCGCCCTCCGCGCTCCCCGGCTTCACCAGTGGCGACCTGTCCTCGGGTGGCACCGGGAGCTCCTCCCACGGACCGCGCCGGACCGGACGCGGGCCCGTGTCCCCGTCCTCCGGGGTGACGAGGCCGACGACCTCGTCGAGGAAGCGGGAGGTCACCCGAGGCGTCTTCGGCCGGCTCCAGACGCTCGCCGTGAGCAGGAGCGCCTGCCGCGCCCGCGTCACCGCGACATAGGCGAGCCGCCGCTCCTCGGCGACGGCGTGCTCCCCACCGGCCACGGCGAACGCCTCAACCCGGGCCGCGAGGTCGTCCCAGCCGCCGGCGTGCCGCCAGCCGAAGTCCGGGAGTCCGTCGCGGTCACCTCGCAACGCGTAGGGCAGGCCGCCGTCCTGGAGCCCCGCGAGCCACCCCTTGTCCTTGGGCGCCGAGATCCGCCACTGCCCGTCCTTGAAGCTCGGTGAGTGCAGGTTGTGCGCGGGGAACGTGCTCTCGACGAGGGCGGGCACCGCCACGACGTCCCACTCGAGTCCCTTCGCCGCATGGATCGTCATCACCTGCACCGCGTCGGCCGTGGCCTCGGAGTAGCCGCGGTCGAGGCCCCGCTCCTCGTCGATGGCCGCCCTGACCCAGTCGAGGAACCCACCGAGCGTCGCCCGGTCGGCACCGGCGGAGAACTGCGCCGCCACGTCACCGAAGGCGTCGAGGTGGGCCCGCGCGGCCGCAGGGGTGTACTCCGGCCGCGACAGCACCTCGATGTCGAGACCCAGGGCCTTCTCGGCCTCGAGGACGAGGTCGGGCAGGGGCAGGAAGGTCAGGCCGCGCAGCCGGCGCACCGTCGCGGCGAGCCCGGTGAGCCGCTGGTGGGCGAGGTCGGAGAGCCGTTCGCCCTCCGCGCCCACCCAGCCGGCGGTCGGGAGGTCGTCGAGCGCCTCGACGATGCTGGGCGCGTCCGCGGCATCGGGGGCCAGGTCGCGCTCGTGCCGGGCGACGTCGCCACCGCGGCGGCGCTGCTGGTGGCGGGACCATGCGGCGAGGGCGTCGAGGTCGGCGATCCCGAGCCGGGTCATGGGCCCGGTGAGCAGCCGCACGAGGTGGTCGCCCCGGGCCGGGTCCTGCACGACGTGCAGCAGCGCGACGAGGTCCTCCACCTCGGGGGTGAGCAGCAGACCGCCGAGACCGACGACCTCGTGGGGGATGCCGTGCTCCTCGAGGGCCGCGGTGACGGTCGCGAACTCGGCGCGCTTGCGACAGAGCACCGCGGCGCTGACGTCACCGCGGGCCCGTTGGCCGGCGAGCCACCGGGCGACGTGGTCGGCCTCGTCGGCGGCCGTGAGGAGCCGGGCGACCTCGACCGACCCGGCACCGGCGCCGGGTCGGGCAGAGAGTGGTTCGACCGTCACGCGGGAGGTGGCCCGCAGCGGTCGCGCCAGGTGGTTGGCCACGTCGAGGATCGCCGTGTCGTTGCGCCAGCTCGTCGACAGGTCGAGCTTGGTCGCCGGCTCGGGGTCGGCGAACTCGACCGCGAACCGGGTGAGCGTCGTCGCGCTGGCCCCGCGCCAGCCGTAGATCGACTGGTGCGGGTCGCCGACCGCCGTGACGGCACACGACTCCCCCGGCGCGGCATAGAGCGCCTTGAGCAGCGCGAGCTGCGCCTCGGAGGTGTCCTGGAACTCGTCGAGCAGCACGACGCGGTGACGGGCACGCTCGATGGCCCCGATGTCGTCGAAGGACAGGGCCAGCCGAGCCGCCAGGGCCATCTGGTCGGCGAAGTCCATCGCGTCCCGGCTGCGTTTGAGCTGCGCGTAGCGCTTGACGATCGGGACCACGGCGCGGCGCAGCCGCAGGTTGGCCAGCTCCCCGGCAGCCGGGTTGACCTTCTTCTTCGTGTCGCCCCGCTCCAGCAACTCGAGGTGGTCGATGACCTCGTCGAGGTGGGCCGCGACGGCGTCCGGCGTCTGGAGGTGCTCCGCCATCTCACCCGCCAGGTCGACCACCGCCGCAGTCACCGTCGACTCGGCCTTCTCGACCTCGTCCATCGGTCCGTCGTAGCGCACCACCGCCTCGTGGGCGGTCTGCCAGGCGGCGGCCTCCGACAGCAGGCGGGTGTCGGACTCGTAGCCCAGCCGCAGCCCGTGCTCGCGGACGAGCCGGCCGGCATACGAATGGTAGGTCGACACGCTCACTGCTGCCCCCAGGGCCGGCGCGCCGTCGACGGCGGCAGGCGTCCACAGGCCGACGCTGCGCAGCTGGGCCAGGCGGTTGCCGATGCGGTCGGCGAGCTCCGTCGCCGCCTTGCGGGTGAAGGTCAGCCCGAGGACGTCCTCGGGCTCGACGAAGCCGTTGGCGACGAGCCACACGACGCGGGCGGCCATCGTCTCGGTCTTGCCCGAACCGGCCCCGGCGATGACGAGCAGCGGGCGCAGCGGTGCCTCGATGACCGCGGTCTGCTCGGGCGTCGGGCAGTGCGGCAGGCCGATGGCCCTGGCCACCTCCGCAGCCGAGAAGCGCACCGACGCACGGGTGCTCGTCAACGTGGTGCTCACAGCGCCCTCCCCTCGGCCTGCGCCGGGCACGAGCTGCGCACCGGGCAGGTCCGGCAGAGCTCGTCGCTCGGCGTCGCCGTGAACGTGGCGCCGGCCATCGCTTCACCGGTCTCGAGGACGAGCCGGCCGGCCCAGGCCGGGTCCTCGTCGCGCGCCAGCGGCGCCTGGACCTGGATCGTCGTCTTCGTGCCCGCCGCCTTGCCCAGGTGCAGCAGGGCGGCCCCCGCGGACTCGGGTGGCACGTCGAGGTGGCCGAAGGCGCCGGCCTCGACGGCCAGCTGGTAGGCGCCGAGCTGCGCGTGCCGCGGCACGTCGGAGGCGCGGGGCTTGCTCGACCCGGTCTTGTAGTCGAGGACCCGCACGGCGCCGTCGGGCCCGACGTCGAGCCGGTCGACGGTGCCGCTGAGCACCACGCGCCCGAGCTCGACGCGCATCGACTCCTCGGCCGCGAGACGGCGCCATCCCTGGGCGGTGTTCTCGTCGAAGAAGCGCGCGAGCCGGTCGAGCATCCGTCCGGCCTCGCGCCGCTTGACCTCGGTCGACCAGCCGGCGGGCAGCCCCAGCCGTGGCCACCGCTCGGCGAGGGCGCGGCGCATCGTCTCGGCGTCGGCGTCACCCTCGGCCGCGATCTCGTGGATGAGGGTCCCGATGTCGCGCTGGCCGATCATCGGGCCGTCGCCACCGGCCCTGGTGAGGGCCCACTTGAGCTGGCACGAGGAGAACCCGTCGATCGACGACGGCCCCACCCGAACCGGCTGCTCGGGCTCCCGGCGCGGGCGCTCGTCGGAGAGGTCGTGCAGCACCCACCACGAGGCCGGGTCCGCCCCCGGCACGCCGGCTCTCGCCAGCCGCGCGAGCCCCGTGATGGCGCCGCCCCGTCGTCGCGGGTCGTGGGAGACGACGTCGCGCCGCAGGGCGCCGACGAGCGCGGGAAGGGTCAGCGGACGCGACCAGTCGCTGGGTTGGCGCCGGTCCTGCCCCGAGGGCAACGGGTCGACGACCTCGAGGAACGGCGAGGGCTGCTCGTCCTCGCTGCGCACCGCTGTCACGAGCAGGGACCGGGCGGCCCTCGAGACGGCGACGTGGAACAGGCGGGTCTCGTCGTGACGGACCGCTGCCAGGGCGGCCCGGTGCCCGCCGGCCCTGCCCCGCACGACGTCGACGAGGTCCTGCGACCCCAGCAGCGAGCCACGCAGCCGCAGGTCGGGCCAGCTGCCCTCCTGCACCCCGGCCACCACGACGAGCGGCCACTCGCGTCCGGCTGCGGACTGGGGCGTGAGCAGCGAGACCGCGTCCCCGATGGGAGCCCGCGCCGCCAGGGTGTCACCGGGCACGTCCTGGCCGAGGACGTGCTGGAGGAAGGTCTCCGGCGAGGAGCCGGGCAGCCGCTCACCGTGGGTGGCCGCAGCCCTCAGCACCGCGAGGACGGCGTCGAGGTCACGGTCGGCGCGCGCCCCGGCCGCGCCACCCGCGAGCGCCGCCTCCCGCCATGCTCCGGCGAGGCGCGAGGCGTCCCACATCGCCCAGAGGATGCCCTCGGCGCTCGCGCCGGCGGCCCACCTGCCGTCCTCGTCGGCGCAGGCCTCCACCCCGGCCCGGATCATCCGCCCCACCCGTTGCACCGACCGCCCCTCGATGCCGAGCCGGTCGTGGACGGCCGGACGCAGGAGGACCTCCGCGAGGAGCTCGTCACTCGTGCGCGAGCCCCCCGCGTCGAGCTCCTCGCGGCGAAGCGCCCGGCGCAGCCGTCTCAGCTCCACCGGGTCGGCCGCCCCGAGCGGGGACACGAGGACGTCCAGGGCGACGTCGACGGGGACGTCCTCGGTGCGCCCCAGGCCGAGGTCGACGACGACCTGCAGCAGGGCGAGGAGCGGTCGCACCGCGGGCTCGTCGCGCACGGGGAGCTCGGCCTCGGCGGCACCGACGGGAACCCCCGACGACTGCAGCGCTCGGCGCAGTGCCGCGCTGCGAGCCTGCCCCCGGACCACGACCGCCATGTCCGACCACGCCACCCCGTCGAGCAGGTGGGCTGCGCGCAGGCGCGAGGCGACGAAGCCGGCCTCCTGGCTGGCCGACCTCAGCAGGTGGACCTCCACCGACCCACCCTCACCGCAGGGCTCGACCCGGCGGTGCGCACCCCCACCGAGCACACCGATGTGCCCCGCCACGGCGCTGGTCACCCTGAGCAGGTCCTGCGGGAGGCGGTGGCTGCGCGGCAGCACGACGGTCGGTCCGTCGCCGAGAACGACCCAGTCGCGGGCGAGCAGCGTGGGGTCGCCGCCGCGGAAGGTCTGGGTCGCACCGTCGGGGTCGCCGAGGAGCACGACACCCGCCGACGGCGCGACGCGGCGCAGCACCTCCAGCAGGCGCAGGGCCGCAGGCGTCATCTCCTGGGCGTCGTCGACGACCACGAGCCGCAGTCCGGACGTGAGCGCCGCCGCCAGGTCGACCTCCTCCAACGCGCTCGCCGCCGCTCCGAGGATCCACGCCGGGTCGAAGGCGCCGGGTGTCAGCAGCGCCGTCACCTCGTCGTACTCGCGCAGCAGCTCGGCCCCCGCGACCCACTCGTCGTGGCCGTGCTCGACACCCAGGCGCGCCAGCTCGTCCGGCTCCAGCCCGAGCTCGACCGCGCGCATGAGCAGGTCGCGCAGCTCGGCGCGGAAGGCCCTCGTGGGCAGCGCGAGCCGCACCCGCTCGGGCCAGCGCGGACCCGGGGTGTCGCCGGAGGCGTGACCCGCGAGGAGCTCACGCAGGACGACGTCCTGCTCCGGGCCGCTGAGCAGGCGGGGCGGCGGGTCGCCCTCGAGGGCCGCCGCGGCCCGCAGCACCCCGAAGCCGAACGACGCGAACGTCCGGGCCAGCGGCTCGGTCGACGTCCCACCCACCCGCGCCGTGACCTGGTCGCGCAGCCGGGCAGCGGCGCGACGGGACGGCGCCAGGACGAGGCACTGGTCGGGGCGGAGGCCGTCGGCGACGTGCGCGGCCACGAGCTCCACCGCCAAGGTGGACTTGCCGGTGCCCGGAGCCCCGAGTACGCGCAGGACGCCCGTGCCGCGCCAGTCGACGACCGACTGCTGCACGGCGTCGAGGTCAGGTGGCGCGGCCTCGGTCGAGGCGGCTCGTCGCAGGGTCAGCACCCGAGAACTCCATCACGCCGGTCCGACACCGCGCCCGCCACGGCAGGTCAGTAGGTGGGCAGGCTCGGGTCGACGTCGCGCACCCACGCGAGGACGCCTCCGGAGACGTCGACCGCCGGCACCCCACGCCCGCGCAGGATGCGCACCGCCTCGGCGGACCGTGCCCCGGACTTGCAGTGCACGAGGACCGGTATGCCGGTTCCGACCTGTCCGATCGCCTCGCCCTCGCCCGTGCGCACCTGGGCGAGCGGCACGGGCAGGGCGCCGGGGATGACCACCACCTCGCGCTCACCCGGCTCGCGGACATCGACCAGCAGGAAGTCGTCGGCACCGGCGTCACGCTCCCGGAGCCGTCGCGCGAGGACCTCGACGCTGAGCGAGGGCAGGTCCGCCTCGCCCTCGTCGCCCTCGTCGCCGGCGGGAGTGGCCTCGGTCTCGATGCCCACCGGACGCCGCACGTCGGCCGCCTCGCCGCAGACCACGCAGTCCGGGTCAGCGACCACCCGCAGCGTGCTCCACTCCTGGGCCCACGCGTCGTGCAGGAGCAGCCGCCCGACCAGCGGCCTCCCGACGCCGACGACGAGCTTGACGACCTCCTCGGCCATGACCGACCCCACCGCGCCACAGCTCGCGCCGAGCACGCCACCGGTGGAGCACGACGGGACCGCACCCGGCGGTGGAGGCGTGGGGAAGACGCAGCGGTAGCAGGGCCCCTCCCCCGCCCACCAGACGCTGACCTGGGCGTCGTGCTGGTAGACCGACCCCCAGACGTGCGGGACCCCGAGACGGGCGCACGCGTCGCCGACGAGGTAGCGCGTCGGGAAGTTGTCGGCCCCGTCGACGACGACGTCGTGGTCGGCGACGAGACCGAGCACGGTGTCGGCGGTCAGCCGCTGGGTCACGGGCTCCACGTGGATATCGGGGGCGAGCGCCGCCAGCGCGTCGACGGCCGAGTGTGCCTTGGGCCGGCCCACGTCAGCGACCCCGTGGACCACCTGGCGCTGGAGGTTGGTCAGGTCGACGCTGTCGTCGTCGACGACGGTGATGCGGCCGACCCCCGCGGCGGCGAGGTAGAGCAGGATCGGCGACCCGAGGCCACCGGCACCCACGACGAGGACCCGGGCCGCCCGCAGCCGCCGCTGCCCGGTGTCGCCGACCCCCGGGAGGATGAGGTGGCGGGCGTAGCGGGTGCGTTGGTCGGGAGGGAGCGGCGCACCGACGGGAGCGAGCGGCATACGCCCGCGTTGCCCAGAGTCGCCGTCCACCCGTTCACGATACGTCGCGTCGCACGACCCGCCGCGGCCTGTTCCGTAGCATGAGCGGCACCCACCTCAGCGTCACCGCCAGACAGGAACCTGATGGACACCACCCCGCACCGCGGACAGCGGATGCCCCGATCGGAGCGCCGGGCCCAGCTGCTCGAGTCGGCGCAGGCGGTCTTCGTGGACCGCGGCTACCACGCCGCCGCGATGGACGACATCGCCGAGCACGCAGGGGTGTCCAAGCCCGTTCTCTACCAGCACTTCCCGGGCAAGCTCGAGCTCTACCTCGCGCTGCTCGACGCCCACTGCGACACCTTGGTGCGCCTCGTCCGCGAGGCCCTCTCGCGACCCACCGAGGACAACGAGGAGCGGGTGGCCGCGACGACGAGCGCCTACTTCGACTTCGTCTCCCGCGAGGGTGCCGCCTTCCGGATGATCTTCGAGTCCGACCTCACGAGCGTCCCGCAGGTGAGGACCCGGCTCGACAACCTCGAGCTCGCCTGTGCCGAGGCCATCGCCGACGTCATCGCCGTGGACTCCGGCATCCCCGACGACCAGGCCATGCTGCTCGGCGTCGGACTCGCCGGCATGTCGCAGATCACCGCCCGTCACTGGCTGGCGGCGGAGTCCGAGATGTCCCGCGAGGAGGCGACCCGGCTCGCGAGCGCCCTGGCGTGGCGCGGCCTGGGCGGCCTGCCGCGCGTGGGTGGGGAACGATCCGAGCACGCCCAGGGTTAGCCTCATCAGCAATGGTCGCCGGCTCCGTGCCGCGCGCCTTCCCAACGAAAGGTGGACCAGACCGTGGAGGTCAACATCGGCGTGCAGAACGTCGCACGCGAGATCGCCCTCGAGACCGACGCGTCGGCCGACGAGGTCGCCAAGGCCATCGACGCAGCCCTCGCCGAGGGTGGCGTGCTGCGCCTCACCGACACCAAGGGCCGCGCGATCCTCGTGCCCGGTCGGGCTCTCGGCTGGGTCCAGGTCGGCGAGTCCGAGAAGAGCCGGGTCGGCTTCACCCAGATCTGACCGGCCCCACCCCTTGGGGTGAAAAAGAGTCCCTGAACAGGCGTGATACAGGCGGCGTCATCACGGCGATTCGGGCGGCGCGCATGCGCTGTTCGGGCTCCGTTGTGGCATAGGGTCGGGTTGTCAAGGTCCCCAACAGGGTGACGGCACCCGCCCGTGAGGGCGCAGAAAGGAAAGGTTTCCCATGGTCACCACCATCATCGTTACTGTGATTCTCGGAGCGATCATTGGAGCGCTGGCCCGCCTCGTTCTTCCGGGCAAGCAGCACATCTCCACGCTCGTCACGGTCATCCTCGGCATCCTCGGCGCCCTCATCGGCAGCTGGGTCTGGACCGGCCTGCTCGGTGGCGGAGACACCGCCGGGATCGACTGGATCGCCCTGATCATCGGCGTCATCGTCGCCGCCCTGCTCATCGTGGCCTACACCTCGATGACCGGCAGGAAGCGCGTCTGACACCCAGACGCCAGACGCACCACGGCAGCCCCGGTTCTCCTCGTGAGGGCCGGGGCTCTGCCGTGTCCGGGACGTGTCCCGACGTCGGTCAGGGTGTCAGGCCGAGCCGGGTCATCCGCTCGCTGTGCCGGTCGGTGAGCCGGGTGAACATCTGGCCGATCTGCGCGAGGTCGGCCCCGCGACCGATGAGCAGCCCAGAGAGGGCGTCGCGCTCGACGGCGACCGCCTGCCCCTGGCTGAGCGCCTCGCCCAGCAGCCGGCGTCCCCACAGGCTGAGCCGCCCCTTGGCGGTCGGGTCCGTCCGGATGACGTCACGCACGACCCCGACGATGAACTCCCCGGTGCCAGCGTCGTCGAGCGCACGGTCCATCACCTCGCGCGTCTCCTCGTCGACGAACGAGGCCATCTCGCGGTAGAAGTCCTTGGCGATGCCGTCGCCGACGTAGGCCTTGACCAGGCCCTCGACCCAGCTCCTCGGGGCGGTGCGGGTGTGGAACGCCGAGAAGGGGACGACGAACGGCTGCATCGACTCCTCGGCCTCGGCGCCGATCTCGGTGAGCCGGTCGACGAGGAGCTCGTACTGGCGGTACTCCGCCGCGGCGAACCCCACCATCTTCGCCTTGAGGCGCAGCGACGGCGCGAGGTCGGAGTCGGTCGCCATCCGGATGCAGGCGGTCAGCTCGCCGTAGGCGAGCACCCCGAGCAGGTCGACCACGGCGGCCCGGTATGCCGGGTCCTCGAGTCCTGTCGCGGCGTTCGTCTCCATGACGGGCAGCCTAGCCATGGCGCGTGGAGGGACGGACGTCGTCCGCACGGTAGGCTGGACGCGTCCACGGTGCCCGGTCGGCACGATGAGCACGACGACAACCTGTGTGAGGGCCCGAGAAGTCGGACCCCGCCCGAAGAACTCCGATCGGCCCGCCACAGCGGCGAGAAGCCTTCCGCGCGTGACGCCGCCGATCAGAGAGTTCCCATGACCGACAGCCAGACCATGCCCGCTGACCCGCTGAGCGCCGAGGCGATCCCCGACGAGGTCGCCATCGAGGCCACGAAGCAGGCGACCGCGGACGTGCAGACGTTCGCCGACTTCTCCATCCACCCCGACATCGTCGCGGCCCTGGCCGCGCACGGCATCACGACGCCGTTCCCGATCCAGGCCATGACCCTCCCCGTCGCGCTCTCCGGGCACGACATCATCGGGCAGGCCAAGACGGGCACCGGCAAGACCCTCGGCTTCGGCATCCCGCTGCTCAACAAGGTCATCGCCCGTGGCGACGCCGCGTGGGAGGGCTTCGCCCACCAGGGCAAGCCGCAGGCCCTCGCCGTCGCCCCGACCCGTGAGCTCGCCGTGCAGGTCGCCGCCGACCTCGAGCGGGCCGGCAAGACGCGTGGCATCCGCGTGCTCACCGTCTACGGTGGCCGCGCCTACGAGCCGCAGATCGAGGCGCTGACCAAGGGCGTCGAGGTGGTCGTCGGCACGCCCGGCCGCCTCATCGACCTCGCCAAGCAGGGCCACCTCGACCTCTCCCACGCCAAGACCGTCGTGCTCGACGAGGCCGACGAGATGCTCGACCTCGGCTTCCTGCCCGACGTCGAGAAGCTCCTCGCGATGACCTCCCCCGCTCGCCAGACGATGCTCTTCTCGGCGACCATGCCCGGCGCCGTCGTCGCGCTGGCCCGTCGCTACATGACGCAGCCGACCCACATCCGCGCGATGCAGGAGGGCGAGGGCGACACCTCGCAGACCGTCAAGGCCATCACCCAGCACGTCTTCCGGGCGCACGCGATGGACAAGGTCGAGATGCTGGCCCGCATGCTGCAGGCCAACGGCCGCGGCCTGACGATCGTCTTCAGCCGCACCAAGCGCACCGCCGCCAAGGTCGCCGACGAGCTGGCCGACCGCGGCTTCGCGGCCGCCGCCATCCACGGCGACCTCGGTCAGGGAGCCCGTGAGCAGGCGCTGCGCGCGTTCCGCTCCGGCAAGGTCGACGTCCTCGTCGCGACCGACGTCGCCGCCCGCGGGATCGACGTCGAGAACGTCACCCACGTCATCAACTACCAGTGCCCCGAGGACGAGAAGACCTACGTCCACCGCATCGGCCGCACCGGCCGCGCGGGCCAGACCGGCATCGCCGTGACGTTCGTCGACTGGGACGACCTGCACCGCTGGACGATGATCAACAAGGCGCTCGACCTCGGGATCCCGGACCCCGAGGAGACCTACTCCTCGTCCGACCACTTCTACGTGCAGATGGACATCCCGCGCGGCTCCAAGGGCCGCCTGGCCAAGTCCGAGCAGACCCGCGCCGGACTCGACGCGGAGACCCTCGAGGACCTCGGCGAGACCGGCAAGTCCGGTGGCCGCCGTCCCACCGGCGGGCGCGGCCCGCGTGACGGCGGCTCCCGCGGGGGCTCGCGCGACGGCGCTCGTGGCGGGCGCGACGGAGGGGCCCGTGAGGGTGGCTCCCGTGACGGTGGACGTGGACGCGGCGGCGAGAGCCGCACGAGCACCCCGGCACCCCGCGCCGAGGGTGGCGCGCCGGGAGGTGACGCCCCGGCCCGCAACCGCAGCCGTCGGCGCACCCGTGGCGGCAAGCCGGCCGGCTCGACGGACTGACCCGCGCGGACGGCATACGCCGTCCTGCGAGAACGACGAAGCGGCCCCCACCTCGACAGAGGTGGGGGCCGCTTCTCGTGACGCTGCGGTCAGGCGGAGGGGATCGTCGCGGTGTCGATGACGTAGCGGTAGCGCACCTTGCCCGCCACGACCTCGTCGTATGCCGCGTCGATGGTCGTCGTGTCGCTCGCGTCGAGGCGCTCGATCGTGGCGCCGATGCCGTGCTCGGCACAGAAGTCGAGCATCTCCTGGGTCTCGTCGATGCCGCCGATGTTGCTGCCGGACAGCGACTTGTTGCCGATGATGAGGCTGCCGGGCTTGACCGAGAAGTTGCTGGGCGGCAGGCCGACGTTGACGAGCGCGCCGTTCGGGCGCAGCAGGCGCAGGTAGGCCTCCATGTCGAGGTCGGCGCTCACCGTGTTGAGGACGAGGTCGAAGCTGCCCCGGGCCTCGCGCATGGCGGCCCGGTCGCTCGTCGCGATGTGCGTCGTCGCGCCGAGGGCCTTGGCGTCGTCGGCCTTGTCGGCCGAGCGCGAGAGGGTGGTGACCTCGGCGCCCATGGCGGCGGCGAGCTTGACGCCCATGTGGCCCAGGCCGCCGACGCCGACGACGGCCACCTTGCGGCCGGGGCCTGCGCCCCAGCGCTTGAGCGGCGAGTAGGACGTGATGCCGGCGCACAGGAGCGGGGCGGCCTCGTCGAGCTCGATGCCCTCGGGCACCCGGAGGACCATGCGCTCGGTGACGACGATCTGCTGGCTGTAGCCGCCCGCGGCCCACTCGCCGTCGTAGTTCCTGGCGTTGTAGGTGCCGACCGACCCCTTGAGGCAGAACTGCTCCTGGCCGTTCTTGCAGTTCTCGCACTCCGCGCAGGAGTCGACGAGGCAGCCGACGCCGACGCGGTCGCCGACGGCGAACTTCGTCACCCCGTCACCGACGGCGCTGACGGTCCCGGCGATCTCGTGACCCGTGACGATGGGGTAGTGCGCGGCACCCCACTCGTCCCGCACGGTGTGGATGTCGCTGTGGCAGATGCCGGCGAAGGCGATGTCGATGCGGACGTCGTCGTCGCGCAGGTCCCGGCGTTCGATCTGGACCGCCTCGAAGGGAGCGGAGGCAGCGGGCACGGACAGTGCGTTGGTGGTGGTGGGCATGGCTCCACGGTAACCCCGCGGGACGTCCGTCCGGACCCGCGAGATCCGGTGTGGAACGGTCGCGGCTAGAGCTGCGGCAGGAGGGACGCCGCGACGTCGCGGTAGGCGCGGGCCCCCTTCGAGGTGCGCGAGGTCGTGAGGATGGACCGGCCGACCGCGGGCGCCTCGGCGAACCTCACGGTGCGCGGGATCGGCGGGGAGAGAACCGGCAGGCCGTAGCGCTCGCCGACGTCCGAGAGGACCTCCTGCGCGTGGTTGCTGCGGCCGTCGAAGAGGGTGGGGAGGATGCCGACGACCTTGAGCTTCTTGTTGAGGAACTTCTTCACGTCGGCGACGGTGTCGAGCAGCTGCCCGACACCGCGGTGGCTCAGCATCTCGCACGGCATGGGGATGATGAGCCCGTTCGCCGCGGTCAGGGCGTTGAGGGTGAGCACCCCCAGGCTGGGTGAGCAGTCGATGAGCACGATGTCGTAGTCCCTGCGCGCGCTCTCGAGGGCGGTCTGGAGGACGTACTCGCGCGCCGGCCGGCCGAGGAGCACGGCCTCGGTGCCCGCGAGGTCGATCGAGCTGGGGACGAGGTGCACCCCGTCCTCGCACTCCACGACGACGTCCGCGAGCGCGGCCTGGCCGAGGAGGACGTGGTGGATCGACTCCTCCACCGCGTCGGGGTCCACCCCGAGGCTGAACGTCAGGCAGGCCTGGGCGTCGAGGTCGACGAGGAGCACCCGCTTGCCCAGTTCGGCGAACGCCGCACCGAGCGAGGCGACCGACGTGGTCTTGGCGACACCACCCTTCTGGTTGGCGACGGCGAGGATCGTGGCGCCGGCGGGGCGCTTGCGTGGGGGCACGGGGAGGTCCTTGAACGAGGTGAGGTATGCCGGCCCACGCAAAGCGTGGGACCCGCGCCCCAGTCTCTCAGGCACCTCCCCTCGAGCCGACCACCCCTCAGGTGGTGTCGGACACGGGCGGCAGGACGGACTGCCCGATCGGCCCGGGGTTGAACGCCACCTCCCAGCGGAAGCCGTCGGGGTCGGCGAAGTAGCCGGTGTAGCCGCCCCAGTCGCGCTCGACGGCGTCGGAGACGGATGTCGCGCCCGCGGCCCGGGCGCCGTCGAGGACGGTGTCGACCTCGGACGGGGTGGCGACGTTGTGAGCGAGGGTGATCGGGAGGAGGCCGGTGGTGTCGGCCAGTGGGCCGACCTCGGCCTCGAAGTGGGCGCGGTCCCAGAGCGAGAGCACGAGGAGGGGTCCGGCCCGGAACATGAGGACCTCGCCCTCGACCTCGAGCTCCGGCACCCACCCCAGCCCGTCCACGTAGAAGCGCCGGCTGGCGGCGAGGTTCGCCACCCCGAGGGTGACGAAGGAGATGCGCTGGTCCACCCCGGCCTCAGTCCGCGGTGGCGGCGTGGAGGGCATGGACCGACTCGGCGTCGCGAGCGGTGAAGGGCAGGGGTGACTCGCGGTCGAGCAGGTCCGCACAGGTGGCTCCGACGTGGTCCACGGTCATGACCTCATCGTGGCACCGATGCCCGACAGGGGGTGGGCCCCGACCAGGGCAGTGGACGATGCCGCCGGCTCAGCGGACGACGGTGCGCAGCTGCCCGTCGAGGCGTCGCGTCCAGCCCCGGGCGTCGAGGTGCTCCAGCAGCGGCACGGCGACGCGGCGAGTCGTCCCCAACGCCTGTCGCGCGGCGCTCAGGGTGAACGGCTGCCCGAGAGAGGACAGGACCCGCATCGCCCTGGCCGGACCGTCCGGCAGCAGGACGACGTCGTCGTCCAGCCGCAGGAGGCGTCCGGTGCGCTGGGCCGCAGCGAGCTCGCGCGGCCCCAGGCCGAGCTCGCAGAGGCGGTCACGGTCCGGCGCGTCGAAGGGCGCCTCGCGCAGCGCCGTCTCGACCTGGACGACCGCGCGCTCGGCCGGGCCGAGGTCGAGCGCGTCGACACCCGTGGCGCGAACCCTCCCCTCCTGGACGACCAGGCCCGCCGAGCCGGCGACCCGGCGGAGGAGCTCCGCCCCGGGGGCCGACAGCCCGGCCGCCACCGTTCCGCCGTCCTCGACCGCTCGCAGGTGGTCGGGCAGCCGGAGCCGGTGCAGCGCCTCGGCCGTCGTCAGTCCTGCGCTCAGCGGGGAGGCGGCGTGGTGGGCCTCGACGGCCTCCCGCAGCCGGGTGGACCACTCGGCGAGCACCGACGCGTCGAACCACCACTCCCCCACCCGGACCCCCTCGACCGGGTCCGGCAGACCCAGTCGGCGCAGCAGCACCGGGTGGTCACCGCCGCGCCCGACGAGCCGCACGTCGGCCGGGGTGCGGTCGGACTCGAGCTCCCGGCCGCGCTGCGCCGCGGCTCCGCGGCGGCGCAGCGGCAGCGGCTCGACGTCGAGCACCCGCACCGCCCAGAGTCGGCGGCTGCCCGGGTCGCGCAGGATCGCCCGGTCACCGACCCGCCACGGCAGCGCATGGTCAGCGGTGAGGCGTGCATGGTGCGCGCCGAGGGGACGCACGCCCACGGCGGCGTCGGCCGAGCCGACGTGCAGGACGGCCGATCGCGGGGGCGGCGGAACCGACCGTGCCGCCGCCCGGGCCGACGACCACGGGGCGTCCTCGTCCGGGCCGACCTCGGCGAGCTCGACGTCCACCACCGGGCCGAGGGCGAAGGACCCGGGCGTCACCAGGACCGCGGACCGGGTGAGCATGCCGGACTCGACCCGGCGCAGGTTGACCGCCACCCGGGAGACCGGCCCGACGTGCTCGTGCGGGAGGTCCTGGCTGTGCAGCCCACGGACGGTGACGTCGCGGGCCCGACCGTGGTCGAGCAGGGTGAGGTGGTCACCGACCCGCAGGGTGCCCGAGCCGAGGGTGCCGGTGACGACCGTGCCCGCGCCGGCGATCGAGAACGACCGGTCCGTCCACAGTCGCACCGGTCCGTCGTCGTCGGGTGCCGGCAGGCGCTGGGTGAGCTGTTCCAGCGCCGTGACGAGCCCGTCCAGACCTGCTCCGGTCGTGGCGGACACCCGGACGGTGTCGACGTCCAGCCCGGCCTCGCGCAGGCGCCGCGACGCCTCCGCCGCAACCTCCTCCTGCCGGTGCTCCTCGGCGAGGTCGCACCGGGTGAGCACGAGGACCCCGTCGCGGATGCCCAGGGCCCGCACGGCGGCGAGGTGCTCGGTGCTCTGTGCCTGCCAGCCCTGGTCCGCCGCGACGACGAAGACGACGGCCGGCGTGGGGCCGAGCCCGGCGAGCATCGTGCCGACGAACCGCTGGTGGCCCGGGACGTCGACGAACGCCACCTCGTTCCCACCGGGCAGGGTGGTCCAGGCGAACCCGAGCTCGATCGTCAGCCCCCGTGCCCTCTCCTCGCCCAGCCGGTCCGGGTCGCGTCCGGTCAGGGCCCGCACCAGGGTCGACTTGCCGTGGTCGACGTGGCCGGCGGTCGCGAGGACCCACCTCATGGTGACGATGACCCGCCCGTCGCGGCGAGCGCCGCGCGCACGGCGCGTTCGACGTCGGCGTCCCGGTCCGACGGGACGCAGCGCAGGTCGACCAGACCACGACCGTCCTCGACCCTGGCCAGCACCACGGGCACGTCGTCCGCCGGGATCCGCAGCCGTGCGACCACGGCGACGGGCACCTCCACCGCCCACCCGGGCAGGGGGACCCCGGGGGCACCCCCGCCGCCGACCCTTCCGACCACGGCGACGACCTCACGGCCGAGCGCCGCGGCGAGACGGTCCGTGCGGGGGCGAACCTGGTCCGCGGTGAGGTGGAGCGCGGAGGCCACCGGCGTCACGGGCCCGCGCAGCGTCGCCTCCAGTGCGGCGAGCGTCAGCTTGTCGACCCGCAGGGCCCGGGCCAGCGGGTGCCGTCGCAGCCGCTCGACCGCCTCTGCCCGGCCCAGGACCAGCCCGGCCTGCGGGCCACCCAGCAGCTTGTCGCCGCTCGCCGTGACGAGGGTAGCGCCGGCCCGCAGCGACGTCGTGGCGTCCGGCTCCTCGGGGAGCACGGCGTCGTGGGTGAGCAGACCGGAGCCGATGTCGGCGACCAGGGGCACGACCGACCCGTCGGGCCGTCGCGCGTCGCGCAGCTCCTCGAGGCCGACGGAGGCGACGAAGCCGTCGACCCGGAAGTTGCTGGGGTGCACCTTGAGGATGCAGCCGGTGTCCGGGCCGACCGCGTCGAGATAGTCCCCGACATGGGTGCGGTTCGTGGTCCCCACCTCGCGCAGGCGGGCTCCCGTGGAGGCGATGAGGTCCGGCAGCCGGAAGCCGTCGCCGATCTCGACCATCTCGCCGCGGGAGACGACCACCTCGCGGCCGGCCGCCAGTGCCGTGGTGGCGAGGACGAGGGCGGCGGCGCCGTTGTTGACGACGAGGGCGGCCTCCGCCTCGGGGACCGCCTCACGGAGGGCAGCCACCGCCCCCGCTCCCCGGCGTCCGCGCTCACCCGTCCGGAGGTCCAGCTCCACGTCGACATGACCCGACGCGTCGGCGACCGCCCTGAGCGCGGCCGGGGACAGCGGCGCGCGACCGATGTTGGTGTGGACCACGACTCCGGTCGCGTTGAGCAGCGGGGTCAACGAGGACGCGCGCACCGGCAGCGTCGAGACGGCGTCCTCGAGCACGTCGGCCGGGCGGATCTCCCCGCGCCTGGCCCGCCCCTGCGCGGAGACGACCGCGTGCCTCACCACGTCGTGACCGAGGTGCTGCGCCGCCGCGAGCAGCCGAGCCTCGCCGAGGAGGACGTCGGTGCGTGGGATGGCGCGGCGGGGATCGGCCTCGCTCACCGCAGCCTCCCTTCGTCCGACAAGGGGATGGGTCCCCCGACGTGTGGCGGAGACGGACGGGAATCGAACCCGCCAGACCGAGATGCTCGGTCTCACCGGTGTTGAAGACCGGGGGGCCCACCAGGAACCCAGACGCCTCCGCCACACAGCCTAGACACGTGGCTAGGCTCGGTGCGCATGGAGGTCCGACGCCTGACCCAGTTCGCGCGCGGTGGCGGCTGCGCGTGCAAGATCCCGGCCGGTGAGCTCGAGCAGCTGGTCGCCGGGCTGCACCTGGGGCGGAGCTCGCCGTCCTCGGCCGTCGCGGAGGTGCTGGTCGGGCTGGACGACGGCGACGACGCCGCCGTGGTGCAGGTCCGGGACGGGCTGGCGATCGTCTCCACCGCCGACTTCTTCACCCCGGTGGTCGACGACGCCTACGACTGGGGCCGGATCGCGGCGGCGAACGCCCTCTCCGACGTCTACGCCATGGGCGGCTCGCCGGTCATGGCGATCAACCTCGTGGCGTGGCCCCGTGAGCTGCTGCCCATGGAGCTGCTGCGCGAGGTGCTCAGGGGCGGGCTGGACGTGGCGAGCGCGGCCGGCTGTCCCGTGATCGGGGGTCACAGCATCGACGGCCCGGAGCCCGTCTACGGCATGGCGGTGACGGGGACGGCCGACCCGGAGCGCTTGATGCGCAACGACGCCGCCGAGGCCGGGCTCCCGATCAGCCTCACCAAGCCACTCGGGCTGGGAGTGCTCAACAACCGCCACAAGGCCACGGGACAGCGGAGCGAGGAGGCCGTCGCTGTGATGACCACGCTCAACCGCGACGCCTCGCGAGCCGCCCTCGAGGCCGGCGTCCGGGCCGCGACCGACGTCACGGGCTTCGGGCTCCTCGGGCACCTGTTCAAGATGGGTCGTGCATCGGGTGTCGCAGCCCGCATCGAGGCCCGTTCGGTGCCCTACGTCGAGGAGGCCCGCGCGGCGTTGGCGGACGGCCACGTGCCCGGTGGCTCCCGTCGCAACCTCGACTGGGTGCGGCCGCACCTGGCGGTCGCTGCCGGGGTGGACGAGGACGAGCTGGTCCTGCTCGCCGACGCGCAGACGTCCGGTGGGCTGCTCGTCGTGGGCGAGGTTCCCGGGTTCCCGGTCGTCGGCGAGACCGTGCCGGCGGGCTCGCTCGGCGAGGGCGTCGTGGTCGCGGTGGCATGAGCGAGCGGGCTGCGTCACCGTCGAGGGTCTCCGCCGCCCTCGAGCAGGCGCGGCGGGACCTCGGTCGGCTCACCGCGGGCGAGGCTGTCGAGGCGCAGCGCCGCGGAGCACTGCTCGTCGACACCCGCACCCCGGTCCAGCGCCGGCGCCAGGGGGAGCTGCCCGGTGCGGTGGTCATCGACCGGACCGTCCTCGAGTGGCGTCTCGACCCGACGTCACCGCACCGCATCCCGGAGGCACGTCCGGGGACACCCGTGGTCCTGGTGTGCCGTCAGGGCTACAGCTCGTCGTTCGCCGCCGAGTCCCTCCGCCGTCTCGGGGTGGACGCGACCGACGTCGTCGGTGGCGTGGAGGCGTGGCAGTCGGCCGGACTGTCACTGGGTGACGGTCCGGCCGACGTGCGCGAGTGAGGTCCCTCAGGGACGAGCGGCGTCCACCTTCTTGGGCGGTCGCGCGATGAGCGGCAGCGCGGCGCCGATGAGGGCGATGAGGCCCACGACCGTGAAGCCGCGGGTGTACGCCTCGTCCTCGCCGATGAGGCCCGAGATGAGGAGAGGGCCGACGATGCCACCGATGGACCAGCCCACGAGCATGAGGCCGTAGATCGCGCCCGCGTGCTTCACCCCGAAGAAGTCGCCCGCCGTGGACGGCATGGTCCCGAAGCCTCCGCCGTAGCAGGTGTAGACGAGCGCGCAGAGGACGTAGAACGCCACGGCGCTGCCTGCGTGCGGGATGGCCAGCAGGGCGAGACCCTGGAGCGCGAGAATTCCGACGAAGGCGGGCCGGCGACCGATCCGGTCCGAGACTGCCGCCCACAGGATTCGCCCGCCACCGTTGAACAGGCCCATGACCCCCACGAGCGTGGCCGCACCAGCGGCACTGAAGCCGGCGACGTCGGTCGCCGTGCCCGCCGCGACCGAGATGAGGGAGATTCCCGCGGTGACCGAGATGGTGAGGATGAACATGAGGATGTACCACTGCGGCGTGCGCAACGCCTCCTGCGGGGTGAAGTCGCGGCCTGCAGCGTTGGCCTTCGTGGTCTTGGCCGGGTCGGCCCCGCCCTTGGCGGCCACCGTGTAGCCCTCCGGCGGGTTGCGGAAGACCGAGGCACCGAGGAGCCCAGCGACGAGGTAGGCCATCCCGAGCCAGAGGAACACCTTCGTGGGGTAGCGCTGGTAGTCGGCGCTGCCCGCGATCATCCCCTGCGCGACCGGTGAGGTGATGACCGCGCCGAACCCGAAGCCGCCCACGGCGATGCCGGTGATGAGCCCGCGCTTGTCGGGAAACCACTTCTGCAGCATCGCGATCGGCACGATGTAGGCGAGGCCGAGCCCGAACCCTCCGAGGATGCCGTAGCCGAGGGTGAGCAGCCACAGGTCACCGGCGTCGCGGGCGAGGCTGGCCAGCATGATCCCGATCGAGTAGATCGTCACGCCGACGAGGGCCACGACGCGTGGACCACGCCGGTCCTGGATGCGGCCGCCCAGGAAGGCTCCGATGAAGATCATGCCGATGGCGACCGTGAACGGGATGGTGGACTGCACCTTGCTCAGCTCGAGGGCCGACGGTTCGGCCTGGATCGCCTTGCTGAAGGTGCTCCACGCGTAGACCGCGCCGATGGCGAGCTGGACGAGGACGCCTCCGGCGAGGACGAGCCAGCGGTTCCCGGTGCCGGTGGCCAGACCCTCCCCCTCGTGCTCGCGCGTGCGTGTGGTGCTCATGCGGCCTCCTTGCCTGGTGGTGGGTGCTCAGCGCGCCGTGACGATGCTGTCGTGGACGGTGCCCTGCGCCCGGCGCTCCTCGAGTCGCGCCTTCTGCAGGTCGACGGTGTACTTGGGGTCACGGGCCGACTCGAGGCCGGCCTCGACCATCCCGAAGCGGGTCAGCGCGGAGGCTGCGGCCAGGGCGCTCCCGGCGGCGACCGCCACGAGCCGGCTGCGGCCGCCGAACAGGGCGCCGACGCCGCCGGCGATGGTCAGGGCCCTGGCCATTCGCAGCTTCCTGCCGCCCTCTCCGGAGGTCGTCGGCTCGGCGATGCCCAGGGCGTCGAGACGGGCCTCGAGGCGGTGCATCGCGACCAGGTCGCTCGCGACACCCATGAGGGCGAGGCGTCGCGCGGGTGCCGACTGCGACACGGGCGACAGGATCAGCTGCATGCCTCCGGAGGCCATCGCGGCCGACCCGACGAAGACGAAGGGAAGATGGCTACGGCTCTCGTGCCACACGGGCGTGGCAGTGTCGGACAGGAGAACCGCGGTGTATGCCGCCAGTGGCGGCGCGAAGAGCGCCTGGCCGACCGCTGCCGGCAGCTCCACGGCGTGGAGCATCCGCGCGACCGGACCGAGGACTCCAGCGGGGCCCCCCGGAAGCATCCTGGCCAGCTCGGCAGCCGTCGTGGCGCCGGCGAAGGCGGCATATCCGGAGAAGATCCACGTCCCCACCGACATCGGAGAGGTCAGCTTGACCGTCCGCAGCATGTTGAGGAAGCGCTCGGGTCGTCCGAGGTCCTTGACGAGGAGCGCCCCGCTGAGCGCCACCGTGCTCATCGCCGTGAGGCGGCTCCGTCGGCGCAGGGCGTCGAGACCGGTCGCTGCCGCGCCCGACGCGAGCAGGCCCGAGCCGGCGGCAACTCCGCCGAGAAACAGGTACGCGGGGATCTCGTGCTTCCAGGGCATCGGCTTGACGATGGAGCGACCGTAGTAGCTCGAGAACTCGGCCTCCGGCACGGCCGGCGCCTCACGGCGTCCGCCGCCGTCACCGGTGAGCCAGCCGCTCCCGCCGCGGGCGACGCTTCGGGCCGCGCCGGACACGGAGTCGCGCAAGGTCGTCGTGCGCCTGCGACGCCGGACGCCCTCGTCGGGGGGGCGGTAGCTGTCGAAGGCGGAGGTCGTCATCCGCGCCTCCCGAGGAAGGCGACCGCAGCCGCTCCCAGCATGCCGAGGCCGGCATACCCGGCCGCGCGGAACATCTCGGGCAGGCGCGAGGTGGCGCACACCGGGTCGGGCGGGAGCCCGTAGACCTCGGGCTCGTCGAGCAGCAGGAAGACGGAACCCGTGCCGCCGACGCCGTCGTTCTCGTTGGCCCCATAGAGCCGGGCCTCGGGGAACCCCTGCTCGTGCAGCTGGGCGACCCGCTCCCGCGCCGCGGTGACCATGTCGTCGTGGTCGCCGAACTTGATCGAGGTCGTGGGGCAGGTCTGCGCGCACGCTGGCATCTGGTCGTGCTCGAGCCGGTCGTAGCACAGGGTGCACTTCTGGGCGACGCCCATGTTGGGCACGTGCCCGTCGCCCCGGACGGTGGTGCTGCTGTCGGAGCGCCGCTCGATGACGCCGAACGGGCAGGCGCCGACGCAGTAGCCGCATCCGTTGCAGACGTCCGGCTGGACCACCACCGTGCCGTGCTCGCTGCGGAACAGCGCACCGGTGGGACACACGTCGAGACACCCGGCGTGCGTGCAGTGCTTGCACACGTCCGAGGCCATGAGCCACCGGAACTCAGGAAGGGCGCCGACCATCGGGACGCCGTCGACGGTCGTTCCGTGCGGGGAGGCCCCGTCCTCGACCGCCACGGTCTCGCTGAGCATGTCGCGCAGGTCGGGCCCGTGCCCGTCGACGGGTGCCGGCAGCGTGCCGTACCCGGCCGGGGCAGCCGCCGTCGGGGGCGCGGGCTCGGCCGGCGCACCGACCCCCGGCATCCCCAGCTCGACCAGCCGACGGCCCGACTCCCGGGCCGCGCTGATCCGGTCGGAGGTCTGCTCGACGAACGCGACGTGCCGCCAGGTGCTCGCTCCGAGGCCGCCGGTGTTGTCGTACGAGTTCGCCGACAGCGCCAGGCCGTCGAGCGGGACGGCGTTCCACTCCTTGCACGCGACCTCGCAGGCCTTGCAGCCGATGCAGATCGAGGTGTCGGTGAAGAACCCCTTGCGACGGGGCGCGTCACTCCACCCGGCGTCCGGAGCCGGGTCCGTCGGTCCGCTGAGCTGTCGTTCGAGGTACCGCATCAGTGCCCTCCTCCGCTGTCGTCGCCACGATCCTCGGTGTCCCCGCCGCCGTCGCCGCCCCCGGGATCCCGGGTGGCTGCACGGCGTCGCGCCGTCTCGGCGGGTACGGGGTCGGCGTGCTCCGAACCGGTCTCGACCGTCGTGCCCGCCCGCGACTGGTACTCGGCGACCAGGCGCAGCAGTTCTTCCCCGTGGGGTCGTCGTCCCGGTCGGATGTCACAGGAGCCGACCTTGGACTCCTGAATCTGCACGTTGGGGTCGAGGACGACGCCGAGCAGGTCGTTGGCCCCGTCACCCTCGACGACGGCGTCCTTGCCGACGCCCCAGTGGTAGGGCAGCCCGATCTGGTGGACGGTGTGGCCGTTGATCGTCAGCGGCTTCATCCGGTCGGTGACGAGCACCCGGGCCTCGATGGCGCTGCGGGCCGAGACCAGCGTCGCCCAGTCCCCGTTGACGAGGCCGCGTTCACCCGCGAGCTCCGGGGAGACCTCGCAGAACATCTCCGGCTGGAGCTCGGACAGGTAGGGCAGCCAGCGGCTCATCCCACCCGCCGTGTGGTGCTCGGTCAGCCGGTACGTCGTGAAGACGTAGGGGTAGACGTCCGTGCCGGGACCGTCGCCCGACGGGCTCCACAGGTTGTCCTTGCGCGGGAAGATCAGCCGGCTCGGGTTGCTCTGCTGGGCGTACAGGACGTTGGTGACCGGTGACTCCTGTGCCTCGTAGTGCGTGGGCAGGGGCCCATCGACCATGCCCTTCGGGGCGAAGAGCCAGCCCTTGCCGTCGGCCTGCATGATGAAGGGGTCGTCACCGGCGATGGCCGCGGGCCCACCCGCGTCCGGGTCGGGGCGGAACGACGGGTCGCGGTCGACCGGGAAGTCGGGGACGTCCTTGCCCACCCACGTCCTCTCCGTCTCGTCCCACCAGACGTACTTCTTGCGCTCGCTCCAAGGTCGGCCCTGCGGGTCGGCGGAGGCACGGTTGTAGAGGATCCGACGGTTCATCGGCCAGGCCCATCCCCACTCCGGCGCGACCTCGTCCTGCTCTCGACCGGGCACCCGGTTGGCGGACCGGTTGACCCCGCCGGCGAAGACGCCCGTATAGATCCAGCAGCCGCCCGCGGTGGACCCGTCCGCTCTCATGTCGGCGAACTTGTCGAGCAGCTGGCCGGCACGGTCACCCGTGACGTGGTGGCCGTTGATCTCCCGCAGCACCGCCTCGGCGTCGACCTCACCGTGCTCGTCACGGGGGTAGTCCCACGTGAGGTCGAGCAGCGGCCGGTCGCGCTCGTCGGTCGACCCGCGAAGCCGCTCGCGGATGCGCACCCCGAGCTCGTGGAAGAAGTCGAGCTCGCTCTGGACGTCGTCCACGGGCTTCACCGCCTGGTGGTGCCACTGGAGCATCCGCTGGGTCTGGGTGAACGTGCCGGACTTCTCGACGTGGTTGGCGGCCGGGAAGAAGAAGACCTCCGTCTCGATGTCCTCGGGACTGGTCTCCCCCGAGGCGACCTCGGGTCCGTCCTTCCAGAAGGTCGCGGTCTCGATGAGCTGGAAGTCGCGCACCACCATCCACTTGAGGTGCGAGAGCGCCTCCCGCTGCATCTTCCCGTGCGCCGATCCCACGGCTGGGTTCTGGCCGAGGACGAAGTAGCCGTCGACCTCGTCATCGATCATCGCCATCGCCGTCTGGTAGGTCCCGTGGGCCCCGGTCAGGCGCGGCAGGTAGTCGAAGCAGAAGTCGTTCTCCGGCGTCGCGGCGTCACCCCACCAGGCCTTGAGCAGGCTGGCCGTGTAGGCGTCCGCCTCGGTCCAGAACCCCTTCTGCTTCGGTGACGAGATCGACCCGAGGTACTGCTCGAGGTTGTCGTGCAGCCCCGCCATCGGCATCGGCAGGTAGCCCGGCAGCAGGTTGAACAGGGTGGGGATGTCGGTCGACCCCTGGATGCTCGCGTGGCCGCGCAAGGCCATGATCCCGCCGCCGGGGCGGCCCATGTTGCCCATGAGCAGCTGGAGGATGGCCGCGGTGCGGATGAACTGGGCACCGAGGCTGTGCTGGGTCCACCCGAGCGCGTAGGCGAAGCAGGTGGTGCGCTCGCGCCCCGAGTTCTCGGTCAGGGCCCGGGCGACCTCGTGGAACTGGTCCACGGGGATGCCGCACATCTGCTGCACCAGCTCGGGCGTGTAGCGCGAGTAGTGCCGCTTCAGCACCTGGAAGACCGAGCGCGGGTGCTCGAGCGTCTCGTCCCTCACGACCTTGGCGTGCTCCATCGCCGCGCCCGCGGCGCCCAGCGCGTGAGGGGCGGCCCGGGCGGAGTCCTTGGCACCGTCGTCGCCGCCGGGGTCGTCGATCTCACTACCGCCGCCGGCGCCGGCCGCACCGTCGGCATCCTCCCGCTCGGCGTAGCCCCACGACGACATGTCGTATTTGCCGGTCGCCGGGTCGAACCCCGAGAACACCCCGTCGAGGTCCTCGGTGTCGACGAAGTCCTCACTGACCAGGGTCGCCGCGTTGGTGTAGGCGACGACGTAGTCGCGGAAGTAGAGGTCGTTCGACAGCACGTGGTTGATCAGCGCCCCGAGGAGCACGACGTCCGAGCCGGCGCGGATCGGCACATGGGTGTCCGCGATCGCCGACGTCCGGGTGAACCTCGGGTCGATGTGGATCACCCGGGCGCCCCGGGCCTTGGCCTCGGAGACCCACTGGAACCCCACCGGGTGGCACTCGGCCATGTTGGAGCCCTGGATGATGATGCAATCCGCGTTCGCCATGTCCTGCAAGGACTGCGTGGCGCCACCGCGGCCGAACGAGGCCCCCAGACTGGGAACCGTGGAGGAGTGTCAAATACGCGCCTGGTTCTCGATCTGTATGGCGCCGGCGGCGGTGAAGAGCTTCTTGATGAGGTAGTTCTCCTCGTTGTCGAGGGTGGCTCCCCCGAGCGAGGCGATGCCCATGGTCCGGCGCAGGCGTCGGCCCTTGTCGTCGAGCTCCTGCCAGCCGTTGCGGCGCGCCTCGAGGAAGCGGTCCGCCACCATGTCGATGGCCTCGTCGAGGCCGATCCGCTGGAAGTCGGTGGCGCGCGGCGCACGGTAGAGCACGTGCGTCTGTCGCGTCGGTGAGTTGACGAGCTGCTCGCTGGCCGCACCCTTGGGGCAGAGCCGCCCCCGGCTGACCGGCGAGTCCGGGTCCCCCTCGATCTGCACGACCTTCTCGTCCTTGACGAAGACGCGCTGCCCGCACCCGACGGCGCAGTAGGGACACACGCTCTGGACGACCCGGTCGGCGGTGCTCGTCCGTGGCTGGATGTCGCGGGTGCGGCGCGACGTGACCGACGCCCCCCGCCCCAGGAAGTCGCCGCTGGCCAGCTGCCGCAGCACGGGCCAGCCAAGGAAGGTGGTGTCCTTCGGGACCATCGTGAAGCCTCTCGACTCGACGTCTGCGCTGGTCAGCTCACCGTAGCGGCTTCGAGGCCCTCATGGGAGACAAGGCGCCGGGCCCTGTCAGACCTCGGTCGCCCGGGGTGCACCTTCGTCCTCGAGGGCGGCCCAGCCGGACTTCTCCGGACCGGCCGCCTGGCCCTCGGGGCAGTGGGCGCGGAAGTCGCACCACGTGCAGAGCGGCCCGACGACCGGAGGGAACAGCGCCGACTCGACACCCCTCTGCGCGAAGTCCGCGTCGGCACGCTGGGCGTCGCGGGCGATCGACTTCGCCTCGTCGACCTTGCGCGTCAGCGACTCCGGGGTGTGCGTGTGGCCGACCACCTCCCCCGACGGGACGTGGTGCAGCTCGACCCGCAGGCAGGGGCGACGGAACATCTTCCAGACGGCCGCGGCATACAGCGCCATCGGCAGCGACGTCCGGGCGTCGTCCTTCCCGAGCGCCCTGCGGCTGGTCTTGTAGTCGACGACGACGAGCTCGCCGTCACGGTCGTCGAGCCGGTCGATCCGCCCGGTGACCCGCAGCGCGCCGCTGACGAACGAGACCGTGCGCTCGATACCCGTGGGCTGCCGGTCCGGGTCCACCCCGCAGAGGTATGCCGTGACGTGATCCTGCGCGCGGCGGCGCCACTGCGCCGACTGCTCGGGGTCACGGAATCCGACGTCGATCCATGAGCTGCGCACCAGCTCGCGCCCGGCCTCGGCCGTGCGTCGCTCCCGCGGCAGGTCCCACCAGTCGCGCAGGGCGTTGTGCACGGCGAGGCCGAACGACGTGTGCGCCCGCTGGACGCGCTGCGCCGGTCGGGGCCGGTCGAGGTACTGCATCCGGTAGCGGCGCGGGCAGTCGACGTGGGCGAGCAGGCGTGACGGGCTCGCGGCATACAGCCTGGGCGGCATGCCTCCGAGCTCGGTCTGGACCGGTCTCCCGGCACTCTGGGCGCTCACGCGGCCAACCTAGCCAGCAGCACCGACACGTCCCGGACGTCGTCCACAGGTCAGCTGAAGACGACGGTGCGGTCGACGTTGAGGATGATGCGGCTCTCGCAGTGCCACGTCACCGCCCGGGCGAAGACGCGCGACTCGACCTCCTCGCCGGCGGCGACGAGGTCCTCGGCGTCCATGCGGTGGTCGACGCGGTGGATGTCCTGCTCGATGATCGGGCCCTCGTCGAGGTCGGCTGTGACGTAGTGCGCCGTCGCCCCGATGACCTTGACACCACGGGCGTAGGCCTGGTGGTAGGGCCTGGCCCCCTTGAAACTCGGCAGGAACGAGTGGTGGATGTTGATGACCCGGCCCCCGAGGTCGCGGCAGAGGTCGTCGCTGAGCACCTGCATGTAGCGGGCGAGGGCGATGAGCTCGACGTCGTGGGCGGCGACGACCTCCCGCAGCTGCGCCTCCGCCTCGGTCTTGGTCTCGCGGGTGACGGGGATGTGGTGGAACGGGATGCCGTAGGAGCGGGCCATCGGCTCGAGGTCCGGGTGGTTGCTCACGATGCCGACGATGTCGGCGTTGACCTGACCGGACTTCCAGCGGAAGAGGAGGTCGTTGAGGACGTGCCCGAACCGGCTCACCATGACGAGCACCCGGTATGCCGTCGCGGCCGGTCGCAGCTCCCACGTCATGTCGAACTCCGCTGCGACAGCAGCGACCTGCTCGCGCCAGCCGTCGAGGTCGAGCCCGTCGGGCGGTGTGGCGAAGCGGACCCGCATGAAGTAGCGGCCGGTGCGGTGGTCGCTGAACTGCTGGCTCTCCTCGATGTTGGCGCGGTGCTCGAAGAGTCGCTGGCTCACCGCTGCCACGATGCCCGGCCGGTCGGGGCACGACAGCGTGAGGACGAGGTTCCCGACCTCGTCCTGCCTGTGCTGAGGGCGCTCGACGCCGTCGGTCATGCTCGGACCACCTCCACGCCGTGGGACTGCTCGACGATACGGGACCACTGCTCGGGTGCCGTCGTGCGCTCGCCGAGCCGGTTGAGCTTGCCGGCGCCGTGGTAGTCGCTGCTGCCGGTGACGACGAGGTCGTGGCGCCGCGCGAGGCGCAGGGCGCGCTCGACGTCGGCGCCGGAGTGGTCGCGGTGGTGCACCTCCAGACCGGCCAGGCCGGCACCGGCCAGCTCCTCCACCATCGCGTCGGTCACGGTGCCCGTGCGCATCGCGAAGGGGTGTGCCAGCACGGGGACCCCGCCGGCCTCCCGGACCAGCCGGATCGCGGTCACCGGGTCGGGTGCGTAGTGGCCGACGTAGTAGGGGCTGCCGTCGTGCAGCAGCTCGCGGAAGGCGTCGTCACGGTTGGCCACGACACCCTTGGCCGCGAGGGCGTCGGCGAGGTGGGGCCGGCCGAGCGTGGCACCGGGCGCGACCTGTGCCCGGACCTCCTCGACGGTAATGTCGATGCCGTCGTCGGCCATCCGCCGGATCATGCGGTCCATCCGGGCGATCCGGCTCTCGCGAGCCCGGGCCAGCTCGAGGGCCAGCTCCTGGTCGTCGGGATCGGGCAGGTAGCCGAGCAGGTGGATGCTCTCGTGGTGGCGGCTGCACGAGATCTCGATGCCTCGCACGAGGTCGACCCCCTGCTCGACCGCTGCTCGGGTCGCCTCGTGCCACCCGGCCGTCGTGTCGTGGTCGGTGATCGCCACGACGTCCAGGCCCGCCGCCCTGGCCTCGGCGACGAGCTCGGCCGGCGGCTGGGTGCCGTCGCTCGCCGTCGAGTGCGTGTGGAGGTCGATTCTCACGGTCGTAGCCTAGGCGCGAGCCGCTCGGGATCCGGTGGAGCAGGGCTCAGCGCACGAGGTGGGCGTACGGGTCGGGCCGCTCGGCCTCGCTGCGCAGGATGCAGAGCTCGTTGCCCTCGGGGTCGCGCAGCGTCGCCCAGCCGGCCTCGGGCGTGCGGAGGTCCCGGTGCATCGTTGCGCCGTGCGCGAGGAGCCGCTCGACCTCCTCGTCGCGCGAGCGGTCGGTGGGCGTGAGGTCGAGGTGGAGCCGGTTCTTGACGGTCTTGCCCTCGGACACCTCGATGAAGAGGAGCCGCTGCCTCCCGTCCGGACTGAAGATCATGCACTCCTCATGACCGGGTTCGTTGGGGTCCTCGGGGTCCTGCGACCAGCCGAGCACCTCGCTCCACCAGTGCGACTGCGCGTACGCGTCGCGGGCATCGACGGTCGTGTGGGCGATGCGTGACGTCATGGGCGCCAGCGTGCCAGCCGCGCTCAGGCGGTGGGGCTGTCCGGACCGGGCCAGTTCCTGTCCGGCTGCGGCACCGGTCGCCCGGGCTGCTCGCCGCCCCGGGCCTCGAGATAGCTGTCCTTCGGCACCATGACCTTGCGGCGGAAGATGCAGACCACCGTGCCGTCCTGGTTGTAGCCGATCGTCTCGACGTGGACGACGCCGCGGTCGTCCTTGGAGGTGGACTCCCACTTGTCGAGGACCCGGGTCTCGCCGTAGAGGGTGTCGCCGTGGAAGGTCGGCGCGACGTGGCGCAGGCTCTCGATCTCGAGGTTGGCGATCGCCTTGCCGCTGACGTCGGGCACGCTCATGCCGAGCAGGATCGAGTAGACGTAGTTGCCCACGACGACGTTCTTGCCGAACTGCGTCGTCTCCTCGGCGTAGTTGCTGTCGAGGTGCAGCGGGTGGTGGTTCATGGTGAGCAGGCAGAAGAGGTGGTCGTCGTACTCGGTGACCGTCTTCCCGGGCCAGTGCCGGTAGGTCGCGCCGACCTCGAACTCCTCGTAGCTGCGTCCGAACTGCATGGCGCCCATCCTTGCCTGCCGCCGTGCCTCGCACACCACGTATGCCGCGTGCGTTCCCTCACAGCGGCGTTCGCCTCAGCTGCGTGGCTGGGCCGGGTTGGTCGGTCGTCCGGTGCCGGTGCGGTGTCAGGGCCGCGGGTTGGCGCGGGTCCATGGACGCTCGTCGCGGCGGCGACCCATTCCTGCCGCGCAGCGTGGGCACACCGCGGCCACTCGGTCGGCGTCGCGACCGGTGGCCGGCTGGACGTCGAGCCACTCGATGTGCGGGAAGCGGAGGAGCTGCGACCGGTGCAACGAGAGGCCGCACAGCGTCTGGTTGGTCCCGGACAACCAGGCATGAACCTCCCCCGACGGCGACCGGATCCCGTCGGGGTCGGTCCACGTCCCCGTTGCGGCGACTGCTGCCCTCATGTCGGACACGTACCCCCGCAGGTCCGCTTCACGCCTCCTCCAGGAGTCCGCCGTCCTCGACGAGCTCGAGGGCGAGCGTCCGGTAGCCCACGTCGTCGAACAGCACCGTGAGGCGGTCGTCGACCACGTCGGTCACCGTCCCGGCACCGAACTCCTGGTGGCGCACCACGCTCTGCACGGCATACGGGGCGTCGTCCTCGTGGCCCTCCGATCCGGCCAGCCCCTCGACGCAGTTGTCGCACGAGCCGCAGCGCTCCCGGACGGGAGCACCGAAGTAGCCCAGCATGAAGGCACTGCGGCAACGGGTCGTCTCGGCATAGGCCCGCATCATCTCGACGCGGGACCTCTCGAGCCGCCTCTGCGCCTCGGCGCGAGCGACCACCGTGTCGACCAGCTCGTGGAGGGAGGGCTCGGTGTCGCCGGACGTCTGCCGGGCCAGCGCCACGAGGTTGACCAGCCGGGCCGTCCTGCGCGGACCGAGGTCGACGTGGGTGCGGACCGTGGCCGGGTCGTCGCTGCCCGTCGCCTCCATCGCCGCCGCCGCGGCGACCACGTCCTGGCGTCGCGGGACCGGAGAGAAGAAGAACCGACCGAGCGCGAGGTCGGCGGGTCGGTAGACGAGGACCCCACGAGCGGGCTCCCCGTCGCGACCGGCCCGCCCGACCTCCTGGTGGTAGGTGTCCGGCGACTCCGGGACGTCGGCGTGCACCACCCAGCGGATGTCGGGCTTGTCGATCCCCATCCCGAAGGCGGAGGTCGCCACGACGAGGTCGAGCGCGTCCGACATGAAGGCCTGCTGCACCTCGTCGCGCCGACGGGTGCCGAGGCCCGCGTGGTAGCACCCGACGCGGTGGCCGCGCTCCGCGAGGGCGTCGGAGTATGCCTGTGCGCCCTTGCGGGTCCGGCAGTAGACCAGACCCGAGCCGTCCCCGGCGGTCAGCTCGTCGACGAGGTCCAGCACCCGTCGCCGCTGGTCGTCGGGGTCGTCGCAGCGGGTCACCGCGAGGGCGATGTTGTCGCGCTCGAAGCCGGTGACCACCGTCTCGTGGTCGTGCAGGCCCAGCCGCTCGGCGATGTCGCGATGCGTCGGCAGGGCGGCCGTCGCGGTCATCGCGACGACGCGTGGGGAGCCGAGCCGCCGCACCTGCTCGCCGAGGCGGAGGTAGTCCGGCCGGAAGTCGTGCCCCCACGTCGAGACGCAGTGCGCCTCGTCGACCGCGACCAGAGCGGGACGCAGGGCAGCGAGCCGGGTGAGCGTGTCCCGGTCGGCCAGCTGTTCGGGGGCGAGGAGGAGGAAGCGGACCTTCCCGGCGCGGGCGTCCTCGATCGCCTTCGTCCGTGCCGTCTCCGACTCGGCGGAGCTCAGGCGGGCCGCACCCAGACCCACCCGGCGCAGCGAGTCGACCTGGTCCTGCTGGAGGGCGAGCAGCGGGGACACGACGATCGTGCAGCCGCCCAGCAGGAGCCCGGCCAGCTGGTACGTCAGCGACTTGCCCGACCCGGTCGGCGAGACGAGGAGGACGTCCCTGCCCTCGAGCAGGGCCGAGATCGCCTCCTCCTGACCGGGCAGGAGGCGGTCGTGCCCGAAGTGCTCCTCGGCGGCGGCACGGACCGTCGAGGCGTCGGCGGTGTCGGGTGTCGCAGGCCCGGCCGCTCCGGCGGGAACCACGCTCAGTCGGCCGGCTTGAGCGGGTCGTGGCCGATGGACATCAGCTGGTGCCGCCACGCCGCCTGGCCGGCGGTGGCGAGCACGGCGCGTCCCCTGTCGCTGCCGGCGCGGTCGGGAAGCGCCTCGGTGAGCTCGTCGGCGTCACGCACGATGAGCCAGTCGCGCAGCTCGCGCGAGGTCATGTTGACCACGCGGTGGAACTCCTCCCACGGCTCGTCGGTGACCCGGCTGCTGTCGCTCGACATGCTCGTCTCCTTCCCGCCGGCACGAGCCGGCAACGCGTGGGCTGGGACACCGGCAGTACCCACGGGGCGCGTCGGACATGCGGGGACGCTGCGTCCGTCACGTCGGCGACGGCGGGTCCGTCCGCTCCGGACCGGGCGGAGCGGCCGGTCAGAGCGGCAGGACCAGCGCGTCGTGGACGATCTCGGACAGGCCGTTGACCGTCTGCCTGCCGTAGCGGAAGCCCTGGGGGCTGCGGGTGAGGATGGCCATCGTGTAGTTGCGGCCGTCGCCGACCACGCGACCGATCGAGTTGAGCCGGTAGCCGCCGGTCATCGGTCCCCAGCCGTTCTTGGTCTCCGTGTAGACGCTCTCGGGCAGCGGCGGGTCGGCGACGCCCCACCTCTGCGCGGGCACCACGCCCGACATCAGGTGACGGATGTAGCCGCGGTGGCCGGCGTGGATGACCGGCGTCCCGACGGCGAGTGCGTCGAGCAGCGTGACGAGGTCGGCCGGCGTGGTCGTGCTGTAACCCCACCACCCGCCGGCCGAGCCACCGCGCACGACCGTGGCGCTCATCGCCAGCAGACCGGCGGCCTGCTGGACGGCGGGGGTGCCCACCCAGGCGAGCAGGGCGTCGGTGGCGGCGTTGTCGCTCGACTGGATCATCCGGCGGGCCTGGCCGTGCTGCTTCTCCGTGAGCTCGACTCCCGTGTCCTGGCACTTGCGCAGGCACGCGACGAGGATGAGCACCTTGATGGTGCTGAGCGACTCGTTCGTGTACTCGCGCCACGAGAAGCGCGCCCCGTTGCGCAGGTCGTGGACGACGAGGCCCATGGTCCCGCCGCGGGCCGTGCGGTGCGCCTCGAGGGCAGCCGTGAGTGCGGCGCGGTCGACGGTGGGCACCACCGACGGCGACGGGGCGGCCGGTGCTGCGGCTCCGCCTGCCTTGGCCGAGGCGGTCTCCGGCGGCTTCCGCAGCGCGAAGCCGGCCCCCACCAACGTCAGCGTGGAGCTGACGAGCACCCGGCGGGAGACGGGCTGGGAGGCGGGCATGGGGCTCAGGGTAGGCCCTCACCTGCGCCTATGCTCGGACCCGTGACCCTTTCCCCCGCGGCACGCGTGTCCACGATCGAGCGGCTGCGTTCAGGTGAGGAGCTCGACGTCCTCGTCGTCGGAGGCGGGGTCGTCGGTTGCGGCGTGGCGCTCGACGCGGTGACCCGAGGGCTGTCCACCGGCCTCATCGAGGCGCGGGACTACGCCAGCGGGACCAGCTCGCGCTCGAGCAAGCTCATCCACGGCGGTCTGCGCTACCTCGAGATGCTCGACTTCGGGCTCGTCCACGAGGCCCTGCAGGAGCGCCGCCTCCTGCTCACCACGATCGCGCCGCACCTCGTGCGGCCGGTGCCCTTCATGTACCCGCTGAGCAAGCCCGCGTGGGAACGCTTCTACGTCGGGTCGGGCATCGCGCTCTACGACGGCCTCGCGTTCGGGGTGCGGCAGACGGCCGGACTCCCCCGCCACCGGCACCTCGGCAAGAAGGCGGCGCTGCGGCTCATGCCGAGCCTGCGGCCCGACGCCCTCACCGGGGCGATCCAGTACCACGACGCCCAGGTCGACGACGCCCGCTTCGTCCTCGAGCTGGCCCGGACGGCGGCCATGCACGGCGCCCACGTCGTCAACCGGGTCGCGGCCGTGAGCATGCTGCGCGAGGGCGAGGGTGAGGGCGCCCGCGTCGTCGGGGTGCGGGCGCGCGACAACCGCACCGGCGAGGAGTTCGACGTGCGAGCCCGCCGGGTCATCGCCGCCGCCGGCGTCTGGTCCGACGAGATCCAGGCGATGCTCGGTGAGGACGGTCCGCTCAGGGTCCGGGCCAGCAAGGGCATCCACCTCGTCGTCCCCCGCGACCGGATCAGCTCCGAGACCGGCGTCATCCTGCGCACCGACAAGTCCGTGCTGTTCCTCATCCCGTGGGACGAGCACTGGATCATCGGCACCACCGACACCGACTGGCAGCTCGACAAGGCGCACCCGGCCGCCACGGCCGCCGACATCGACTACCTCCTCGAGACGGCCAACTCCGTCCTCGTCACTCCCCTCACGCGTGACGACATCGACGGCGTGTATGCCGGCCTGCGCCCCCTGATCTCCGGTGACGACCGTGACGAGACGACCAAGGTCTCGCGTGAGCACGTCGTCGCCACACCGGTGCCCGGCCTCACACTCGTTGCCGGCGGCAAGTACACGACCTACCGGATCATGGCCAAGGACGCGGTCGACGAGGCCGTCAGCGACTTCGAGGTCGCTGCCGCGCCGTCCTCGACCGACAAGGTGCCGCTCGCCGGGGCCGTCGGTTGGGAGTGGCTGAGCGAGCGCCCGCAGATCCTCGCCCGCTCCGCCGGCATCGACCAGGAGCACGTCGAGACGCTGCTCGAGCGCTACGGAACGCTGACGATGGAGCTCATCGCCCTCATCAACGCCGACCCCACGCTCGGCGAGCTGCTGCCGGGCGGCGAGACGCACCTCAAGGTCGAGATCGTCTACGCGGCGGCCACCGAGGGCGCCGTGCACCTCACCGACATCCTCACCCGGCGCACCCGGATCTCGATCGAGGCCCGCGACCGCGGGCTCGCCGCCGCTCCCCATGCGGCCGCCCTCGCCGCACCGATCCTCGGCTGGGACGCGGCCCGGGTCGCGGAGGAGATCGACATCTACCACCGCCGGGTCGAGGCCGAGATGTCGAGCCAGACGATGCCCGACGACCTCAGCGCCGCGCAGGCCCGCCGCCTCGCCCCCGACGCCGCCCTCTGACCTTCCCGCGCGCAACCTGCGACCAATAGGTCACGAAAGGCGAGCGGGAGCGAGGATGAGGGGTGGGCCGTGGTGGGTGCAGTGGGCGATGACGTCGTCGTCGACCTCGACCTGGGGCACCCAGCTCCCAGCAACGGGAAGCGGGTCGGGGTCCTCGAGCGCGACCCGGACGACCGGCATACGAGAGCGCGCCTCGTCGACGGCTGCGAGCATCGCGGCGAACTCCGGCGCCGGCCAGTACTGTCGGGTGATCGAGTGCCACACCACCGTGAGCACGCCGTCAGCGACGGGTGACGCCAGCTGCTCGCGCACCCACTGCGCGCCACCCGCACGGTCCACCACCACCGGGTGCTCGCGAGCCGTGGCGAGCGCCGCGACGAGGCGGCCGTCGCGCTCGGGCATGTGCGGCCAGAGGAACGAGCGCAGATAGGCCTCCGCGTCCGGACCGGCCACGTCGATCGGGTGCAGGTCGCAGCCCCGTCGCTCGCGCACCTCGAAGTCCGCCGGCACGAATCCCGCACCGCCGCACCCGTCGAGGACGAGGCGAGCATCGACCGGGCCGGCCACCCAGCCGTCCCCGAGGAATTGGAACCGGTCGACGAGCAGGTTGAGCCCGGCCGAGGCACCGGGCTCGAGCAGCCGCACCCGCGTCAGCCCGGTGCGCCGCACCGCCTCCGACAGTCCCACGAGCAGTGCCACCGAGCGCCCGACCTCGTTGGTCTGTGGAGCGACCTCCAGCCCCGCGCGCAGCTCGGCGACGTGCTCCCGCAGCACCGGTTCGAGAGCCGGCCACACGGCATACCGATCCGCCGTCCAACCCACCGACGGGTAGAACGCCGCCAGCTCGGGTGCGTCCCCGCGCAGCACCACGCGGTGGATGCCGGCCAGCAGCCGCAGCTGCACCATGTCCCCTGGCGGCGCGTCCTCGTGACCGGCGAGCACGTCGCGCACGACCCCACCGCGGTCCCAGTCGTCGGCGAGCAGCCGCACGAGGACGCCGTAGAGGTGCTCGGTCGAGTCCCCGAAATGGTGGCGCATGCGGTCACCGAGGGTGACCCCGTCGTAGGCGGACACGCGTGCCACCATAGGCGGGTGAGCGAAGAGCAGAAGCAGGCAGAGAACCGCGCCCGTCCCACGACCGAGGAGTTCCGCGGCTTCGTCCGTGAGGACTGGGCGGAGCGACGCCCGCAGGCGACCGAGCAGGCCGCGTCCGCCCCGTATGCCGCGCAGCGCCGGGCGCTCGTCAGCGCCGCCTTCCCGAAGCAGCGGCTCATCGTGCCCGCGGGTGGGCTCAAGATGCGCAGCAACGACACCGACTACGTCTTCCGCCCGCACAGCGCCTTCGCCCACCTCACCGGCCTCGGTGCCGACCGCGAGCCCGACGCCGTCCTCGTCCTCGAGCCGACCGACGACGGCCACGAGGCGATCCTCTACTTCCGCCCGCTCGGCGAGCGCGACAGCGACGACTTCTTCGCCGACGCCCGCTACGGCGAGTTCTGGGTCGGCGCCCGCCCGAGCCTGGCCGACATCGAGCTCGAGCTCGGACTGGCGGCGCGCCACATCGACGAGTTCGAGGCTGCCGCGGCCAAGGACGCCGGCGAGGTGACCGTGCGCCTCGTGCGCGACGCCGACCGCGAGCTCACCGCCCGCCTCGACGCCGCCCGCGTCGACAACGGCGCCGAGCAGGACTCTCTCGTCGAGCAGGACGACGCCCTCGCCCACGCGCTCTCGCTGCAGCGAATGGTCAAGGACGAGTACGAGATCGAGCAGATGCGTGAGGCGGTCGCCGCGACGCACGTCGGCTTCGAGGCGGTCATCGCCGAGCTCGAGCAGGCCGTCGCGCTCGGTCGGGGCGAGCGCTGGATCGAGGGCGTCTTCGGCCTGCACGCCCGCCACCAGGGCAACGGCGTCGGCTACGACTCGATCTGCGCCGCCGGCGACCACGCCAACACGCTGCACTGGATCCGCAACACGGGCGACGTCACCGACGGCGAGCTCGTGCTGCTGGACGCCGGCGTCGAGGTCGACGCCCTCTACACCGCCGACATCACCCGCACCCTCCCCGTGAGCGGCACCTTCACCGAGGCGCAGCGCGAGGTCTACGACGCCGTGTATGCCGCGCAGGAGGCGGGGATCGCTGCCGCGAAGCCGGGTGCGAAGTTCTCGGACATCCACGCCGCCGCCATCCGCGTCGTCGCCGAGCACCTGCACGCGTGGGGCCTGCTGCCCGAGGGCGTGTCCGTCGACGACACCCTCGACACCGAGCACGGCCAGTACCACCGCCGCTGGATGGTCCACGGCACCTCGCACCACCTCGGGATCGACGTCCACGACTGCGCCCTGGCGACGCGCAGCGAGTACATGGACGCCGAGCTCAAGGAGGGCATGGTGCTCACCGTCGAGCCCGGCCTCTACTTCAAGGCCGACGACCTCAAGGTGCCCGAGCGTTTCCGCGGCATCGGCGTGCGCATCGAGGACGACATCGTCATCACCGCCGACGGCTGCGAGAACCTCTCGGCCGCGATGCCCCGCACCAGCGCTGAGGTCGAGGCGTGGATCGCGGACGTGCGCGAGGAGAACGCCTGAGTCGCAACGCTGCTCGGGCGACGGTGACCTCAGCGCCTGACGACCACGTCGAGCGCGAGGGCGTGGGTGACGCCGTCGGCCTGCACCGCCTTGGCACCCATCTCGAGGATCATCGGGACGAGCTGGTCGGGCTTGGGGAACTCGTCCGGCAGCGCGGAGTTGTATGCCGTGTGCGCCTCGAGGGACTCGACGGCCTGCTGGACCTTGTCCGACACGTCGACGTAGTGGGTGGGCCGGGGCGTGCCCGCGAAGGCGAGCATCCCGACGTGCCACGGCTCGAAGCCGTCGTCGACGAGCTCCGGGAAGATCCAGCGGTTGCCCGCGTCCGCGACCGCGTCGACCGTCGCCAGTCCCACCGCGCGGTGGTCGGCCTGGTTGAGCATGCCCGCGACGAACCGGTCGCCGTAGTCCCCGGTCACGACGAGGTCCGGTCGGCGGCGCCGGATCTCGCGGGCGATGTCCCGGCGCAGGTCCAGGCCGTACTCGACAGTGCCGTCCCGGTGGGTGCCGAAGTCGACCTCGGTCACCCCGACGACGGCCGCGCTCGCACGCTCCTCGGCCTCGCGCACCGGCCCTGCCTCACCCGGCGCCATGGTGTCGATGCCGGCCTCGCCCCTGGTGAGCAGGAAGTAGGTGACGGTCTTGCCGGCCTCGGTCCAACGGGCCACCGCCGCCGCGGTTCCGTACTCGATGTCGTCGGGGTGGGCGACGACGCAGAGAACCGACGCGAAGTCCTCGGGCAGCGGTTCCAGCGGCGGTCCGAACGAGGGAGCATCCATGCCGCTCAGGCTAGACCTGAGCGGTGCTGCCTCACACGGGGTTCTGCGAAGCCGGTCCGTCGTCGGGAGCACCGGCGCGGTCCGGAGCCGGCGCCGTCCGCGCCGACTCCTGAGCGCGTCGCAGCTCGGCCTGGGCGGCGGCCATGGGGTCCATCTCGCGCAGCAGCTCCCGCCCTCGGGCGGCGTGCTTGTGCTCCGTCAGCACCTCGTACTTGGTCGCAACGACCTGGGTGACGGACGTGAAGTCGCGCTGCCCCCCGGTGACCGAGAAGCCGACCGCGGCCCAGATGGCGCCGAAGATCGCACCGAAGAGCACGGTCGCGATCACCGAGGTCCACGAGAAGCCGCTCGTGTCGAAGAGCGCGAAGATCAGTCCGATGAGCAACCCGAGCCAGGCGCCCGACAGCACCCCACCGAGCATCACCCGGCCGCGGGTCAGCCGTCCGGTGACCCGTTCGAGCTGCTTGAGGTCGGTGCCGACGATGAGGACGTTCTCGACCGGGAACTCGTGGTCGGAGAGGTAGTCCACGGCCTTCTGCGCGGAGGCGTAGGTGTCGTGCACCCCGAGCGACATGGGGTACTCGAGGGAGAGGATCTGCGCAGCGGCGGCCGGACCGAGGCCACGCGTCGGTTGGGTGCTCATGACCCCATTCTCCCACCTGCCCCGAGGTCGTCGCAGAGACCTCGGCCGGTGCCGCCAGCGGGCACCGGCCGAGGTCCCGATCAGCTCAGCTGACCCGGAGGCGTCTGGTGCTGCCCGGGCGCGGCGACACCCTGTCCGACGACGGTGAAGAGCATCCCGTGGGCGGCGACCGCCCCACCGGCCCGCACGTCGACCTGGGCCTGGTAGAACGCCTCGGCCGCACCCTTGGTCGGGGTTGCCGTCACCGTCACCGTGGTGGAGGCACCCGGCGCCAGTGCCGCTGTACCCGGCGTCACCCGGAACGTCACGCCGTCAGGGGCGTCACCGGACACAACGACCGACACCGAGGTGGCGGAGTCGCTCGTGTTGGTCACCCTGAGGCTGCGCGTCACGGTGGAGCCGGCACCCTTGGAGATGGCGCCGAACGACAGGCTCACCGGGTCGAGCGCGACGCTCGAACCGACTGCGGCGGCAGCGTCGGCCAGCCCCGCCCCGACGATCAGCGCGTCGTTGGTGACCGCTCCGGTCTCGGGGTGCGTGAGCACGTTCTGCTGGGCCGTGTTGACGACGGCGGAGCGAACCTCGGCCGCCGACCACGCCGGGTGGGCTCCCCGGACCACCGCGGCGATGCCGGCGAGGTGCGGGGTGGCCATGGACGTGCCACCGAGGAAGGTCCAGCACGGGTCCTCCTCACAGGTCCAGGCCGGCTGTGCGCTCAGCACGTCGGCGCCGGGCGCCACGACGTCCGGCTTGATGAGCAGGTCGCCGTGGGTCGGCCCCTGGCTCGAGAAGGACGCCATCCGGTTCGTCAGCTCGGGGAACGTCTTGTAGGTCCCCGTGGCGGGGATGGTGGCGTTCTCACCGTCGTGCGTGACGACCTCGAGACCGTCCGAGAGCGTGATCATGACTCCCGGGATCGTCGGCTGCGGCTCCAGACCGTTGTGCGACATCGTGAGGAGCGCCTCCTCACGGTTGACGACAACGGCAGCAACGGCACCGGCGTTCTGGGCGTTGCGCACCTTGACCGTGAAGTCACAGACGCCACGGGCGAGAACCGCGATCTGGCCCGTCATCGTCGGGAGGGCGGGGTCGCTGTCGCAGGCCGTGCTCAGGCCTTGGGGCGTGACGGCCGGGTCGGGCACGACCCGCAGCGGGGCGGTGAGGTCGGTCGTGACGTCTCCGAAGTCACCGATCGCCATGTCGTGCTCGGCTCCTGCGACGAGGAGGTTGCGCACCACGGCGTGACCGACGGTGCTCGCGCCGGCCGTGAGGGCTCGAGGCGCGGCGCCCGGGTAGTGCACCGTCCAGTAGCCCGGACCCTCGTTGCCGGCTGCCACCGCGACCACCATGTTGGCCCGGTCGAGGTTGTCAACGGCGTTGTCGAGGAGGAACGCGCCGCCGCCGTCGTTGCGTGCTCCGCCGAGGCTCATGTTGGCGACGTCGAACCCATCCGCGTAGGCGTCCTCCATCGCCTCGAGGATGTCCTCGGAGCGAGCCGAGCCCTCGGACCCGGGGAAGACGTTGTAGGCGCCCAGCGTCGCTGCCGGCGCGACACCGGACGGGTCGTAGGGGATGCCCGCCCCGTCGACCGAGGCCGGGGTGTGCGCGTTGCATGCCACGGTTCCGGCGACATGGGTGCCATGTCCGTTGAGGTCGGCTGCACCCAGGCCGTTCTTGGCGACCTTGTTGCCGTAGACGCGGGAGACGACGACCTTGTTGTTGGTGTGCGCGGGGTCGCCCACCTGCGGGCTCGCCGCGTAGCCGGCGTCGTCGAAGCAGGGGTGGCTCACGTCGATGCCGCTGTCGATGATGGCCACCTTGACCCCTGCACCTGCGGATGCCTCTCCGCCCGCGGCGGACCACGCCTGCTGACCCCTGATGAGCTGCAGGTCGGGGTCCTCGTGCGCCACCGGCGTGAACACGCCCTGCATCTCGACGAAGGACACGCCGGGCGCTGCTCTGAGGGTCTCGAGCGTCGTGCCGCCGAGGCGAACGGCGACGGCGTTGAGCGCGAGGTCGAACTCCCCCGTGACCTGGGCCCTGGGCGCGTTGGCCTGCAGCCACTTCTTGAAGGCGTTGCGCTCGGCGGCGAGCGCGGCACGCTCACTGCGGGCAGCGGTGCTGCGCAGGTCGACGCGCTTGCTCTTGGTGGGCGCCGTGCGCGGCGAGGTGGCCAAGGGCGCCCCGGCCAGGCGGACGATCGCATGGCCGCTGTCGACCGTGCTCCGCGACTGGCCGTAGGGGGCGAGCACTCTGTCCGCGCCGTCCGCAGAGGTGCTCAGGGCCGAGGTGGCCGAGGGGACCGAGAGCGCGAGGCACACGGCCCCGGTCACGGTCAGGACGGTGGCGTGGGAAGAGCGCATGGGCTGTCCAATCCGGAGTGACGACACCTGTGTGCCGACAGTAGACCCGGCTTCCCGCCACGAGAAGAGGAATCCGCAAATCCCCGCCCCCTCGCGGGTCAGCGCTTGAGCGCGTACTCCTCGAGGAGCCGGCGGCCGATGATCATCTTCTGGATCTCGGCCGTGCCCTCACCGATGAGGAGCATCGGCGCCTCGCGGTAGAGGCGCTCGATCTCGTACTCCTTGGAGTACCCGTAGCCGCCGTGGATCCGGAACGACTGCTCGACGACGTCGGCGCAGTACTCGGCGGCGAGGTACTTCGCCATGCCGGCCTCGAGGTCGTTGCGCTGCCCGGCGTCCTTGATCCGCGCCGCCTTGACCATCATCTGGTGCCCGGCCTCGACCTTGGTGGCCATGTCGGCGAGCCGGAACTGGATCGCCTGGTGCTGGGCGATCTGCTTGCCGAAGGTCTCACGCTGCTGGGCGTAGGTGATGCCCAGCTCGAACGCCCGCCGGGCCACCCCGCACGCGCGCGCCGCGACGTTGACGCGCCCCACCTCGACGCCGTCCATCATCTGGTAGAAGCCCTTGCCGGGAACCCCGCCAAGGATCTGAGCGGAGGTCGTCTCGTGGCCCTCGAGGATGAGCTCGGTCGTGTCGACGCCCTTGTAGCCCATCTTGTCGATCTTGCCGGGGACGGTGACCCCCTGCGCCGTCTGGCCGAAGCCGGGCTCCTTCTCGACGAGGAAGGTCGTCATGTTCTTGTAGGGCGAGTCGGACTCGCCGAGGTCGGTCTTGACGAGCACCGCGACGAGGTTGGCGCTGCCGCCGTTGGTGAGCCACATCTTCTGCGCGTTGACGCTCCACTGCTGCTCGGCGCCCTCGCCCTCACCGGCGACGGCCTTGGACGTGATGGCCGCGACGTCGGAGCCGAGACCGGGCTCGGACATCGAGAACGCCCCGCGCACCTCACCGGTCGCCATCCGCGGGAGGTAGCGCTGCTTCTGCTCCTCGGTGCCGTGCTGGAGCAGCATGTAGGCGACGATGAAGTGGGTGTTGATGATGCCGCTCACCGACATCCAGCCGCGCGCGATCTCCTCGACGCAGAGCGCGTAGGTCAGCAGCGACTCGCCGAGGCCGCCGTACTCCTCGGGGATCATCAGCCCGAAGATCCCCATCTCCTTCATGCCCTCGACGATCTCCGTCGGGTACTCGTCCTTGTGCTCCAGCTCTGTGGCCACCGGGAGGATCTGCTCCTCGACGAACCGCCGCACGAGCTTGAGGAGCTCGTTCTGCTCGTCGGTGAGACCGTCTGTGCGCTGGAGCCGGGACATGTGTGGAAGCCACCTTGGTCGTGGGGACGGATCAACCCTTGCGAGTATGCCGTCCGCCCACGACGAGCCCCACCGATCCGTCGTGTGAGTCCCCCCACCCCGACCTGACGGAAGCCGGTGTGCCGTGGCGCGCCACGGCATACCGGCTTCCGGGTGCCGAGACGTCAGGGCAGGTCGACGAACGGGTCGAGGAAGGTGCGGGCACTCTCGGTGTCGAGGCGGTAGGCGACGTTGGTCGCGTAGCAGGGCACGTCGCCGGTGATCGTCGTTGCGGCGAGCACGAGCTCACCGTCGAGCTCGACGAAGTTCGGGCCACCGGAGTCCCCGTAGCAGGCGCCGCCGAGGTTGCGCGAGGCGTTCATGCCCAGGCGCACCCACGTCGGGTTGATGGCGTTGAAATCCACGAGCGCCTTCATCCGCTCGCCCCCGCCGGGGTGGGTGAGCCCGCCCGGGCCGCGCAGCGCCTCCTCGGTGCCGTAGCCGACGGTCCACCAGTCGGCGGCGTCGAGCGCGCGGCTGCCGACGTCGTCGAGCTGTCCCGCCGTGGGGAGGGTGGCCCGCGTGAAGTCCCAGACGTCCCGGGGGTCGGCCTCCCACGCGGCGAAGTCGATGACACCGATGTCGTGGCTGTCGGCGCTCGTGCCCGGGTACCCCTCGTCGGAGTAGGGGGTGCCCTCCACGACCCAGCCCTGATCGAGGAAGTACTCGGCCTGGGCCTCGACGTACGCCTCCAGCGCGACGGGGTCCGTCGGCGCCGGGCCGAACTCGGCGTCGTAGGCGTCAAGCAGACCCTGGACGTCCTGCTCGAGGCTGACGAACCAGCGGTCGTCCTCGAGCCCGGTGAGGCAGTGCGCCGCGGTGAGGAAGGTGTCGTCGTCGATCATCGTGCCGCTGCAGAACCAGCGGAACCGGTCGAGGAGCCCGTCACCGTCACGGTCGTAGAGACCCACGACCGCGCCCACCTCGGTTCGCTCGCGGGCCGGCTCGGAGTTGTGGGTGTTGACGGCCGACGAGGGGGCGGCGGTCACGAGGGCAAGGGCGCCGGCGGCGAGCGCGGCGAGGAGGGTGCGTCGCATGGGAGGTCCTTCCACGGTGCAGTGGGCGACGAGGTCCGTCGTCAGGACCGAGGCTAGCCACGCAAATTCGCTGGCGTCACCCCCGAGCGGCTGCCAGTCTGGGACCGAGCCGCGCGGCATACCGAAGCCGGGCGCGGGAGCACGACCGAGAGCGAAGGAGGCGTGACATGTCCACGACTGTCCCGGGCCCTTTCCACGCCCACCCCCTTCACACCTCGGAGCTTTCGCATGACCTTTCACGAGACCGCGACGGAGTCACCGCTCTTCGCCAGCAACACCTGTCCTGACGCCCCGCCCGAGGGCGAGCGCTGGTCCTCCTGGGACGGCGCCATGCACGGGCCGAAACCTCGACCCGACTGGGTCATCACCGCCCTCGGCGCCGTCGAGGAGGACCTCGGCGTCCTCAAGACGGGCAAGGAGGCCGACGTCCACCTGCTCCGTCGGTGGATCCCCGGCGGCACGGCCACGCCCGTCGTCGAGTCGCTCCTCGCCGCCAAGCGCTACCGCGGCGCGGAGAACCGCCTCTTCCACCGCGACAGCGGCTACCTCGACGGTCGTCGTGTCCGCAAGACCCGTGACATGCGCGCCATGCAGCGACGCACGGAGTACGGCCGGGCGCTGATCGCCGGGCAGTGGGCGTTCGCCGAGTTCGAGGCCCTGGGGACGTTGTGGGAGATGGGCCTGCCCGTCCCCTACCCGGTCCAGCTCGATGACACCGAGATGCTCATGGAGTTCTTCGGCAGCGGACGGGCCGCTGCGCCGCGGCTCGTCCAGACCCGGCCGGAGCCGGAGCACCTGGCCGAGCTGTTCGAGCAGTTCCGGCGGGTCGTCCTCACCCTGGCCGGGCGGGGGTGGGCACACGGGGACCTGTCGCCCTACAACGTCCTGCTCCACGACGAGCGGCTGGTCTTCATCGACTGGCCGCAGATCGTCGACGTCGTCGGCAACCCGCACGGGTTCGAGTTCCTCGAGCGCGACGTGCGCACGATGTGCGACTGGTTCCGGCGTCGTGGGCTCGACGTCGACGCCGACCTCGTGTTCGGGGACGTGGCGGCCCAGGCCGCCGGCTCCGCCTGGTGAGGGGACCCCACCCCCGGCGCGGCAGTGCCGGGGATGGGGGAACGCCGTCAGTACACCCAGACCTTGCGGCCGATGTTCGGCCAGCCTCGGGAGTAGAGCAGGTCCATCGCCCTGGTGCTGAGCCGGGCGCAGCCGTGGGAGGCGGGGTAGGGCGGGATCGAGGCCGACCCGTGGATGGCCCAGCCGCCCTTGAAGTACGCCGGACGCCACATGGCGCCGAGGGTGCCGTACTGCCAGCCGGACGTGAACCGGTAGTAGATGGAGAACGAGCCGGTCGGCGTGTAGGCGGTGCGCCACATGCCGCGCGAGTAGTACCTCTCCCCGTTGCCGGTGCTGGTGTTGAACACCAGGCTCGTGTAGCCGTTGATGCCGCAGACGAGGATCTGCCGGGCGAGGTCGACCTCGATGCAGTGTCCGCTCGGCGTGCGCGGCTTCGGCCGCACCCCGCGCTGCAGGAGGTCCTGCTCCACCGGTCCGACCTTGCCGGTCCGCGCGACGCCACCGACCTTCTGCAGTGCCCAGACGGCCTGCTGGGTGAGGTGCCCGAAGCTGCCGTCGGCCGCCCCGCACCAGTAGCTCAACGCGCCGAGACGCTTCTGCAGCGCGAGGACGTCGGCTCCCGAGTGCCCGCGCTCCATGACGCGGACCGTGACCGCCGCTGCCGACGGCGTGACCATGGCGGAGATGCCCGCCATGCCTGCTCCCACGACGGCCGCGACGGCCGTGCGACGTGGAAGACGTTGCCCAGAACCTTCCATGGTGTCTCCCTGCTCTCCCTGAGGTGCCCTGCTCACCCCCTAGACGTTCCAGAGCACCATGAGGTTGAGTCGGCGCGCAGGCGATCCGGGAAATCAGCCCGCGGAGATCGCGTCGTGCGTCGCGAGCACCCGTCGGGCGACCTCCACGTGCAGGTTCTCGACCATCCGCCCGTTGTGGGTGACGACCCCCCGGCCGGCCCCGGCCTCCCACGCCTCGAGGATGCCGCGGGCCTCTGCCACCGCCTCCTCGCTCGGGGCGAAGACCCGGTTGCACGGCTCCACCTGGCCCGGGTGGATGAGGGTCTTGCCGTCGAAGCCGAAGTCACGTCCCTGACGGCACTCGGCCTCGAAGCCCTCCGCGTTCCTGACGTCGTTGTAGACGCCGTCGAGGACGGCGATCCCGGCCTCGCGCGCGGCGAGCAGCGGCAGCTGCAGCGCCGTGAGCAGGGGCGCCCGGCCGGGGACGTGCTCGGCCCTCAGCTCCTTGACGAGGTCGTTGGTGCCCATGACGAGCACGGCCAGCCGCGGCGAGGCGGAGGCGATCTCGCGGACGTTGAAGACCGCCTCCGGCGTCTCGACCATCGCCCAGAGCCGCGTGTGCTCCGGCGCCCCCGCGGACTCCAGCGCGGCGACCAGCGAGCGCACCTCGTCGGCCGAGCCGACCTTGGGGACGACCACTCCGTCGGGCCCGGCCGCCGCCGCGGCGGCGAGGTCGGCCTCGTGCCACCGGGTGCCGACGCCGTTGACGCGGATCGTCAGCTCCCGTGAGCCGTACTCCCCCGAGCGGACCGCGGCGCACACCGCGGCGCGGGCCGCCTCCTTGTGGTCGGGACCGACCGAGTCCTCGAGGTCGAGGATGAGCCCGTCGACCGGGAGCGTCTTCGCCTTCTCGAGGGCGCGCTCGTTGGAGCCCGGCATGTAGAGCACCGAACGACGAGGCGTGTATGCCGCCTGCTCCGCCATCAGGACCCCTCCCCGTCCGTTCCCCCGGACGGCGACCGGACGGCATACAGCTCGGCGAGCTCGGGGTCGGTGGAGCCGAGGCGCTCGGCCAGCTCGAGGATGACGAGGCACTGCTTGAGCGAGGCGTCGTCCTCCATCTTCCCGTCGAGCATCACGGCGCCGGTGCCGTCGCCCATCGCCTCCTTGACGCGACGGGCGTGTGCCACGTCGGCGGCCGACGGGCTGAACACCCGCTTGGCGATGTCGATCTGGACGGGGTGCAGCGACCAGGTGCCCACGCAGCCGAGCAGGAAGGCGTTGCGGAACTGGTCCTCGCAGGCGACGACGTCCTTGATGTCCCCGAACGGTCCGTAGTACGGGAAGATCCCGTGCATCGCACAGGCGTCGACCATGCGCGCGATCGTGTAGTGCCACAGGTCCTGCTGGTGGGTGGTGCGCGGCGCGGTGACGGGGTCGACGCCCTCGCCGAGGTCGGTGGCCGGGTCCTCGCGCACGAGGTAGCCGGGGTGGCCGCCGCCGACGCGGGTCGTCTTCATGCGCCGGTCGGCAGCGAGGTCGGCCGGGCCGAGGCTGATCCCCTGCATCCGCGGCGAGGCGCCGGCGATGGCCTCGACGTTGGCCATGCCGCGAGCGGTCTCGAGGATGGCGTGGACGAGGATCGGCCGGGGAAGTCGGGCGCGCGCCTCGAGCTGGGCGAGCAGCCGGTCGACGTAGTGGATGTCCTCGGGCCCCTGCACCTTCGGGACCATGATGACATCGAGCTTGTCGCCGATCTCCGTGACGAGGGTGACGAGGTCGTCGAGCACCCAAGGGGAGTCGAGGCTGTTGACGCGGGTCCAGAGCTGCGTGCTGTCGCCGAAGTCGGTCGCCTTCGCGATGTCGACGAGCCCGTGGCGGGCGGCCTCCTTGCGGTCGGCCTTGACCGCGTCCTCGAGGTTGCCGAGGAGCACGTCGACCGAGCCGACCATCGCCGGGACCTTCGCCGCCATCTTCTCGTTGCTCGGGTCGAAGAAGTGGATCATCCGGCTGGGGCGGGCCGGCACCTCACGCACCGGCGCCGGGGCACCGACCGCGAGGGGGCCGAAGAAGTCCTTGGGAGAGCGCATGCTGCCGGACGCTAGCAGTGCCGGTCGGGGCGGCGTTATGACAGAGTTCACGCCGTGAGCGGCTCGCCCGAGACACCCTCCCCCGTCAACGTCACCCGCCTGCTCGCGGAGGCGGCGAGCAAGTCCGGGGTGATGTGGGTCGAGGTGCCGGACGCCGGCACCCACGCGGTCTGGTTCGTCTGGCACGACGACGAGGACCCCCGCGGAGCCGGCCCGGCTGCCTACGTGGTCTCGGGTCCCGGGGAGCAGCGCCTGCCCTTCCTCCCGCCGGAGGTGACGGTCATCCTGCGCAGCAAGGACACCGGTGGCCGGCTGCTGCGGCTGCGCGCGCGCGTGCACGAGCTCGAGCCCGCGTCGCCGGAGTGGGAGGCCGCCGCGGAGGTGCTGCGCGCCGACCGCCTCAACGCCACCGGCGACGTGCTCGCCCGCTGGCGGGAGGGTGCCGTCATCCACGTCATCGCGCCGCACGGCCGTCCCGACGAGGCACCCGGGGCGTATGCCGCGGAGTCCGGTCGCGTCACCGTCTCCCCCGCCCGCGGAACGACGGCGCGCTGGCGGCCTTGGCACTGGCGGGGACGCGGACGCGACTAACCTTGCGGCGTGAGCACGAGCACCCGCGTCTTCGTCGGCAGACTGGCCGAGCTCGCCGTCTTCGACCCCCTGGGCGACCCGGTGGGCCGCGTGCGCGACGTCGTCCTCACCTTCAGTGCGACGCGGACCCGGCCGCGGGTCATCGGCCTCGTCGTCGAGGTCCCCGGCCGCCGTCGGGTCTTCGTGCCCATGACCCGGGTGACCTCCGTCGACGGCGGCCAGGTCATCACGACGGGCCTGGTCAACATGCGCCGCTTCGAGCAGCGCCCCAACGAGACCCTCGTCCTCGCCGAGCTCATCGAGCGCCACGTCCGGGTCCGCGACGAGCAGGGCGAGCTCGTCGACGCCACCGTCGAGGACATCGGGCTCGAGCAGAACCACGCCCGCAGCTGGTCGGTCACCCGCGTCTTCGTGCGACGCACCTCGCCGCGCGGGTCCTCGATCCCCCGGTTGGGGCGCCGTCGCGGCGAGACCTTCGTCGTGCCGATCGAGGACGTGTCGGGGCTGCGCGACACCTCCGACGAGCAGAGCGCCGCCCGGCTGCTCGAGCAGTACGAGGACCTCAAGCCCGCCGACCTCGCCGAGGCCATCCACGACCTGCCGGCCAAGCGCCGCGCCGAGGTCGCCGCCGCCCTGGCCGACGACCAACTGGCCGACGTCCTCGAGGAGCTCCCCGAGGACGAGCAGGTCGAGCTCATCGCGGGCCTGCAGAACGACCGCGTCGCCGACGTCCTCGAGGCGATGGAGCCCGACGACGCCGCCGACCTCCTCGCCGAGCTCCCCACCGAGCGGCAGGAGGAGCTGCTCCAGCTCATGGAGCCGGACGAGGCCGCCGACCTGCGACGCCTGCTCACCTACGACGAGAACACCGCCGGTGGGCTCATGACGACGGAGCCGGTAATCCTGGGTCCGGACGCCTCGATCGCCGAGGCGCTCGCGGTCGTGCGGCGCAAGGAGCTCTCGACCGCGCTCGCCTGCACCGTGTTCGTCTGCCGCCCACCGCTGGAGACCCCGACCGGCAAGTTCCTCGGCATGGTCCACATCCAGCGGCTGCTGCGCGAGCCCCCACACGCCTCCATCGGGACCATCCTCGACAAGGACGTCGAGCCGGTGACGACCGACGCGACCGTCGGCCAGGTGACGCGCCTGCTCGCCACCTACGACCTCGTCGGGCTCCCCGTCGTCGACGAGAACGGCCTGCTCGTCGGTGCGGTCACGGTCGACGACGTCCTCGACCACCTGCTGCCCGACGACTGGCGCGAGGACCGGCACGAGGTGACGACGCATGGCTGACCGCCGCGAGCGCGCGCCCCGTCTCGACCAGCCGCGCGAGGCGGGACGCCGCTTCCTCACCCGGCCGGAGTCGCTGACCGAGGAGGCCTTCGGCGTCCTCTCCGAGAAGTTCGCGCGCTACATGGGCACCGCGTACTTCCTCATCGGCATGACGTTCGTCGTGCTCGTCTGGGTGCTCTGGAACCTCCTCGCGCCCGTGGACTGGCGCTTCGACGACTACCCGTTCATCTTCCTCACCCTCGTGCTGAGCCTCCAGGCGTCGTATGCCGCGCCGCTGATCCTGCTCGCCCAGAACCGCCAGGCCGACCGCGACCGGGTGATGCTCGAGCAGGACCGCACCCGCGACGAGCGCAACCTCGCCGACACCGAGTTCCTCACCCGTGAGGTGGCCGCCCTGCGGATCGCGTTGCGCGACTCAGCGACCCGCGACTTCGTCCGTGGCGAGCTGCGCGACCTGCTCGACGAGATGGAGGAGCGGGGTCTGGCCGTCGCCAGGGTTCCCCCCGCCGCCGGGAGTGACCAGTCAGACAGCCCGAAGGCCCGGACCGATGGGGGCCGTGGCGGGCAGCCGACCTAGCATGGAGCAATGTCCGTCTCTGCTGCACCCGTGACCGACGACGCCCTGCGCGCCGCGCTCGCCACCGTCAACGACCCCGAGATCCGCAAGCCCATCACCGAGCTCGGCATGGTCGAGTCGGTCGAGTGCGACGCCTCCGGCCGGGTCGCGGTCACCATCCTGCTCACCATCGCCGGGTGCCCGCTCAAGGAGACCCTGACCAACGACACCACCAACGCGCTCCTCAAGGTGCCGGGGGTCCTGGCGGTCGACGTGACGCTGGGCGTGATGTCCGAGGAGCAGCGGGCCGAGCTGCGCACCAACCTGCGTGGTGGAGCGGCCGAGAAGGAGATCCCCTTCGCCAAGGCCGGCAGCCTCACCCGGGTGTATGCCGTGGCCTCCGGCAAGGGTGGGGTCGGCAAGTCCTCGGTCACCGCCAACCTCGCCGCCGCCCTCGCGCAGCAGGGCCTCAAGGTCGGGGTCGTCGACGCGGACATCTACGGCTTCTCGATCCCGCGCATGCTCGGCGTGGAGCACCGCCCGACGCAGGTCGACGACATGATCCTGCCGCCCATCGCGCACGACGTGAAGGTCATCTCGATCGGCATGTTCGTGCCGGGCAACCAGCCCGTCGTCTGGCGCGGGCCGATGCTGCACCGCGCCCTCCAGCAGTTCCTCGCCGACGTCTTCTGGGGCGACCTCGACGTGCTCCTGCTCGACCTTCCCCCGGGGACCGGCGACATCGCCATCTCGGTGGCGCAGCTCATCCCCGGGGCCGAGATCCTCGTCGTGACCACCCCGCAGCAGGCCGCCGCCGAGGTGGCCGAGCGCGCCGGGGCGATCGCGGTCCAGACGCACCAGCGGGTCGCGGGCGTCATCGAGAACATGTCCTGGCTCGAGCTGCCCGACGGCTCACGTCAGGAGATCTTCGGCTCCGGCGGTGGGCAGGCGGTCGCCGACTCGCTCACCCGCACCATCGGTGCGCCGGTCCCGCTGCTCGGCCAGATCCCGCTCGACACCGCCCTGCGGGTCGGCTCCGACCAGGGCGCCCCCATCGTCCTCGGCGGCTCGACCTCGCCGGCCGCCGTCGCCCTGCGCGGCATCGCCCGCGAGCTCGGCACCCGCTCGCGCGGTCTGGCCGGTCGCTCCCTGGGCCTCACGCCCTCTGGCCGCTAGGCGACGGTGACGGTGGGGGTGCGCGCGTTTGCGACGACGGAGCAACTGAGCGCGTACCCCCACCGGCAGCGTCGCCCCTCCTGAGTCGCGCCTAGGTGGCGTCGACGTCGTAGGGCGTGGGCCGCTGCGGGTCCCACGTCCGTAGGTCCGAGCCGACCGACACGGCGTCATCGCCGAGGGCGTCGACCTCGCCCATGTCGGGGTTGGTGCCGCCGGCCTTCAGCCCGGACGCGGCATCCTCGAGCGGCTCGATGAGCGCCTCACGCACGATTCGGCGCGGGTCGTACTGGCGCGGGTCGTACTGGCGCCAGTTGATGTCCGAGTACTCCGGCCCGAGCTGGTCCTTGAGCTGGCCCTTGGCCCCCTCGGCCATCACCCGGAACTTCTTGATGGCCTGGGCCAGCTTGGCGGCGTACTCCGGCAACCGGTCGGGCCCGAGCACGAACACCGCGATGAGGGCGAGGAGGACGAACTCCCAGCCGTTGATGCCGAACACGCGTCCTCCTGTGCGCCGAGGGGCGCGTCAGTCGCTCCGGCCCTGGAGGACCATCTTGACATCCCGGGCCTTGCCGTCGCGCAGCACGGTGAGGGTGACGGTCGATCCGACCGGCCGCGCGCGGATCGCGACGACGAGCGCATCGGGGTCGTTGATGGGTCGCCCCTCGAAGGCGGTGATGACGTCACCGGCCCGGAGCCCGGCCTTGGCCGCAGGACCGTCGGGGGTGACCGCCGGGGTCTGCGAGGAGTCGACGCCGATGCGCACGCCCTCGCCGTCGTACTCGCGGTCGAGGAGGACACCGATGATCGGGTGCTCGGCCTTGCCCGTGCGGATGAGCTGGTCGACCGTGGTCCTCATCTGGGCGCTGGGGATGGCGAAGCCGACACCGATGTTGCCGCTCTGGCCACCGATGGACGTGCCGGCGACGCGGGCGATCGCGGTGTTGATGCCGATGACCTGCCCCTCCATGTCGAGCAGCGGCCCGCCGGAGTTGCCCGGGTTGATGGCGGCGTCGGTCTGGATCGCGTTGATGAACGACTGGTCGTCCGCGTCCCCGGGCGTCACCGGGCGGTTGAGCGCGCTGACGATCCCGGTGGTGACCGTCGACTCGAGACCGAGTGGCGCGCCGACCGCGATCACCGGGTCCCCCACGACGACGGAGGACGAGTCGCCGACTGGGAGCGGCTCGAGGTCCGTGCGCTCGACCTTGAGGACGGCCAGGTCGTAGGAGACGTCACGGCCGACGATCTCGGCCGGCGACTGCTTGCCGTTGGAGAGCACCACGGTGATCTCACCCCCGCTCGCGGCGGCCGCGATGACGTGGTTGTTGGTGACGATGTGGCCCTTGTCGTCGAGGACCCAGCCCGAGCCGGTGCCGTCGCCGCTGTCGGCCTCGACGCGGATGGTCACCACGCTCGGCGTGGCGTTGGCGGCGATGTTGGCGACCGAACCCTCGGGACGGGTGGTCGCACCGGCGCCCGGCTCCGGTGCGGCGGCGTTCGGGGTGTCACCCCTCAGGTCGAGTCCGTCGAAGCGGTCGGTCGAGCCCAGCCAGCCACCGAAGAGCCCACCGCCGAGGCCCGCGAGCAGCGCCGAGAGACCGGCGATGAGCAGGACCCCCAGCCACCCGGGCCCGCTGCGCCTCACCGGTGCGGCGAGGGTGGGAGCCGCTGACGCGGCATACGGGTTGTGTCCGTATGCCGTCCGCTCGCCACTGCGCCAGTCCTGGGGATCCGGACGCGCCGGCTCCGGCGTCGGCAGCATCGGGGCGCGTCCGGGCGCCCCCAGCTCCTGCGTGCGGTACCGGTCGAGCCAGTCGGTCTGCTGGGCGTCGGTGCGAGGGCGCTCGCCGGAGTCGTCGCGAGTGCTGTCCTCAGTCATGACCGAGATTCTGCCTCGCACAGGACGAGGTTCCGAACCGAGGTGCTGCCTGTCCACCCCGTGGAGACCGCCCGGACGCGCAGTGCGCCGCTCGTGGTGGCCGAGCTGCTCGCCGTGGGTCGGACCGTCGGGGACGGGCCGCCGCCGCCGACCGAGCTGACAGTCGAGCCGACGGCGCCCGGGCCGGCCAGGGTCAGCGTCCAGGCCACCGCCGCCGTGGCGCTGGCGGCGGCCGTCGCCAGGGCGGCCGACTTGAGCGGACTGCGGTGCGCCGGCGGGGCGGAAGGCGCGACCATCTCGAGCCGTGAGTACGCCGGGCCGTGGTCCCTGGGGCCGGCGGCGGCCGGGCCCGGCATCGACGAGGCCAGCGCGACGAGCTGGGCGTGCAGGCTCCCGGACATGGACGGACAGCCGGCCGACAGCAGGCTCTGGAGGCGCCGCTCACCGGCGACGGCGTGCTGGCACCCGACGCACGCGATGAGGTGCCGGTCCCACTCGAGGGTCCGCTGCGCCGAGAGCTGACCCGACACGTAGTCGGGCAGCTCATCGAGGCGGCAGCGGTTCGGGCGGGACAGTGCCATCACACGGCACCACCGGCGGGTGCGAGCATCCCCGGACGACGGGCGCCCGTGGAGGCGGCCGCTGCCCGGACCTCGGGCGCGCGGTGGGCGAGGGCCTCGCGCAGCTGCGACCGGCCACGGTGGATGCGCGAGCGGACGGTGCCGAGCTTGATGTCGAGGGTGGCAGCGATCTCCTCGTACGAGAGGCCCTCGATGTCGCACAGGACCACGGCCGCGCGGAAGTCAGGGGCCAGGGAGTCGAGCGCGCGCTGCACGTCGTCGTCGAAGTGGGTGTCGGCGTAGCTCTGCTCGGGGCCGATCTCCCGGCTGGGCAGCCGGGCGGCGGACTCGTCGGAGAGGGCGTCGAAGCGGATCCGCTGCTTGCGGCGCATCTTGTCGAGGAAGACGTTGGTCGTGATGCGGTGCAGCCAGCCTTCGAACGTGCCGGGACGGAAGGTGTGCAGCGACCGGAAGACCCGGATGAAGACGTCCTGGGTGAGGTCCTCGGCGTCGTGCACGTTGCCGGTGAGGCGGTAGGCCAGCCGGTAGACCCGGGCTGAGTGCTCCTCGACGACCTGCTCCCAGGTCGGCGGCACCCACTCCCCCGGAGCCGCACCTGCTGCGCTCGTCATCGTCGTCCCCTGCTCGGTGGCCACCTGGCTCGTCATGTCACAGGTGTCTACGTGTCGGAGCCGGGAAATGTTCCTGAGGAGGCTGAACGGCGGCTGTGAGTCGGGACGAGGGGCGCTCCCCGAGTAGGGTTGCCGCCCATGAGCACCCTCAAGCCCGCGAGCTGGTCGTACGCCGAGGACTTCGTGCCCGAGCCCGAGGTCATGGAGCAGGCCCGCGCCCGGGGGATGGCCTTCGGCGCCGCCACCCCGGTGGGCACCGGAGCCGGAGCGACGTTGCGCGTCCTCACCGCCGCGATCGGCGCCAAGCACGTCATCGAGATCGGGACCGGCGCCGGCACCTCCGGCCTCTGGCTCCTCGCCGGCATGCCGCAGGACGGCGTCCTCACGACGATCGACATCTCGGCCGAGCACCAGCGCGCCGCCCGTGAGGCGTATGCCGCGGCCGGCTACCCGACCCAGCGGACCCGTGTCATCACCGGTCGCGCGACCGAGGTGCTGCCCCGCATGACGGACGGCGCCTACGACATGGTCCTGATCGATGCCGACAAGCCGAGCTATCCGGCATACGTCGAGCACGGCATCCGCCTGCTGCGCAAGGGCGGGGTGCTCGTGCTCGACAACATGCTGTGGCACGACAAGGTCGCCGACCCGGCCGCGCGTGACGCGGACACGACGACCCTGCGCGACCTCGGCAAGACCCTGCGCGACCACGACGCGCTCGTCCCGACGCTGCTCCCCGTGAGCGACGGGCTCCTCGTCGCCGTCAAGCGCTGACGCCCCGGGCCGGCGCCCCGCCCGTCAGGCGTGGGCGTCGACGCGCGGGCCGGCACCGCGGCGGAAACCGGCCGGGCCCTCGGCGATCGCCACGACCTCGAACTCCTCGATGGCGACCGGTGAGGAGCCGATGAGCTCCGAGCCCTTGGACTCGTCGGCGGTCGCCTCGAACTCCTCGCGGAAGATCTTGCGCTCCTGCTCGGTGTCGAAGACGTAGGTTCCCTCGAACCACTCGCCCTCGCGCATCCGCCACACCTTGAAGGCGAGGCCGTCGAGGAACATGAACTTGGCGATGGACGTGCCCACGACGTACTCGCGGAGTCGGTCGGGGGAGTCCTCGGGGGCGTTCTCGAGCGACCAGCGCACGGCCAGTCCGTATCCGGCGTTCATGAAAGACCTTCCAACCATCGCAGCAGCAGACGTGCGCCGAACCCCGTCCCACCCTTGCCGTGGACTCCGGAGTCGACATCGGAGCGGCCGGGGCCGGCGATGTCGAGGTGGGCCCAGCGACGCGCACCGACGAACTCGCGAAGGAACAGCGCTGCGGTGATGGAACCACCCCCGACTGAGGGTCCGATGTGGTTGATGTCGGCCACGTCGGACTCCAGTGCCTGACGGTAGGCGGGCACGAGCGGGAAGGGCCAGAGCGTCTCACCTGCTGTCTCGCCGGCAGCCCTGAGCTGGGACGACAGCTCGTCGTCGGTGGAGTAGACCGGCGCCATCGTGCGGGCGAGCGCAACCCGGGCCGCGCCGGTCAGCGTGGCGACGTCGACGACGACGTCGGGGTCCAGCTCGGCGTCGGCGTAGGCCAGCGCGTCCGCGAGGACGATGCGCCCTTCGGCGTCGGTGTTGCCGATCTCGGTGGTGGTGCCGCCGTAGTGAGTCACGACGTCACCGGGGCGGTAGGCGGAGCCGCTCACCATGTTCTCGGCCAGGGCGAGGAGCCCGGTGACGCGCACCGGGACCGCCAGGTCGCGACAGGCGGCCAGGACCGCCAGGACGATCGCCGAACCGGACATGTCGGTCTTCATCGCGAGCATCCCCTCGGCCGGCTTCACCTGGAGGCCGCCGGAGTCGAAGGTGATGCCCTTGCCGACGAGAACGACGTGCGGGGTCCCGGCGTCGGCGCCCTCAGGTGCGTACCCGAGCTGGACCAGTGCGGGCGGGGTCGCCGAGCCCTGGCCGACTGCGAGGAGCCCACCGAAGCCTCCCGCCGCGAGGGCGGCCCGGTCGAGCACCGTGACGTCGAGGCCGGTGCGTGACCCGAGCTCGCGGGCCTGTCGGGCCATCCACCCGGGGTTCTTGATGTTGGACGGGGTGTTGGCGAGGTTGCGTGCGACCAGCGTCGCGACAGCGCGCCGCAGCGCCCGGTCGACGACGTCGGGCTCGACGTCGACGACGACGACCCGGCCGGTGTGCTCGGCGCCCGGCTGCCAGCTGCCCCCGGTCCAGCGGGACGGGGCCCAGCCGCCGAGGACACCACCCTCGACGAGGGCCGCGTGCCCCGGCTCGTCCGAGGACGGGGCCAGCAGCACGACGAGCGCCCGGCCCCGGGTGGCCCGGCCGGCTCCGGCCCCGGCGACCCTGAGGTCGGCCGGCGTCGCGTCGCCGAGGCCGACCATGACCAGGACGCGGACAGGCTGCTGTCCGCGGGGGATGCGGACGACGGTGGTGGCACCTGCGGCGGTCGAAGGCTCGTGCGTGTCGACGAGCTCGTCCGGGTCGAGGCCCGCGCCGGTCAGGGCGTCGCGCGTGCGGACGTCCCAGGGGTCGTCCCCGGCGAGGACGCCCACGACGAGCGCGAGGTCGGTCGGGTCGGAGTCGGCGAGGACATCGGCGAGCGGCCCGTCGCTCGTGGTCCAGCTGGCGACGGTGGGTGCGAGGAGGTCTTCGGTGGGCACCCGCCCGACCCTACAGACGGCGAGAGGGCCCCCACCATGTCGGTGGGGGCCCTCTGTCACGTCAACGTCGGTCGACGATGGACGGTCACTTCTTCAGTGCCTCGCAGTCGTCGATCGCCTGCCCCAGTGCCCGCACCTCGTCGGGAGTCATCTCGACGACGAGGCGGCCACCACCCTCCAGAGGCATGCGCAGCACGATGCCGCGACCCTCCTTGGTGACCTCGAGAGGGCCGTCGCCCGTCCTGGGCTTCATTGCCGCCATGGGTGTTCCCTTCGTTGCCGTGGCGCACGATCGCGCGTCACGTGTTCGCGTCCCGGCTCTGGCCCACCGGTTTCCTGTCCATTATCGCCGCTCAGCACGGCCGGGAGGAAATCGGGGCCCCCGCACGCGCTCACGGGGGGCGCGAGCTCCAGGGCGTCCAGGGGAGCAGGGCACACGTCCACCAGACCAGGCCGAGGAGGACCGGAACGAGGAGGACGGCGACGCGCCAACGCCAGTGGGTGACGATCCGCTCGCCCGTCGAGGTGCGCATGGCGACGCTCGCGAGCAGGGCGGCGACCGGGAAGTCGAGGAGCAGGAAGCGCCACATGCTCGTGATCGGCCGGACGACGGCGAAGAGGTAGAGGGGGTAGGCGACCGCCCAAGCGCGGACCTCGACGGGGAGCCACCGCCCGTGCCGCCCCAGGACGAGCGCGATGTAGGTGCCCCACAGCGCGACCAGGACGACGACCCCGGCGAGGCCATGGCCCTCCCAGGCCCACTGCAGCCAGAGGGCGAACGGCCCGGCGCCCGGCCGCTGCCCCCACGCCTCCTGGACGTCGAGGAAGGCGGTGGGAATCCCGCTGACGACACCGACGACGACGGGCCAGGCGAGGCCGGAGAGCCCCGTGACGAGCACCATGAGCGCGGCCGTCCCCCGCTGGCCGTGCACCGGCGCGACGCCGGCCCGACGCTCCTCACGCACCCGGACCACGAGGTGGATGAGCACCGCGCACCCCATCGCGGCTGCGACGCCACGGGTGAAGGCGAGAGGGACGGCGAGAGCCGCGACCGCGGCATACCGGCGGTTCATCAGCTGCAGCAGCGAGAAGGCGACGAGGACGATCGCGAGCGGCTCCGTGTAGGCCTTGAGCATCACGCCGGTCGCCGGGTAGAAGCACCAGAGGCAGGCGGCGACGAGGGCGAGCCGGTCGCGGCCGGGACGCGGGTCGGCGCTGAGGGCATGGCTGAAGAGCATCCAGATGAGCATGACCCCGACGGCGCCGAGGACGAGGTTGAGCGCGACCGCGCCGACGGTGAAGGGGACACCGAGGATCGTGAGCCCCTTCACGAGGAACGGGAAGAGCGGGTAGAACGCCCACGCGCTGTAGGTGAGCTTGCCCGTCGTCGGGTCCGCCGGCAGGGGGACGGGGTAGCCCTGGTTCGCGATGCGCTCGTACCACTCGGAGTCCCAGAGCCCGATGAGGTCGCCGACCGTCGGGTCGAGGTGTCCGACGCCCGCCGGGTTCTGGAACCACGTCGCGGCCACCCACATCGCGGCGAGCACGACGAGCCGGGAGACGACGTAGACGGCAAGGAGCGCCCGCACGGGATGGGCCAGGGCCGCGCGCCCGAGTCGGCTGCCGTTGCCGGCCGGGCTCGTGGACGTGGCACCGGCTTCGCGGGACGTGGCCGCCGGTCGGGGCGGGGCGCTCATCGCCGGAGCTCCCGCACGTCCCACACCAGCACGTCCTCGACCTCCTGCGGCGGGCCGAGGACGGTGACGAGCGAGTCGCGCAGCGCCGGGGTCTGGGGGCGCGCCGGCAGCACGACGGCATCGGTGCGCCACGCCCGGAGGTCCTCGACGAACTGCAGCCGCTGGGCCTCCGTCGCCGGGATCACGGCGTTGGCCGCGTTGACGTCGTAGAGCCAGAGCGACATCGGGCGGCGTGCGGCGCCGTACTGGCCACCGCCGTCGGCTCCGCCGTCAGGGCCGACGAAGTAGCCCTCGACGATGGGGAAGGCCAGGGTGTCCGCCGCCAGCTGCCAGTCGAAGGCTCGGGCGTCGACGATGTCGGTGGGTGGGACGGCCAGAACCGAGCCGCCCGAGGTGAAGTCACGCCACGCGTCCCCGGTGAAGAACGTCGGCACGGCGGGACGCTCGTCGACGCGCAGCGGGGTCGGCAGCACCGGCAGCAGCGCCAGCACGGCAGCCCCCGTCACCAGCCAGCCACCCACCCGCGGGTGCCACTCCGGAAGCTGTGCCTCGGCGGTGTCGCTCGGGGTCAGGGGGGCGGCGCGGACCGCCGCGTCGATGCCGATGGCGAGCAGTCCCGCGATCGCCGGGATGGCCATCATGACGAACCGGGTGGGCAGGACGTTCTCGAGGACGGGCATCTCGTCCAGGGCGGCCCACAGCCCCGGTATGCCGGTCGGCCGGCCGCGGACCACGATCTCCTCCCCCAGCGAGAGCCAGCACGCGACCACGACAAGGGCCGTGAGCCCCTGCACGACGGGTCGCCGGATGAGCACGACCGCGATGACGGCGACGAGGAGCAGCAGGGCCGGGCCGAAGAACGCGTTCTCCTCGGTCCGGTTCATCGACAGCGCGGCCGACGCCCACGGGTCGGCGCCGATCGTCCGGGTGGCCCGGCCCCACAGGGCGGCGAGGTCGTTCCCGCCCGGCGGGTGGTAGATCGAGGTGTAGCTCTGCCGCCCGGCGAACTGCCACCAGAGCGGCACGGCGACGAGCAGGAGGCAGAGGCCGGCTCCCACGCCGAGACCCGGCGCGAGGCGACGGAGGTCGAGGCGTCCGCGCAGGACGAGGACGGCACCGACGACGAGCATCCCGAGGGCCATGAGGAGCAACGGCTCCTCGCCGATGAAGACCTGCCACGTCACGAGGAGCCCCAGGGCCACGCCGTCCCTTCCGGGGCTGCTGCCGCGGGCGAGGCGCAGGACACGGTCGATGATGACCGGGATGAGGAAGAGGGCGACGAAGTTGGGGTGCCCATTGGCGTGCGACACCATCGCCGGCGCGAAGCCGGTGAACCAGCCGCCGACTGCGGCCGCCGACCGCACGAGCCCGCGGCGGCGCAGGAACCAGTACCAGGCGGCGGCGGTGCCGGCCAGGCCGAGCAGCTCGACGACGAAGAACGTCACCTGCGCCCCGAGCACGAGGGTCAGTGGCGCCAGCGGGATGCCGAGACCGGTGACGGCGGCGTTCGCCATGAGGTTGACCCCGTCGGGGAAGTTCTGGCGGTCGCTGAAGAGCGGGTTGGAGAGGGTGGCGACGTTGTGTGCCGAGGCACCGAAGTACCACTCGAACGCCTGGTGGTCCTGCACCCCCTGCGACAGGTAGCCCGTGGAGGTCCGACCGACCAGGCCGGAGAGGACGTGCAGCGCGGTGCCGAGGTAGACGGCGACCACCAGGGCGTCGAGCCAGCCCCAGCGACGGCGTGCGGGTGGCTCGTCGTCCTCGTCCTCGTCCTCGTCCTCGTCCGCGCCCTCGTCCGTGTCGGCCTCGACGTCGTCGAGCGCCGCGGGGTGGCCGACGGCAGGGGCCGCCGCGACGGTGCGTGCGACGTCGGGGCGGGTGCGCTCGACCGGGACGTCACCGCGAAGGAGGGCGTCGTTCGCGGCGATCTGTTCGTCGAGCCGGGCGAGCACCTCGTCCACGCGGTCGGTCCGGTAGCCGACGACCTGCATCCGAAAGTGGTCTCCGCCTGCTGCACCGTCCTCCTCGTCAGCGCGAGCGCGGCGTTCTCCGTCGTCGTGTCGGACGAAGAACCACGCCAGCGCCAGGGCGCACGTGACGACCGGGACGCTCAGGCCCAGCGCCCAGGTCACCGCTCCGCCCGCGCGAGGCGGTTCACGACCGGTCCGAAGATCAGTGGGCCCAGGAGGTCACCGGCCCGTCGGGTCAGCCACGTGAGCCCGGGGAGCTCGAACCACAGCTCCTCGGTCCAGGTGAGCCGCGACCCACCGGCGACGGGGGTCACCTCTGCCTCGGCCCAGCCCTTGAGGAAGCCCTGCTTGCGCACGCGCCACCGGCGCGGCGGGTCCCACTCCTCGACGAGCATGGAGTCGTCGAAACGCAGCGGGCCGAGTGCCGTTCGCGCCGTGAAGCGCCACCCGGCCGCCGGCGGTCCGGGGTCGGCGATCGTCGTGGTCAGTGGGACGGGGTCGGCGTGCTCGTCGAGGGCGGCGAGGCGGCGCCACAGCTCTTCGGGGGTGAGGGTGCTCTCACGCGTCAGGGTGAACATGGCCCTCCCCGGTCGACGGCGCCGGTCCCCTCAGGGACAGTTCGCGTTCCTGCTCGGCGAGGCGGTCGCGCCGTGCGTCCAGTGCCGCGTCGACCTCGTCCGGCGCATAGCCGTAGATCGTGGTGCCCACCCGCAGCGGGTCGACGTCGGCGCTCGTGGGTCGCTCCGGCATCTCCAACGGGGGGACGCTCGAGACCGGGTCGCTCATGGGAGTCAGCTCGAGCCGGCCCGTCGCGACGAGCGCCGTGACCGCGATGACGGCGACGGCGAGAGCTCCGAGGGCAACCCACTCCACGCCGTGATCCTAGGTCCGGGCGCTGGGCGCGGACGCAGGACCGCTCATTCCGCGTGCGTGCCGGTCCCCTCCGGAGCATCCGGGGCATTGCCGCGGTCCGACGCGACGATGATCTCGACCGCCTCGGACGGGTCGTCGGTGACCGTGATCAGCGCGAGGTCCGCGGCGCTGACCGTGCCGCTCGCCAGAGCCGAGTCCGTGAGCCAGTCCAGCAGTCCCTGCCAGTAGGCCCTGCCCATGAGGATGATCGGGAACGAGGTGACCTTCTGGGTCTGCACCAGCGTGATCGCCTCGAAGAGCTCGTCCAGCGTGCCGAACCCGCCGGGGAGGACGATGAAGCCCTGCGAGTACTTGACGAACATCGTCTTGCGGGCGAAGAAGTAGCGGAAGTTCACCCCGAGGTCGACGAACGAGTTCAGCCCCGTCTCGAAGGGCAGCTCGATCCCGAGCCCGACCGACGTGCCGCCCGCCTCGCAGGCTCCCTTGTTGGCCGCCTCCATGGCGCCCGGCCCGCCGCCGGTGATGACGGAGTAGCCGGCGCGGACGAGCTCGGCTCCGACCCGCTCCCCCAGCGCGTAGGTCGGGTCGTCCGGGTGGGTGCGCGCCGAGCCGAAGACGCTCACGGCCGGGCCGAGCTCGGCCAGGGCGCCGAAGCCCTCGACGAACTCGGACTGGATCCGCAGCACCCGCCACGGATCGGTGTGGACCCAGTCGGCCGAGCCGCGGTCGTCGAGCAGGCGCTGGTCGGTGGTCTCCGCGGGCACCTTCGACCGGCGCATGACCACCGGGCCCTGGTGGTAGTCATGAGACTCGTCCCAGGGCTGCTGGCCCTCGCTCACGCGCCCACCTCGGGAGCGCCGGCGAGCCACCGGAGCATCGCGGCCTCGGCGGACACGAGGTGGTCGACGGGGCACCGCTCCTCGTCGTGGTGCGCGAGGTTGGGGTCACCGGGTCCGAAGTTCACGGCCGGCACGCCCATCGCCTGGAACCGCGCGACATCGGTCCAGCCCTGCTTGGCGACGACCTCGGTGCCCAGGGCCTCGACGAACGCCTTGGCCGCGGGCAGGTCCAGACCGGGCCGTGCTCCCCCGGCGTTGTCGGTGACCTCGAAGGTCAGCCCCTCGAAGACCTCGTGCATGTGCGCGACGGCCTCCTCCTCGGAGCGGTCCGGCGCGTAGCGGTAGTTCACTGACACCGTGCACCGGTCCGGGATGACGTTGCCGGCGATGCCGCCGGAGATGCTGACGGCGTTGAGGGCCTCGCGGAACTCGAGTCCGTCGACCATGACGGTCCGGGTCTCGTATGCCGTGAGGCGGTTGAGGACGTCGGCGGCGTCGTGGATGGCGTTGTGACCGTTCCACGGCCGGGCCGAGTGTGCGGCGGCGCCCTTGGTGCTGATGTCGATCCGCATCGTGCCCTTGCAGCCGCCCTCGACGATGGCGCCGGTCGGCTCGAGCAGGACCGCGAAGTCGGCGTCCTCGATGAGGTCGGGTCGCTGCTGCTGGACGTGCAGCAGCCCGTTGTGCTCGCTCTCGATCTCCTCACCCTCGTAGAAGACGTAGGTGACGTCACGAGTGGGCCCGGGAACCGTTGCGGCGAGGCGCAGCTGGACGGCGACACCGCCCTTCATGTCGACCGTGCCGCGCCCCCACAGCACCTCGCCCTCGGGCGAGGGCAGGCGCCGGGTCGGGAGGTTGGGGGGGTCCGTGAGCGGCACGGTGTCGATGTGACCGGCGAGGACCACCCGCTCGCCACGACCGAGGTCGGTCCGCGCCACGACGGTGTTGCCGAGGCGGGTGACCGTGAGGTGCCCGAGGGGTCGCAGGGCCTCCTCGATGGCGTCGCAGACGGTGCCCTCGTCGAGGCTCACCGACTCGATGTCGCAGAGGGCAGCGGTCAGGGTGACAACGTCGGACGTGAGGTCGAGCGGCATACGTCGACCCTAGCGGCGCAGGTGGGCGGCACCCGAGCGGTCTCCACCCGGGAGGCGCCGGACGGCCTCCGTCAGGCACAGACCCGCCCCCTACCCTTGACGCCATGACCGCGCGCACCGCACACGGCTTCGGCCTCCTCACCCTGCACGGCGACACCGTCCTCGACGCCTGGTTCCCGGCGCCGGCACTGGGCCGCTCCGACGGGTCGAGCGAGCCGGCGGGCCTGTCCGGCCTCGCCGTCGCCGACGAGGCCCGCGGGGTGACGCGTGAGGTGCGTCTGGTCGAGGCCGACTTGGACGCCGCCCCGACCGATGCCGCCGACGCGTGGCTGAGGCTGCACCTGCTCTCGCACCGCCTCGTGCAGCCCAACTCGATCTCTCTCGACGGCCTCTTCGGCACGCTCACCAACGTCGTCTGGACCAACCACGGCCCGTGCGCCGTCGACGACTTCGAGAGCACGCGGCTGGCCCTGCTGGCCCGCGGCCCGGTGCAGGTCTTCGGCGTCGACAAGTTCCCGCGGATGACCGACTACGTCCTGCCCTCGGGCGTGCGCATCGCCGACGCCGACCGGGTCCGCCTGGGCGCCCACCTCGCCAGCGGCACGACGGTGATGCACGAGGGCTTCGTCAACTTCAACGCCGGCACCCTCGGCACCTCGATGGTCGAGGGACGCATCTCGCAGGGCGTCGTCGTGGGCGACGGCTCCGACATCGGCGGCGGGGCGTCCACGATGGGCACCCTCTCCGGCGGCGGGACCGAGCGCGTGTCGATCGGCGAGCGCTGCCTGCTGGGCGCGGAGTCGGGCCTGGGCATCGCCCTCGGGGACGACTGCGTCATCGAGGCCGGTCTCTACGTCACCGCCGGCACCAAGGTCACCCTGCCCGACGGCACGGTCACCCGGGCCAGCGAGCTGTCGGGGCAGTCCAACCTGCTCTTCCTGCGCAACTCGGTCACCGGCACCGTCGAGGCGCGTCCGCGGGACGGCCACGGCATCGTGCTGAACTCGGCGCTGCACGCGAACGACTGATGGCCGCACGACGTCGGCCCGTGGCCCTCGCCGAGGAGACGCGGGGTGGGGCATCGCGATGGATCGCGCGCGGCCTCATCCTCACGCTTCTCGCCCTGGTCGCCCTGGGGGCGTGGTTCGGAGGCCGCTCCCTGCTGGTCGGCGCCTTCGGTCCACGGTGCCAGGCGACGGCCGGTGGCACCTCGGTCGACTTCGACCCCGACCAGATGAGCAACGCCGCCACCATCACCGCTCTCGCCCTGCGCCGCGGGCTTCCCGCGCGGGCTGCCACGATCGCGCTGGCGACGGCCATCCAGGAGTCCAAGCTGCGCAACATCCGCTACGGGGACCGCGACTCGGTCGGCCTGTTCCAGCAGCGTCCGTCGCAGGGCTGGGGCACGGTGGAGCAGATCCTCGACCCCGAGTACTCCACCGACAAGTTCTACGACGCCCTCGTCAAGGTCGACGGCTGGGAGAGCGGCACCATCACGGTCGTCGCGCAGAAGGTCCAGCGCAGCGCCTACCCCGAGGCCTACGCCGACCACGAGCAGGAGGGCCGCATCCTCGCCTCCGCCCTCGCCGGCCACTCTCCTCGCGGGATCGGCTGCCGGCTCGACGACGCGGAGCGTGAGGCCGACGTCCCCATGATCGGCCGGCTGGTCGACTCCGAGTACGGCCTCGAGGCGACCGCCGGCAAGGGCACCCTGACGGTCGCCGCGCCCAGTGACCGGCTCGCCGCGTCGATCGCCTCCTGGTCGGTCGCCAAGGCCGTCGACACCGGCATCACCGGGGTCACGATCGGGGACCGCCGCTGGAGCCGCAGCCGCGACTCGTCGTCGTGGTCGTGGCAGGAGACGGACACACCGGCGCCTGCCCGGCAGGTCGTCCTCCACCTCACCTGAGCGGGGCTTCCACACGTCGCGTATGCCGGTGACGCACCTGCCGTCGCCGCGCCGGTGGTCGTCCGAAATGCTGCGACGACTCTGGTGTCGACGTCGCATCCGCGAGGTACGGTCGAGTCATGACATCGAACACGCATTCGAACGAGCCGCGCCCCGACGACGCCGAGCAGCCTGCTCCGCTGGAGGCGCCCGCGCCCACCGAAGAGCCCATGTCCACCGAGGAGCCCATGCCCACCGAGGAGCCAGCAGCCGCTGGCCAGCGCGCCAACGACAGCGGTGACGTCCTCGGCGGTCCCAGGCCGACGACCACGGAGAAGGACCCGAGCGACTGGGTCACCGGGGACGAGCCCATGACAGGCGCCCAGCGCAGCTACCTCGACACGCTGGCACGCGAGGCCGGCGAGGAGCTCTCCGCCGACATGACGAAGGCTGAGGCCTCCGAGCACATCGACCGCCTGCAGGAGCGCACGGGCCGCGACGGCACCTGACCAGTCGGGAGCGAGCCTGCGACACGAGCACCCCTGTGTCGCAGGCTCGCTCGCTCCTCGGGCAGACCGGGGACTGTCAGTGGTGGCTTGTAGGTTTGCGGTATGGAGCTCGACGAGGCACTGACGGCGCTGCGGTCCGCGACCGCGGGTGTCGCGCGTGCTCTCGGCGAGATGGATCTGTCGTCGTTGACGCGGGAGCAGCTGCTCTCGGTGGTCGAGGAGACGCACCGGGCGTCCAACGTGCTGGCCGGGGTGGAGACGGTGGCGGTGGCGCATGTCGCGGCGGTCGAGGACGTCGTGGACCAACACGGTCAGTGGGGGCAGCAGCACCGCGGGCTGGGTCACCGGGCGCTGGACGCGCCGGAGCTGGTCGGGCCGACGCTGGGGATCACCGTGCAGGCGGCGGCGACGCGGGTCGAGGTCGCCATCCATCAGGTGACGACCACGCCCGCGCTGGTCGGGCAGATGCTCGCCGGTGACCTCGACGCATGGCGGGCCCGGGTGGTGACCACCGAGGTCGAGCCGTGCCCCGAGGACGGTGCCGCCGTGATCGTCGACGCGCTGGTGGGCCACTACGAGGCGCGGGGCGGCTGGGACGAGACGACGGGGCCGTTGCGTGCGCGGGTGCGGCGGATGGTCGCTCGGGCGCACCCTGAGCTGGTCGCGAAGCAGGCGAAGGAGGCACGCGAGGGCCGGTCGGTGCGCCGCTCGCCGGCGACGATGGGCACGGACCACTGGGAGGCGGAGCTGCCGGTGGAGAGCTCGACGTTGATGTGGCAGGCCGTCGAGACCCTGGCCCGCACGTTGCGGCGCCAGGACCCGGACCTGACCCTGGCGCAGGCCCGTGCGGACGCGCTGGCGCAGCTGGTACTGGCCCGGGCCGACGCGACCGTCCACCTGCACGCCACCGTCCCCACCGAGGACGCGCCAACCGACACCCGGGCCCAGTCGTCCCGCTCGGGCGGGCCGCAGCTGACCGAGGTCAGCGGGCTCGGGTCCACCACGCCGACGCTGGTCGACCTCGACGCGCTGGGTGAGAGCGCCAGTGTCGTGCCGTCCACGCGTTTGGTGTGCGACTCGGACACTGGTGCCGTCGTTGGCGGAGGCGTCCCCGCGTCCCTGGCGAAGCGGGCCCGCAGGGACGCCGCCCGCCGCAATGACGGATATGTCGTCCCACCGGACATGGCTCGGCTCGTGCGGCTGCGCGACGGGCGATGTCGGTTCCCGAGCTGCTCCATCAACGCGATTTACACCGACCAGGACCACGTCATACCGTGGCCGGTCGGCGCCACCACCCCGACCAACCTGATGTGCCTGTGCCGGCGACATCACCGCATCAAGCAACGTCACGGCTGGTCCGTCCGGCTCGACCCCGACGGCACTGCCCACTGGAGCGACCCCGCCGGCCGGCCGTGGGTCACCCACCCCGTCGACCACCTCGACCGGGCAATCGTCCCCGGCGCCTCCGCCGTGCCACCCGATGTTCGAGCAGCCAGGCCAACGACTGCCCACTGCCCGACGGTCGGCGGCAAGTCACAGATCCGACTCCTGGGCCTCGACGAGATTCCTTCGCTCCTCGAGGACCAGCTCCGACGATGCCTCGAGCTCGCGGTGCTCACTGGGCCACCACCGACCATCACGGTGGCATGCCCGACTCAATACCCGGCGGCGCCACCGTTCTAACGGAGCGCCCAGTCCGCCCACCTGACGTGCACTGATCCTGCTCATTCCCCGCGCTGATGTATCTCAGGGTGACAGGGTGTGGTCGCGCCCGCGCTGGATCGACCGCCTCCTCCCCGACGTCGACGTCGAGGGTGAGAAGCTCGGCCGCCACCGGGCCTGACCGCCCGCACCATGCCGAGAGCCCCGGCCTGCATCGTGCAGGTCGGGGCTCTCGTGTGCCGTGTGCCGGGCAGAGCCCGGGCGCAGCCTCAGCGGCTGGAGATCGCCTTGTAGTCGCGCTCGGTGGCGCCGGTGTAGATCTGGCGCGGGCGGCCGATCTTCGTGGCCGGGTCCTCGATCATCTCGCGCCACTGCGCGATCCAGCCGGGCAGCCGGCCGAGGGCGAAGAGCACCGTGAACATCTTGGTCGGGAAGCCCATCGCCTTGTAGATCAGGCCGGTGTAGAAGTCGACGTTCGGGTAGAGCTTGCGCTCGATGAAGTAGTCGTCCTCGAGGGCGCGCTGCTCGAGCTGGAGGGCGATGTCGAGAAGGGGGTCACGGACGCCGTCCTTGTGCAGGATGGTGTCGGTCGTCTGCTTGATGATCGCGGCGCGCGGGTCGTAGTTCTTGTAGACCCGGTGGCCGAAGCCCATGAGCTTGACTCCGTCCTGCTTGTCCTTGACCTTGCGCACGAAGCTGTCGACGTCGCCGCCGTCCTTGAGGATGCCGTCGAGCATCTCGAGGACCGCCGAGTTGGCGCCACCGTGCAGCGGCCCGGACAGCGCGTGGATGCCGGCCGAGACGGAGTTGAACAGGTTGGCGTGGGCCGAGCCGACGAGGCGCACCGTCGAGGTCGAGCAGTTCTGCTCGTGGTCCGCGTGCAGGATGAGGAGCTGGTCGAGCGCCTTGACCATGTCGGGGTCGATGTCGTAGTCCGTCGCCGGGACGCCGAACGTCATCCGCAGGAAGTTCTCGGTGAGCGACAGCTCGTTGTCCGGGTAGAGGAACGGCTGGCCGATGCTCTTCTTGTAGGCGTAGGCCGCGATCGTCGGGAGCTTCGCGAGGAGGCGGATCGTCGAGATCTCGACGTGCTCCTTGTCGAACGGGTCGAGGCTGTCCTGGTAGAAGGTGCCCAGCGCGCCGACCGCCGACGAGAGCACCGGCATCGGGTGCGCGTCACGAGGGAAGCCGCTGAAGAAGCCCTTGAGGTCCTCGTGCAGCATCGTGTGCTGGCGCACGCGCTCGGTGAAGTCCTCGAGCTCGGTGGCCGACGGCAGCTCGCCATAGATGAGGAGGTACGAGACCTCGAGGAAGCTGGACTTCTCGGCCAGCTGCTCGATCGGGTAGCCGCGGTAGCGCAGGATGCCCTCGTCACCGTCGATGTAGGTGATGGCGCTCGCGCACGACGCGGTGTTGACGAAGCCGATGTCGACGGTGACGTCCCCCGTCTCCTTGAGCAGGGTGGAGATGTCGTAGCCGTTGTTGCCCTCGGTGGCCTTCACGTAGGGGAAGTTGAGAGTCTTCCCGGCCACCTGGAAGGCCGCCCCGGCGGCGGAGTCAGTGCTCATCGTCAGATCAATCCTCACGTCTCGGGCGAGCTCGCAGTGGCACCGCTCGCGCACCAGTGACGCTACCCCAGACGCCGACGAGGGCGAAAAGGGAGGGCGGGGTCAGCCCGCGGTGAGACGGGCCGCGGCCGCCCTGATCCGGTCGTCCGGCGCGGTCAGCGCGATCCGCACGTGCTGCCGTCCGCCGGGACCGTAGAAGGTGCCGGGGGCGGCGAGGATGCCGTGCTCGGCCAGCCGCTCCAGCGTCACCCGGGCGTCCTCCCCCGCGGTCGCCCAGAGGTAGAGGCCGGCGTCGCTGTCGGTGACCTCGAGCCCGAACGCACGGACGGCCGGGAGCAGGGTCTCGCGGCGCGCGGCATACACGGCCCTCTGTGCCTCGACGTGGGCCGAGTCGCCCACGGCCGCGGTGAGCGCGACCTGCACCGGCCAGGGGACGATCATCCCGGCGTGCTTGCGGACCTCGAGGAGCCGACGCACGAGGCGCGGGTCGCCCGCGACGAAGGCGGCGCGGTAGCCCGCGAGGTTGGACTGCTTCGAGAGCGAGTAGACGGCGAGCAGTCCCTCGTGGGAGCCACCCGTCACCGCGGGGTCGAGGATCGAGGGTGTGGTCGGTGCCGTCTCGGAGCCGCGGTCGGTGCGCCAGTCGAGCTCGGCGTAGCACTCGTCGCTCGCCACGACGACCCCGTGGCGACGCGCCCACGCGACCACCTTGGCGAGGTGCGGGATCCCGAGGACCTTGCCGGTCGGGTTGCCGGGACTGTTGACCCACAACAGCTTCGGCGTGGTGGAGGGTGTCAGCGGGCCCAGCGCGGCGAGTCCGTCCACCACCCGGGGGGTGGCTCGCGCCAGGCGCGCACCGACGTCGTAGGTCGGGTAGGCCGCCGACGGGAACCCCACGACGTCCCCGGCACCGAGGCCGAGCAGGGTCGGCAGCCAGGCGACGAGCTCCTTGCTGCCGATCGTCGGCATCACCCCGTCCGGGTCCACGTCCGGCACGCCTCGCCTCGTCGCGAACCAGCGCGCCACGGCCTCGCGCAACGCTGGCGTGCCCCGCGTCTGGGGGTAGCCGGGCGCGTCGGCGGCCGACCTCAGCGCCTCCTGCACCACCGCCGGCGTGGGGTCCACCGGCGTCCCGACGGACAGGTCGACCAGCCCGAGGCCGTCATCGGTGGCAACGGAACTCGCCCGCTCCTTGAGTGGAGCGAGCGAGTCCCAGGGGAAGTCGGGGAGGTCGAGCAAGGATCACACGTCGTGCGACTGCGGCGGCAGGTCCGCGATGAGCGGGTGGTCCTTGGGGATGAGGCCCATCTTGGCGGCACCACCGGGGCTGCCGAGGTCGTCGAAGAACTCGACGTTGGCCTTGTAGTAGTCGGCCCACTGCTCGGGGGTGTCGTCCTCGTAGTAGATCGCCTCGACCGGGCAGACCGGCTCGCACGCGCCACAGTCCACGCACTCGTCGGGGTGGATGTAGAGGGAGCGCTCGCCCTCGTAGATGCAGTCGACGGGGCATTCCTCGATGCAGGCCTTGTCCTTGAGGTCGACACAAGGCTGCGCGATCACGTACGTCATGCCGCCATAGTATGCCGATCGTGCCCGCCTCCCCCGACGCCCTCCACATCGGCGCGCGGGTCGTCGTCCGCTACCGCCTCGAGCCGTCCGAGACGCGAGCCACGCCGGGCCACCCCACGATGACCGACGCCCTCGGCGACCTGGTCCACCGCGACGCCGCCGTGCTCGTCGTCGAGACCCGGCGTGGCCGCGTGTCGGTGCCACGCGAGCGGGTCGTGACGGTCAAGGAGGTCCCGCCCGCACCGAGCCGCCGGGCGGCCCCCGCGCACCTCGCCCTGTCAGTGACCGATATGGCTCGCGTCACCGCCCCGAGCTGGGGCGCCCTCGAGCGGGAACCGCTCGGCGACTGGGAGCTGCGGGCCTCCCACGGCTTCACCCAGAGGGGCAGCTCCGCCCTCGCGCTCGGCGACCCGGGCCTGGCGCTCCCCGACGCGGTCGACCACGTCGAGCACTGGTATGCCGTTCGCGCACTGCCGCCCCGCGTGGCCCTTCCCGGGCCGACCGGGTTCGACCCCGGCGGGGACCCGGTCGGGGCCGAGCTCCTCGCGCGGGGCTGGACGGCGGGCGGTCGCAGCCTCACCCTCACCGCGCCGACCGCGGTCGTCGCCGCAGCCGACCCCGGGGGACCCGGGGTGACGGTGACGGAGGAGCTGGACGAGCCGTGGCTCGAGGCCTACCGCCGCAGCCGGACCGTCGTCGAGTCCGCGGTGGTGGCGGTGCTCACCGGCAGCCCGCGCCAGCTGTTCGCGCGGGTGGACGCCGAGGACGGGCCAGGAGGGCAGCAGCACCAGCAGTCCCCGGTCGCCATCGGCCGGCTCGCCGTCGCCCACGGGTGGGCCGGGCTCGGCGCCGTCTGGACCGACCCGTCGGCGCGGGGTCGTGGACTGGCCCGGCACCTCACCGCGCGGCTGGTCGCACACGCCGCCGCGGACGGCATACGGCTGGTCCACCTGCAGGTGGAGGCGGACAACCTCACCGCCCTGGCCCTCTACGGACGACTCGGGTTCGAGGCGCACTCGGAGTACGCCCACCTCACCGGACCGGAGCGCTCCTGAGCGACGTCACTTCGCGTCGGGATGCGTGCAGGTGACGTCGTCCTCGGGGTTGTAGTGGGTGGTGAAGGGCTGCGTCCGCACGGTCGTGCCGCCCTGCTTGAAGATGCGCGTCACGGTGACGTCGAAGCCCACGACGGGGTTCTGGGTGATGCACTCCGGCGAGGGGTCGGTGATCTTCTTCGGCTGGACGATGTTGCGTCGCGGGCTCTTCGTGGACGTGACGTCCCACTTCTTCGTGCCGTAGAACGCCACGGTCACCTGGCCACCGCTCGATGACGCCCGGATGTAGATGCCGCCGTCGGTGGTGTTGACCCACTTGTTGTCCGGGTAGGGGAAGGAGATCGTCGCCTCCCGGCCCTCGGGGTAGCGCGAGATGTAGAACCCGTGCGCCATGTACTCCTTGAACTCGACCCCCGCGAAGAACGCCGCGTTGAACAGGGTCGTCGAGACCTGCGAGATGCCGCCGCCGTAGTTCTCGCTGAGGCGGCCGTTGCTGATGACGCCTCCCTTGGCGTAGCCCTTCTCGGGGGTGCGCTGGCCCAGGACCCCGTTGAGGCTGAAGGTGCCGCCGGGCGGGACGAAGGTGCCGTTGAGCGTGCGGGCCGCGAGCCGGATGTTGGTGACGCGACCGCCGCCGTTCGCGGGGAAGTACGTCGTGAAGGTCGAGATGAGGCCCTTGGGCAGGGTCGCCTTCGCCTTCTCCGTCGTGTAGCTCGGCTGCGACACGGTCACGGGGATGGTGGCGGCTCGCTCGGGTGAGGTCAGCGCCGCCGTCACGGGAGCGACGATCTTGGTCGCGTCGAGGGCGACGCCGGTCTGCGACGGCACGACCCGGGGCTGCCCGCTCGCGTAGGCCACCCTGGCGTCCCTGGCCCGCTTGGTGGCGCCGGCCTTCCTCGCGGCGTCCGTCACGGCCGCGATGATGACCTTGTCGTCGAACGCCGGCGTGATCTTGCCCTCCGCGTCGGCGGGGAAGCTGATGGCGGGGGCGAGCCTGGCCGCAGGGATCTCGAAGGCCTTGTCACCCACCTTGACGGCGACCGGCCCGGACATCGCCTTGTCGGCGAACTCGGTCTTGACCCGCTGGAGCTCCTCGGCCGCGACCTTGGGAGCGGACTCGTCGACCGGCGCGACGACCGGCGAGCTGCGCGGCCACGTGGAGGCGATGGTCTCCGCCGTGCGGTCGACGTCGACGGTCTGGCCCGCGACGGGCGGGGTCAGGGCGACCTTGCCGCCCTTGACCGACAGGCTGCCCTCCTTGGGTGCCACGTCGAGCGCCTTGGCGGCCGCCGTCACGGCCGCCTCGAGCTTCGCCTCGTCGACGTCGGTCTCGAGCGTGCGGGTCACCCCACCGGTGAGGTGCCCGACGACCTTGACGGGGTTGAGGCTGAAGCCGGTCAGGTCGGCGACCGACTCGTCGAGGTCGACGGAGAGCCCGGCGTCCGCGGGCGCGATGGTCGCGGTCCGGCCACCCGCCGTGAGCGTCACCGGCGCCGCCGCTCGGGCGGCGGTCCCGCTCTCGAGGGCGCTGCGCGCCTCACCGGGGGACATGCCGCCGACCTGGACCCCTCCGACCTCGGTGCCGCTGGGCGCGCGGCCGCTGGCGTAGGCCGCCACGCCGACGTACCCGCCGATCAGCACGACGAGGGCACCGAGGAGCGCGACGATCGCTCCCAGGCGGCGTCGCGGCTGGCCCGTGTCCGGGTCGAAGTCGTCGGTCATCGTGTTCCTTGCTGGAGTTCTCGAGGTGGAGCAGGGTCAGGCGAGGGCGGAGTACTGTCCGCGGAAGTGTACGAGGGCAGCCTTGGGATCGGCCGCCAAGCGCGCGGCGCGCACCTCGGCGACGAAGATGGCGTGGTCACCGGCCGGGTGGACGTCGCGCACGTCGCACTCGAGCGTCGCGAGGCTCCCGTCGAGGAGGGCGACCCCGGACTCGCCCCGGTGGTGGGGAGCACGGTCCATCTGCCCGGGCAGGGGGCGGCCGGGCGTGGCGAACCACGAGGCGAGCGCGCGCTGGTCGGAGGCGAGGATGCTGATCCCGAAGACCCCGGACTCCCGTGCGGCGTCGTGGAAGCGGGCGTCGGTCTCCACGCAGACGAGCAGGAGCACCGGGTCGAGGGAGACGCTCGTCAGCGAGTTGGCGGTGAGCGCGTGGTCCTGCCCCGACGAGGTCGTCGTCAGCACGACGACCCCCTTGGCCAGCCGGCCCATGACGTGCCGGTAGGTGCCGGTGTCGACGCCCTCCCCCTCCGCGATGCTCACGCGTCCGCCTCCAGCAGTCCGCGGCGCCCCGGCCCCCGGCTGGGTGAGAGCGTCCCGGAGCGCGGGTCCATCCGCGCGAACCCCTCGCGTCCGGGCAGGCGTGAGACGACGTCGTTGGAGAGGGCGAACCAGCCGTTCCCGACGACGACCTGGGTCGCGTGGGCGCGCAGCGCCTCCATCTGGCGGGGCACGACGGACGGGTCCACCACGGCGTGGGTGACGACCTCGTCGTCGACCACCGAGGGTGCGACGGGGTCGCTCGGTGACGGGACGGCATACCCGCTGTCCTCCGGGACGTGGTCTGCGAGCCAGGCACGGTCCTCGGCGACCCAGGACCGTGGGGTGAGGGTGACGTAGAGCACCGGCGGCGCGGGCATCTCGGACAGGGCGAGACGGACGGCGTCGTGCACCCGGATGTGGTCCGGGTGGCCGTAGCCGCCCTCCGCGTCGTAGGTCACGACCACGTCCGGGGCGATGTCGGCGATGGTCGAGCGAACCAGGCCGGCGACCTGCTGCAGCTCGGTGCTGGCGAGCGCCCGGGGGTGCGCGAACGCCTGCGACCCGACCATCCCGGAGTCGCGGTATGCCGGCTCGTCACCCTCCGTTGCCGCGCCCAGCAGGTGCGAGCTCACCCCGAGGACGGCCACGGCGCCGGCGAGCTCCGTGCGCCGATGGGCGGCCAACGGGTCGCCCTGCGCACCCTCCAGGTGGGCCAGCTCGGCCGGGATGACCTCGCCCTCCTCACCGAGCGTGCAGGTGAGGAGGTGGACGTCGTCGCCACGCTCGACGTGGTGGAGGATCGCCACGCCGGTCGCGAGGGTCTCGTCGTCGGGGTGCGCGTGCACGAAGAGGAGGCGGCTCATCGGCGGACCGCGATGTCGGCGAACTCGACGACGCCGCCGATGACCTCGTTGGCGGAGAGGTTGCGCACGTCGCTCCCGGCGATGTAGAGCGAGCGGCGTTCGGCGAGGCCGACGTAGGCGCCGACGGACTGGAGCCGCACGTCGAGGGCGGCCCACGCCTTCTCGCGCTCGCCACGGTCGGCGATCGCACTGATGCGGACGATCTCGCTGTCGACCGCGGTGTCCGAGAAGTAGCCGTAGTCCCGGCCCGGCCCGACCGTGCTGAGGTTGACCGAGCTGTCGAACAGCGCCGGCAGGATGGTGCTGGCCGACGCCCAGGCGGGAGCCCAGTTCGACCAGAAGACGTCGTACGTCGTGGCCGCTGCGGGCTGCGAGATCGTGGAGAAGTACTCCTCCTCCAGCGGGACGAGCGTCGGAGTGAAGCCCGCGTCGGTCCATCCGGCCACGAGCGCCGCCATCGCCTTGTCGGCGGCCGGGCTCGAGCGGTAGGCCACACGGATCGGCACCGGCAGCGTCAGGCCCGCCTTGCCGAGGAGGACCTTGGCGGCGTCGGGGTCGCCCCGCTCACCGGACGCCAGCGGGCTCTCGTCGTGGTGGGCGGGCAGCGACTCCGGGATGAGCGAGGCGGTCGGACGCCCCGCGGTCTCGCCACCCAGGGCGGTGACGTAGGCGCTCCGGTTCGTGGACACGGCGAGCGCCTGGCGGGCCGGGACCGAGGTGAAGACCTTGCTCCTGAGGTTGGGCACGAGGTAGTCCACGAGGCCGGTGTCCGCGGTGACCGAGCGGTCGCTCAGCGCCTCGACCGTGACGATGTGCTGCTGGATGGCCGGTGGCACAGAGCCCAGCGCGACGGCGCCCCGGGAGCTGTCGCCGTCGGCCATGATCTGCTGGGCGACCGTCTGGGTCTCGATGCCCTCCTGGTACTCGATGCGGTCGGGGTAGCCCTGCCGCACCTCGTCGCTCGTCGCCTTCCAGTGCGGGTTGCGCACCCAGGAGCCACCGGTCGAGGCGCGCCACGGCGCGGCCAGCCGGTAGGGACCGTTGGAGAACACCTCGAACGTGCCCTCGCCCCGTTTGTCGGCGCTCTTCTTGACCGGGGCGAAGGCCGGCTGCGTCACCATCTCGTTGAAGTCGCTCACGGGGGAGCTCAGCGTGAAGGTGATCGTGGCGCCCTTGCACACCACGGCCTTGTCGAACGCTGCGACCCCGGCGGCCGCGGGCGCGCCACCGACGTAGGGCCCCCGGTAGACGGGGGTGCCGTCGGGGAGCTTGGGGATCGCCAGCACGGCGAGCGCGTCGGTGGACCCGCCCGACACGACGTCGGTCGCGAACGTGCGCGAGATGCCGTACTTGACGTCCTCGCAGGTCACTGGGGACCCGTCCTCCCAGGCGACGTCCTCACGGAGCGTGAACGACCAGGCCGTGAGGTTCGCGTTGGGCGACCCGGTGTCGGTGGCGAGGTCACCGATGAGCCGCGACTGGTTGCGGGTGTCGGTGCTCGGCTGGTACGCGGTGAGGGTCCGCAGGAACGTGCGGCCCGCGAACGCGGCGTCGTCGCGCGAGGCGATGCGCTGAGGGTCCCACGTGAGCACCGGGCCCAGCGAGAGCGCGCGCAGCGTGCCGCCCGCCTCGTCGGTGCGCTCGTCGGCGACGGCCGCCCGGGGCGTGCTCGCCTCTTCGTCACCCCGGTCGAGCAGGCTGCACCCGCCGACGGAGCCGAGCAGACCGAGGACCGCCGCCGCAGCCGCCGACCGGGACCGTCGGGCTCGGGCCGGACGGGAGGGCTGGCGGCTGCGGGGGGTCACTGCGGGGACATCCTGACGGTCAGCGGGGACGCCGCGGCGCCTCAGGCCTTGTTGCGCGCGCGGGAGGCGGTGCGCCCGCGGACGGTCTGGTCGAGCTCCACCTTGCGGATGCGGACGGCCTCCGGGGTCACCTCGACGCACTCGTCCTCACGGCAGAACTCCAGGGCCTGCTCGAGGGTGAGGCGTCGGGGCGGGACGACCTTCTCGAAGTTGTCCGCGGAGGAGGCGCGCACGTTGGTGAGCTTCTTCTCCTTGGTGATGTTGACGTCCATGTCGTCGGCACGCGAGTTCTCGCCGACGATCATGCCCTCGTAGACCTCGGTCGCCGGCTCGACGAACAGGGTCCCGCGCTCCTGCAGGTTCACCATCGAGTAGGCAGTGACCGGGCCAGTGCGGTCGGCGACGAGCGATCCTGACGTGCGGGTCGTGATGGTGCCGAACCACGGCTCGTAGGCCTCGAACACGTGGTGCGCGATGCCGGCACCGCGGGTGTCCGTGAGGAACTGCGTCCGAAAGCCGATGAGGCCACGGGAGGGGACGAGGAACTCCATGCGGACCCAGCCGGTCCCGTGGTTCGTCATCTGCTCCATGCGCCCCTTGCGCGCGGCGAGGAGCTGGGTGATGGCGCCGAGGTACTCATCCGGGGTGTCGATGGTGAGGCGCTCGACCGGCTCGTGGAGCTTGCCGTCGATCTGCTGGGTGACGACCTGCGGCTTGCCGACGGTGAGCTCGAAGCCCTCACGCTTCATCTGCTCGACGAGGATGGCCAGGGCGAGCTCGCCGCGGCCCTGGACCTCCCAGGCATCCGGGCGCTCGGTCGGCAGGACGCGGAGCGACACGTTGCCGACGAGCTCCTTGTCGAGACGGTCCTTGACCATGCGGGCCGTGACCTTCGAGCCGCGGACCCGGCCGACCATGGGGCTGGTGTTGGTGCCGATCGTCATGGAGATGGCCGGCTCGTCGACCGTGATGATCGGCAGGGCGACCGGGTGCTCGGCGTCGGCGATGGTGTCGCCGATCATGATGTCGGGGATGCCCGCGATGGCGATGATGTCGCCGGGCCGGGCCGACTTGCCCTCCTCGAGCGGCTTGCGCTCGAGGGCCTCGGTCATGAGCAGCTCGGTGATCTTGACGCGCTCGATGGAGCCGTCGTGCTTGCACCAGGCGACCTGCTGGCCCTTCTTGATCTCACCGTTGAAGACGCGCAGCAGCGCGAGGCGGCCGAGGAAGTTGGACGCGTCGAGGTTGGTGACGTGGGCCTGCAGCGGCGACTCGGTGTCGTAGGTCGGCGCCGGGATGGTGTTGATGATCGTCGCGAAGAGGGAGGTGAGGTCCTCACCCAGCGGCAGGCCACCGTCCTCGGGGCGCTCGAGCGAGGCGCGACCGTTCTTCGCCGAGGCGTAGACGATGGGGAACTCGATCTGGTCCTCGGAGGCGTCGAGGTCGATGAAGAGCTCGTAGACCTCGTCGACGACCTCCTGGATGCGGGAGTCGGGGCGGTCGACCTTGTTGATGCAGAGGATGACCGGCATCTTGGCCGCGAGCGCCTTGCGCAGCACGAAGCGGGTCTGCGGCAGCGGGCCCTCCGACGCGTCGACGAGCAGGACGACGCCGTCGACCATCGACAGGCCGCGCTCGACCTCGCCACCGAAGTCGGCGTGGCCGGGGGTGTCGATGATGTTGATGGTGAGGCCGTCGGCGAGACCGGCGTCGGCGGCGGCCTTGCCGGCGTAGTGGACGGCGGTGTTCTTCGCGAGGATGGTGATCCCCTTCTCGCGCTCGAGGTCACCGGAGTCCATGACGCGCTCGCCGGTGCTCTCGACGGTGGCGCGCTCGGCGAAGGCGCCGGACTCCCAGAGCATCTTGTCGACCAGCGTGGTCTTTCCGTGGTCGACGTGCGCGACGATGGCGACGTTACGGATGTCGTCGCGAGTAGTGATGGGCATAACCGCCAGTCTCTCAGGGATTGGCTCAGGGACGAAAACGTGCGGCCAGCGCCTCCACGATCGGGAGGTCGGCAGGCAGCCACGGGACGGCATACAGCTCGTCGTGGGCCAGCCACCGCAGCAGGTCGTGGTCCTCCACCGGCTCCGGTGACCCCGACGTCACGACCGCGAGGTGCACGGTCATGGTGTAGCGGGCGCCGAGCGGCCACCGGCCGCGCTCCAGCGGACCCTCGACCACCTCGCCCAGGGCGATCTCGACACCGAGCTCCTCGGCCACCTCCCGGTGCAGCGCCTCGACCGTGCTCTCCCCCGGGTCGACCTTGCCGCCGGGCAGCTCCCAGCCGCCCGCGAGCGCGGGCGGTTCCGTGCGGCGGGCGGCGAGGATCCGTGTCGGCGAGGTGAGGTCGTCGACGATCGCGGCACCCACCACCTCGACCGGCTCGTCCTCCTGTTCGGTGCTCATGCCGCACATCCTCCCGACCCGTCGGTCTCACTCCGATAAACAATGTCGTGGCGCCTGATTCCCCCGGGCGAATGTCGCTAGGGTCATCGAGTCCATGCAGCGAGGCACGGCACACCCGGCTTCGCTGCACGGTCCCCATCCCCCGGGAGTCAACCGTGGCTCTCGAGGTTCGCACATCCAAGCGAGGTATCGATGACGTTCAAGCGCAAGGCGACCCCGGTCGCCGTGCTGGCGGTTGCAGCGCTGGCCCTTTCGGCCTGCGCCCAGTCCGACCGTGACGACTCCGGGTCGGACACGGGCTCCTCCTCCGGTTCCGACGGAGGCTCGTCCACCTTCACCTTCGGCGCCGCTGGCGCCCCCAAGGTCATGGACCCCTTCTACGCCACCGACGGGGAGACCTTCCGGGTCACCCGTCAGATGTTCGAGGGGCTCGTCGGCATCAAGGCCGGCAGCGCCGAGATCGAGCCCGAGCTCGCCGAGAAGTGGGAGCCGGACGCGTCCGGCACCAACTGGACCTTCACCCTGCGTGAGGGCGTGAAGTTCCACGACGGCGAGCCCTTCAACGCGGACGCCGTGTGCAAGAACTTCGAGCGGATGTTCGACCAGAACGCCGCCGGGCAGGTCGCCGCCGAGTACTGGGCCGGCACCTTCGGCGCGTTCAAGGCCAAGGCCGCCGAGTCGCTCTACAAGGGCTGCGAGGCCAAGGACGAGAAGACCGCGGTCCTGTCCATCACCCGCCCCACCTCCGGCTTCCCGACCTTCCTGTCGCTCGACTCGCTCTCCATGCAGTCGCCCAAGGCGATGGACGCGGGCAAGGCCAACGACGTCGTCGCCCAGGGCGAGGGCTTCGTCTACCCCGCCTACTCCAAGGCCGGCGTCGGCACGGGCCCCTACAAGCTCGAGAAGTACGACGAGGCCAACAAGACGGTCACGCTCGTGCGCAACGACGACTACTGGGGCGAGAAGGCCAAGAACGCCAAGATCGTCTTCAAGATCGTCCCCGACGAGAGCACCCGTCGCCAGGAGCTCGAGGCCAAGAGCATCAACGGCTACGACCTCCCGAACGCGGCTGACTGGAAGGGCCTCGAGGAGGCCGGCAACAAGGTCGAGATCCGCCCGGCGTTCAACGTGTTCTACCTCGGCCTCAACCCGACCAAGAACGCCAAGCTCACCGACCTCAAGGTCCGCAAGGCCATCTACCAGGCCATCAACCGCGACGAGCTCGTCAAGACCCAGCTCCCCGAGGGCGCCAAGGTCGCGACGCAGATGATGCCCGACACCGTCAGCGGCTACAACAAGAGCCTCGAGGCGGTGGCGTACGACCCCGCGGCGGCCAAGGCGGCCATCGCGGCGGCCGGTGGGCTGACGCTCACCTTCGCGTACCCGTCCGAGGTCACGCGTCCGTACATGCCGAACCCGCAGAAGCTGTACCAGGCGATGGCGGGTGACCTCGAGGCCGCCGGCATCAAGGTCAACACCGTCACCAAGCCGTGGAACGGTGGCTACCTCGACGGGGTTGACGCCAACGCGTTCGACGCCTTCCTCCTCGGGTGGACCGGTGACTACGACGCCGCGCACAACTTCATCGGCACCTTCTTCGGCAGCCTCGACGCCAACAACTTCGGTCTGGCCAAGCACTCGTTCGGCAGCAAGCTCGCCGGTGACCTGGCCAAGGCCGACGCCATCGTCGACGAGGCCGAGCGCACGAAGACGTACGAGGAGCTGAACCGCCAGATCCAGGAGGAGTACCTCCCGGCCCTCGCGATCAGCCACTCCCCGCCGGCGCTCGTCGTCGGTGAGGACGTCGAGGGCGTCGTGCCCTCACCGCTCACCGCGGAGGAGTTCAGTGGCGTGACCGTCGGCGGCAAGTGAGCCTGCCCGCTCGCAACCGTTGACGAGGTGGCCGTCCCGGCGAAGGATTCGCCGGGGCGGCCACCGCCATGACCGAAGGAGGAGGATCGCGTGCTGAGGTTCATCGTCAGGCGCCTGGTACAGATGGTCGGCGTCCTCGTCGTGCTGTCGCTGTTGTTGTTCCTGTGGTTGCGCTCCCTGCCCGGCGGGACCGTCTCCGCGATCCTCGGCGAGCGGGCGACGCCGGCCACGCGCGCGGCGATGGAGAAGGCCTTCGGCCTCGACGAGCCCGTCTGGGTCCAGTACGGCAAGTTCGTGGGACGCGTGCTCCAGGGCGACTTCGGTCCCTCGACGAGCGTCCTGCCCGGGACCGACGCCCTCGACATCTTCCTGCAGCGCTTCCCGGCGACGATCGAGCTCAGCTTCTTCGCGATGCTCATCGCGGTCGCCCTCGGCATCCCGATGGGCTACCTCGCCGCCCGGCGCCGGGCCTCGTTCCTCGACAACGCGTCGGTGGTGTTCTCCCTCGTCGGCGTCGCGATCCCCGTCTTCTTCCTCGCCTTCCTGCTCAAGTACGTCTTCGCGATCAAGCTCGGCTGGCTGCCCGTGTCCGGCCGCCAGGACGGCAGTCTCGATGCCACCCGGGTCACCGGCTTCTTCGTCCTCGACGGCCTGCTCACCCGCGAGTTCGACGCGGCGTGGGACGCGCTCAAGCACCTGATCCTGCCGTCAGTGGCGCTGTCGAGCATCCCGTTCGCGGTGATCTTCCGCATCACCCGGGCCTCGGTCCTCGACGTGCTCGACGAGGACTACATCCGCACCGCCGAGTCCAAGGGCCTGACCAACCGGATCATCCGGGGCCGTCACGTCCTGCGCAACGCCATGCTGCCCGTGACGACGACGATCGGTCTGCAGATCGGTGCACTCCTGGGCGGCGCCGTCCTCACCGAGGCCGTCTTCTCGTGGGGTGGCATCGGCGAGGCTCTGGCGCTGTCCTTCAGCCGGCGTGACTACCCCGTGCTACAGGTCATCATCCTCGCCGCGGCCGCCGTCTATGTGCTCGTCAACCTGCTGGTCGACATCATGTATGCCGTGATCGACCCCCGAGTCCGGACGAGGTGACCGGGATGACCCCCTCCCCCCTGGATCCACGCCCCAGCGCGAAGAAGGACCGCATCGACGCGCTCGCCGCCTCCGCCGGTCGGCCGGCCGGCGGATCCGTGACGACCCCCGCGGACGTCCACGTCAGCGCGGCCGGCAAGGTCCGCGACACCGGTGGTGTCTCGCTCATCGCGAGTGCCTGGGCTCGGCTGCGCCGCAACCCGGTCTTCCTCCTCGGGGCCGGCATCACGCTCGTCTTCGTCGTGCTCGCCCTCGTGGCGCCCTGGATCGCCCCCTACGACGCCAGCAAGCGGATCCCGGAGCTGCTCGACGACCTCCGGCCCGGCCAGATCCCCGGCCCGCGCGACGGCTTCCCCCTCGGATCCGACGAGTTCGGCCGCGATCTGCTGTCCCGGCTGCTCGTCGGTGCCCGTCAGACGCTCATCGTGGGTGTCTTCGCCACGATCTTCGGGCTCATCGGTGGCCTCGTCCTCGGCACCCTCGCCGGAGCCTTCGGCGGCTGGATCGACTCGCTCGTGATGCGGGTCGTCGACGTCATGCTCTCGATCCCCTCCCTGCTGCTCGCGGTCTCGATCGCGGCGCTCGCCCCCAGGCCCTCGCAGTGGACGGTCATCGTCGCCATCGCCACCGTGCAGGTGCCGATCTTCGCCCGCCTGCTGCGTGGCTCCATGCTGGCCCAGCGCTCGAGCGACCACGTCCTGGCGGCCCGTGCGCTCGGGGTCAAGCCCAAGGCGATCATCTTCCGCCACATGCTGCCGAACTCTTTGGGGCCGGTCATCGTGCAGTCGACCCTCGTCCTCGCGACGTCGATCATCGACGCCGCCGGCCTCTCCTTCCTGGGTCTCGGCAACTCCGACGACCGCCAGCCGGAGTGGGGCCAGATGCTCGGCGAAGCCCAGCGGCTCATCCAGGACTACCCGCACCTCGCGTTCTACCCGGCGGCCTGCATCATCGTCGTCGCCCTGGGGTTCACCCTCATGGGCGAGTCCCTGCGCGAGGCCCTCGACCCCAAGAGCCGGAGGTGACCCGGAGATGACCACCACCAGCAGCACGTCACCCTCCACCCCCACGCACGGCAGGACCGGACCGTCCGAGCCCCTGCTCTCGGTGCGCGACCTGCGGGTGACGTTCCAGCGCCAGGGCCAGGAGCCGTTCGAGGCCGTCCAGGGCGTGAGCTTCGACGTCCGCCCCGGCCAGACCGTCGGCCTCGTCGGTGAGTCCGGCTGCGGCAAGTCCGTCACCTCGCTGGCGATCATGGGGCTGCTCCCCGAGCGGGGCAACCGCGTCGCCGGCAGCGTCATGTACGACGGGACCGACCTGCTCACGCTCTCGGACCAGCAGATGCGGGACAGGCGCGGCAAGGACATCGCCATGGTCTTCCAGGACCCGCTGTCCTCGCTCAACCCGGTCATCCCCATCGGCCTCCAGGTGACCGAGGTGCTCGAGCGCCACCGCGGCATGTCGCGCAGGGCGGCGACGCCCGTCGCCCGCGACCTGCTCGACCGCGTCGGCATCCCCGACCCGGACCGGCGTCTCACGGACTACCCCCACCAGCTCTCCGGGGGGATGCGCCAGCGGGCCCTCATCGCGATCGCCCTCGCCTGCCAGCCGCGGCTGCTCATCGCCGACGAGCCGACGACGGCGCTCGACGTGACGATCCAGGCGCAGATCCTCGCCCTGCTCAAGGAGCTCGTGCAGGACACCGGCACCGCCCTCGTCATGATCACCCACGACCTCGGCGTCGTCGCCGGGCTCTGCGACGAGGTCAACGTCCTCTACGGAGGCCGGATCGTCGAGCGGGGCGAGCGTCACGAGCTGTTCGCCCAGCCGCGCCACCCCTACACGCACGGCCTGCTGGCCTCGATCCCCCGGCTCGACGCCCCGCGGGGCCAACGGTTGCAGCCGATCCCCGGCTCGGTGTCCGACAACCTGCCCTGGACGAGCGCCTGTGCGTTCGCTCCGCGCTGCCCGAACCAGATCGACGTGTGCACCCGGGTCATGCCCGAGCTCGTCCCCCACGAGGGCCGACCGCTGCGCTGCCACAACCCCGTGGAGGAGTCCCGATGAGTCAGCAGACCGTGACCGAGACCAGAGGAGCAGCCGAGCCGGACGGCGACGTCCTCATCGAGGCGCGCGGCGTCAAGGTCCACTTCCCCATCAAGCGGGGCGTGATCTTCGACAAGACGATCGGCCACGTCTACGCGGTCGACGGCGTCGACCTGAAGATCCGACGAGGTGAGACCTACGGCCTCGTCGGCGAGTCCGGCTGCGGCAAGTCGACGCTCGGCCGGGCCATCCTCAAGCTCGAGCCGCCCACCGACGGGTCGGTGATCTTCGACGGGGTCGACATCGCCACCCTCAAGGGCGAGGAGCTGCGCCGCAAGCGCCAGGACATCCAGATGGTCTTCCAGGACCCGCTGTCGAGCCTGGACCCGCGCCAGTCGGTGGAGTCGCTCCTCTTCGAGGGTATGAAGGCGCACGGCATCGTCAAGAACGCCAGACAGGCACGCCCCCGGCTGGTCGAGCTCCTCGAGGCGGTCGGCCTGCCCGAGGCGGCGCTGGCGAAGTACCCGCACGAGTTCTCCGGTGGCCAGCGCCAGCGCATCGGGATCGCCCGGGCCCTGTCGGTCAACCCCAAGCTCATCGTCGCCGACGAGCCCGTCTCCGCCCTCGACGTCTCGGTGCAGGCCCAGGTCATCAACCTCCTCGAGGACCTCCAGGAGGAGTTCGGGCTGACCTACCTCGTCGTCGCCCACGACCTCGCCGTCGTCCGGCACATCAGTGACCGCATCGGTGTCATGTATCTCGGCGCCCTCGTCGAGGAGGCCGAGGCGGACGACCTGTACGCCGCCCCGCTGCACCCCTACACCCGGGCCCTCATGTCGGCCGTCCCCGTCCCCGACCCGGTCATCGAGGACCGCCGCGAGCAGATCCTGCTCACCGGGGACCTGCCCTCACCGTCCAACCCGCCGACCGGGTGCCGCTTCCACACCCGCTGCCCGTGGCGCCAGGAGACGCGCTGCGACACCGAGCGCCCGGTGCTGCGCGTGCCCGAGATCCCGGGCGTCAACGCGAGCCAGCGCGTCGCGTGCCACTGGACCGAGCAGATCGCCTCGGGCGAGATCAGCGCGCACGAGGTCAAGGGCTCCGTCACCGACGCACGCGAGCACGACACCGGCCCCGACACCCTCATGGGACCCGCGTCGATCTCGGAAGCGCTCTGATCCTGTCGATTCCCGCCCCAACGGGGGAACCGGGCGGTAGCGTCCGCGAGGTCGGGCACGGTCCGGCACCTGCATCCCCCACCCCTGCCAGATCTCGACCCGACCCTGGAGGTCACATGAGCATCCGACGCATCGCTGCTGCCGGAGCCCTCGCTGCCGGACTCGTCGCGGGTTCCGCCCTCGCGGCCCACGCCATCACCGGTGGCCAGCCCGATGGTGAGGGTCACCCCAACGTGGCCCTCATCGCCTACTACGACGCGGACGGCCGCTTCCGCTGCACCGCGAGCCTCGTCACCCCGACCGTGCTCGTGACGGCCGCCCACTGCACCGAGGGCACCGTGGGCAAGACGGCCATCACCTTCGAGACCAAGATCGCCGACGCTCCCCCGTCGCCGCTCCCGGTCGCCAAGGACGTGGCCGCGGGCTACACGGCCGCCGAGCTCAACGCCGCGGGCTACCTCTCGGGCACGGCGCACACCCACCCGAAGTACTCGGGCTTCACCGACCTCAAGAACTGGAACGACGTGGGCGTCATCGTCCTCGACGAGCCGATCACGAACATCGCGCCGGTCAAGGTCGCGCCGTCCGGTTACCTCAACCAGTTCACGCCGAGCATCCTCAACCAGACGCTCTTCACGTCGGTGGGCTACGGCACCGAGGTCCGGCAGGCCGAGAGCGGCCCGCGCAAGCCCACGCCGCAGTCCTACCCGCTCCTGCGTCGGGTCACGGAGGAGAAGGGCCAGAAGCTCATGCCGCAGATCCTCCAGGTCAACGGCAACGAGAACGACCCCTTCGGCGGTGGCGGCACCTGCTTCGGCGACTCGGGCGGCCCGACGTTCAAGGGTGGCTACCAGGTCACCGTGACGAGCTACGGCTACACGTCCAACTGCCGATACCTCGGTGGTCTCCAGCGGATCGACATCCCGGTCGTCCAGGACTGGCTCGCCACGTTCGGCGTCGAGGCTGCTGCCTGACACGGTCCCGCTCCACACGTGAGGCCGGTTCCGCAGTGCGGAGCCGGCCTCACGGCATACGCCCGGCGTATGCCGTGCCGCGGGCTTCCGGGTAGGCCCACCTTGCTGGACGGGCGCCACGGACGCAGGACAGGCTGGGGGCATGAGCCGCAAGCTGACTGACGAGGAGGTCGAGCGCCAGCTCGCCGACCTCCCGCTGTGGACCCGCGAGGGTGACGCCATCGTCGCGACGATCGAGGCCCCGGACTTCCCGGCCGCCATCCGCATCGTCTCGGAGGCGGCCGAGGTCGCCGAGGAGATGAACCACCATCCCGACATCGACATCCGGTGGCGCACGACGTCGTGGCTGCTCACGACGCACGACCAGGGCGGCCTGACCCAGCTCGACATCGAACAGGCCCACCGCATCACCGAGATCGCGCGACGCCACGGGGTTCCCGTCGGTGGCTGACGAGCGGCAGGTTCTCGAGGAGCACGACGAGCCGCACGACCAGGACTTCGGCGAGCGGCTCAACTGGCTGCGCGCCGGCGTCCTCGGGGCCGGCGACGGCATCGTGTCGACCGCGGGCATCGTGATCGGTGTCGCGGCCGCGACGACCGAGCGCTCGACCATCCTCACCGCCGGGCTCGCCGGACTCGTCGCCGGAGCCATGAGCATGGCGGTCGGTGAGTACGTCTCGGTGAGCACGCAGCGCGACGCCGAGGTGGCCCTCATCGCCAAGGAGACGCGGGAGCTGCGCGAGGAGCCGGAGGCCGAGCTCAGCGAGCTGGCCGATCTCTACGCGCAGAAGGGTCTCTCCGAGGAGCTCGCCCACGAGGTCGCCGTCCAGCTCACCGCGCACGACGCCCTCGGTGCCCACCTGGACGCCGAGCTCGGCATCGACCGGAACGCCCTGACCAAGCCGTGGCACGCGGCATACGCCTCGTTCGTCGCCTTCACCGTGGGCGCCCTGGTGCCGCTGGTCGCGATCCTGCTCGTCGGCGTGAGCGCCCGGGTGCCGGTCACCGTGGTCGCGGTGGTTCTCGCCCTGCTCGTCACCGGGTCGCTGAGCGCCCGCCTGGGCGGCGCGCCCGCCGGTCCGGCGCTGCGCCGCAACGTTCTCGGCGGTGTCCTCGCGATGGCCGTCACCTACGGCATCGGCGCCGCGGTGGGCACGCAGATCTGAGCCGCCTGCTCCTCCCCGTGGTCAGTGACCGGAGGCGGAGCGGAAGAGGACCTCGGCCAGCTCGGCCCTCGTCACGTCCTCGAGGGAGACCAGGGCACCGTCCGGGCCGGTGAGCGGCAGCCGCCAGTTGGGGTACTCGTCGTCGGTGCCCGGCTGGTTGATCGCACGACGGTCACCGACGACGTCCGCGAGCGAGATCGCCCGCAGCGCGCTCGGCGTCCGCCCGAGCCAGCGGTGCATCGCCTCCATCACCGAGGGGATGCCGGCTCCGGGCTCGAGCCAGCCGCGGTCCACCAGCGCGTCACGCATCGTCGCGATGGACTCCTCCTCCACCGCGCGCTCCTCCTCGACCGGCCGGGTGAGCAGGCCGAGCCGCTCCCGGATGTCGACGTGCTCCAGCGCGAGGAAGCCTGCGGTGGGCGGCAGGTCGTGCGTCGTCACGGACGAGAGACAGAGCTCGCGGTAGCTCTCCGGCGGGGTGGGGGCACCGTCGGTGGTCTCGAACCACATGATGCTCGTGCCGAGGACGCCGCGCTCGTGCAGGTAGTCGCGGGCGTTCGCCGGCACGACGCCGAGATCCTCGCCGATGACGACGGCACCGGCACGCTGCGCCTCGAGGCAGAGGATGCCGATGAGCGCCTCGTGGTCGTAGGTGACGTAGGTGCCGTCGGCCGGCGTGAGGCCCTGCGGGATCCACCAGAGCCGGAAGAGCCCGATGACGTGGTCGACGCGCACCCCGCCGGAGTCGCGCAGGACGGTCCGCACCATGTCGCGGAAGGGCGCGTAGCCCAGCTCCGCGAGGCGCTCCGGGTGCCACGGCGGCTGCGACCAGTTCTGGCCGAGCTGGTTGAACTGGTCGGGCGGCGCTCCCACGGTGACGCCCAGCGCGAGAGCGTCCGCCAGTCCCCACGAGTCCGCGCCTCGCGGGCTCACACCCACCGCCAGGTCGTGGATGACACCGAGTGACATGCCCGCGGCCCGGGCCTCGCGCTGGACCTCGCCCAGCTGCCGGTCGAGCAGCCACTGCAGCCACATGTGGAAGCGGACGAGGTCCTGCTCGCTGCGGGTGAACTCGGCGACGGCTGGCCCGGTCGGGTCGTGGTACTCGCTCGGCCACTGTGACCACGGCAGCCCGTGGCGCTCCGCCAGCGCACACCACGTCGCGAAGGTCGTCAGGCCGTCGCCCTCGCGCTCACGGAACCGCTCGAAGTCCCGGGCCCGCCGGCCCTCGAGGCCGACGGCGTGGATGAGGGCGAGCGCCTCGCGCTTGGCGGCCCAGGCCGCGTCGCGGTCGATGGTGTCGGTGACGTTGAGGGCGCGAGCTGTCGCGGCGAGCTCGTCGAGACGCGCCCTCCCGGCGGCGTCGACCCGCACGACCTCGGGGATGTCCTCGACGTGCAGGTAGATCGGGTTGACGAAGCGCCGCGTCGACGGGAGGTAGGGCGAGGCCTCCATCGGCGCGACCGGCTCGGCGGCGTGGAAGGGGTTGACGAGGACGAACTCGGCCCCGAGGTCGGTGCCGGCCCACGAGGCGAGGTCGCCGAGGTCCGCGAGGTCGCCGATCCCCCACGACGCGGCCGAGCGCACCTGGTAGACCTGTGTCATCAGCCCGGTGACCCCGCCGTGCCGCAGCGACTCGGGCAGCTCGAGGCGAGCCGGCGTGACGACGAGGGTCGACACCTCGGTGCCCGGTGCCACGGGGGCCGTGTCGAGCTCGGCGACGATGCGGTGCCAGCCCGTCGGGAGGTCACCGGGGAGCTCGAACGTCGCCTCGCCGATCTCGCGGCCGTCGACGGTGCGCGGGTGCACCCACCGCTCGACCTGGGGCACGTTGCGGGTGCCGCCGTCCTCGAGCTCGACCGTCAGCCGGACCGAACCCCCGTGCGGCACGTGCGCCCGGATCCACGGCGTCCAGCCCTCACGGCACACGACGGTGGCAGGGAGGGTGCGGCGCCAGGGCTGGTCGGACGCGTCGACGAGCGAGCGCTCCACCGCCTCGGGCGTGCTCGCGTCGACGCCCAGAGCACCGAGGACGGCACGCAGCGTCTCCTCGGTGATGACCGTGTGGACCCCCTTCCAGTCCTGGAAGTCGGTGGCGACACCGTGGGCGCGGGCGAGCTCGAGGAGTGCAGGAGAGGGCGGGACCGGAGGCATGGCCCCATCCTGCCCGTCCCACGCGTCCGGACCGGCGAAGGGCGCCACCGCCGGTGCGGTGACGCCCTTCGGCCGGACCCGGGTCCGGTCAGGTCAGGGACTGGCCGTGGTCTCGTGGATCCCCACGTCGAGCTTCTCGACGCGCGGGTCCCCGGCGTCGGCGAAGTAGTCGCCCTTGATGGTCTCGTCATGGCCCTTCGACACCTTGGCGGCGTTGAGGGCCAGGCTGAGGAGCCCGGCGACGACGAGGTTGAGGACGAACGCCGTCAGGGCGATGTAGCCCATCTGCGCGATCCCCGGGATGTTGGCGAGCGAGCCGCCGAAGTGGGCGCCCGTGACCGGGTTGACGACGTTGTAGGCCGCGTACGTGCCGTAGACCATGCCGACCGCCCAGCCGGCGAGCAGCGCCCAGCGGTGGAGCCACCGGGTGTAGAGGCCGAACACGATCGCCGGGAACGTCTGGAGGATCCAGATGCCACCGAGGAGCTGGAAGTTGATCGCGTTCTGCTTGTCGAGCAGGAGCACGAAGACGAGCGCGAAGGCCTTGACCACGAGCGAGGCCAGCTTGGAGACCTTGGCCTCCTGCTGCGGCGTGGCGTCGGGCTTGAGGAACTCCTTGTAGATGTTGCGGGTGAACGTGTTGGCCGCCGCGATCGACATGATCGCCGCGGGCACGAGGGCGCCGATGGCGATGGCGGCGAAGGCGACGCCGGCGAACCAACCCGGGAACATGTCCTCGAACAGCTGCGGGATGACGAGCTGAGGGTTGGGCTTGCCGTCGAGGCCGATCGGCTTGGTTCCCGCCGCGATGGCCACCCAACCGAGCAGCGCGAGGAGGCCGAGCACGAACGAGTACGCCGGCAGGATCGCCGCGTTGCGACGGATCGTGTTGCGGCTGCTCGACGAGAGGGTCGCCGTGATCGAGTGCGGGTACATGAACAGCGCGAGCGCCGAACCGAGGCCGAGCGTGGCGTAGGCCCACATCTGCGTGCTGCCGGGGATGAAGGCCCCGGTCGGCTTCTGCGTCGCGGGGTTGGTCGTCGCCATCTTCTCCTCGGCCGCACCGAAGATCGCGTCCCAGCCGCCGACCTTTGTCGGCAGGTAGACGATCGCGACGATGATGACGAGGTAGATCAGGGTGTCCTTGACGAACGCGATGACCGCGGGCGCCCGCAGGCCGCTGCTGTAGGTGTACGCGGCCAGCAGCGCGAACGCGATGAACAGCGGGGCGTCCTTCGCGATGATGTTGTCGCCCCCGCCAAGCCCGACGACCTCGAGGACGGCCTGAATGCCGACGAGCTGCAGGGCGATGTAGGGCATCGTCGCGAGGAACCCGGTGACGGCGACCGCCAGCGAGAGGTGGCGGCTTCCGTAGCGCCCCTTGACGAAGTCGGCCGGGGTGACGTAGCCGTGCCGGTGGCTGACCGACCACAGCCGCGCCATGAAGACGAAGATGATCGGGTAGAGCACGATCGTGTAGGGCACGGCGAAGAAGCCCGCGACCGCGCCCGTCGCGAACATCGCGGCCGGGACCGCGACGAACGTGTATGCCGTGTAGAGGTCGCCTCCGAGGAGGAACCAGGTGATCCACGTGCCGAACGAGCGACCACCGAGGCCCCACTCGTCAAGGGACTCCATGCTCGTGGGCCGACGCCAGCGCGTGGCCATGAAGCCCATGATCGTCACCGCACCGAAGAGGACGACGAGAATGATCAGGGCGGTCCAGTTGATGCCGCTCATCGCCGGCCTCCATCTGCGTCGAAGGGCTGGCCGTCGTGCAGGTCGGTGTCGGTCGGGTCGCCGATCGCCCCCCGCTCGTGGCGGCCGTGGTGGCCGAACTTGCGGTGCGGACGGCGCTGCGCCTCACCCATCGGGCGGTGCGGGCGCGCCTTGAGGACGAGCTTGTACGCCGTCCACGTCATCGCCGAGCACAGGAACACCCAGAGGAACTGGTACCAGATGAAGAACGGGAAGCCCCACAGCTTGGGCTCCACCTTGCTGTAGGAGCTCACCCACATCAGCGCGACGATCGGGATGAGCAGCAGGACCCCGGCCGCAGCGAGCAGCCCCTTGTTGGCCGGTGGGACCGTGTCGTGGTCGACGACCTCGTGTTCGTCCACGAGAACACCCTCTTTCGTCTCAAGCGGGCGCCGATGCGCGCACCGGGGAGAAACCTAGGCCGAGAACGTGGCCCACGCCACACCCAGCGGCACCTCATTTCTCCGCGCCTCCCCCACCCGCCCCCACTTTCCCGCCCGAAGTGGGTTCCGCTCACTGCGCAAGGGTTCCTCAGTGCTGCGGAGTGAGCGCTTCCCTTGCGCAGTCACCGCGAGGTCAGTCGTGCCGAACCGCCACGACCGCGATGTCGTCGCTCGGATCCCCGGACTGGAACCGGAGCACCTCGTCGAGCAGCGAGTCGACGAGGACCGACGGCTCGTGCGAGTCCTGGGTCGCGGCCCAGGACAGGAACTGGCCCTCCCCGAAGTACGAGTCGTCCTTGCGGGCCTCGGTGACCCCGTCGGTGTAGAGGAGCAGGATGTCTCCGGGCCGCAGGTCCACCTGCTGCTCCCGGAACACGACGTCCGGCAGCAGTCCCAGCGCCGGTCCGCGGGCGTCGAGCATCCTCGGCGCGCACCCCGGCCGCAGGAGCATCGGTGCGGGGTGTCCGCCGACCGCCACGCTCGTCCGCCAGCCGTCGTCGACACGTCGCAGGCTGACGACCACGAGGGTGCAGAACTTGTCGGTCTCGTGCTGGTCGATGACCCGGTCGACGCCGTGGAGGACCTCGGGCAGCCCCTGCCCGAGCACCGTCAGCGCCCGGACCGTGTGGCGGGCGATCGACGTGACGACGGCGGCCTCGACCCCTTTGCCGCTGACGTCGCCGAGGGCGACGACCCAGACGTCGGGGCCCGCCGGGAAGACGTCGTAGAAGTCGCCTCCGACCACGGTCCCGTCGCCGGCGGGGCGGTAGCCCGTCGCGATCGCGAGCCCCGGCACCTCGGGCGCCGTCGGGGGGATGAAGCTCTGCTGGAGGGTGTGGGTCAGCGCCTCTGCCCGCAGCTCTGCCTCGCGAGCGGCATCGCGTGCCCCCACCAGCTCGCGCTCGTAGGACCGCCGCTCGGTGGCGTCGAAGATCGCCATGCGGACGAGGTCGGCAGAGCTGTCCGGCGCCTGGGCCCACGAGGCGTTGAGCAGGACCGGCAGCCGGCTGCCGTCATGCCGGAGCATGTCGGCCGCGATCTCCCTGACGAAGCCCTGCATGCGCAGCATCGGGCCGAAGTGCGTCTCGTGGTAGATCCGGCTCCCCGGCGACAGCAGCTCGGGGAAGCGGCGGCCGAGCAGGTCGCCGGCCTCCCGGCCGAGCCACGTGCACAGGGTCGCGTTGACCTTGACGATCCTGCCGTCACCGGAGGTGGAGACGTACCCGCAAGGGGCCTGCTCGTAGAGCAGTGCCGGATCGTCGTCGAGCAGGGCCTCCCGGAAGGCCTGTGCGGCCTGCTCCGCCGACACGCTAGGCCGCATCCCGTCGACGCAGGAAGCCGTGGATGGCGGCGATGGTCTCCTCGGGCGCGCTGAGGTTCGGACAGTGCCCGGTCGCCTCCATCCGGACGAGCGTGGCGTCGGGGACGGCGTCGGCCAGGTAGACCCCGACGGCGTCGGGCGCGATGACGTCGTCCGTGCACTGCAGCACGAGGGTGGGGACGGGGATCCGTGGCAGGTCCTGGCGGTTGTCCGACAGGAAGGTCGCCGTCGCGAACTGTCGGGCGATGTCGGGGTCCATTCGGCAGAAGCTCGCGGTGAGCTCGGCGCCGAGCTCCGCGCGGTCCGGGTTGCCGACGATGACCGGTGCCATGGTCGAGGACCAGCCGAGGTAGTTCGACGCCAGGGACTCGAGCAGCTCGTCGATGTCCTCACGGGTGAAGCCACCGGTGTAGCCGTCTTCGTCGATGTAGCGGGGTGAGGGACCGACCATGACGAGGTTGCTGAAGCGCTGCGGCGCCTCGATGACGGCCAGCGCACCGATCATCGCCGAGACCGAGTGACCCACGAACACGACGTCGTGCAGGTCGAGCGCCTCGATGATCTCCAGCACGTCGCCGGCATAGCCCCGCAGGTCGGCATACTTCTTCGGGTCGTAACCGGCGGGGTCGGAGCCGCCGGCACCGACGTGGTCGAACGTGATGACGCGGTGGTCCTCGGTGAACGCCGGTGCCACGTGGCGCCACATGGTCTGGTCACAGCCGAACCCGTGGGCGAACAGGATGGGCTGCCCGTCAGCCGCCCCGGACGTCACCACATGGTGGCGGGCGAGTGGGTCCATGGGATCCAACTCTATCCGCGGTATGGGTCTCGGCATCCACCTTGTGCAACCTCGGCCCGCGTCCGTGCCTCCGTCGTGGTGGGCCCGGAGGCGTCGTCAGCCGAGCTGTCCGCGCACTGCTCCAGCCGGGAACTCCACGTTGTGCACGTTGACGTAGAACGCACCCGGGTCGCGGATCAGCTCGAGGGCCAGCTCCCGTGACACCTCGGCACAGCCGCTCGACGTGCCGGACGTCGGAGCGGCCAGCGGGACGACGACGGGCCCCGGGTCCTCCACCGGGGCGCGGTGGATGTGGGCGGCCGTCGCCGGGGCGATGTCCTCGACCGTGAGGACGTAGCAGACCTCCTCCTGACCGGGGTTGACGGTGAACATCGCGGTGCCGGACCCGTCGGGGTCACCGGGGCCGGGGCGTTCGGCTGCTCCGGTCATCTCGACGGAGATCGGCCGACCGCCATCAGCGGCGGTCGCGCCGGGCACGACGAGCAGGCTGGCGACTCCGGCCGCAGCGGCTGAGAGGGCGAGCATGGTGCGGTGGACGGACATGGTGCCTCCTGAGGAAGGACGGCCTGCGAAAGCGGCCGTCTCTCACCGTAGACCTGGTCGTTCGGGTGCGCCAGACCCGCGTCGCGGGCCGAGCGACGCGTACGGTGCGGAGCCGGCATACCTGCTTGTGCGCTGCACACATCGGGGCCCGCGCCAGCGACCAATTAGCCCAAGGGTGCCCGGTAGGGTCGGCAATGCGGGGGTCCTGCCCCTTCGGTCTCACACGGCAGATCCAGGAGGTGCGGGTGCCCCAGAGCAGACGACCGGTGTGGCCGGCCCGTGCTGCGCTCGTAGCGGGCGTGCTCGCCCTGTCGGTCCCGGTGGCCGTCGATGGCGCGCAGGCAGCAGCGCCGGCGGGGGTGGTGGCTAGGGCCGTGCAGGCCCCACGGGATGCCCCCTTCGACGTCCCCGACCAGCTCACCGACCGTGCGGGAGTGCTCGGCAGTGACCTCACCGCGCTGCGGGCCGAGCTCGAGCAGCTGCGGTCCGACGACGTGGTCCAGGTGTTCTTCGTCTACGTGGACAGCTTTGACGACCTCGACGGGGAGCGCTGGGCCGAGCAGACCTACTCCGTGTCCGGGATGGGGGGTGAGGACGTTCTGGTGGCTGTCGCGACGCAGGACCGGCGGTACGGCACCTGGACGACGAGCGAGTCCGGCATCTCCCCCGGGGAGGACAGCCAGGTCCGCGCCCGCTACATCGAGCCCGCCCTGGCCGACAACGACTGGAGCGGTGCCGTCCGCGCGGCGGCCGAGGGCTACGGCCGTGCGGCGCGAGGGGACAACGAACTCGACTCCGACCCGGGTTCCGAGTCCGGCACGACCGGGGACGGCGGCGGGTCCGGCCTGCCCTGGGGACTGCTGCTCCTGCCGGTCGGAGGGGTCGTGGCGTACGGCCTCGTCCGCCGTGCCTCCTCGCGGCGCGGCGCCACCCAGGGCGGTGCCGGAGGTCCCGCGGGCGGCGGCGCACCCCCGGTTCCGACCGAGGAGCTCAGGCGGCGTGCAGCCTCTTCCCTCGTCGACGTCGACGACGCCATCCGCTCCTCGACGGAGGAGCTGTCCTACGCCCAGGCGCAGTTCGGGGTGCAGTCGACCCAGACCTTCTCGGCTGCGCTGGAGGAGGCCCGGCGCAACGCCGCGGAGGCGTTCCGGCTCCAGCGCGAGCTCGACGACGCGGAGTCGATGGACCGCGTCGACGAGGCCGGGAGCCGCTCGTACCTAGAGCGCATCATCGCCCTCGCGTCGGCGGCCGACAGCAGCCTTGACGCGCAGGAGGCGGAGTTCGCCCGCCTGCGTGACCTGGAGGCGCGCGTTCCGGAGTTCCTGGCCGAGCTGAAGGGCCGCGCCGCGGAGGTGCGGCGCCGACTGCCGGTCGCCGAGCAGGAGCTCGCCGGACTGGCGACGCAGTACCCCGCCGAGTCCCTGCGCACCGTCAGGGGGAACGTCGAGCAGGCCGAACAGCTCCTGTCCTCGGCCGAGGCGTTCATCAGCACCGGCCTCGAGCACGTCACGGCCGGCGACCGTCCTGCCGCCGTCGCTGCCGGACGGGCCTCGGAGGAGGCGGTCGGCCAGGCCGACACGCTGCTCACGTCCGTGAGCCGGGCGAGGACGGACCTCGCCGGCGCGGTGGAGCGGATCGACGCGTCCCTGAGGTCGATCTCGTCCGACATCGCCGACGCTGAGCGGCTGGGTGCCGACGACCAGTTCACCCGCACGGCCGTTGAGGCGGCACGTGCCGCGGTCGCCCAAAGTGTGGCCGCTCGGGACACCGGAGACCCGCTGGCGGCGATCCGGTCACTGACCCGCGCCGAGCAGGACCTCGACAACGCCCTGGCCCGCTACCGGGAGGCGGAGACCCACAAGGTGCGGGCGAGCCAGCTGCTCGAGGTGCGGCTGCGCGAGGTGGGAGCCCGGTTGGCCAGCATCGACCAGTACATCGCGAGCCGTCGAGGCGCGGTCCGCGCCAGCGCCCGGACAGGGATCGCCACCGCCCTCAGCCTTCACCGCCAGGCCGCCGAGATGGTGGCGGACCCCCAGCAGGCAACCCCGCTGCTCGACCAGGCGGAGGCCGAGGGCGAGCGCGCCCTGGCCCAGGCCGGGGACGACCTCGACTCCTGGGGTGGCCACCAAGGGACCGTCGCCGGTCCTCGAGGGCTCGACCCGACGTCGCTCATCCTCGGCGGCATCCTCAGCGGTGGCTTCGGCAACCGCGGAGGGGGCTGGGGCGGGTCCGGGGGCGGGTTCGGTGGGGGCGGATTCGGAGGGGGCGGTCTCGGAGGGGGCGGGTTCGGAGGAGGTGGTCGCTTCTGAGCGACGCACCGCACACGGGCCGTGCGCCCGCTGCACGAATGTCCTGGCACACCGCATTTCTCCGCACCACTGACGAACGACAACGGGAGGCACGACCATGACCCAGAAGACGAGCATCCTCGGCCGCATCAGCCAGCTGGCGAAGGCCAACATCAACTCCATCCTCGACAGGGCCGAGGACCCCGAGAAGATGTTGAACCAGCTGGTCACCGACTTCACCAACTCCATCGCCGACGCGGAGGAGGCCGTGGCCACGACCATCGCCAACACCCGGATGGCCGAGGAGGACCTGCGGATCGACCGCGAGGCCGCCCAGGAGTGGGGCCGCAAGGCCGCCGCTGCCTCCGCGAAGGCCGACGAGCTCCGCACGTCCGGCGACACCGCGGGCGCGGACAAGTTCGACGGGCTCGCCAAGGTCGCGCTGACCCGGCAGCTGGGCTACGAGCGGGAGGTGACCGAGGCCGAGCCGCGGATCGCCCAGCAGAACGCCACGGTGGACCAGCTCAAGGCCGGACTCACCGTGATGCGCACCAAGCTCGAGGACCTCAAGAACCGTCGGTCCCAGCTCGTCGCGCGCTCGCGCGCCGCCGAGGCGCAGTCGCAGGTGCAGGAGTCGTTGAGCGCCATCGACGTCATGGACCCGACCAGCGAGCTCTCCCGCTTCGAGGACCGGATTCGCTCGCAGGAGGCCATGGTGCAGGGACGCGCCGAAGCGCAGGCCACGACGCTCGAGGACCAGTTCGCCGAGCTGGACGACTCGGGCGACGACGCGGAGGTCGAGGCCCGGCTCGCCGCCCTCAAGAACAGCTCCGCCTGAGCCGGACCTACGGCATGGCCTCCCGGGCGATGCTCAAGTGAGGCGGTGGAACAGCCTGGTCGACCGCGGCGAGAAGCGCGCCCCAGAGCGCTCTCGCCTCGGCCAAGGTGTACTCGTGTGCGCCGATGAGGACATAGGGACCGTCCGCGGTGCCCGTGTCGGGATCGACGGACATGACGACCACAGCCCGTATGCCGTCCGCCACCAGGAGTGGTTCACCGGTGTGGACCCAGTTCTCCTCCCCAAGGTGGACACCATGACGGCTGACGCACCAAGTGGGGCAAGAGGATGTGGATGCGGAGGGGTGACCTGCCGCGGTGCGGTGCTCTGTCGCGGACACCGGATCCTCCTCTGGCTCACGCTTTCACGTGCGGGAATGGCCGGAGGGCCCGAGGTGTCCGCCTCGGGCCCTCCGGATCGTCCGTCTTTGTGACGTCCTGGGCTGATCAGGCGACGCAGCCGCCCAGGGTGATTGTCGCGTCGATCGCCTTGATCTTGTTCTGCACGTCACCCAGCTGAGCCTGGAGGTAGGTCACGGTGTTCTTCTGCGTGGCGATAGCGTCCTTGTTCTGCTTCTTGGTGGCTTCGAGGGCGGTGAGCGTCGTCTTGGCGGCGGTCACCTTGCCGTCAAGCGTGGTGAGCTCGGCCTGGAGGCCCTTGAGCGCCGTCTCCTGCGCGGTGATCTCACCGTTCAGCCTGTTGAGCTGCTCGAGCAGCGGGTTGACCCTGGCCTGCAGGGCGAGAATCTCGGTCTCCTTGGTGGTGATTCCACCGTTGAGGATGCCGAGGTCGGCAACTAGCTTGTCCATGTCCTGGCTGAGCTGGGTGAGCTCAGCGTGCTTGGCCGCGAGCGCGGCGTTCGCGTCGGCGACGGCCTTCTCCAGTGCGGGCAGTTCTGCCTGCAGGCCCTCGATCAGCTCCTTCTGATCGGTGACAGCTTGGTTGGCGGCGGCCAAGGCGGTGTCGGCGTCGTTGCGCTTGTCCTTCAGGCCCGCAAGGACGAGCTTCTGGGCGTCGATGTCGGCCTGCGCCTCCTTGACGCCCTCGGTCAGACGGGGCAACGCAGCCTCGAGGTCGGCGACGACCTGCTCCTGGGCGGTGACCGCGGCCGCGGCCGTCTTGGCAGCGTCCTGGAGCGCCGGCAGCTGACCATTGAGCCTCTCCAGCTCGCTCTGCTGCGCCTTGACCGCCGCGTCCGCGTCGGCCACGGCCGTCCTGAGCGCAGGCAGCTGACTGGTCAGGGTGAAGATGTCACCCTGCTTCGTCGTCACCGCCGTGTTCGCCGCGGTGAGCGTGGCCTGCAGGGGGGCCGCCTGCTGCTGCAGCGCGGCGCTCTCGAGCTTCTTCTTCGCCAGCTCCGCGTTGAGCCCGTTGATGTCAGACTGCAGCTTGGTGAGGTCCCCGTTCAGCCCGGAGATGGCCGAGTTCTTGTCGGTGATCTGGGCGTTCACCGTGTTGAGCTGGGCCTCCAGCAGCGCACGGTCCACCTCGAGCTTCTTGACCTGGCCGGGGGCCTTCTCGTCCAGGATCTTCTGGTTCACAACGACAATCTCGTCCTGCAGCCTGGTCTTCTCGGCCTCCAGCGCCTTCAGCTCGTCCTGCGCCTTCTTGATCTCGCCCTGCTTCGCCGTGATCGCCGTGTTCTTGACGGCGACCTGCTTCTCGAGGGCGGTGATCTCACCGGCCACCCTCTCCGTTGCGAGGGAGTTGTCAGCGACGGCGTCGGCGGCCTTCTTCGCGTCGGCCTGCAGGACCAGGAGGTCGCGCCCAGCCTGAGCGATGGCCTCGTCCTTCGCGGCGAGGTCGTCGGCGGCCTCCTTGGCGACGCCCTGCAGCGCGGTCAGCTCCTGCTGCGCTGCGAGGATCTCCCCGTTCTTCACGATCACGACGTCGGCGGCAGCGTCGGAGGTGACCTGCAGCTCGTCGAGCGTCTCGTTGGCGGCATTGACCCTTGCCTTCTGGGCGTCCAGCTCAGCCTGCGCCGCGGTCCCCAGACCCTCCAGGCGCTGCAGCTCGGCCTCGGCGTCCCTGACCGCCTGCGCGGCGGCATTGGCGGCGGTGAGGGCGTCTTCTGCGACGCCCTCGAGCGTCACCAGCTGACCCTGGGCCTCGCTGATCGCCGTGTTCTTGGCGGCCAGGTCGCGGGAGGCCTGCAGGGCAGCCGCCTCGAGAGTCTCGAGCTGCACGTTGGCCGCGTCGATGTCCACCTGCTTGTCGTCCACCAACTTCTGGACAGCATCGGCCCGATCCTGCAGCTCCGCCTGCGCAGCCCTCGTGGCCGCGAGCTGCTCCTGCAGCGGCGTCAGCAGCGCCGCCACTCCGTCACGCGACTCGACGAGACCGGCCAAGGCCTGCTCACCGTCGGCGATGGCAGTGACCGTGTCGTCGTACTGCTGGGTCGCGTCCGCGAGGGCGTCGGTCGCGGCCTGGACCTGCGCGTCGAGCGCCAGCTCCAGCTGCGTCAGCCGCTCGATCTCGGCATTCGCGGTGTCGATCTGCGTTTTCAGGGTGTTCGCCTGCGTGGTGAGCGTCGCCTTCTCGGCCTGCAGCTGGGTGATGACCGCGGCGTTCTTCCGCGCGGCCGCCTTCAGCAGGTTCTCCTGCACGGTGCCGCGGTGCGAGAACTGGTTGACCACGCCGTTGCAGATCCCACCAGTGGTGGTGGTGGTGCTCGCGGCCGCCGGAGCGGTGAAGGCCAGCGCACCGAACGCGGCCGAGACGACCAGCGCGGCGAGCGTCCGGCTCGGCCCGCGCTTCCCCTCGACACCCGATCCGACGTTGGCAACCCGTGAAGACGACATGTGGATTCTCTCCCGATTAACTTGGGCAGGACCTGGTCGGCTGCCCCTCGTCACCAACCGTAGGAAGGGTTGACAGGTGCTCGTGACCGTTTGAGTGTTCAAAGACCTGAACGCAGCCCGATGTTCAGACCTTTGAACGCTCCGTGGCGACGAAAACCCCGCCCAGACGCCCCGCAGGGCCGCACGGCATACGAAAAGGGTGGCGTCAGTCCTCGTGCGCGGAGCTGTCCGCACCCGCACTCAGCAGGCGCAGCGCGCTCTCCCGGTCCTTCACCCTGAGCTTGCGCAGCACCGTCGAGACGTGGACACGCACGGTGGTGGGCGAGACGAACAGCCGCTTGGCGACGTCGTCGGTGGACAGTCCCTGGCCGAGCATCTCCATGACCTCCCACTCGCGGGCGCTCAGCTTGTCGGCGGCCGCGGACTTGCGGAGGAACTTGCGGCGCGACGGGCCACGGAACTCCTGCATGATGCGCATGACGAGGGCCGGCGACATCGCCGCCTCTCCTCGCAGTACTCCGCGAAGGGTCTCGGGCAACGTCTCAGGGTCGGCTCCCTTGAGCAGGTAGCCCGCGGCACCGGCCCGAAGCGCGTCGAAAAGGTCGTCGTCCTCGGTCGACTGGGTGAGCATGACGACGGCGGTGTCCGGCAGGCTGCGGCTGATCTGCTGCGCGGCGCTGATGCCGTTGCCGGGCATGTGGATGTCGAGGAGGGCGACGTCCGGCCGGTGCTCACGTGCCAGGGCGACCGCATCCTCGGCGCTGGCCCCCTCGGCGCAGACCTCGCACCCCCCGGCCTCGAGCGCTCGACGGACCTGGTCCCGCATCCGGGCGTTGTCGTCGGCGATCACCAGTCGGACCGGCTTCCCTGTCACCACGTGACCGTCACCGTGCTCCCGCTGCCACGCTCGGAGGCGATGTCCAGCGACCCGGGAAGGCTGAGAGCGCGGTCGCGCATGCTGACGAGGCCGTAGCCGGCGTTGTCCGCCCGGGCGCGGTCGGGGTCGAACCCCTGCCCGTCGTCCTGGACGACGAGGCAGCGCCGGTTGTCACCCTGCGCCAGCCTCACCTGGATCCGGGGGGCCTTCCCGTGGCGCACGGCGTTGGACACCGCCTCGCGCGTGATGCGCATGAGGGCGTGCTGCTGGTGGGCCTGCACGTTGATCGAGTCGTCGACGTCCACCTCGAGGTTCACCTGGTAGCGCTCGGCCATCTCCCGCGCCGCTCGGTGGAGCACGAAGCCCAGCGGTTCGTCCGTCGGTCGCCCCAACGCCTGAACTGCGGCCCGTGCCTCGTCCAGCCCGCGGTCGCAGGCGGCGATGATCCGGTCCCCCGCAGGCAGGTCGGCGGGGAGGCCATGGCTCTCGGCGCGGATGTAGGCCAGCTCCTGGATGACCCCGTCGTGCAGCTCGCGGGCCAGACGGCGGCGGTCCTCGAGCACCGCGGCGCGTGACTGCGCCGTCCAGTACTGCCGAAGCTCACGGCCTGCGCCGACGAGCAGCAGGAGGTAGCACCCGGTACGCAGGAAGTCACCGGTGTAGAGCCAGTCGGTGTAGAGCGACGGGAAGAGGAGGTAGCTCACCCGCGCGAACGCGGCCAGGGCGAACGCCGGTCCCAGCCAGCGGAGCAGCTCGTCCTCGCGGCGAGCGGACTGCGACGCGAAGGCGATCGAGGCGACGAAGAAGCACAGCGCGGCGAGCCCCTGCGCGACGAGCAGGACGGGATGGCCCGTGAGCAGTGGAGGGGCGCTGGCGTTCGTGACGGAAGCCAGGTCGAAGGCCACCGGCAGGTCGGACCGGGCGAGCCAAAGCCCTGACCACACCACGATGATGAGCAGCAGCGGCAGCAGCCACGCGTGGGTCTGGGCGAACACCCCCCGGATCGGGCGGTCACCGGAGAGCGCAGCCACCAGGATGCAGAGGGCGCCGGCGAGCCTGACCGTGACGGGCAGCCAGATGTCGAGGGTTCCGGCTGGCACGTCGGGGATGCGCCCCACCAGGGACGTCAGGCCGATGCTCGCAAAAGCGAGCAGGACGAGCCCCTGGGCGAGGAAGCGGTCCTGCCAGCGGCCGCGCCGGACGAAGCGTCCATGCACGAGGTAGGCCACCAACAGGGCGATGCAGGCATCGGCGGTGTCGAGGACAAGGTGCAACGAGGGGCTGCGGAACCCGTAGTTCACGTACGGGCTCCACAGGATCAGCGCCGTGACGAGCACACCGACCAACCACCCCGCGGTGGTCGCAGGCACTCCCGCGAGCGCCGGCCACCTGCGCGCGCCGGATGCGTCGAACACCCCGGCCCGGACCATGCCGCGATCCTATGAAGGGGAGCGGGCCCCCCGTGGGCAGTTGAAGAATCTGCCTCGGAGCGCCTACACGTTGAAGCGGAACTCCACGACGTCGCCGTCCTGCATGACGTACTCCTTGCCCTCCATGCGCACCTTGCCCGCCGCCTTGGCCGCCGCCATCGAGCCGGCCGCGTCGAGGTCGGTGAACGACACGATCTCGGCCTTGATGAAGCCCCGCTGGAAGTCGGTGTGGATGACGCCGGCAGCCTGGGGGGCGGTCCAGCCCCGGCCGATGGTCCACGCCCGCGACTCCTTCGGCCCGGCCGTGAGGTAGGTCTGCAGCCCGAGCGTGTGGAACCCGGTGCGCGCCAGCTGGTCGAGCCCCGACTCGGTCGCACCGAAGCCCTCGAGCATCTCCTGGGCGTCCTCGGGCGACATGTCCATGAGGTCCATCTCGAGCTTGGCGTTGAGGAAGACCGCGTCCGCGGGCGCGACGAGCTCGCGCAACGAGGACTGCAGCGCGTCGTCGGTGAGCTGGTCCTCGTCGAGGTTGAACACGTAGATGAACGGCTTGGTCGTCAGCAGCCCCAGCGCACGCGCCTCGCCGAGGTCGACACCGGCAGCCGGCCCGCCGGCATACAGGGTCGTCCCCTCCTCGAGGACCTTCTGCGCCGCGAGGGCGTTGTCCAGCAGGGGCTTGGACTCCTTCTTGATCCGCGCCTCCTTCTCGAGGCGCACGACGGCCTTCTCGAGGGTCTGCAGGTCGGCGAGGACCAGCTCGGTGTGGATCGTCTCGATGTCGGACTCGGGCGAGACCTTGCCGTCGACGTGGACGACATCGCCGTCCTCGAAGGCGCGCACGACCTGGCAGATCGCGTCTGCCTCACGGATGTTGGCGAGGAACTTGTTGCCCAAACCCTCGCCCTCGGACGCACCCCGGACGATCCCGGCGATGTCGACGAACGACACCGTGGCCGGCAGGATCTTCTCGGACCCGTGGATCTCGGCCAGGCGAGCCAGCCGGTCGTCCGGCAGCGGCACGACACCGACGTTCGGCTCGATGGTCGCGAACGGGTAGTTCGCGGCGAGGACGTTGTTCTTGGTCAGGGCGTTGAACATCGTCGACTTGCCGACGTTGGGGAGCCCGACGATTCCGATGGTGAGTGCCACGGGGACAGGAGTCTAGTCGCGCTCGCGGGTCGCCCTCGCCACGCGACGGACGGCCCACGTCGCCGCAGCGCCGATGGCGACGCCCACAGCGGCGAAGAGTGCATGGTTCGTCGCCGCCCGGCCGTCGCCCTGGCTCAGTGCGTAGGCCACGGCGGCGAGGCTGACGAACACCCAGACGAGGACGAGGGCGGCCAGCAGCATCGCGGCCAGGAGACCGGCGAAGCGACCAGCCGTCACCCCATCCCTCCGGGCACGTCGCTGTTCTCCAGGTATGCCGCCTGCTCGCCTCCGAGCACCCGCTCCAACATCCGCCCGTTGTAGGGCGCCACGTGCGCGGCGACGTCCTCCGGTGCGACCCAGTGGACGGCCTTGAGCTCGCGCTTGAGCAGCGTGAGGTCGTCGGTGAACGAGCGCGGCACCGTCCCGAGGTCGTAGAGGAAGAGCACCGCGTCGTCCCAGCCCCGCCACGGCGGCAGCCAGTTCACGGTGATGAGGGAGTCGATGCCCACGCTGACCCCGAGCTCCTCGCTGATCTCGCGCACGACGCAGGCCGCCGGCGACTCCTTGGGGTCGACCACCCCGCCGGGCAGGTCCCACTCGGCCTTGTAGGTGAGCTCGCACAGCAGGACCTCGCCGTCCTCGTTGCGAAGCAGGCCCTGGGCGATGTTGCGCTTGCGCGGCAGGCGGTCGTTGAGGACGTGGATGAACGATCGCCCGCTGTCAGCCATGTCCCGAGGCTAACCTCCCGCTCTCTGTCGGTCCCCGCTGGCACGGTGTCACCCATGAACCCCTGGATCGCGCTGGTCACCGGCATCGTCATCGGTGCCGTCGTGGCCTTCCTCCTGCTCCGTTCGACGTATGCCGTCCGCGCGGCGTCCGCGGCCACCGAGCGTGACCTGCTGCGCGAGCGGGTCGTGGACCTCGAGGCCTCGCTCGCCGAGGACCTCGAGACGGCCTCCCTGCTCGCGCCGCTGCGCGACGCCCTGGGCCGGGTCGAGCACCAGGTGGGGGTGCTCGAGCGCGACCGGGTCGAGCAGTTCGGCGCGCTCCGGGCCGTCATGGGCAGGGTGGAGTCGGAGGCGCAGCACCTCGGCCGGCAGACCCAGTCGCTGGCCGGGTCGCTGCGCTCGTCGTCGGTGCGTGGGTCCTGGGGGGAGGTCCAGCTGCACCGCGTCCTCGAGGCCTCGGGCATGCTCGCGCGCTGCGACTTCGAGGAGCAGGTCCGCGCCCGCAGCCGCCATGACCGCGACGTCCGCCCCGACGTCGTCGTGCGGCTGCCGGGCGGCCGCTCGCTCGTCATCGACGCCAAGGCGCCGATGAGCGCCTTCCTCGACGCCCAGACCGAGGACCTCGCCGACGACGAGCGCACCCAGCTGCTGCGCGAGCACGCCACCGCCCTGCGCCAGCACGTCCACGCGCTCTCCGCCAAGGACTACTGGTCCGCGTTCGACTCCTCGCCCGAGATGGTCGTCTGCTTCGTCCCCAGCGACGCCATGCTCGCCGCCGCGCTGGCCGCCGATCCCGGCCTGCACGAGCGGGCGATGACGTCGAGGGTGGTGCTCGTGGGGCCGGGCGCGCTCCTGGCCCTGCTGCGCACGGTCGCGTTCGGCTGGCAGCAGGACTCGCTCTCGACGAGCGCCCGCGAGCTGCTCGCCCTCGGTCAGGAGCTCTACAAGCGGCTGTCCACGCTCGGCACCCACGCCGCCAAGATGGGGCGGTCGCTGCACGCCACCGTCGAGAGCTACAACCAGTTCGTCGGTGCCCTGGAGTCCAGGGTGCTCGTCACCGCCCGGCGCATGCAGGAGCTCGACGTCGTCAGCGACGAGCTCCCGCACCTCGTTCCCGTCGAGACCGGGCCTCGCGTCCTCACCGCGATCGAGCTGCTCGAGGCGGTGGGCGCCGAGGACGAGCGCCCCGACCTGCTGTTCGACGCGCCGGCACCGGAGCCGGCGCACCGGCTGAAGGGCGACGACCGCGCCGTCTGACCGCCGGGGGGCGGGGCCCGGCTCGACGTCATCCGTCGGGGGCGGCTCCGGGACGGGCTCGGTCAGTGCAGCGAGCCTGCCTCGGCGAACGACCCGTCGTGGCGCATCTTGTCCGAGAGCCCCGCGGCCTTGAGGTCGCGGCGGATCTCGTTGGGCAGTGAGAAGATCAGCGACTCCTCGGCCGCGACGACCGGCTTGACGTCCTCGTAGCCGCGCTTGGCGAGGAAGTCGAGGACGCCGCGCACGAGGAGCTCGGGCACGGATGCCCCCGAGGTCACGCCCACGGTGGCAACACCGTCGAGCCACGACGGGTCGATCTCGTCGGCGTAGTCGACGAGGTGGCCGGCGCGTGAGCCGTGCTCGAGGGCCACCTCGACGAGACGGACGGAGTTGGAGGAGTTGCGGGAGCCGACGACGATCATGAGGTCGCAGTCGGGGGCCATGCGCTTGACGGCGAGCTGTCGGTTCTGGGTGGCATAACAGATGTCGTCACTGGGCGGGTCCTGCAGCAGCGGGAACTTCTCGCGCAGCCGGCGGACGGTCTCCATGGTCTCGTCGACCGACAGCGTCGTCTGCGACAGCCAGACGACCTTCTCGGGGTCGCGGACCGTGATGGTGTCGACGTCGTCAGGACCGTCGACGAGGGTGATGTGCTCCGGCGCCTCACCGGCGGTGCCGACGACCTCTTCGTGCCCCTCGTGGCCGATGAGCAGGATGTCGAAGTCGTCGCTGGCGAAGCGGACCGCCTCGCGGTGCACCTTGGTGACGAGGGGGCAGGTGGCGTCGATGGTCCGCAGGCTCAGGGCCTTGGCCTCCTCGTGCACGACCGGGGCGACGCCGTGGGCCGAGAAGATGACGGTGGCGCCCTCGGGCACCTGGTCGGTCTCCTCGACGAAGATGGCGCCCCGCTTCTCGAGCGTCGTCACGACGTGCTTGTTGTGGACGATCTCCTTGCGGACGTAGACGGGGGCGCCGTAGAGGTCGAGGGCCTTCTCGACGGTGACGACGGCCCGGTCCACGCCCGCACAGTAGCCGCGCGGGGCAGCGAGCAGGACCCGCTTGGTGGCCTGGTCAGTCGTGGCGGTCATGCGTCCCATCGTAGGCGGGCCGGCTGGGCCTCCCCTGTGCGCCGTCCGACGGCCCGGCACCGGTGACACCGCCCGCTCCTAGAGTGGGCGCCGTGAGCAGCACACCTGAGCGTCCCGCCCTGCCCGAACGGGCGGGTGACACGACGGCCGAGGCGCCGTGGCCGGTGCGGCTGCTCAGCATGAAGATCGCCGACTACGTCGACAAGATGTCGGTCGTCTGGGTCGAGGGGCAGGTCGTCCAGTTCAACCGGCGCCCGGGTGCACGCACCGCCTACCTCACCCTGCGCGACACGGACGTCGACATGTCGCTGTCGGTCTCGATCCAGGTCAACGCCCTCGACGCCATGGCCGCGCCGGTCCGTGAGGGCGCTCGCGTCGTCGTCCAGGCCAAACCCTCCTTCTGGACCCAGCGCGGCACCCTGACGATGGACGGGCGGCAGATCCGGCCGGTCGGCGTGGGCGAGCTGCTCGCCCGCATCGAGTACCTCAAGCGCAACCTCGCCAGCGAGGGGCTGTTCGACGCCGACCGCAAGCGGCCCCTCCCCTTCCTCCCCCGGCGCATCGGGCTCATCTGCGGACGGGCGAGCGCCGCGGAGAAGGACGTCGTCGAGAACTCGCGCCGCCGGTGGCCGAGTGCGCGCTTCGAGATCCGCCAGGTGGCGGTCCAGGGGTCGACGGCCGTCACCGAGGTGACCCAGGCGCTCGGCGAGCTCGACGGCATACCGGACGTCGACGTCATCGTCATTGCGCGCGGCGGCGGCAACGTCGAGGACCTGCTCCCCTTCAGCAACGAGGCCATGCTGCGCGCCGTGGCGGCGGCGTCCACACCCGTCGTCAGCGCGATCGGCCACGACGTCGACTCTCCGCTGCTGGACCTGGTGGCCGACCACCGGGCCTCCACGCCCACCGACGCCGCCAAGGCGATCGTCCCCGACGCCGAGCGCGAGCACCAGCTCGTCGTGGCGGCCCGCACGCGCGGTCGCCGCGCGGTCCAGGCCCGGCTGCACCACGAGCGCCGCCGCCTCGTCGAGCTGCGCACCCGACCGGTGCTGGCCGACCCGGGAGCGTTCGTGCGGGTGCAGCGTGAGGTGGTCGAAGCCCTGCGCGCCCGCGCCCGGCGCCGCACCGAGGCCCAGCTGCACCGGCACCAGGACGGCGTGACGCACCTGCGCGCACAGTTGCGGACGCTCTCGCCCCAGTCGACCCTCGACCGCGGCTACGCGATCGTCCAGCGTGTCCCGGGAGACATCGTCACCGACCCGCACGTGCTCGACGTCGACGAGCTGCTGCGGGTGACGGTCGCCCGAGGCGACTTCGGCGTCCGGACCGCGGGTTAGGGTGCTCGACATGGCCAAGGACATCTCCCCGCCCGGCCCGGACGACACCGCGAGCGCTCCGAGCGCCCCCGGCGCTGCTGCCGGAGCCGACGGCGCCGATGCCAACACCGACGTCCCGCAGATGAGCTACGAGGCGGCTCGTGACGAGCTCGTCGACATCGTCGCCCGGCTCGAGAACGGACAGGTCGGACTCGAGGACAGCATGGGCCTGTGGCAGCGCGGCGAAGCCCTGGCCGCGCACTGCGCCCAGTGGCTCGACGACGCCGAGGCCCGGCTCAGCGACTGACGGACCGCGCCGTCAGGGGTTGACCGGCTCGAGGCGCTCGGCGACGAAGGCCAGCTCCTCGAAGGTGCCTGTGCCGGTGAGCAGGGTCGTCAGCTCCCCGGACTCGGTGCGCCGGTCGAGCAGGCTGTTCTGGACCTTGGCGCCCCGCTCGAACTTCAGCCACGTGATGCCGGCGGCCTGCAGCTCGCCGACGCGGCGTGCCCGGTTGGTCTGGGCCTCGACCCAGCCACGGGTGGCGTCACGGGTCTGCTCGACGGCGACGTAGTTGCCGGACGGCGCCTGGTAGCCGGCGTGCCAGGTCATCAGCCCGTCGGTGCTCCTGACGTAGCGGGCACTCGTGGTCCTCCAGCCCTCCGGGAGGTCGACGGCCTCCGAGATCGGCCACCCGCTGTCCCGGGCGACGGTGAGGGCCGTGCCGTGCACGTCGACCGTGGGCCCGCCGAGGGTGTTGACCCGCGGGGTCATGAACCAGATGACCGCCATGAGCGCGCCGATGACGACCAAGGAACGCACCATATTCGCGTTCGATCCCATGGAGTAGCGGCTCGGGGTCGGCGTCGTGCTCACCCCTCCATGGTCGCTGATGACCGCAGGAATCCTGCCATCGGGTCGGCGCTAGAGTCGTCGCGCAGACACGGCACTCACCACGCCACGCCGCACCCGGTCAAGGAAGACAGGTCCACGATGCCCGACGCCCCGTCCATGAACGTCCCCGACCGCAACCTCGCGCTCGAGCTCGTCCGGGTCACCGAGGCGGCCGCGATGGCCGGTGGCCGGTGGGTCGGGCGCGGTGACAAGAACCGCGCCGACGGTGCTGCCGTCGAGGCCATGCGTGCCCTCATCGCCACGGTGGAGATGCGCGGGACGGTCGTCATCGGCGAGGGCGAGAAGGACAACGCCCCGATGCTCTTCAACGGTGAGCGGGTCGGCAACGGCTCGGGAGCGGAGGTCGACGTCGCCGTCGACCCGATCGACGGCACGACCCTGGCCGCCAAGGGCATGCCGAACGCCATCGCTGTCATGGCGGTGAGCGACCGCGGCACGATGTACGACCCGAGCGCCGTCTTCTACATGGACAAGCTCGTCGCCGGACCCGAGGTGGCCGACGTCGTCGACATCCGCCTCCCCCCGGCCGAGAACGTCCGCCGGATCGCCCGTGCCAAGAAGGAGCGACCCCAGGACGTCACCGTCGTCATGCTCGACCGGCCCCGCCACGAGGCCCTCGCCCAGGAGGTCCGCGACGCCGGGGCCCGGATCAAGTTCATCTCCGACGGTGACGTGGCAGGTGCCATCTCAGCCGCGCGCGAGACCACGGGCATCGACCTCCTCCTCGGCGTCGGCGGCACACCCGAGGGCATCATCACGGCCTGCGCGATCACGTGCCTGGGCGGCGTGATCCAGGGCCGCCTCTGGCCCCAGGACGATGACGAGCGGCAGAAGGCGCTGGACGCCGGCCACGACCTCGACACGGTGCTGACCACGGAGGACCTCGTCACCTCCGACAACTGCTTCTTCGTCGCCACCGGCATCACCGACGGTGAGCTCCTCCAGGGCGTGCGCTACTCCCGGGGCCGGGCGACGACGAACTCCATCGTCATGCGCAGCAAGTCGGGGACGGTCCGCGTCATCGAGAGCCACCACGTGCTCGACCGCACGGCGGGACTGCCGAAGGGCGACGGCTGACATGGCCGCGACCCCACAGGTCCTCGTCGTCGGCGAGACGCTCGTCGACATCGTGCACTCCCCCGACGGCATGGTCAGCGAGCACGTCGGCGGCTCACCCGCCAACGTCGCCATGGGCCTGGCGCGGCTCGGCCACGACACCGTCCTTGCCACCTCGCTCGGCGACGACGCCCACGGCACGCGCTGCCGCGGCCACGTCACCGACCGGGGCGTGGCCATCGAGAACCTCGACGCCGGGGACCACCCCACCTCCACCGCCATCGCGACCCTCGACGACTCGGGGGCTGCGGAGTACGACTTCGACCTGCACTGGGACCTGCGGGCGGTCGACCGCCTCGAGAGGTTCGCGCACGTCCACACCGGGTCCATCGCCGCCACGCTCACCCCGGGTGCGTCGGTCGTCGCCGACACCCTGCGCGACGGCCGCGCGCACGCCACCATCTCGTACGACCCCAACGCCCGCCCCACGATCATGGGCGACGCCGACGGGGTGCGCTCGCACATGGAGCGGCTCATCGCCCTCAGCGACGTCGTCAAGGCCAGCGAGGACGACGTCGAGTGGCTGTATGCCGGTCAGTCCCTTCCCGACGTCATGGCGGCCTGGGGCGGGCTGGGTCCCGGGCTCGTCGTGGTCACCCGGGGCGGCGACGGCGTCACCTACCGCGTGAGCTCCAGCGGCGAGGTCGCTGCCGCTCCTGCACGGGTCGACCGGGTGACCGACACCGTGGGCGCCGGGGACTCGTTCATGGCCGGCCTCGTCTCGGGCCTGCTCGACGCCGGGCTGCTCGGCGGCGCCGAGGCACGCACCCGCCTGGCCGAGGCCGGGCTGGCCGATGTCGCCGGAGCCATCGACCGGGCCATGTCCTCGAGCGCCGTCACCGTCGTGCACGCCGGCGCCTACGCCCCCACCCGTGACGAGCTCCCCTCCGCCACCGACCGATGAGGACCGACGTGAACGAGAACCCTCCTCCCACCGCCGCCTTCGACGACCTCCTGACCGCCAACGCCGCCTTCGCCGAGCGGTTCACGCTCGGCGGCTTCGACGGCATCGCCCACAGCGGGGTCGCCGTGGTCACATGCATGGACTCCCGCATCGACCCGCTCGGCATGGTCGGGCTCTCCCCCGGTGACGCCAAGATCTTCCGCAACCCGGGCGGTCGCGTGACCGCGGCGGCGCTCGAGGCGCTCGTCCTCGGCGTGCACCTCCTCAACGTCCAGCGCATCCTCGTGGTCCCCCACACCCGCTGTGCCATGACGGCGCACACCGAGGTCGAGCTGCGCGCCCTCATCGGCGAGAAGGCCGGCACCGACGCGTCCTGGCAGGGCTTCCACGTCGTCCCGGACCAGGACGCTGCCCTGCGCGCCGACGTCGCGGCGATCCGCTCGCACCCCCTGATCCCCGACACCGTCGAGGTCGGGGGCTTCCTCTACGACGTCGACACCGGCCTGCTCGAGCACCGCGCCTGAGTGCGACGAGCCGACGAAGGAGGCATGCCGTGAGGGTCGTTGCGCTCAACGTGCACCCGGTGAAGAGCTGCGCGATCCGACCGGTGGGCTCGGCGAGCGTCGAACGCGCCGGGTTCGCCGGTGACCGCCGCTGGATGGTGGTCGACGCCGACAGGACACTCGTCTCCGCCCGTGAGCTGCACCGGCTGTTCTCCGTCGTCCCGGACACGCCGCAGACGAGCGAGGAGGTGACGTCGGGACTGCGACTGCGCGCGCCGGGCGCGCCCGACCTGCACCTCGACGGGGCCAGCGGCGAGGAGGTCGCCGTCCGGCTGCACCGCCACGACCTCACCGGCTCGCTCGTCTCCCCCGAAGCCGACGCCTGGCTCTCTGAGGTCCTGGGTTCCCCCGGCCTCCGGCTGGTGAGGTGCGTGGACCCGACCCAGCGGGCGCTCAACCCGGACCACAGCAAGAGCGGGGACCACACGGCATACGCGGACGGCTATCCCGTGACCCTCGCGAGCCGGGCCTCCCTGCGGCGGCTGCAGGACTGGGTGGCCGAGACGGCGGTCGAGCGCGGTGACGCCGCGCCCGACCCGCTGCCGGAGCAGCGCTTCCGGGCGAACGTCGTCATCGACGGTGACCTCGAGCCGTTCGTCGAGGACACCTGGACGAGCGTCCGCATCGGTGGGGTGGGGTTCCGGGTGGCCAAACCGGTGGACCGCTGCGTCATGACGACGATCGACCCCCGCAGCCTCGACACCGGTCCGGAGCCGATCCGCACGCTCGCGCGCCACCGCCGGTGGGACGGCAAGACGTGGTTCGCGATCCAGCTCATCCCCGACCGCACCGGACCGGTGCGCGTCGGGGACGACGTCACGCCGGGCTGAGCGCCTCGGCGATCGGGGTGTCGCCGTTGTTGAACTCGATGGTCGACCCGGCCAGGTCGGGGTGGTCGACGACGTGGGCCGCGACCGTGGCCACGTCGTCGCGCGAGACCGTCCCGCTCTCCACTCCGGAGCCGGTCTCGATCAGGCCCGTGCCGGGCTCGTCACTGAGGGCGCTCGGACCGAGGACGACCCAGCGCAGCGCCGACGCACGCAGGTGCGCGTCGGCCGCCGCCTTGGCCTCGGCATAGGTGTGGAACGGGTTGTCCTGCGGCACACCATGATCGAGGCGGGCCCCGAAGTAGGACACCATGACGTAGAGCGGGCTCCCGGCCTGCGCGGCCCCATCCATGGAGCGGATGGCGGCGTCCCGGTCGACGGCGAGGGTGCGCTCGGGGCTTCCTCCGCCGGCGCCGGCCGACCACACGACGACGTCGACGCCCGCGAGCGCCGACGCCATGTCGGCCACCGACATCGACTCGACGTCGAGGACGGCCGGCGTCGCGCCGACGGACTCGATGTCCGCGCACTGGTCGCCACGCCGGATCCACGACGTGACGTCGTGGCCGGAGTCAGCGAGGATCCTCGCGAGACGGAGGGCGACCTTGCCGTGCCCGCCGATGATCGTGACGGCGGCCATCAGGCCGGAGCGCTGATCGTGTGGAGGGTCGTGGTGACTGCGTCGTGTGGCATGCCATCACCCTGCCCGAGGATGGTGGGCGGCACTACGTTGGGTCCATGACGTTCCAGACGACCTTCCCCGACGGCTTCCTCTGGGGAGCAGCCACCGCGAGCTACCAGATCGAGGGGGCCGTCTCGGAGGACGGACGCTCGCCGTGCATCTGGGACACCTTCGCCGCGACCCCCGGCAAGGTGCTGGGTGGCGAGTCCGGTGAGGTCGCCTGCGACCACTACCACCGCATGGAGTCCGACGTGGACCTCATGAAGGACCTCGGCCTGCAGGCGTACCGCTTCTCGGTCGCCTGGCCCAGAGTCATCCCCACCGGGACGGGGGCGGTCAACCAGGTCGGGCTCGACTTCTACTCGCGCCTGGTCGACCGGCTGCTCGACAACGGCATCCGTCCGTTCGTCACGCTCTACCACTGGGACCTCCCGCAGGTGCTCGACGACCGTGGTGGCTGGCTCGACCGCGACATCAAGGACTGGTTCACCGACTACACCGCCGCCGTCGTCGGAGCCCTCGGTGACCGGGTCACCAACTGGACCACGCTCAACGAGCCCTGGTGCTCCTCGGTCCTCAGCTACGCCATCGGGGCTCACGCTCCCGGCCACACGGATCCGGCCGAGGCGCTCGTGGCCGCCCACCACCTCTCGCTCGCCCACGGAACGGCGGTGCCCGTCATCCGGGAGCTGTCGCCCGGCGCCGAGGTGTCCATCACGCTCAACCCCACCCAGGTGCACGGTCCCGACGACCCGGACGAGCGCGACGTCGACGCCGTCCGTCGGGCCGACAACGCGCTCAACGGGATCTTCTTCGGGCCGCTCTTCCACGGGGCCTACCCCGACGGGATGCTCGAGGACACGGCGCACCTCACCGACCACTCCTGGATCCACGACGGCGACCTCGCGGTCACGAGCGCGCCGCTGGACAACCTGGGTGTCAACAACTACTTCCCGACCCGGGTCCGCTTCTCGGAGGGGGCGCGAAACCCCATGCCCGGCTGCGACGGCGTCGAGGAGACCCCCCCGCGGCCCCCGCTCACCGACATGGGCTGGGAGATCTCCCCTGACAGCCACCACGACATCATCCTGCGGTCGTCGAAGGAGTCGGGGCTGCCCATCTACATCACCGAGAACGGCTCCGCGTGGCCGGACGAGGTCGACGCGGACGGTGCAGTCCACGACCCGGACCGGACGGCATACCTCCACGGCCACCTCGAGGCGGGACACCGGGCGATCAAGGACGGGGCGGACGTCCGCGGCTACTTCGCGTGGTCCCTCATGGACAACTACGAGTGGGCGTTCGGCTACAGCAAGCGCTTCGGGATCGTCCACGTCGACTACGACACGCAGCAGCGGACCGTCAAGGACTCCGGGCAGGAGTACGCGCGGATCATCGCGGCCCACCAGCGCTGACGGGCTGCCCCCACAGGTCACGATTCGGGCGTCCGATCGCACGAATCCGGTCGATTCGGTCCGCCGCTGGGTAGGGTCAGCGACTAGTCAGACGTGGGTCGACCACGTCCACTACTGCCAAGGAGTACCCGGTGACCACCTCACGTACCCGTCGCGCCAGCACCTTCGCTGCCGTGGCCCTCGTCTCCGCCCTCGCCCTTGCGGCGTGCGGCTCCAGCGACGGTGACGGCGACGCCGACCCCGCCGCCTCCAACGCCAGCGGCATCACGACGATCGAGTCGGGCAAGCTCAAGGCCTGCACGCACCTGTCCTACAAGCCGTTCGAGTTCAAGGAGGGCTCCAAGGTCGTCGGCTTCGACGTCGACCTCATGGACCTCGTCGCCAAGGAGCTCGGCCTCGAGCAGGAGGTCGTCGACATCGAGTTCGCGACCATCACCTCCGGCGCGGCGTTCGCCGCCAAGAAGTGCGACGCCGGCTACGGCGCGACCACCATCAACGACGAGCGCAAGAAGGCCGTGCTCTTCTCCGACCCCTACTTCGACTCCACGGCGGCCCTGATCGTCAAGAAGGACTCGGGTGTCACCGACCTCGCCAGCCTCAAGGGCAAGAAGCTCGGCGTTCAGACCGACACCACGGGCCAGGAGTTCGCCGAGAAGGAGAAGGACGCCAACGGGTTCACGCCGGTCGTCTTCGACGACCTGCCGACGCAGCTCGCGGGTGTGCTCGCCGGCCGCGTCGACGGTGCGATCAACGACAACGGCCCGCTGCTCGACTACGCCAAGGACAACCCGACGACCGAGGTCGTCAAGGAGTTCGACACCGGCGAGCAGTACGGCCTGATGTTCAAGAAGGACGACCCCAACGGCACCAAGATGGCGGAGAAGGCCAACGAGGTCCTCAAGGCCGCCAAGGCCGACGGTCGCTACAACGAGATCTACAAGAAGTGGTTCGGGGTCGACGCCCCGAAGTGATCCTTCCTTCGACGCCGAGGGCGGCGGTACGGTTCGACCGGACCGCCGCCCTTCGGCGTCTCTGGTTCCAGCATCCGCAGGTCGGTAGGAGATCCGATGAGCACCAGCAGCACCACTGAAGCTCCCGCGAAGAAGAAGCTGTCCCCGCGCAAGCGCGCCCAACGGATCCGCTGGGCCCAGTACGCCCTGCTCGTCGTCGTGGCGCTCGCCCTCGGCCTGACCGCGAACTGGCCGCAGATCGGGGAGCAGTTCTTCGACCCCCAGCTGATCAGGGACACGCTGACCCAGGGCGTGGGCTCCGCACTCAAGAACACGATCGTCTACACCGCGGGTGCCTTCGTCATCGGCCTCCTCCTGGGCACCGTCCTCGCCCTCATGCGCCTGTCGTCCGTCGCCCCCTACCGCTGGCTCGCGACGGTCTGGATCGAGTTCTTCCGTGGCCTGCCGGCGATCATCGTCTTCATCGCGTTCGGGCTCATGTCGCTCGCCTTCGAAGGGTTCGTCATCCCCTACGACCCGTACGGCACGGTCTGGGTCGCCCTCGGCCTGGTGGCCTCCGCGTACATGGCCGAGACCATTCGCGCGGGCATCCAGGCGGTCCCCCCGGGCCAGATCGAGGCGGCTCGTTCCCTCGGTATGCCGGCCGGTGTCGCGACCCGCAAGATCGTCCTTCCGCAGGCGTTCCGGGTCATCACCCCACCGCTGACCAACGAGCTCATCCTGCTCGTCAAGGACTCCTCGCTGGTCTACGTCCTCGGCCTCTCGGCGAGTGGCTACGAGCTCACCAAGTACGGGCGGCAGCTGTCGAGCGACAACGCCAGCCTGACCCCCCTCGTCGTGGCGGGCTTCTGCTACCTCATCATCACCCTCCCCCTGTCCCTCATCGTGCGTCGCATGGAAGCCCGTCAGAAGAAGGAGCGCTGAGCATGTCCGCCACCGGAACGCCCGTCGTCGAGGTCACCGACCTGCACAAGTCGTTCGGCTCCAACCACGTCCTCCGGGGCCTCGACGCGACGATCCACCAGGGCGAGGTCGTGTGTGTCATCGGCCCGTCCGGGTCGGGCAAGTCGACCTTCCTGCGCTGCATCAACCTGCTGGAGCAGCCCACGAGCGGGTCGATCAAGGTCGGCGGGGACGAGGTCACCGACCCCGACTGCGACATCGACTCGATCCGTCGCAACATGGGCATGGTCTTCCAGCAGTTCAACCTCTTCCCGCACCTGTCGGTCCTCGACAACTGCACCGTGGCCCAGACCACCGTGCTCAAGCGCGGCAAGGAGGAGGCCCAGGCCAAGGCTCGCGAGAACCTCGACAAGGTCGGGCTCTCCGACAAGGCCGACGCCTACCCGGCCCAGCTCTCCGGCGGACAGCAGCAGCGTGTCGCGATCGCCCGGGCGCTGTCGATGGACCCCCAGCTCATGCTCTTCGACGAGCCCACGTCCGCCCTCGACCCCGAGCTCGTCGGTGACGTCCTCTCGGTCATGCGCCGGCTCGCGAGCGAGGGCATGACGATGTTCGTCGTCACCCACGAGATGGCCTTCGCCCGTGAGGTCGCGGACCGCGTCATCTTCATGGACGGGGGCAACATCGTCGAGGAGGGAGCTCCCAGCCAGGTCATCGGCGAACCGCAGGAGGAGCGCACGCGCGTCTTCCTCCAGCGCGTGCTCGACCCGACGCACGTCGACCCGGGAGCCGAGGACGCGGCATACGCCAAGCGCCACGTCGCCGACACAGCCGGCACACGAGCGGACCCGACGCTCGAGACGCACCACTGAGGTCGCCGCGCCCCGCACGGCCAGCACGACGGCGCAGGCTCGGCCCCGGCCCTTCTCACTTATTGCCCCAGAACGACCGCAGGAGCCCCGATTCGGGGCTCCTGCGGTCGTTCTGGGGCAATCAGTCGGCGGGTCAGAGGGTGAGGCGGTCCTTGACGACGGCGACGAGGCGCTCGGCGACGGCCTGCGCGTCCTCCGCGGTGACGGCCTCGACCATGACCCGGACCACGGGCTCGGTGCCGGACTTGCGCAGCAGCACCCGGCCCTTGCCGTCGAGCAGTGCGGACTCAGTGGCGACGGCGGCCTGCACGCCCTCGTCGCTGTCCACGCGGGCCTTGTCGACGCCCTTGACGTTGACGAGTACCTGCGGCATCCGGGTCATCACCGTGCCCAGGTCGGCGATGGTGCGCCCCGTCTCCGCCATGCGGGCGGCGAGCATGAGCCCGGTGAGGACGCCGTCACCGGTCGTGCCGTGCTCCGCGAGGATGACGTGCCCCGACTGCTCGCCACCGAGCGTGTGCCCGGAGCGGCGCATCTCCTCGAGGACATAGCGGTCTCCCACCGCAGTCTGCTTGACGGTGATGCCCTCGCGCTCCATCGCCTGGAGCAGGCCGAGGTTGCTCATCACGGTGGCGACGAGGGTGTTGCCGGCCAGGGCCCCGCGCTCCTTGAGCGCGACCGCGAGGATGCCCATGATCTGGTCGCCGTCGACCTCGTTGCCGTCCGCGTCGACGGCCAGACAGCGGTCCGCGTCACCGTCGTGCGCGATACCGAGGTGGGCGCCCCTGGAGGTGACGGCCTGCTTGAGGTGATCGAGGTGGGTGGACCCGTAGCCGTCGTTGATGTTGAGGCCGTCCGGCTCCGTGCCGATCTCGATGACATCGGCGCCGGCGAGCCGGAAGACCTCCGGTGAGACGGACGAGGCCGCCCCGTGGGCGCCGTCGATGACGACGCAGAGGCCGTCGAGGCGGTTGGGGAGGGCGTCGAGGAGGTGGGCGACGTAGCGGGCCTGCCCGGCGCGGTTCTGGTGGACCCGCCCGACCTGGGCACCGGTCGGGCGCTCCCACTCCCCGCCCAGACCTGCCGCGATCTCGTCCTCGACTGCATCGGGAAGCTTGTGCCCGCCGGACGCGAAGAACTTGATGCCGTTGTCGGGCATGGCGTTGTGCGAGGCCGAGAGCATGACGCCGAAGTGGGCGTCCATGTCCGAGGTCAGGAAGGCCACCGCGGGCGTGGGGAGCACCCCCACGTTGTGGACGTCGACACCGGCCGAGGCGAGGCCGGCGACGACCGCGGCGCCGAGGAACTCACCCGAGGCCCGCGGGTCGCGTCCCACCACGGCCTTGGGGCGACGACCGGCCTCACGGGCCTCCCGACCGAGGACGTGCGCCGCGGAGACGGCCAGCTGCAGGGCCAGGTCCGCCGTGATGTCGACGTTGGCGAGCCCTCGGACCCCGTCGGTCCCGAACAGTCGTGCCATGCGTGTGCCGTGCCTTTCCTCGTCCTGCGGGTCGTGGACCGTGGAACGGCCGACGAGACAACCTACCGCCGCACGCCGAAGGCGGCACCCCACGGGGATGCCGCCTTCGGTGCGGAGCGCGCAACAGGAGCGCGCAGCCGGATCAGCGATTGAGGAGCCAAGCGCTGAGTGGCGCGAAGCGCCGGATCAGCGCTTGGAGTACTGGGGCGCCTTGCGGGCCTTCTTGAGACCAGCCTTCTTGCGCTCCGGGACGCGGGCGTCACGGGTGAGGAAGCCGGCCTTCTTCAGCGCCGGACGGTTCAGCTCCTCGTCGACCCCGTTGAGCGAGCGGGCGACACCGAGACGGACGGCGCCGGCCTGGCCGGAGGGGCCACCGCCGTGGACGCGCACGAGCACGTCGTAGGCGCCGTCGAGCTCGAGGACCTTGAGGGGCTCGTTGACGATCTGCTGGTGCACCTTGTTGGGGAAGTAGCCCTCGAGGGTGCGGCCGTTGATCTTCCACTCACCGGTGCCGGGGACGATGCGCACGCGGGCGATGGCCTGCTTGCGGCGACCGGTGGCAGCGCCGGGGGCGGAGGCGGTGGGGCGACGGGTGGGCTCGCCCGCGACGTCGCCGGAGGACTCCGAGGTGTACTCGGTGATCTCGACGTCGTCGGCGTCGGTGCCGAGGTCGACGTCCGACTCGATGGAGGTGTTCTCGGTCATTACTGGGCCACCTGGGTGATCTCGAAGGGCTTGGGCTGCTGGGCCGCGTGGGGGTGCTCGGAGCCGGAGTAGACCTTGAGCTTGGTCAGCTGCGCACGACCGAGGGTGGTGCGGGGGAGCATGCCGCGGACGGCCTTCTCGACGGCCTTCTCCGGGAACTTGTCGAGCATCTCGACGTAGGTGCGGCTCTTGAGACCACCGGGGAAGCCCGAGTGGCGGTAGGCGCGCTTCTGCTCGGCCTTGGAGCCGGTGAGGGCCACCTTGTCGGCGTTGATGATGATGACGAAGTCACCGGTGTCGACGTGGGGGGCGAAGGTCGCCTTGTGCTTGCCGCGCAGGAGGATCGCGGTCTGGCTCGCGAGGCGCCCCAGCACGACGTCAGTGGCGTCGATGACGTGCCACTGCCGCGTGATGTCGCCCGACTTCGGGGTGAAGGTACGCACGGTGTTACCTAACGTGTGGATGGAACGGGAACCTGACGCGGGAGACCACCCGGACGACAGGGGTATGCCGTGTGCTCCCGCCAGGGTTCTCACCTCTCGGGCCACCCCGGAGAGGGCGCACGGCACAACAGTCCTCAAGTTTACGGGTCGGCGCCCGAGCACCCAAATTGCCGTAGAAGACCCCAGAAACCGCGTCTGACCTGCACGAATACCCACCACGGATTGTCGTGCACAGATCTTGTGCACACGGAGTGTGCAGAGGTATTGTGCACGCATGACCCTCGACGAGACTGCGCACGGCACCCCGCTGACCGGCATACGGCTGGACGCCACGTCCCTCAAGGTCCTCGCCCATCCGCTGCGGTCACGGCTGCTGTCCGCACTGCGGCTGGGCGGCCCGGCGACGGCGACGGACCTCGCCACCTCCCTCAGGACCAACTCGGGCGCGACGAGCTACCACCTCCGCAAGCTCGAGTCGGTCGGCCTCGTCGCCGACACCCGGGAGGGCGAGGGCAAGCGTCGCCTCTGGCGTGCGGCGACCGAGAGCCACCAGTTCGAGCCGAGCGACTTCGCCGGCGACGAGGACTCGGAGACGGCCCTCAACTGGCTCGTGCGCGACTACACCCGCCACTTCGCCGAGCAGTTCGAGAAGTGGCTGGACGTCGAGACCGCCTGGCCGGTCGAGTGGCGCGACGCGGCCGGGATGAACGACTCCTACGTCGTGGCCACGCCGGCCCAGCTGCAGGCCATGCGCGCCGAGATCGACGAGATCGTCGACCGCTACCGCCGGGTGGGGCAGGGCAACCCCGCCGCCCGGCGCCTGGCCGTCTACACGGTGGCCTATCCCCTCGACCTCGACCGGATTCCCCGCGGGGAGGACTCGTGAGCACGCACCTCTCCCCCGCGGCGGCCCGGCGTGTCCTGCTGCTGCTCAGCGCCACCCGCTGGCTGCCCGTCGGGTTCGTCATCGGCGTGTTCACCCTCTTCGCGCTCGAACGCGGCCTCACCGTCCAGCAGACCCTGACCTACGGCGCAGCGCAGGGGATCATGGTCCTGCTGCTCGAGCTGCCGACGAGCGGGTTCGCCGACGCCTTCGGCCGCAAGGCGGTCCTCGTCGCCGCCGGCGTGGTCAACATCGTCGCGAGCGTGCTCTACCTGACCGCGACGACGTTCTGGCAGTTCGCCCTGGCGGCGGGCTTCCTGGGGATCTACCGCGCTCTCGACTCCGGCCCGCTCGAGGCCTGGTTCGTCGACACCGTGCACCTCACCGAGCCCGGGGCCGACGTCGACCAGGCCCTCGCGGCCCAGGGCACCGTCGTCGGGGTCGCCATCGCCGGAGGGTCGCTGGCGTCCGGCGGACTCATCCTGTGGCACCCCTTCGAGGACGACAGCGCCATCGCTCTCCCCATCGTCGTCTCCATCGTCTTCGCGGTGGCGCACCTCGTCCTCACCCTGACGATGGTCCATGAGCCACGCCAGCCGTCGCAGGCGACCCGGGCACGTCAGGCGCTCGACTCGGCCAAGGACACGCCACAGGTCATCGGCGACGGCCTGACGCTGCTGCGACACAACCGGGTCCTCGCCGGGCTCGTCGGCGTCGAGCTGTTCTGGGTCATCGGCATGGTGGTCTTCGAGTCGATGCTTCCCATCCGGCTGGCCGAGATGCTCGGCAGCACCACCGACGCCGGCGCCCTGCTCGGCCCGGTGGCCGCCGGCGGTTGGGCGGTCTTCGCCCTCGGCTCAGTGGTCGCCGGACGGGCCATGCGCCGCTGGGGAGTCGTGCGGGCCGCGATCGCCGCCCGCGTCCTCAACGGCCTGGGCGCCGCCGTGATGGGCCTGATGCTCGGCCCGGTCGGGCTGGTCGGCGCCTACCTCGTGACCTACATGCTGCACGGCGTGGGCGGCGCACCGCACTCCGCACTGCTCCACCGCGAGGCGAGCGCCCGCAACCGCGCGACGGTGCTGTCGATCAACTCCATGGTCATGCAGGCGGGCGGGTCCGTCGCGGCGCCGGCGCTCGGGGCGCTCGCCGCGACGACGTCGGTGCAGGCCGCCATGGTCGTGGCCGGGCTCGTCAGCGTCCTCGGTGCCTTCCTCTACCTCCCGGCGCTGCGCGGCGAGAAGTCGCGGGCCCTGGGCGCCGAGGACCCGGAGGTGGCACCGTCGCAGGGGTGAGTCCCCTCACCTCGACGAAGGAGCACACCATGCGCAAGGTCATCGTCAGCCAGATCCTCTCCCTCGACGGCCACTTCACCGGGCCCGGTGGTGACGTCATGGCCATGCCGTTCGACGACGGCTTCAGCGACAACAACGTCGAGCTGCTCCGCGGCGCCGGCACCGTGCTCCTCGGGCGGACGAGCTTCCTCGGGTTCCGCGACTACTGGCCGGGCGTCCGGGACGACCCGGACCAACCGGAGCTGGAGCGGGAGATCTCCCGGCTCAACTGGGCGGTCGAGAAGGTCGTGGTCTCCGACACCCTGACCGCCGACGACACCGCGCCGTGGGCGGGCACCACGCGCATCGTGCGCCGGGCCCACGCCCATGACGCGGTGCGGGCGCTCCGGGAGGGCGAAGGCGGTGCGAGCGGTCACGTCGTCGTGTTCGGCAGCCACGTGCTGTGGAACGACCTGCTCGCCCACGGCCTCGTCGACGAGCTGCACCTCCTGTTCGGCCCCGGCATCGTCGGGGCAGGCGGCATCCCGGCCTTCGAGTCAGCAGGCCCGTCACGGTTCCGGCTCCTCGACGTGCACCGCTGGGACGGTTCGGACCTCGTCCGGCTGCGCTACGCCACCGACGCCGACTGACCCCGACGACGGGATGCCCGGGACCGACGCGGATGTCGGTCCCGGGCATCCCGGTGCGGAAGCGATCAGGCGGTCAGGGTGTGACCACGCTGCTCGTCACGGTGGTGCGGTGCGTCTTCGAGTCGTAGACGAAGTTCGTCGTCGCCCCGTCCGCCGGGACCGTCACGCTCATCTCGGCACCGTCGCGGACACCGCCCTCGCCGTAGTTCTCGGTCCACGACTGGTCGTGGGCGATCTTGAACGTGTATGTCGCCGCGGGGATCTTCGTCGTCGCCCAGGTGAAGACGCCGTCACCGTCCTTGTCCTGCAGCCACGGCCTCATGCAGTCGGGGCTCCAGTCAGCCGGGCACCCGAGCTCGGTCTGAAACGTGCCCGCTGCGGTGATGATCTCGGTCTGCTCGTCCGAGGTGCCCCAGTGGGTGCGCGGGTCGTAGAAGAAGGTCACCGTGCCGTCCACGGTCTCGTACGAGATGTTGGCGCTGCCGCCGCCGTCACCGTAGGACTCGGTCCACGAGCGGTCGTGGGCGACCTTGTAGGAGTACGGGCCCGGCGTGATGGTGAAGGTCTTCTTCCAGATGAGGTCGTCCGGGTCCAGCGCCAGCTGGGCCTGGTCGCAGTCCGGCGCCCAGTCACCGCTGACGCCGAGGTTCGTCGGGCAGCCCATCTCGGAGTTGTGCGTACCCGGGACGGAGACAGCGGTCGGCTGGGTCGCCGGGGGGTCACCGATCTCACCCTGCGTCGAACCGCCGGTGGACTCCGCGACCACCGAGGCCCACGTGCCGTCTGCGGCCACCCGCCCGGCGGCGTCACGCACGACCGCGCGGTACTCGAGCACCGAGCCGAGCGGCATACCGGCCACGTCGTGGAAAATGCGGAACGGCGCGTTGTCGTCGGTCCCGGCCGGACGCCAGGTCGACGTGCCCACCGGGCGGTAGAGGAAGGTCGTCTGCGCGAAGGTGCTCGCGGTGACGTCCGCGGCCACCTCGGCGCGACCGGCCACCGCGGTGCCCGTCCCGGCGGTCAGCTCGATGGTCGGCGCAGCGCCGGTGGTGCTGATCGGCTTGTTGGCGCGCCACACGCTCACCGTGAGCGGCGGCACCGTGACCTTGACGGAGCCGTCGGCGGCCGGCTTGACCGCCGTGTCGGTCCCGGAGACCGGCGTGAAGACGACGCCCTTGCCCTTGCTCCACGTCGGGAACGTCGCGGTCGACGCCGTGCTGCCGTTGTTGGCGGCCACGACGTACTCGACCTTCTGGCCGGCGTCGATGCGGGACACGGCGAAGATGCCGGCCCCCTCGGCCGCGAAGCGGTTCACCTGCGCACCGTCGGCGAGTGCCGGGTGCTTGGCGCGCACCGCGGACAGCTGCCGCAGGTGCTCGTAGAGCGGGTGCGTGGTGTCGTAGCGGTCGCGCGAGCCCTCGGGCCCCGCGAGGACGTCCTCGGTGTTGTAGACGTCGACCTTGCTCGCGAACATGTCCTCGCGGGCGAGCTGGTCGCCACCGGTCCCGACGAAGCCCTGCTCGTCGCCGTAGTAGGTGACCGGGTTGCCGCGGGTGGCGAACATCAGCGAGTCGGCGAACTTCACCCGCGCCAGGTGCTGCGCCTCGGAGGTGACACCCTCCTTGAGGAACATCGCGGCGCGCCCCATGTCGTGGTTCCCGAGGAAGGTCGGCAGCTGGTAGGCGTTGCTGTCGGCGTCGGTGTACCAGTCGTCCTTGGCGAAGAAGTCCGCGAGCGCGCCGGCCGGCTTCCCCTTGGCGAAGTCGATGCCCTGCTGCTGGAAGCCGAAGTCGAGGGTGGCCTGGAGCTTGCCGCGGGTCGTGTACTCGGACATGACCGCCGGGTTGCCGTCGTAGACCTCGCCGAACGCGAAGAAGTCCTCGTTCTTCTTGGCGGCGTGCCCGAGCAGGTCGGGCATGAACTTCTGCCAGAACTCGAGGTTGACGTGCTTGACGGTGTCGATCCGGAAGCCGTCGATGCCGAAGTCGACCCACTGCTTGTAGATCTCGCCCATGCCCTTGACGACCTCGGGCCGCTCGGTGAACAGGTCGTCGAGGCCGATGAAGTCACCGTAGGTCGAGGACTCGCCGGCGAAGGTCGAGTCACCGCGGTTGTGGTACATCAGCGGGTCGTTGAGCCACGCCGGGGTCTTGGCGTCCTCGTCACCCGGCCGCAGGACCGGGGTGTACGGGAACGACGTCGCCGGGTCCATCTCCGGGAAGGTCTCGTTGACGTACTCGCGGTCGTCGAAGGCCTCCCCCGCGGCGTCCTTGTAGGGGAAGTTCTTCTTGGAGCGGTAGGTGTACTGCTGCTCCTCGTAGCCGATGACGTCGGCGGTGTGGTTGGTGATGATGTCGAAGAAGACCTTCATCCCCTTCGCGTGCGCCGCCGCGATGAGCGCCTTCATCTCCTCGTTGGTGCCGAGGTGCGGGTCGATCTGGGTGAAGTCGGTGATCCAGTAGCCGTGGTAGCCGGCGCTCTCCTCGCCCGGCTTGCCCTGGACCGGCTTGTTCTTGAAGCTCGGGGTGAGCCAGATCGCCGTCGTGCCCATGCCCTTGATGTAGTCGAGCTTGTCGATGACACCCTTGAGGTCGCCACCGTGGTAGAAGCCCTTGTGGGTGGGGTCGAACCCGGTCGTCAGCGGCCCGCCGGTGAGTCCGCCGCGGTCGTTGTCGGTGCGCCCGTTGGCGAAGCGGTCCGCCATGAGGAAGTAGAAGCGCTCGCGGGTGAGCGGGGAGCGCAGCGAGCTCTGCGCGAGCTCCGCGTCCGCCGACGTCGTGCCGCCCGAGAGGTTCGTCGGGGTGAGGCTCGTGACGTGGGTGGTGTGGTCGTAGGTGAACTCCAGCGTGGCCGGCCCCTCGAGGACGAGCGGCATGTTCGGCCCGTCGAGGACGCCACCGGCGCCGTAGTTCACGGCCCAGGAGTCGCCCAGTGCGACCTTGTACTCGTAGGTGCCGGCCGGCACGGTGAACGTCTTGCGGTATGCCGTCGTGTCACCGACCTGGGTCAGCTCCGAGGCGCTGCAGTCGGGCTGCCAGTCGGCGGAGCAGCCGATCTCGTCCTGGAGCGAGCCGACGAGGGCGACGCTCACCGTCTCCGCCGCAGCGGGGAGGGAGGCTCCCACCACGGGCGTCAGGGCGACTGCGGCTCCTGCTGCGACGGCAAGCAGGCGTCGTGGACTGGGCATCGTTGCTCCTCCGGGGTGCCGCGCTGCCGTCGTCGGCCCCGCGGATGGGATGTCTGTCGCAGAGGCTAGCTGCGAAAACGTTTTACATGAACCCTGCGACTCGCCTCGTGTGCCCGGGGCAGACCGACACGTCTGCCTCAGGAACACAGGGCAGGATGTGGCGCGTGAAGCAGTTCGTGCTCGGGGCCGTCTCGATGCTCGTCGCCCTCGTCGTCGCGGTCCTCGCGCTCGTCCTGTCGATCGGCAGCCCGGGCTCCGGCGCGGACGTCCCCTCTCCCCGATCCTCCGCCTCGACCCCTGGGTCCCCTCCGCCCGACCTCGCCGTCGGCGAGACCTGGCTGCGTGACGTCCGCCTGACCAGCGCGGACGTCGCCACGGCCGACGGCGGCCTGCGCGACGTGACTGCGGTGGGGTCCGCCGTGACCCTGACGTCCGACGGGCTGCGGGCCGGGCGGCTGGACATCGACGCGACGCTGCCGTTCGAGACCGCGGCCGCCCAGATCGGTGGCGGCGTGGAGCTGTATGCCGCCGACGCCGGCCTGGCGGGTCTGAGCCGTCGGGTGAACGTCCTGGGGCGTGACGTCGAGGTGAGCGCGACAGGCACCGTGCGCGCTGTCGACGGCCGGCTCGTCATCGAGCCCGAGACGATCGACCTCGACGGTCCGGACTGGCTGGACTCGGCGGCCTCGGCGCTCGTCCGGCAGCTCGTGACGATCCGGCACACCGTCGAGGGCGTGCCCGAGGGCATGGCCCTCACGTCGGTCTCCGTGCAGGAGGGCGGCTTCCGGGCCCACCTGCGTGGCGACGACGTCGCCATCACCCGCTGAGCCCATCTCAGTCGGGCAGGACGCGCGTGGCGCGAGCCTCCTCGGCGCGGGCGGCCAGCGCCTCGTCCGGCGGGTAGCCCACCTTCTCGAGCGAGAGACCGTGCGCCGGCATTACGGTGACCCGCGGATCGCGCGCACGTGCGGACAGGATCTGTCGCGGGAAGTCGACCTCCGCACGCCTCTGCCCCACCGGGACCACGGATCCCACCAGTGCGCGAACCATGCTGTGGCAGAAGGCATCCGCGACCACCGTGGCCGCGACCGTTCCGTCCCACTGACGCTCCCACGTGAACTCGAGCAGGGTGCGCACCGTCGTCGCACCCTCGCGCCTCCGGCAGAACGCCGCGAAGTCGTGCAGGCCCCTGAGGTGCGCAGCCGCCGCCTCCATCGCCTCGACGTCCAGCCGGTCCTTGACGACCACCGTGTCCCGCCGTCGCAACGGGTCGAGCGCACCGAGGTCGTCACAGATGCGGTAGAGGTAGCGACGGTGCACCGCGGAGAACCGGGCGTCGAAGCCCTCGGCAGCCCGGCTCACCTTCTGCACGACGACGTCGGGCGGGAGTATGCCGGCCAGCCGGGTGCGGGCCGCCTCCTCCGGTGAGCGGGAGGACCGGCCGGGCACGGCGGCATACAGCGACGCGTCGACGTCGGCATGGGCCACCTGGCCGCGGGCATGGACCCCCGCATCGGTCCGTCCGGCGACGGTGAGCCGCACCGGTTCCGGCGCCCTCAGGAGCGTCGTCAGCGCAGCCGAGAGCTCGCCCTCGACGGTCCGCCGACCGGGCTGGACCGCCCAGCCCGAGAAGTCGGTGCCGTCGTAGGCGAGGTCGATCCGCACCCGCTGCACCGTCATGGGTCCGGAGCCTAGGTCACCCCCGAGGCCGAAGCACGCGCCCGAGCGGGTCAGTCGCGCAGGCACGCAGCGACGACGGCTATCCGGCCTCCTCGTCGAGGGCGTCGAAGTCCGTCGGGACGCCGGCCGTCACGACGGTCCCGTCGGAGCGGACGATCGGGGACGGCTCCCGGGGGACGATGTGGGTCAGCCGCGGTCCCTGGCCGTCGAGCGCGACGCGGACCGGCTCCCCCGCGGCCACGTCGTAGGAGGTCCCGCGCACCGCGACGGTCACGGGCTCGCCGTCGACGTGCGTGAAGGTGATCGACTCCTGCTCGACCTCGACACGGATCCGGCTGTCGCGCAGGCGCATCCGGAACTTCAGCCGTGGCCAGGCCTCGGGCAGGCGGGGATCGAAGGTCAGCCCCCCGCCATGGTCGCGCATCCCGGCGAAGCCGTAGACCAGGGCGTTCCAGACACCGCCCGCGGAGGCGATGTGCACGCCGTCGGAGGTGTTGTCGTGCAGGTCGGCGAGGTCGACGAACAGGCCCATCCGGAAGTAGTGCATCGCCATCCGGTGGTGACCCACCTCGGCGGCGATGATCGACTGCACGACCGCGCTGAGCGAGGAGTCGCCCGTGGTGATCGGGTCGTAGTACTCGAAGTTCCGGCGCTTCTGCTCGAGCGTGAAGCGGTTGCCCTGCAGCAGCATCGCGAGCACGACGTCGGCCTGCTTGAGCACCTGGAACCGGTAGATGACGAGTGGGTGGTAGTTGAGCAGGAGCGGGTGCTTCTCGGGAGGCGTGGCCGAGAGGTCCCACAGCTCGCGGTCGAGGAAGTTCTGGTCCTGCGGGTGGATGCCCAGGCCCTCGTCGAAGGGGATGGACATGTGGGCGGCGCACTCCTCCCACTCCTCGACCTCTCCGTCCTGCAGCGCGAGCCGGGAGCGGAACCGCTCGTAGGCCGTCGGGTCGGCCTCGCGCAGCTCGCGCACCGCGGCCGCGGCCCGCTCGAGGTTGAAGCGGGCCATGACGTTGGTGAAGAGGTTGTTGTTGACGACTGTCGTGTACTCGTCCGGTCCGGTCACGCCGTGGATGTGGAAGGTGCGCGACCCGTCGACGCGCCAGAACCCGAGGTCGGCCCACATGCGCGCGGTCTCGACGAGGATCTCGGCGCCGTCACGTCGCTGGAACGCGGTGTCGCCGGTGGCGTCGCAGTAGCGCGCAACGGCATACGCGATGTCCGCGTCGATGTGGTACTGCGCCGTGCCGGCCGCGTAGTAGGCCGACGCCTCGAGCCCGTTGATCGTGCGCCACGGGAAGAGCGCGCCCCGCTGGGCCAGCTCGCGGGCCCGCTCCCGGGCCCGGTCGAGGAGGTTGACCCGGAAGCGCAGAAGATTCTTGGCCGCCACCGGGAAGGTGTAGGCGAGGAAGGGGACGACATAGATCTCGGTGTCCCAGAAGCAGTGGCCCTCGTACCCGCTGCCGGTGACGCCCTTGGCTCCCACGCCGAGCTGGTCGGCGCGCGCCGCGGCCTGGGCGATCTGGAAGAGGTTCCACCGGATCGCCTGCTGCAGCTCCGGCTGGCCCTCGACCTCGACGTCCGCGTTGAGCCAGTACTTGTCGACCCACTCCCGCTGCTGCCTGAACTGGTGGGCGATGCCGTCGCGACGCACCCGGTCGAGCGTGCGCCGACAGCGGTCGAACAGCTCGCGCGTGGGGACGCCGCGCGAGGTGTGGTACGCGACCGCCTTGGTGATCCGGATCGGCTGGCCCTCGGCGGCGTCCACCCGGTAGACCTTCTTGGCGAGGTCCGGCTCGGTGTCGATGAGCTCCTCGACGTTGTTGGCCGTCTCGATGGAGTGGTCGGCCCCGACGGCGATGGTCATCCGAGATCGGGCGCACCGGTAGCCCAGGATCATCCGACGACCGCTGTTCCAGTTGCCCTGCGGCTCGAGGACGCGCGACATGAACTCGCCGGCCTGACGCGGGTCCCACCCCTTCTCGGCCATGAGGCCGCCGTCGAGGTACTCGTCGGCCCCGTCCTGGCGGTTGAGGATCTGGCTCGAGATGACCACGGGGGCCGAGCCGGCGAGCATCGTCACCTCGATCGTCATGACCGACAGGTGGCGTTCGGTGAACGAGATCATCAGGCTGGTGTCGACCCGGACGACCTTGCCCGAGGGGGTGCGCCAGACGAGGTGGCGCCGGGCGACACCGTCACGGAAGTCGAGCGAGCGTTCGTACTCGAGGAGGTCGGCCGTCGACAGCAGCAGCGGCTCGTCGTCGACGTAGAGCTTCATGACCTTGCTGTCGGGCGCGTTGACGATCGTCTGGCCCGTGTGCGCGAAGCCGAAGGCCTGCTCGGCGTGGTGGATCTCCCACGTCTCGTGGAACCCGTTGACATAGGTTCCGTGGCTCACCGTCGGCCGCCCCTCGGGCTGGTTGCCCCGCATGCCGAGGTAGCCGTTGCCCACCGCGAACAGCGTCTCGGTGACGCCCACATCGGCGTCACTGGGGAACGTCTCCACCAGGCGCCACTCGTCCACCGGGAACCGCTGACGGTCCATCGGGTCATGCGTGAAGAGCTCCTCGCTCGTCACGGGAGGAGCTCCACGAGGTCCCGCACCACGAGGTCGGCCCCCGCCTCGGTGAGCGCCGACGCGCCCGCGCCCCGGTCGACCCCGACGACCAGCCCGAAGTCGCCCTCCCGCCCGGCGCGGACGCCGGACGTCGCGTCCTCGAGCACCACCGCACGCTCCTTGGTCACCCCGAGCGCTTCCGCGGCGTGGAGGAACGTCTCGGGCGACGGCTTGCCGGCGAGCCCGAGCTCGGTGGCGACGGCCCCCGACACGACCACCGGGAAGCGGTCAGCGATGCCTGCGGCCTCGAGCACGGCCGACGCGTTCTTGGACGACGACACCACCGCCATCTTCGTGCCCGTCCCCTCGAGCGCGTCGAGGAGCCGGATCGACCCTTCGTATGCCGTCACGCCGTCCCGGGCGAGGACCGCGTTGAACGCGTCGTTCTTGCGGTTGCCCAGTCCACTGACCGTCTCCTGGTCGGGCCCGTCGGACGGGTCCCCCTCCGGCAGGTCGATCCCCCGCGACTGCAGGAACGTCCGCACCCCTTCGTACCGGGGCCGCCCGTCGACGTGGTCGAAGTAGTCCTGGTCGGTGTACGGCTCGTCGATCCCCTTGTCGCCCAGGTAGCCGTTGAACATCTCGTCCCACGCCCGCATGTGCACCTCGGCCGTGGGCGTCAGCACCCCGTCGAGGTCGAACAACGCCGCGTCGTACCGAGTCCAGTCCACCCCCCCAGCCTACGGACCCAACCGACGTGCCGGAGCCGACCACCCCAGCCCGGCAGAGTGAGTTGCCCAGGGAAGGGAAGCGGCCCTGGAGAGCGACGGAGTGCCCGTTCGCCGCTGGCTGGGCCTGGCGGGAGCGCGAGTGCGCGCAGCGCGCGAGTGCGGATGGGACTGCGGCGAACGGGCACTCCGACGACCCAGAACGGCGAAGCAACGACGGCATACGAAAGGGCCGTCCACCTGGCGAGAGGTGAACGGCCCCGTTCGTGTGCCGGGTGGCAGGTCAGGCCTTGTTGGCCTTGTCCTGCTCGGCGGACTCGGTGTCCGTGGACTCGGTGTCCGTGGACTCGGTCTCGGACGCCTCGGTCGACGTCTCGTCGACGGTGGGCTCCTCGGACTCGACGGCCTCGGTGTCGGCAGCCTTGGCCTCGTCGGCGGCCGCGGACTCCTTGGCGGCACGCTTGGTCGCGCCCTCGGCCTCCTTGACGGTGGCCTTGCGGGCGACGGGCTCGCGGACGAGCTCGATGACCGCCATGGGGGCGTTGTCGCCCTTGCGGGGACCGATCTTCGTGATGCGGGTGTAGCCACCCTGGCGGTCGGCCATGTCCGGCGCGACCTCGACGAAGAGGCGGTGCACGACACCCTTGTCACGCACGACCGTCATGACCCGGCGACGGGCGTGGAGGTCACCGCGCTTCGCGAAGGTGATGAGACGCTCGGCGAGCGGACGGAGGCGCTTGGCCTTCGACTCGGTCGTCGTGATGGAGTCGTGCTCGAACAGCGAGGTCACGAGGTTGGCCAGGATGTGGCGCTCGTGAGCCGGGCCGCCTCCGAGACGGGGACCCTTGGTGGGCGTAGGCATGTCTTTATCTCCTAGGGGGTTGAGTCAGCGTCAGAGCTGCTCGTCCTCGGCGAACGACGCGTCCTCGGCGTCGTCGGCGTCGGAGAAGCTGAACTCGTCGTCGTAGGAAGCGATCTGGCTGGGGTCGAAGCCTGCCGGGCTGTCCTTGAGCGCCAGGCCCATGCCGTGGAGCTTGGCCTTGACCTCGTCGATGGACTTCTGACCGAAGTTGCGGATGTCGAGCAGGTCGGCCTCGCTGCGACCGACGAGCTCACCCACGCTGTGGATGCCCTCGCGCTTCAGGCAGTTGTAGGACCGGACGGTGAGGTCGAGGTCCTCGATCGGCAGGGCGAGGTCGGCAGCCAGGGCGGCGTCGGTGGGCGAGGGGCCCATGTCGATGCCCTCGGCCTCGACGTTGAGCTCACGGGCGAGGCCGAAGAGCTCGACGAGGGTCTTGCCGGCGGAGGCGAGCGCGTCACGCGGGGTGACGGACTGCTTGGTCTCGACGTCGAGGACGAGGCTGTTGAAGTCGGTGCGCTGCTCGACTCGGGTCAGCTCCACCTTGTAGGTGACGGTGAGGACCGGGCTGTAGATGGAGTCGACCGGGATGCGGCCGATCTCCTGGTCACCGGACTTGTTCTGCTGCGCCGAGACGTAGCCGCGGCCGCGCTCGACGGTCAGCTCCATCTCGATGCTGCCCTTGTCGTTGAGCGTCGCGATGTGCAGGTCGGGGTTGATGACCTCGACACCGGCCGGCGGGGCGATGTCCGCGGCGGTGACGGCGCCCGCACCCTGCTTGCGCAGGTACATGACGACCGGCTCGTCGTGCTCGGAGGAGACGACGAGGCCCTTGATGTTGAGGATGATCTCGGTGACGTCCTCCTTGACCCCGGGGATCGTGGAGAACTCGTGGAGCACGCCGTCGACGCGGATGCTCGTCACGGCCGCACCGGGGATGCTCGAGAGCAGGGTGCGACGGAGCGAGTTGCCGAGCGTGTAGCCGAAGCCGGGCTCGAGCGGAGCGATGGTGAAACGGCTCCGGTTCTCGGAGATGACGTCCTCGGAGAGGAGGGGACGCTGTGCGATGAGCACGAGAATTTTCCTTCCCACGGGCGACCGCTATATGACGCCTCGTGAAACGCCGGGTGCGAGACCGGCAGCCCGGACCACCTCTGTACGTGGTCAGGACGAGCACATTCGTATGCCGGGCGCGCAGGTTCTGCACACCCGTTTCCGTCTTCTTGCCCGTTCGGGTCAGCTCGCTGGCGCTCGCCGACCCGAACGGGCAAGAAGACGATCTGGATCAGTTCTTCGAGTAGAACTCGACGATGAGCTGCTCGGTGAGGATCGTGTCGATCTGGGCACGAACCGGGAGCGAGTGGATGAGGATCTGCAGCGAGCCCGGGATGACCTGGAGCCAGGCCGGGGTCGGGCGGTCGCCGACGGTCTCACGCGCGAGCTGGATCGGCAGCTTCTCCGTCGACTGCTTGCGGACGGTGATGATGTCGTACTGCTCGACGCGGTAGGACGGGACGTCGACGCGCACGCCGTTGACCTCGAAGTGGCCGTGCGTGACGAGCTGGCGCGCGGCACGACGGGTGCGGGCCAGGCCCGCGCGGTAGATGACGTTGTCGAGCCGGGACTCGAGGATGGTCAGGATGTTCTCACCGGTCTTGCCGGGGCGGTTCGCCGCTTCCTTGTAGTAGCGACGGAACTGCTTCTCCATGACGCCGTAGGTGAAGCGGGCCTTCTGCTTCTCCTGCAGCTGGGTGAGGTACTCCTTCTCCTGCATCCGGCGGCGGCCGTGCTGGCCGGGCGGGAAGGGGCGCAGGTCGAAGTTCTTGTCGCCGCCGACGAGGTCAACCCGCAGGCGTCGCGACTTCTTGGTGATGGGGCCGGTGTAACGAGCCATGTGTCTAGTTCTCTTTCCGTCTTCTCAGCAGCTCAGACGCGGCGGCGCTTGGGCGGGCGGACACCGTTGTGCGGTGAGGGCGTGACGTCCTGGATCGAACCGACCTCGAGGCCGGCAGCGGTCAGGGAGCGGATCGCGGTCTCACGACCGGAGCCCGGGCCCTTGACGAAGACGTCGACCTTGCGCATGCCGTGCTCCATGGCGCGACGGGCGGCGGCCTCGGCGGCGGTCTGCGCGGCGAACGGGGTCGACTTGCGCGAGCCCTTGAAGCCGACCTGGCCGGCGGAGGCCCAGGCGATGACGGCACCGGTGGGGTCGGTGATCGAGATGATCGTGTTGTTGAACGTCGACTTGATGTGGGCCTGGCCCACGGCGATGTTCTTCTTCTCCTTGCGGCGCACCTTCTTGGCGCCCGCAGCCATACGGCCCTTGGGAGGCATTACTTACCAACCTTCTTCTTGCCGGCGACGGTGCGCTTCGGACCCTTGCGGGTGCGCGCGTTGGTCTTGGTCCGCTGACCGCGGACGGGGAGGCCGCGACGGTGGCGGATGCCCTCGTAGGACCCGATCTCGACCTTGCGGCGGATGTCGGCGGCGACCTCACGGCGGAGGTCACCCTCGACCTTGAGGTTCTCGTCGATCCAGTCGCGCAGGGCGACGAGGTCGGCGTCGGTGAGGTCCTTGACGCGGGTGCTGGCGTCGACGCCGGTGGCGGCGAGGGCCTTCTGCGAGCTGGAGCGGCCCACACCGAAGATGTAGGTCAGTGCGATCTCGACGCGCTTCTCGCGCGGCAGATCGACTCCTTGGAGACGTGCCATCGTGTGATGGTTCCTGTTCTGGGATTCCGGAGGTCTGGTGCAGACGCCGGTCCGGCACTCTGGTCCGGTCCCCGGCCTCCGGGCCGGGGGTGACGTCCCTCGCTCACCTCTTCAGGTGACGCTCGAGGGGGTCGGGCGCTGCTTTCTTCTCATGCTGTGCTGCGGGTGCGCGAAGCCGTGCCTCGTGCGGGACTCCGCCGCTGGGGCGGAGCTGGATCTCTGGTCAGCCCTGGCGCTGCTTGTGGCGCGGGTTCTCGCAGATGACCATGACCCGACCGTTGCGGCGGATCACCTTGCACTTGTCACAGATCTTCTTGACGCTCGGCTGAACCTTCATTGCCTCTGCTGTCTTGTCGATCCTCCCGACACGGCGGTGGCCGTGACGGGTCCTGCCGGGGTGCTGCTGCTGTTCGGGCGAGCCGGTCAGCGGTAGCGGAAGACGATGCGGCCTCGGGTCAGGTCGTAGGGGCTGAGCTCCACCACCACGCGGTCCTCAGGGAGGATCCGGATGTAGTGCTGGCGCATCTTGCCTGAGATGTGTGCGAGCACCTTGTGACCGTTGGTGAGCTCCACGCGAAACATCGCGTTGGGGAGCGCCTCAACGATGGTGCCCTCGATCTCGATGACGCCGTCCTTCTTGGCCATACCCTCTCAATCCGTTGCTGGCCCCACCCTGGGTGCGGCGCGAGGCCACCAGTGGAACCATGGGAGTCCGGTCGCGCATGCGAGAGCACACGAGACCGACGCTCCATCCTACGGGAGCGGGTCCTGAGCACGAAATCGTGCCGGGAGCGGTCCCAGGTCGCTCCGACACGGCATACCCCGGTCGTATGCCGTCCGCGGCGTCCGGTGGATGGCGCCCCTCCCGTGGACGGGAAGACTGGGCCCCATGACCGTGCGCATCGCCGCCGTGAGGGACCCCGGCCACCCGCAGGACCTCGTCGCCGTCGACCGGGCGCGGGCCCTGTCCGTGGGCGCCGCCGCCGACCTCGAGTGGTGGCCGGTCGCGTCCGCCGACGTGCACGGCGACCGCCTGGACGGGTTCGACGGTCTCTGGCTCACCGCGTGGCCGCAGGGCCCTGCGGCCGAACCGGTCCGGCAGACCGCCCACCGGGCCCACGCGCTCGGGATGCCGGTCGTGGTGTCGCCGACGGAGCCGGCGCCGGAGTTCGTCGCGGCGGCCCGCCGACGCGCGGCGCTGCGTGAGGAGCAGGCGCGTGCGCTGGCCGAGGCGGCGGCGCTCGAGGCGGCCGAGAGCGAGCCGCGGACCTACGTGCACCAGATGCGGGGGCCGCGCCACCGCTGGTGGCGTCCCCTCGTCGCCCTCGCCGTGGCGCTGGCGGTGTTCGCCGCCTGCGCCGTCGCGGTCTTCGGGGTCGTGCTCGGGTTCGGCCTGATCGACGGCGAGGAGGAGATGGTGGACCCGGTCAACCCGGTGTCGTCGCTGGCCCTCAACCTCGTGCTGGCCGCGCTGATCCCCGCGACCCTCCTCGGGCTGTGGGCCGGTTTCGCACGGAGCCCGTGGCGGGTGCTGTCGGTGGCGGGGCGGATGCGCTGGGGTTGGCTCGGCCGGTGCCTGCTCGTCGTGACGCCCCTGTGGGCGGCCTACCTCGGCGTGACGTGGGTGGTGTTCGACCAGGAGGTCCTCGACCGCCCGCAGGACTGGGCCTGGCTCCTCGTCATCACGGTGCTGACGACCCCCCTGCAGGCCGCCGGCGAGGAGATCGCCATCCGGGGCGGGCTCGTCCAGGGCGTCGGCGCGTGGCTCCGCTCCCCCGTCGCCGCGCTCGTCGTGACCACGGTGCTGTCGACGGTGGTGTTCGTCGCGCTGCACGGGTCGGCGGACCCGTGGATCGTCATCGAGCTCGGCTCGCTCGCGGTGGCCGGGTGCTGGCTCGCGTGGCGCACCGGCGGGCTCGAGGCGGTCATCGTGCTCCACGTCGTCAACAACCTCCTCATCCTCTTCACCGGGATCCTGCTCGGTGGGATCGAGGAGTCCTACGTCGACGGCGCGAGCGAGGGCTCGCCCGTGTCGGCCGCGATGAACGTCGTCGCGACCGCCGTCGTCACGGCGGTGCTGCTGTGGCTCGCCCGCCGCCGGGGCATCGCCCCCGCCGGCTGGAGCACCCCCGCCCGCGGATGAGGTCCGACGTCAGTGACCGAAGAGGGCGAGGATCTCGCTGGCGGCGTCCACGGCGCTCAGCTCTCCGGACCGGACAGCGGCCTCGAGCTGCTGCCGTCGCTCCCTGACCGTCGGAGCGGCCCGGACGGCGTCGGTGAGGTGCGCGTCGACGAGCGCCCACATCCAGTCCTGCTGCTGCTGGGCGCGCCGCGCCTCGAGCGAGCCCTCGGACGTCAGGTGGGCGCGGTGCTCGAGGACTGCCTCCCACACCTCGTCGAGGCCGGCGCCGGTCTGCGCGGAGCAGGTGAGCACCGGCGGTCGTCGCACGTCCTTGCCGGGCATCATCAGCCGCATGGCCGTGCTGAGGTCACGGGCCGCGCCGCGCGCGGGCGCCTCACCGTCGCCGTCGGCCTTGTTGACGGCGATGACGTCGGCGAGCTCGAGGATGCCGCGCTTGATGCCCTGGAGCTGGTCGCCGGCCCGGGCGAGCGTGAGCAGCAGGAAGGTGTCGACCATCTCGGAGACGGCGATCTCGTTCTGCCCCACCCCGACCGTCTCGACGATGACGACGTCGAACCCGGCGGCCTCGAGCACGAGCATCGACTCGCGGGTCGCGCGCGCGACTCCGCCGAGGTGACGGCCACTGGGGCTGGGCCGGACGAAGGCCTGGTCGCTGGCGCTGAGCTCACCCATGCGGGTGCGGTCACCGAGGATGGAGCCGCCGGTGCGCCGCGAGCTGGGGTCGACCGCGACGACCGCCACCCGGTGACCGGCGTCGATGAGCCGGATCCCCATCGCGTTGATGAACGTCGACTTGCCGGCGCCCGGCACCCCGGAGATGCCCACCCGGACGGCGGAACCCGTGTATGCCGTGAGCGCGGTGAGCAGCGCCCGTGCCCGTTCGCGGTGGTCGGGTCGCGTCGACTCCACGAGCGTGATCGCGCGGGCGACGGCGGCGCGGTCGCCCGCTCGGACGCCGTCGAAGAGCTCGTCAGTCACGCGCCACCCGTGGACGCGCCACTGGTGGACGCGCCGGCACCACCGTGGAGCCGGGCGCGCAGGTCGCCGATCAGCCCGATCGCCGCGGTCGAGATCACCGTGCCGGGCGGATAGATCGCGTCGGCGCCCGCGGCCCGGAGGTCGTCGAAGTCCTGCGAGGGGATGACTCCGCCGACGACGATCATGAGGTCCTCGCGGCCGAGCGCGTCGAGCTCCTTGCGGAGGGCGGGCACCAGCGTGAGGTGGCCGGCCGCCAGCGACGAGACCCCGACGACGTGCACGTCGGACTCGACCGCCTGCCGAGCGACCTCGGTCGGCGTCTGGAACAGCGGGCCCACGTCGACGTCGAAGCCGAGGTCGGCGAAGGCGGTGGCGATGACCTTCTGGCCGCGGTCGTGCCCGTCCTGGCCCATCTTGGCGACGAGGATGCGCGGTCGGCGACCCTCGGCCTCCGCGAACTCCTCGACGAGGTCCTGCGCCCTGCGCACGGTGGCGTCACCGCCGGCCTCGTCGGAGTACACGCCACCGATCGTACGGATCTGGGCGGTGTAGCGCCCGAACGCCTCCTCCATCGCCTGCGACATCTCGCCCACGGTGGCCTTGGCGCGTGCCGCGTCGATCGCGAGCGCGAGGAGGTTGGTCTCCATGGAGCCGTCCGAGCCACCACGGGCGGCGGCGGTCAGGCGCTCCAGGGCCGCACGGCACCCGGTCTCGTCGCGCTCGGCGCGCAGCCTCTCGAGCTTGGCGATCTGGCTCGTGCGCACGGCGGCGTTGTCGACCTTGAGCACCTCGAAGGGCTCGTCGCCGTCGGGGACGTAGCGGTTGACGCCGATGACCGGCTGCTGGCCCGAGTCGATGCGGGCCTGCGTGCGGGCCGCGGCTTCCTCGATCCGCATCTTGGGGATGCCGGCCTCGATCGCGCTGGCCATGCCGCCGGCGGCCTCGACCTCCTCGATGTGCGCCCAGGCACGCTCGGCGAGGTCGTGGGTGAGCCGCTCGACGTAGGCCGACCCGGCCCACGGGTCGATGGTGCGCGTCGTGCCCGACTCCTGCTGGAGGACGAGCTGGGTGTTGCGGGCGATGCGGGCGCTGAAGTCGGTCGGCAGCGCGATCGCCTCGTCGAGGGCGTTGGTGTGCAGGCTCTGCGTGTGCCCCTGCGTCGCGGCCATCGCCTCGATGCAGGTGCGGACGACGTTGTTGTAGACGTCCTGTGCCGTGAGCGACCAGCCACTGGTCTGGCAGTGGGTCCGCAGGCTCAGCGACTTGGGGTTCTTCGCTCCCTGCTCCTCGACGAGCCGCGCCCAGAGCAGGCGGGCGGCGCGCATCTTGGCGACCTCCATGAAGAAGTTCATGCCGATGGCCCAGAAGAACGACAGGCGGGGCGCGAACCGGTCGACGTCGAGGCCGACCGCCTTGCCGGCGCGGAGGTACTCGATCCCGTCGGCCAGGGTGTAGGCCAGCTCGAGGTCCTGCGTGGCCCCGGCCTCCTGCATGTGGTAGCCGGAGATGGAGATGGAGTTGTAGCGCGGCATCCGCTCCGAGGTGAACGCGAAGATGTCGCTGATGATCCGCATCGACGGCTCGGGCGGGTAGATGTAGGTGTTGCGGACCATGAACTCCTTGAGGATGTCGTTCTGGATGGTCCCGGAGAGCTGTTCGGGTGCGACGCCCTGCTCCTCCGCGGCGACGACGAAGAGCGCGAGGACGGGGATGACCGCGCCGTTCATCGTCATCGACACCGACATCTGGTCGAGCGGGATGCCGTCGAAGAGGGTGCGCATGTCGTAGATCGAGTCGATGGCGACGCCCGCCATGCCCACGTCGCCCTCGACGCGCGGGTGGTCGCTGTCGTAGCCGCGGTGGGTGGCGAGGTCGAAGGCGACGCTGAGGCCCTTCTGGCCCGCCGCGAGGTTGCGACGGTAGAACGCGTTGGACTCCTCGGCCGTGGAGAAGCCGGCGTACTGGCGGATCGTCCACGGCTGGTTGACGTACATCGTCGGGTAGGGGCCGCGCAGGAAGGGCGGCGCACCCGGGATGGTGTCGAGGAAGTCGAGGCCCTCGAGGTCGGCGTCGGTGTAGAGCGGCGGCACCTCGATCTGCTCGGGCGTCAGCCAGGCCCGGGCGCTCAGGTCGGGCAGCTCCGCGCGGTCGGCCGGGCGGCCGTCACCCAGGTCGACCTGGCTGAAGTCGGGGATGGTGCTCATGCTGGGGCTCCGGTCTCGTCGAGCAGGGCGGAGAGGAAGGCGACGACATCCATGTCCCTGGCCACTCCCTCGTAGCCCCGGTCGGTCGCGCGCAGCGAGGCGGCGGTGTCCGTGTCGGCATCGACCGCCTCCATCCCGGCGACGGTGAGGAGGTTGACCGCGTCGATGCGCCGGTCGGCGGCGCGCGGGACGTCGAGCGTCGGGACCGCGACGCGCGGCGGGTGACCGTGCTGCACCGCGTATGCCGCCGAACGGTCCCGGAGCGCCTCGAAGACCGCCGAGTCGCGGTGCGGCAGAAGGGCACCGGCGAAGGAGGGGAGGTCGGCGCGGCGGGTGCGGGTGAGCGGCTTCTCCCCGGCCAGCGGGAAGGTGCTGACGCCGGTCAACGGCTTCGTGCGGGTGGCGAGAGCGTGGTCGCGCTCGGCGACAGAAGCCGAGATCCGCTGTGCCACAAGACCGCTGGCGAGCGCATCCGCCATCCCGCCAGCGCGCTCGACGTCCTGGAAGGTCGCCCAGGCGGCTGCGGCCACCTCGTCGGTGAGCGCCTCGACGTACCAGGCGCCACCCGCGGGGTCGGTCACGCGAGCGACGTTCGACTCCTCGGCGAGAAGGATCTGGGTGTTGCGGGCGATGCGTCGGGAGAACGTCGTCGGCAGACCGGCCACCGTGTCGAACGGCAGGACGGTGATGGCATCGGCGCCCCCGAGGCTGGCACCGAAGGTCGCGATGGTGCTGCGCAGGATGTTGGTCCATGCGTCGTCGCGGCTGAACATGCGGCCGGACGTCACCGCGTGCGTGAAGGCGCCGCGGGAGTCCGCCGGAACACCCACGCTCTCGCCCACCCGCGCCCACGCCCGCCGGAGGGCGCGCAGCGCCGCGGCCGTGAGGAACTGGTCGGCACTCGCGCTGACCCGGAACTCGATGTGCCGGAAGGCGTCCGCCACCTCGATCCCGTCGGACTCGAGGTGACGCAGGTAGGACACCCCCGTCGCGAGTGCGAAGCCCAGCTCGTCGACGACCGTGGCACCGGCGTCCGCGTGGGGACGGGTGTCCACCGTCACCGCCCGCACCCCGCCGTGCCCCGTGAGGCGGCGCACCGCATCGGCGAGGGGCGACAGGTCGGCCGGCGTCCCCGTGCGGGCAGCGGCTCCGAGCGGGTCGTGCCCAAGGTTGCCCGAGCTCGCGGGAGAACCGGACAGGACGGCATACAGGGCGTCGGCGGCGGCCACCTGGTCGTCCCAGGACGAGACCACGACGGGAGCGAGGTCGAGCCGCACGTCGGCGAGCGTCTGCGCCACGTCGGTCGCGGCCAGCCCGTCCGCGCCCACGTGGAGCCAGACCGACGTGACCCCGTGCTCGAGGTCGGCGAGGACGGCGGACCGCGTCACGGCGGCATCGGGGTCGTCGTGCAGCTGGCGCACGTCCCAGGGGACGTCGGCGTCACGCAGCGCGCGACCGCGGGTGAAGGGCATCTCCCCGGGCACGCCCAGGGGCGGGGGCTGGGCCGGACGGGTGTAGAGCGGCTCGACGGGAAGGCCGCCCTCGAGGACGGTGCGCATCGACGCGACCGCCTCCTCGGGAGCCAGGTGCTCGCCCTCGGTCCGGCCCTTGTTGACGACCCCGGCGACGAGCTCACGCCACTGCGCCTCGGTGCGCTCGGGGAAGTGTGCCGCCAGCGCCATCGCCGCGGGCCGCTTCGGGGCCACCGTCATCCCATCGCTCCTCTGCCCTGATCGAGTCGGCCGCACCTGCGTTCGTGAGGTCTGCGGACGTGTCGTCACCCTACCGGCGGACGCGGTGGCGGACGACGAGAGTTTGGGCACACCGGAGCCTTCGAACCGCTGGCGCATCGTGCGGAGGTCGACCACCATGGGAAGCCGGTGGTGGTTGCAGCCGGCAGCCGTCGGGAGAGCCGGGAGCAGCCATGTCACGTGCGCTCGTCACGCAGTTCAGCATCTCGCTCGACGGCTTCGGCACGGGCGAGCCCCAGACGCTCGACGAGCCCTTCGGTCACGCCGGCCAGCGGCTGCACCGCTGGCTGTTCGCCGGCGAGCCGGGAGGTGAACGCGTCACGACGGGCATCGATGCCGCCATGGGCGCCGTGGGATGGGACGGCACCGTCGGTGCCGAGATCATGGGACGGCGCAAGTTCGGCCCGCAGACCGGTGCGTGGACCGACGCGGAGTGGCGTGGCTGGTGGGGCGAGGACCCGCCCTTCCACACGCCGGTGTTCGTCCTGACCTACCACCCACGGCCCCCGCTCGAGATGGAGGGCGGCACGACGTTCCACTTCGTGGACGGGACGCCCGAGGAGGTGCTCGCGCAGGCCCGCGACGCCGCCGGCGGTCTCGACGTCCGGATCGGCGGCGGACCGAGCACCGTGCGGCAGTTCCTCGCGGCCGACCTCGTGGACCTCATGCACGTCGTCCTCGTGCCGATCCTCCTGGGTCGAGGGGTCTCGCTCTGGGAGGGGCTCGAGGGGATCGAGTCCCGCTTCGACATCGAGACGGTGCACTCGCCGACCTCGGGGGTGACGCACCTGACCTTCCGGCGCAGGGAGTCCTGATGGGCCGCCTGCGCTACGGGATGCTCATCTCCCTCGACGGCTTTCTCAGCGACGCCTCGGGCTCGACCGACTGGATGGTCGTGGACGAGGAGCTGCACGGCTTCACGAGCGAGCAGGACCGCACGGTCGGGACGCGCGTCTACGGGCGCAGGCTCTGGGAGACGATGCGCTACTGGCAGTCCCCGCCCGAGGAGGACCTCGAGGCGGCCGAGGTCCGCGCGTTCGCCCGGACCTGGCAGGACACCGACAAGATCGTCGTCTCGACGACCATCGCTCCCCCGTCGGAGCCACGCACCACGCTCTGGGACCACCTCGACCTCGACCGTCTCGCCGCCCTCGTCCGTGACAGCGAGCTCGACGTCGAGATCGGCGGCCCCACCCTGGCCGCCCAGGCGCTGGAGGTCGGACTCGTCGACGAGCTCACGGCATACGTCATGCCGCACGTCGCGGGCGGCGGCACACCATGGCTTCCGGCGGGCTTCTCGTCGGGACTCGTCCTGCGTCGGCAGCACACCTTCGCGAGCGGAGCCCTCGCTCTTGTCTACGACGTCGGACACGGGCCGGCCACGCGGTGAGCCCCGACGACGGTCCGGCAACCCGGTTCGGTCAGGCGAGTGGGGCCCAGGGTGCGCCGAGGTCGCGCAACCTGGCCTCGCCGCCGTCGACCTCGGTGAGCACCCAGAGGCCACGCGACGTCGCCGCGACCGTGTTCTCCCAGTGAGCGGCGCGGGAGCCGTCGTCGGTGACGATGGTCCAGTCGTCCTCGAGCACGTGGTTGGCCTCGTCGCCCAGCGTCACCATCGGCTCGATGGCCACCGTGGTGGCGTCGACGACGGTCGGGCCGCGACCGCTGACGCGGTAGTTCGGGACCTGCGGGTCCATGTGCATCGACGTGCCGATGCCGTGGCCGACGTAGTCCTCGACGATGCCGTACTCCCGACCACGCCTCTCCCCCGCGGCGGTCAGGCTGTCCTCGACGGCCGCACCGACGGCATACAGGCTCTTGCCGACGGTGAGCGCGGCGATGCCGGCCCACATCGACGCCTCGGTGTCGTCGATGAGCTCGAGGTCCTCGGGACGCCCGGCCCCACGACCGCCGACGACGAGCGAGATCGCGGCGTCGCCGTGCCAGCCGGCCACCGAGCAGCCGCAGTCGATCGAGAGCAGGTCGCCCTCCTCGAGGACCCGTGCGCCCGGGATGCCGTGGACGACCTCGTCGTTGACCGAGGTGCAGATCGTGCCGGTGAAGCCCTGGTAGCCGAGGAAGTTGGGGATGCCGCCGCCGTCGCGGATGTGGGTCTCGGCGAGGGTGTCCAGGTCCTTCGTCGTCATGCCCGGCCGGACCGAGTCGCCCAGCAGCCGGAGCGTCTGGCCGACGAGGAGCCCGGCGGCGCGCATGAGCACCACCTGCTCCGGGGTCTTGGCCTCGATGCGCTCACGTCCGAACAGTCCCATGGGCGGCACGCTACCGCCCGGCCGCCCAGGCCCCCGAATTGCGGGAGCCGGACGACCGGGCGGCTGGACGGCCGGCGGCCGGGGCGTCAGCCGGTCAGGACTGGGCCGGAACCTCGTCGAGGTCGAGGACCTTGGCGTGGAGGGCGTCGAGCAGCGTCCGGAGCTCCCCAGCCGCGGCGGAGTCGTCGTCGACGGCGCCCTCGGGCGTCACCTGCTCGGGGAAGGTCAGACCCACGTCGCCCACGACGTCGGCGGAGACGTGCGTGAAGATCTTGGAGAGGTCGGCGCGGGCGTCCACGCCACCGGACCAGCCGTAGCCGACGATCGCGACCGGCTTGTCCTGCCACTCGGCGTAGAGGTAGTCGATGGCGTTCTTGATCGGCGCCGGGAAGCTGCGGTTGTACTGCGGCGTCACGACGACGATCGCGTCCGACTCGAAGATCTCGCTGGCCCACGCCTGCGTGTGCGGCTTGGCGTAGTTGCCGTTCCTCGGCATGTCCTCCTCGTCCATGAACGGCAGGTCGATCACCCCGAGGTCGAGGACCTTGACCTCCCACTGGCTCGGGTCGGCCTGGGCGCCCACCCAGTGGGTGACGGTCGGGCCGATGCGGTTCGGGCGGGTGCTGGAGACGATGATGCGCAGTTGATTCACATTTCAACCAACCAGCCGGGTCGCCCGCCCATTCCCGTCTCCGCAGACAGGCCCGCCGGCTCTAGGCTGCGTCCGTGCCGACCGAACGCGACACCCTCCTCGCCGCCCTGGCCGGCGCCCGGCGTCACGTGCTGGCCCAGCTCGACGGCCTCGACGACGAGGCGCTGCGGCGTCCGGTGCTCCCGTCAGGCTGGTCCTGCCTCGGGCTGGTGCGCCACCTCACGCTCTCCGACGAGCGCTACTGGTTCGAGGTCGTCGTGGCCGGCGGCCCGCTGGACTGGTGGCCCGCGGGCGACAACGCGGACTGGCAGGTCGGTCCGGACGAGACGGCCGAGCAGGTCGTCGACGCCTATCGCGCCGCGATCACCGCCTCCGACGCGATCCTCGCCGCCTGCTCCCTGGAGGACGCTCCACGCCATCGGGAGGACGGCTGGGACGAGGACGACTTCGCCGACGTGCGCTCCGTGGTCCAGCACGTCGTCGTCGAGACGGCGACGCACGCCGGCCAGCTCGACGCGGTGCGCGAGCTCCTCGACGGCCACCAGCACATCGTCCTCTGACCACAGTCCCTCGTCTCGACCCGGACACGAGGACGGCGGGAGCTCCGACAGCCAGGGGCTGCTGGTGCTCCCGCCGGTCGGGCGTGACGGGCTCAGCCGAGGGCGGCGATGACCCGCTCGGTGACCTCGTCGACCGCGCCGAGGCCGTCGACCTCGACGAGCAGGCCGCGCTCGGCGTAGACGTCGGTGAGGGGCGCCGTCTCGCGGCGGTAGATCGCCTGGCGCTCGCGGATGACGCTCTCGGTGTCGTCGGGACGACCCTCGACCTCGGCTCGCTTGAGCAGCCGGGAGACGACGGCGTCCTCCTCGACGGTCAGGGCGAGGACCTTGTCGAGGCCGTGGTCGTGCTTGCCGAGCATCCAGTCCAGCGCGGTGACCTGGCCGGTCGTGCGCGGATAGCCGTCGAGGAGGAAGCCATCATGGGCGTCGTCCTCGTTGAGGCGGTCCTCGACGATGGCGTTGGTGATGTCGTCGGAGACGTAGCCGCCCGAGGCGGTGATCTCCTGGACCTGCTTGCCCAGCTCCGTGCCGTTCTTGATGTTGGCGCGGAAGATGTCACCGGTCGAGATCGCCGGGATGCCGTAGTGCTCGGCGATGCGGGCGGCCTGGGTGCCCTTGCCGGCACCGGGGGGTCCGAGGATGATCAGTCGCATTAACGGAGGAACCCTTCGTAGTGACGCTGCTGCAGCTGGGACTCGATCTGCTTCACGGTCTCGAGACCGACACCGACGATGATGAGGATCGAGGTGCCGCCGAAGGGGAAGTTCTGGTTGGCCCCGACGAGGACGATCGCGATGAGCGGGATCAGGGAGATCAGCGCGAGGTAGATCGCACCCGGCACGGTGATCCTGGTGAGAACGTACTGGAGGTACTCGGCCGTGGGTCGCCCGGCCCGGATACCCGGGATGAAGCCGCCGTACTTCTTCATGTTGTCGGCGACCTCGGTGGGGTTGAACGTGATCGACACGTAGAAGAACGTGAAGAACAGGATCAGCACCGTGTAGGTGAGCATGTACTCCCAGGTGTCCCCGGCGGCGAACCGGCTGTCGATCCACTGGACCCAGCCCGCGCTCGTGCCGTCGGCGCGACGGTTGAACTGGGCGAGCAGGGTCGGGAGCGCGAGCAGCGAGCTGGCGAAGATGACCGGGATGACACCGGCCATGTTGACCTTGAGCGGGATGTAGGTGGAGGTCCCGCCGTAGACGCGGCGGCCCACCATGCGCTTGGCGTACTGCACCGGGATGCGTCGCTGGCTCTGCTCGACGTAGACGACGAGCGCGATGATGACGAAGCCCATGAGGATGATCCCCAGGAAGATGTCCCAGCGACCCTCCTGCTGCTGGATGGCCCAGAGCGCACCGGGGAACGTGGCGGCGATCGACGTGAAGATGAGGATCGACATGCCGTTGCCGACACCCTTGTCGGTGACGAGCTCACCGAGCCACATGACGAGGCCGGTGCCGGCCGTCATCGTGAGCACCATGATGAGGATCGTGACGATCGAGTCGTCGGTGAGGATGTTGGTGCAGGCCGGGTTCGCGAACAGCTGCGAGGGGTTCTGCGCGAAGGTGATGAACGTGGCCGACTGGAGCACCGCGAGGGCGATCGTCAGATACCGCGTGTACTGGGTCATCTTCGACTGACCCGCCTGGCCCTCCTTCTTGAGGGCCTCGAACTTCGGGATCACCACCGTGAGCAGCTGGATGATGATGCTCGCCGTGATGTACGGCATGATCCCGAGCGCGAAGATCGACAGCTGGAGCAGGGCTCCACCGCTGAAGAGGTTGGCCAGGCCGAGGAGGTCGTTGGCCTCCCCCGCTCCCTCCTGGCAGGCCTGGATGAGCGAGTAGCTCACGCCGGGCGTCGGCACGTGGGCGCCGAGGCGGTAGATCGCGATGACCCCGAGGGTGAACAGGATCTTCCTGCGCAGGTCGGGCGTCTTGAACGCGCGGCCGAAGGCGGTGAGCACAGGTCCTCCAGGTGGGCGGCAGGCGCCGCGTCAGTGTGGTGATCGACGAACAAGATACCCCGGCGAGGGACGCGGTCCGGAACCGCGGTCGTCACAGGGGGTCAAACGACGTATGCCGCAAGGCGAGTTCCCGGATCGCCTCCGGGAACCGCGCCCTGCGGCATACGCACTGCGGATACGACTCAGGAACCGCTGAGGGTGACCGAGCCACCCGCCGCCTCGATCTTCTCCTTGGCGGAGGAGGAGAACGCGTCGGCGGTGACGTTGACGGCAACCGTGATCTCGCCGGTGCCGAGCACCTTGACGAGCTGGTTGTCGCGGACCGCACCCTTGGCTGCGAGGTCCTCGGCCGTCACGTCGCCACCGTCGGGGTAGAGAGCGGACAGCTTGTCGAGGTTCACGACCTGGTAGGTGGTCTTGAACGGGTTCTTGAAGCCGCGCAGCTTCGGGAGACGCATGTGGAGGGGGGTCGAGCCGCCCTCGAAGCGCTCCGGAACCTGGTAGCGGGCCTTGGAGCCCTTGGTGCCACGACCGGCGGTCTTGCCCTTGGAGCCCTCACCACGACCGACACGGGTCTTGGCGGTCTTGGCTCCGGGGGCCGGACGCAGGTGGTGGATCTTGAGAGCGGACGCGGCCGGGGCCGCGCTCTCGGTGGTGGCCTTCTTGTCAGCCATGATCACTCAACCTCCTCGACGGCAACGAGGTGCGTCACCGTCTTGACCATCCCGCGGATCTCGGGACGGTCCTCCTTGACGACGACGTCGCCAATGCGCTTGAGACCGAGGCTTCGCAGCGTGTCGCGCTGGTTCTGCTTGCCGCCGATCTCCGAACGGGTCTGGGTCACCTTGAGTCGAGCCATCACGCACCAGCCTTCGCGGCGTCGCGGGACTCGGCGATGCCGGCCGCCTGGGCGCGCAGCATCGCCGCGGGGGCGACCTGGTCCACGGGGAGGCCACGGCGCGCGGCCACGGACTCCGGACGCTCGAGCTCCTTGAGAGCCTGGACGGTGGCGTGGACGATGTTGATCGCGTTGCTCGAGCCGAGGCTCTTGGACAGCACGTCGTGGATGCCGGCGCACTCCAGGACCGCACGCACCGGGCCACCGGCGATGACACCGGTACCGGGGCTGGCGGGGCGGAGCATGACGACACCGGCAGCGGCCTCACCCTGCACGGGGTGCGGGATGGTGCCCTGGATGCGCGGGACCTTGAAGAACTCCTTCTTGGCCTCCTCGACACCCTTGGCGATGGCGGCGGGAACTTCCTTCGCCTTGCCGTAGCCGACGCCCACGGTGCCGTCACCGTCACCGACGACGACGAGGGCGGTGAAGCTGAAGCGACGACCACCCTTGACGACCTTGGAGACACGGTTGATGGTCACGACGCGCTCGAGGTACGCGCTCTTCTCGGCCTCGCGGCCGCCACCACGACGGTCGTCACGACCGCCGCCGCGGCGGTCGCCGCCACGGTTGTCGCTGCGCTCGCCGCCGGCGGACGCGGGACCGGTGCCTCGACGCTGGGGTCCTGGCATCAGATGTTCCTCATTCCACAGAGAGTCATGGTCTTGGTGCGGCGGGTCACAGGGACAGCCCACCCTCGCGGGCGCCGTCGGCGATGGCCGCCACTCGACCGTGGTACTTGTTGCCGCCGCGGTCGAAGACGACCGCCTCGACACCGGCAGCCTTGGCGCGCTCGGCGACGAGCTCGCCGACCTTCTTCGCCTTGGCGGTCTTGTCACCCTCGAAGGTGCGGACGTCGGCCTCCATGGTGGAGGCGTACGCCACGGTCTTGCCCGCGGTGTCGTCGACGACCTGGACGAAGACGTGACGCGACGAGCGCGAGACGACGAGACGGGGACGCACTGCCGTGCCCGCGACGTGCTTGCGGACGCGAGCGTGGCGACGGCCGCGCGCGGCGACCTTGCCCTTGGCACGCTTGATGATCATTGCCATGGCCTACTTACCAGCCTTTCCGACCTTGCGGCGGATGTGCTCGCCGGCGTAGCGCACGCCCTTGCCCTTGTACGGGTCGGGCTTGCGGAGCTTGCGAATGTTGGCGGCAACCTCACCGACGAGCTGCTTGTCGATGCCCTCGACCTGGAACCGGGTGGGGTTCTCGACGGTGAAGGTGATGCCCTGCGGCGGCTCGATCGTGATCGAGTGCGAGTAGCCGAGCGCGAACTCGAGCGAACCGCCCTTGTTCACCACGCGGTAACCGGTGCCGTGGATCTCGAGCTTCTTGACGTAGCCCTCGGTGACACCGAGGACCATGTTGTTGATGAGCGAACGGGTCAGGCCGTGGAGCGAACGCGACTCGCGCTCGTCGTTCGGGCGCGTGACCTCGACCTGGTCATCCTTGCGCTCAACCACGATGGGCTGGGCGACCGTGTGTGCGAGCTCGCCCTTGGGACCCTTGACCTTGACGGTCTGGCCCTCGACGTTGATCTCGACACCGGAGGGGATGGTCACCGGAAGACGTCCGATACGTGACATGTCAGATCCCCTTACCAGATGTAGGCGAGGACTTCCCCACCCACACCCTTGTTGGCGGCCTGCCGGTCGGTCAGGAGACCGGAGGAGGTCGAGATGATGGCAACGCCGAGTCCACCGAGCACCTTGGGAAGGTTGGTCGACTTGGCGTAGACGCGCAGTCCGGGCTTGGACACGCGACGCACACCGGCGATGGAGCGCTCGCGGTTGGGGCCGTACTTGAGGTTGATCGTCAGGGTCTTGCCGACCTCGGCGTCCTCGACGGTCCAGCCGGCGATGTAACCCTCGGCCTCGAGGATCTCCGCGATGTGCGACTTGAGCTTGCTGAACGGCATGGCGACCGTGTCCTTGTGCGCCGAGTTGGCGTTCCGGACGCGGGTCAACATGTCCGCAATCGGGTCAGTCATTGTCATTGGGCTTCTCCGCCCTTCTCACCGTGGTTTCATCCGGGGCTGATGCTCCGGCTGACCTTCGATGTAGATGGATCTTGGGGTATGCCGCGTGCTGCGGCGGGGCTGGTCGCCGCGGGCTCGCGCCCACGGCATACCGGGATGTCAGTTCGGGAACGTCACCAGGACGCTGAGCTCACCAACTGCTCTTGGTCACACCGGGCAGCTCGCCGCGGTGGGCCATCTCCCGGAGGCAGATCCGGCACAGGCCGAACTTGCGGTAGACCGAGTGGGGACGGCCGCAGCGCTGGCAGCGGGTGTAGCCGCGAACCTTGAACTTCGGCTTCTTGTTCGCCTTGTTGACCAGAGCGGTCTTGGCCATGTCAGTTCTCCTTGAACGGGAAGCCGAGCGCCTTGAGCAGCGCGCGTCCCTCGTCGTCGTTCGTCGCGGTGGTGACGATGGTGATGTCCATGCCCCGGACGCGGTCGATCTTGTCCTGGTCGATCTCGTGGAACATCGACTGCTCCGTGAGGCCGAAGGTGTAGTTGCCGCGGCCGTCGAACTGCTTGGGGCTCATGCCGCGGAAGTCACGGATGCGGGGAAGCGCGACCGAGATGAGGCGGTCGAGGAACTCCCACATGCGGTCCCCACGCAGCGTGGTGTGCGTGCCGATCGGCATGCCCTCACGCAGCTTGAACTGGGCGATGGACTTGCGCGCCTTGGTGACGACCGGCTTCTGGCCGGTGATCGCCGTGAGGTCGCGGACCGCGCCCTCGATGAGCTTGCTGTCCTTGGCCGCGTCGCCGACACCCATGTTGACGACGACCTTGACGACGCCGGGAACCTGCATGACGTTGGCGTAGCCGAACTGCTCCTGGAGCGAGCCCTTGATCTCGTCGGCGTAGCGGGCCTTGAGACGCGGCTGGGTGGCCGTGGTGTTCTCGGTCTGGGTGCTCATGGTGCTCACAGGTCCTTGCCCGAGCGCACGCTGACGCGGGTCCGGACGGCCTTCTGGCGTCCGTCACGCTCAACGGTCTCGATGCGGGTCTTGGTACGGGTCGGCTTCTTGTCGGAGGGGTCGACCAGCTGCACGTTGCTCACGTGGATGGGCGCCTCCTGCACGACGAGGCCACCGGTCTGGCTGCCACGGGCGGTCTGGCCGGCCTTGGTGTGGCGGGTGACGCGGTTGACGCCCTCGACGAGGACACGCTCGGTCTCGCGGTAGACCGCGATGACCTTGCCGGTCGAGCCGGCGTCCTTGCCGGTGAGCACCTGGACGGTGTCACCCTTCTTGATCTTCATCTTTCCTGACTTCGCCATGGGTCAGAGCACCTCCGGCGCCAGCGAGATGATCTTCATGAACTTCTTGTCGCGAAGCTCACGGCCCACCGGGCCGAAGATGCGGGTACCACGGGGGTCACCGTCGGTCTTGAGGATCACTGCAGCGTTCTCATCGAACTTGATGTAGGAGCCGTCGCTGCGACGGCGCTCCTTCTTGGTCCGGACGATGACCGCCTTGACGACGTCGCCCTTCTTCACGTTGCCACCGGGGATGGCGTCCTTCACCGTGGCGACGATCGTGTCGCCGATACCGGCATACCGGCGACCCGAGCCCCCGAGAACGCGGATGCACAAGATCTCCTTGGCACCCGTGTTGTCGGCGACGCGCACTCGCGACTCCTGCTGGATCACTTATCTGTCTCCTATACGTCGTGCTGGTTCTCTGGACCGCCTCCGGGAAGCGGTGGCGGCAGAGCCTGGCCGAACTGGGGCTTACTTGGCCTTTTCGAGGATCTCGACCAGGCGCCAACGCTTGGTGGCCGAGAGCGGTCGGGTCTCCATGATGAGGACGCGGTCGCCGATGCCGGCGGTGTTGCCCTCGTCGTGTGCCTTGACCTTGCTGGAGCGACGCAGCACCTTGCCGTAGAGGGCGTGCTTGACGCGGTCCTCGACCTCGACGACGACGGTCTTGTCCATCTTGTCGCTGACGACGTAGCCCTGGCGGGTCTTGCGGTGGCTCCGCGCGTTCTCGGTCTCGCTCTGCACGGTCTCGTCCTTCACGTTCTCACTCACTTGGTGTCCTCCGACTTCGCCGGGGCGGAACCGATACCGAGCTCGCGCTCACGCATCTCGGTGTAGATCCGGGCGATGTCCTTGCGGACCGCACGGAGACGACCGTGGTTGTCGAGCTGGCCGGTGGCGGACTGGAACCGCAGGTTGAACAGCTCCTCCTTGGCCTTGCGCAGCTCGTCGACGAGACGGTCGTCGTCGAACCCACGAAGCTCGTTGGAGATCAGGTCCTTGGAACCGACTGCCATCAGAAGTCACCACCCTCACGCTGGACGAAGCGGCACTTCATCGGCAGCTTGTGCATGGCCAGGCGCATGGCTTCGCGCGCGACCTCTTCGGACACACCGGAGATCTCGAACATGATGCGTCCCGGCTTGACGTTGGCGATCCACCACTCGGGCGAACCCTTACCGGAACCCATGCGGGTCTCAGCCGGCTTCTTGGTGAGCGGGCGGTCGGGGTAGATGTTGATCCACACCTTGCCGCCACGCTTCATGTAGCGCGTCATGGCGATACGCGCGGACTCGATCTGACGGTTGGTGACGTAGGCCGGCTCGAGAGCCTGGAGGCCGTAGTCACCGAAGGCGATGACGGTGCCGCCCTTGGCAGCGCCCGAGCGACCCGGGTGGTGCTGCTTGCGGTGCTTGACGCGACGGGGGATCAACATCAGCTGGCCCCTCCCTCGGTGGTCTCTGCGGGGGCCGGAGCCTCGGCAGCGGCCGGGGCGTCGGTCTGCGGAGCGTCCTGGCGGTCGCCACGACGAGCGCGGGCGGGACGGTCGGCACCGGGACCGTCGCGGCGCGGGCCACGGCCCTGACGCGGCGCGGCCGCCTGCTGCTGGGCGAGCTCACGTGCGGTGACGTCGCCCTTGTAGATCCATACCTTGACGCCGATGCGGCCGAAGGTCGTGCGGGCCTCGTAGAAGCCCACGTCGATCTGCGCACGCAGCGTGTGCAGCGGCACGCGACCCTCGCGGTAGAACTCGGTGCGCGACATCTCCGCGCCGCCGAGACGGCCGGAGACCTGGACGCGGATGCCCTTGGCACCGGCGCGGGTCGCCGACTGCATGCTCTTGCGCATGGCGCGACGGAACGAGACGCGGGCGGAGAGCTGCTCGGCGACGCCCTGGGCGACGAGCTGCGCATCGGTCTCGGGGTTCTTGACCTCGAGGATGTTCAGCTGCACCTGCTTGCCGGTGAGCTTCTCGAGCTCGCCGCGGATGCGGTCGGCCTCGGCACCACGACGGCCGATGACGATGCCCGGACGCGCCGTGTGAATGTCCACGCGGACACGGTCACGGGTGCGCTCGATCTCGACCTTGGAGATGCCGGCTCGCTCCATGCCCTCGGACATGAGCTTGCGGATGGCGACGTCTTCCTTGACGTAGTCGCGGTAGCGCTGGCCCTCCTTGGTGGAGTCAGCGAACCAGCGGCTGCGGTGCTCCGACGTGATGCCCAGACGGAAGCCGTGCGGGTTGACCTTCTGACCCATTAGAGGTTGCCTCCCTTGCTGGACTTGGTCTGGGGCGCGACGACCACGGTGATGTGGCTCGTGCGCTTGTTGATGCGTGAGGCGCGACCCTGTGCGCGCGGACGGAAGCGCTTCATCGTGGCGCCCTCGTCGACGTAGGCCGAGGTGATGACGAGCTCGCGCTCGTCGAACCGCTCGGCGGTCTTGTCGGCCTTGACCCGGGCGTTCGCGATGGCGCTCTCGAGCACCTTGAGGATCGGCTCGGACGCGGACTGCGGAGCGAAGCGCAGCGTGGCGATGGCCTCGCTGGCGTTCTTGCCGCGGACCAGGTCGATGACCCGGCGCGCCTTCTGCGGCGTCACCCGGACGTGGCGGGCCTGAGCCCGCGCCTCCAGGGTGACGGCTGCGGTGTCGGTGGTGTTGGTGGCCATCAGCGGCGCCGGCCCTTCTTGTCGTCCTTCACGTGACCCCGGAAGGTGCGCGTGGGTGCGAACTCGCCGAGCTTGTGGCCGACCATCGACTCGGTGACGAACACCGGGACGTGCTTGCGGCCGTCGTGGACGGCGAGGGTGTGGCCGAGCATGTCCGGACTGATGACCGAACGGCGCGACCAGGTCTTGATGACGTTCTTGGTGCCCGCTTCGTTCTGGACGTCGACCTTCTTCTGAAGGTGGCCGTCGATGAAGGGGCCCTTCTTCAAGCTACGAGGCATGTGTCAAAGGCTCCTTGTCAGCGCTTCTTGCCAGTGCGGCGTCGGCGGACGATCATCTTGTCGCTCGGCTTGCCGGGGCGGCGGGTGCGGCCCTCGGGCTTGCCCCAGGGGCTCACCGGGTGGCGACCACCGGAGGTGCGACCCTCGCCACCACCGTGCGGGTGGTCGACCGGGTTCATGACGACACCACGGACGGTCGGGCGCTTGCCCTTCCACCGCATGCGGCCGGCCTTGCCCCAGTTGATGTTGGACTGCTCGGCGTTGCCGACCTCGCCGATCGTCGCCCGGCAACGCGCGTCGACGTTGCGGATCTCGCCGGACGGCATACGCAGCTGGGCGTAGGGACCGTCCTTGGCGACGAGCTGCACTCGGACTCCGGCTGAGCGCGCGATCTTCGCGCCGCCACCGGGGCGGAGCTCGACGGCGTGCACGACCGTACCGGTCGGGATGTTGCGCAGCGGCAGGCTGTTGCCGGGCTTGATGTCGGCGCCGGGGCCGTTCTCGATGTTGGCGCCCTGCTCCAGGCCCTTGGGGGCCAGGATGTAGCGCTTCTCACCGTCGGCGAAGTGCAGCAGCGCGATGCGCGCCGTGCGGTTGGGGTCGTACTCGATGTGAGCGACCTTGGCCGGGATGCCGTCCTTGTCGTGGCGACGGAAGTCGATCAGTCGGTAGGCGCGCTTGTGGCCACCACCGATGTGACGCGTCGTGATACGGCCGTTGTTGTTGCGGCCGCCGCTCTTGGTGAGCGGGCGCACGAGCGACTTCTCAGGCGTGCTGCGCGTGACCTCGACGAAGTCTGCGACGCTCGAGCCGCGACGGCCAGGCGTCGTCGGCTTGTACTTGCGGATACCCATGTCGTGTTTCCTTAAGTTCCTCAGTCGTCTCTCAGGCGCCGGCGCTGCCGAAGATGTCGATCGTGCCCTCGCGGAGGGTGACGATCGCGCGCTTGGTGTCCTTGCGCTTGCCCAGGCCGAAGCGGGTACGCCGCGTCTTGCCCTTGCGGTTGAGCGTGTGGACGGAGTCGACCTTGACGTTGAAGATCTGCTCCACGGCGATCTTGATCTCGGTCTTGTTCGAGCGGGGGTCCACGATGAACGTGTACTTGCCCTGGTCGAGCAGTCCGTAGGACTTCTCGGACACGACCGGTGCGACCAGGATGTCGCGGGGGTCCTTACCGATGCTCACTTCTCCTCCTCGGAGATCTGCTGGGCGGACTCGCCACCGGCCGGGACGAAGCCGGCGGTCTTCGCGGCGTCCGCGGAGCGGAACCAGACCTCGGCGTCGGTGGCGTCGTACCAGCGGGAGCCGGGCACGTGGTACTTCATCGAGTCCTTGTTGCCCTTGACGTCGAAGCCCGCAGGAGCGGACCCGTCCTCGAGGGCGGCGTGACTGTCGGGGCCGAAGCCCGTGTCGCCCTCGGCCTGGTCGGCCTCGGTCTCCACGGTCTCGGTCTCGACGAGCGTGGCGGGCTTGTCGGCCTTGGCCGGCTTGTCGGCCTTGGCCGGCTTGTCGGCCTTCGCGGCGGCGGGGGCCGCCTCGGTGGCGACGGCGGGCTCGACGACCTCGAGGACGTCCATCGACCTCACGTTGCCGGCGGGACCGGCGACGAAGGTGTCGAAGGCGGCCTGGGTGAAGACGACGTCGTCGGCGCAGAGCACGTCGTACGTGTTGAGCTGGTCGGCCGCGATCACGTGGACGTTGTCAAGGTTGCGCACCGACTTCATCGACACGATGTCCGTGCGGTCGAGGACGATGAGCATGTTCTTGCGGTCGGTGAGGCCCGCGAGCAGCTCGACGGCGTCCTTGGTGGACGGCGCGTTGCCGGTGACGAGCGAGCTGACGACGTGGATGCGGCCGTGACGGGCACGGTCCGACAGGGCGCCGCGCAGGGCAGCAGCCTTCATCTTCTTGGGGGTCCGCTGGGTGTAGTCACGCGGCGTGGGGCCGTGGACGACGCCACCACCGGTCCAGTGCGGCGCGCGGGTCGAGCCCGCACGGGCGCGGCCGGTGCCCTTCTGACGGTGCGGCTTGCGACCACCACCGCGGACCTCGCCGCGCGTCTTGGTCGAGTGCGTGCCCTGACGGGCGGCAGCGAGCTGCGCGACGACGACCTGGTGGATGAGCGGAATGTTGGTCTGCACGTCGAAGATCTCGGCGGGCAGCTCGACGTTCACGGTGTTCGTGGCCATGACGGTCACGCTCCCTTCACGGCGTTGCGGACGAGCACGACCGCGCCGCGGGGACCGGGGACGGCGCCCTTGACGAGCAGCAGGCCGCGGTCGGCGTCGACGGCGTGGATCGTGAGGTTCTGGGTGGTCTGGCGCACGCCACCCATGCGGCCGGCCATGCGCATGCCCTTGAAGACACGACCCGGGGTGGCGCAGCCACCGATCGAGCCCGGCTTGCGGTGGTTCTTGTGGGAACCGTGGGAGGAGGAGACACCGTGGAAGCCGTGACGCTTCATGACACCGGCGAAGCCCTTGCCCTTGGTCGTGCCGGACACGTCGACGGCCTGACCGGCCTCGAACGTCTCGGCGGTGAGCTCCTGGCCCAGCGAGTACTCGGCGGCGTCCGCGGTGCGGAGCTCGACGAGGTGGCGGCGCGGCGTGACGCCGGCCTTCTCGAAGTGGCCGGTGAGCGGCTTGGTCACCTTGCGCGGGTCGATGGCGCCGAACGCGATCTGCACCGCGGCGTAGCCGTCGGTGTCCGCGTTGCGCACCTGGGTGACGACGCAGGGGCCCGCCTCGATGACGGTGACGGGGACGAGCCGGTTGTCGGCGTCCCACACCTGGGTCATGCCGAGCTTCTTGCCCAGCACACCCTTCACGGTCTTGTCTGCAATGTTGGTCATCTGGTCAACCCTCAGAGCTTGATCTCGATGTTGACGTCAGCCGGGAGGTCGAGACGCATCAACGAGTCGACGGCCTTGGGCGTCGGGTCGATGATGTCGATGAGGCGCTTGTGGGTGCGCATCTCGAAGTGCTCGCGGCTGTCCTTGTACTTGTGCGGCGAACGGATGACCACGAAGACGTTCTTCTCCGTGGGCAGCGGCACAGGGCCGACCACCGTCGCGCCGGCACGGGTCACCGTGTCGACGATCTTCCGCGCCGAGTTGTCGATGACCTCGTGGTCATACGACTTCAAGCGGATGCGGATCTTCTGTCCCGCCATCTTGGCTTCCGTCTCTCTCTCGCCGTCGTCTTGCATCTGTCTGTGGCCGGTGCCGGTCCGACCCCCGAGGTCGGGCGTGTCGCGCCCGCTCCGCGGTCCGACGGCATACGCAGCTCGCGTGTGGTCGTCGGGTGGATCGAATTCCCGGGAAACCGGGGCTGCTCTGGCCTGCCGTGTGTCGCCCCGGCGCTGCCGGTTCGGTTGGTTCTCACGTGCAGTGGCGGACCGGCAACCCTCGAGTGGTCGAGGGGATGGCGTCCCGCACCAAGCAACCTGACAAGTGTGCCAGAGCGGGTGTCGACCTACCAAATCGTGCCCGCGACGGACGGCAAGGACGGCCTCGTGGCGCGTCGCCGGTGCGGCGACCCGTGGGGCAGACGCAGGTATGCCGTCCGCTCGAGTCGAGCGGACGGCATACCGTCTCGTGGTCGTCAGCGATGACGGGTCAGCGGCGGCTCCGGTCGGTCCGCTCGTCCTGGCCGTCTCCCCCCGCCTGCTCCCGGAGGCGGCGGCCCTCGGCGACGTGCTCCTTGCGCCTCTTCTCCTTCTTCGTGAGGTTGGTGTCGTCACGCGGCGGGAGCTGCAGCGTCTCCTCGGCCTCGATGCCGGCCTGCAGCTGGCGCGAGCGCTCCAGCTCGGAGTCGACCTCGGCGCCGAAGAGCAGGGCGAGGTTGGTGAGCCAGAGCCACAGCAGGAAGACGATGACGCCGGCGAGGGAGCCGTAGGTCTTGTTGTAGGAGCCGAAGTTGGCGACGTAGAAGCCGAAGACCAGCGAGGCCAGCACCCACACGACGATGGCGATCCCCGCGCCGACGCTGATCCACCGGAACTTGGGCTGCTTCACGTTGGGCGTGGAGTAGTAGAGCATCGCCACGAGGATGACGACGACGAGCAGGATCACCGGCCACTTGGCGAAGTTCCAGACGGTCACCGCGGTCGAGCCCAGCCCGATGGTGTCGCCGACGGTCTCGGCGAGGGGACCGCTGACGACGAGCGCCACGAGCACCAGGGCGACGAGGATGACGCCGACGAGCGTGAGGAGCAGCTGGAGGGGCCGCAGCTTCCAGAAGGGGCGGCCCTCGTCGATCTGGTAGATCCGGTTCATGGCCCGCCCGAACGCCCCGACGTAGCCCGATGCCGACCACAGGGCACCAGCGAGACCGGCGACGAGAGCGAGCCCGGCCGCGTTGGCCTGGGCCATCTGGGTGATCGGTCCCTCGAGCTGGTCAGCGGCGGTGCCCTGACCCAGGTCGCGCACCATGTCGAGCAGGGCCGTCGTCGTGCTCTCCCCCTGCCCGAACACCCCGAGCAGGGACACGAGCGCGAGGAGGGCGGGGAAGAGGGAGAGGACGGAGTAGTAGGTCAGGGCGGCCGCGAGGTCGGTGCACCCGTCGTTGGTGAACTCCGCCCATGCCTTCTTCGCGGTGTACTTCCAGGAGGGCTTGGTCAGGTCGCCCGGGGAGTCGGGCTTGTCGTCCGCGTCCTGGTGGGGGGCTGTCTTGGCCCTGGTCGTGCTGCTGCCGTCGTGTGCCATGGCTCCTTTCTACCCGCGGCCCGCACCCGGGATGCGATCCCCGCCGCCGAATGCGGCGAACCCCGCGGACCGGTCCACGGGGTTCGCCGCCGAGTCAGCCGGTCAGCGGGGGCCGCCACCCCCGAGGACGCCGGCGTCGAAGGCCTTGAGCACGGAGGCCCTGTCGGCCCCGGTGAGCGTGCCCTCGTCGACGGCGGTGTCGAGCCGCTCCCCCAGCCGGGTGCGGTGCTCGGCCTGCCGCTCGCCGCGGATCGCAGTGAGCGCGTCGGTCAGCTCCGCCTCCGTGACACCGAGCTCCTTGGCCAGGGCCGTGACGTATGCCGCCCGGCGAGCCTCACGCTGAGCCTCGGTCGGCCGGGTGCCCTCGGCGGGCCTCTCGGTGGGGCGGTTGGCCTCGCGGACCTTCGTGACGGCGGCCTCGACCGTGGCCTCGCCGAGGCCGAGCTGCTCGGCGAGGGCGGAGGCGTCGGCGCCGCCGTGCAGGCCCCTGCCACCGGGACCACCGTGGCCGCGTGGGCGCTCACCCGTGGTCCCGTCCGTGCCGGAGTCGAGGGTGGCGCTCGAGCTGCTCGGCGTCGGGGTGGGCGTGGTCTCGGCCAGTGCTGCGTTGGCACCGATGCCGAGGGTGACGACGGCCGCCGCGCCGGCCATGCCGGCCAGCGCCGTGGTGGTGGTGATCCTGGTCATCGAGGATGTCCTCTCCTGAGGGCCGGCCCGGGTGGCCGACCTCGTCGTCCGACCACTGTCGGGCGCGGGTCTGGGGCGGACCCATGGTGAACCTGTCACCCACCTGTGGTTCCGGCCCGTTCCGGTTGCCGCCGGACATGCAGTCACGCTCCCGAGGGCGCTCAGAGGCGACTGCAGGGGCGGCCACTGCCGGCAGTGCATGTCCGACGGCGTGCACGGCGGCGTGAACGAGCCACCGGGGCATCCGGAAGGGCCCCGCCTGCCGAAGCAGACGGGGCCCTTCTCGGTGGGGCGTCAGTGCGACGCGACCAGTGTCAGATCAGATCACTTGGTGATCTTGGTGACGCGGCCGGCGCCGACGGTCCGGCCACCCTCACGGATGGCGAACTTGAGGCCCTCCTCCATGGCGATCGGCTGGATGAGCTCGACCGACATCTCGGTGTTGTCGCCGGGCATGACCATCTCGGTGCCCTCGGGCAGGGAGACGACGCCGGTGACGTCCGTGGTGCGGAAGTAGAACTGCGGGCGGTAGTTGTCGTAGAACGGCGTGTGACGGCCGCCCTCGTCCTTGGACAGGATGACGACGTTGGCCTCGAAGTTCGTGTGCGGGGTGATCGAGCCCGGCTTGCAGATGACCTGCCCGCGCTCGACCTCCTCGCGCTTGATGCCACGGATGAGGAGACCGACGTTCTCGCCCGCACGACCCTCGTCGAGGAGCTTGCGGAACATCTCGATGCCGGTGACCGTGGTCTTGGTGGCCGGGCCCTCGTGGATGCCGACGATCTCGACGTCCTCGTTGACCTTGAGGATGCCGCGCTCGATACGACCGGTGACGACGGTGCCACGACCGGTGATCGTGAAGACGTCCTCGACGGGCATGAGGAACGGCTTGTCCACGTCACGCTCGGGCTCCGGAACGGACTCGTCGACCGCGTCCATGAGCTCGATGACCGACTTGCCCCACTCGGCGTCGCCCTCGAGCGCCTTGAGCGCCGAGACCTTGACCACGGGGACGTCGTCGCCCGGGAACTCGTAGGTCGACAGCAGCTCGCGGACCTCCATCTCGACGAGCTCGAGGATCTCCTCGTCGTCGACCATGTCGGCCTTGTTGAGCGCCACAACGATGTAGGGGACACCAACCTGGCGGGCCAGGATGATGTGCTCCTTGGTCTGCGGCATCGGGCCGTCAGTGGCGGCGACGACGAGAATCGCACCGTCCATCTGCGCAGCACCGGTGATCATGTTCTTCACGTAGTCCGCGTGACCGGGGCAGTCGACGTGGGCGTAGTGACGCTTCTCGGTCTGGTACTCGATGTGCGCGATGGAGATCGTGATACCGCGCTGCTTCTCCTCGGGCGCCTTGTCGATGTCGTCGAACGCGAACTGCGGGTTCAGGTCCGGGTACTTGTCGTGCAGGACCTTCGAGATCGCAGCCGTCAGCGTCGTCTTACCGTGGTCGATGTGACCAATGGTGCCGATGTTGACGTGCGGCTTGGTCCGCTCGAACTTTGCCTTCGCCACTTGGTGTCCTCCTCAGGACTCTTTGGTGAAACGCCTCACGACCGGGCAGGACGTGGCGTCGTACTTGGGGGTGGTTGAACTGGAACTCCGGCAGATGCCGGGTGCCAGATCCGGACCAGCGACCAGTCTAGCGGTCACTCGCCCCGGGTCTTGGCGATGATCTCCTCGGCCACGGACTTGGGCACCTCTGCGTAGGAGTCGAACTCCATCGAGTAGTTGGCCCTGCCCTGCGTCTTCGACCGGAGGTCGCCGACGTAGCCGAACATCTCGGACAGCGGGACGAGGCCGCGGACGACCTTGGCACCGCTGATGTCCTCCATGGCCTGGATGTGGCCACGGCGCGAGTTGATGTCGCCGATGACGTCGCCCATGTAGTCCTCGGGCGTACGCACCTCGACGGCCATCATCGGCTCGAGGAGCACGGGGTCCGCCTTGCGGACGGCCTCCTTGAGCGCCATCGACCCAGCGATCTTGAACGCCATCTCCGAGGAGTCGACGTCGTGGTAGGCGCCGTCGAGCAGCGAGGCCTTGATCCCGACGAGCGGGTAGCCCGCGAGCACGCCGTACTGCATGGCGTCCTGGATGCCGGCGTCGACGGACGGGATGTACTCGCGCGGGATGCGGCCACCGGTGACCTTGTTCTCGAACTCGTACAGCTCGCCGGACTCCGTGGTGTCCAGGGGCTCGAGACGGATCTGGATCTTGGCGAACTGGCCGGACCCACCCGTCTGCTTCTTGTGGGTGTAGTCGTGCTTCTCCACCGTGCGACGGATGGTCTCGCGGTAGGCGACCTGCGGCTTGCCGACGTTGGCCTCGACCTTGAACTCGCGCTTCATGCGGTCCACGAGGATGTCGAGGTGGAGCTCGCCCATGCCGGCGATGATCGTCTGGCCGGTGTCCTCGTCGAGGTGGACCTGGAAGGTCGGGTCCTCGGCGGAGAGCTTCTGGATGGCCGTGGAGAGCTTCTCCTGGTCACCCTTGGTCTTGGGCTCGATGGCCACCTGGATGACCGGGTCGGGGAACGACATCGACTCGAGCACGATCTGCTGGTCGGGGTCGCTCAGGGTGTCACCGGTCGTGGTGTCCTTGAGGCCGATCGCCGCGTAGATGTGACCCGCGAGGGCCTCGTCCACGGGGTTCTCCTTGTTGGCGTGCATCTGGAAGAGCTTGCCGACGCGCTCCTTGCGGCCCTTGGTCGTGTTGACGACCGGCGAGCCGGCGGCGATGCGACCGGAGTAGACGCGGATGAAGGTCAGCGTCCCGAAGAACGGGTGGCTGGCGACCTTGAACGCGAGGGCCGAGAACGGCTCGTCACGGTCCGGGCGGCGGGTCATCGGGACGTCCTCGTCGCCGGCCTTGTGACCGACCATCGGGGGCACGTCGATCGGCGAGGGGAGGTAGTCGACGACCGCGTCGAGCATCGGCTGGACACCACGGTTCTTGAACGCCGAGCCGCAGAGGATCGGGTACAGGGTCGAGGTGACCGTGAGCTGGCGGATGCCGGCCTTGATCTCGGCGACGGTGAGCTCCTCGCCACTGAGGTACTTCTCCATGAGGGCATCGTCGGACTCGGCGACACGCTCGATGAGGTGGTGGCGGTACTCGTCGGCCTTGGCCTGGAGGTCCGCGGGGATCTCCTGCACCTCGTACTTGGCGCCCATGGTCACGTCACCCTTGGCGTCACCCGGCCACACGAGCGCACGCATCTCGACGAGGTCCACGACACCGATGAAGTCGTTCTCCGCGCCGATCGGCAGCTGGATGACGAGGGGCTCGGCGCCCAGACGGTCCTTGATGGTGTCGACGGTGAAGTAGAAGTCCGCGCCGAGCTTGTCCATCTTGTTGACGAACGCGATGCGGGGGACGTCGTACTTGTCGGCCTGGCGCCACACGGTCTCGGACTGGGGCTCCACGCCCTCCTTGCCGTCGAAGACGGCGACGGCACCGTCGAGGACGCGCAGCGAGCGCTCCACCTCGACGGTGAAGTCCACGTGGCCCGGGGTGTCGATGATGTTGATCTGGTTGTCGCCCCAGAAGGACGTCACGGCGGCCGACGTGATCGTGATGCCGCGCTCCTTCTCCTGCTCCATCCAGTCGGTCGTCGAAGCCCCGTCGTGGGTCTCGCCGATCTTGTGGTTGACGCCGGTGTAGAAGAGGATGCGCTCCGTCGTCGTCGTCTTGCCGGCGTCGATGTGCGCCATGATGCCGATGTTGCGGACCTTGGTGAGGTCCGTCAGGACGTCGAGTGCCACTCGTTCATCTCATTCCTGGTTGCTGAAGCTCTGCGTGCTGTGTCGTGCGGTGTGCAGTTCAACGTCAACTGCGGACTCCGGTATGCCGGGAGCGCAAGGCGCGCACCCGGCATACCGGGAAGTCACCAGCGGTAGTGCGCGAAGGCCCGGTTGGACTCGGCCATCTTGTGGGTGTCCTCGCGGCGCTTGACTGCGGCACCGAGGCCGTTGGAGGCGTCGAGGATCTCGTTCATGAGGCGCTCGGTCATCGTCTTCTCACGACGCTGACGCGAGTAGCCGACCAGCCAGCGCAGCGACAGGGTCACTGCCCGGTTGGGCTTGACCTCGATCGGCACCTGGTAGGTGGCGCCACCGACGCGGCGGGACTTGACCTCGAGCGTCGGCTTGATGTTGTCGAGCGCACGCTTGAGCGTGAGCACGGGGTCGGTGCCGGTCTTCTCGCGGCAGCCCTCGAGGGCGCCGTAGACGATGGTCTCGGCGATGGACTTCTTGCCGTCGAGGAGGATCTTGTTGACCAGCTGCGTGACGAGCGGGCTCTGGTAGACCGGGTCGACGAGGAGGGGGCGCTTCGGCGCGGGGCCCTTACGAGGCATTACTTCTTCTCCTTCTTGGCGCCGTAACGGCTGCGAGCCTGCTTGCGGCCCTTGACACCCTGGGTGTCGAGCGAGCCGCGGACGATCTTGTAGCGGACGCCGGGAAGGTCCTTCACACGGCCACCGCGGACGAGCACGATGGAGTGCTCCTGGAGGTTGTGGCCCTCACCGGGGATGTAGGCCGTGACCTCGATGCCCGAGGTGAGCTTGACGCGCGCAACCTTGCGGAGCGCGGAGTTCGGCTTCTTGGGGGTGGTGGTGTACACGCGGGTGCACACACCGCGGCGCTGCGGAGAGCCCTTGAGGGCAGGAGTGGTGGTCTTCGTGACCTTGTCCTGCCGGCCCTTGCGCACCAGCTGGTTGATGGTAGGCAACCTGGATCCTTTGTCTGTCTGGTCGATGCCACGGCGGGTGCCGCGACTCCTTGAGGTGTCCGGAGCTCGACCCCCGAGGTCGGGCGTGTCACTCCGGGTGCTCCCCCCTGCACTCCCCGTCCCAGCCCGCATCACAGTGACGTGATCGGTGGTGGTGTGGGGTGCCCGGCGGAAGGTGGGCGGCCGTGCGCTCTCGCACGCGGCTCGTGTCGTCTGGTCCTAGCCAGACACGGTTCTCCACGATACCGGCATGAGGGGAGCGCACCAAATCGCGCCCGCTCCCTCGGCCGCAGTCCGAGGTCAGGCGTCGAGGCGCTCGAACGCCGGGGCGTAGCGGAAGGGGCCGGCCTGCTCCGGCCGCCAGGCCCGCAGGGTCTTGGCCTGGAAGTGCGCCGGGTCCCAGGGGCCGGGCGAGCCGATGCCCAGGTCGCCCGCCGGGACGAAGCCGAAGTGGCCGTAGTACGCCGGGTCACCCAGCAGGACGATCACCGCGTCGCCGCGCTGCTCGGCCGAGGCGATCACGGAGGCCATGAGGGCCGCGCCGATCCCCTGCCGCTGCAGCGCCGGCGTGACCGCGATGGGGCCGAGTCCGACGCAGGGCTGCTCCCCCAGCGTCGCGGCCGAGCACATGACGTGCCCGACGACGGCGCCGTCGAGCTCGGCGACGAAGGTCAGCTCATCGATGACGTCACCGTCACCGCGCAGCTCGTCGACGAGGCTGGACTCCACGGAGCGGGCTGCCCCCTCGACCCGCTCGAAGGCGTCGTCGTGGAGCGCGGCGATCTGGGCGTGGTCGTCGGGCCGCTCCCGCCGGATGGTCATGTCGTCGCGCATGGGCCCACCCTCTCACCCGCCGCTGCGGCCCATGCGACCGCGCGGCATACGACGCGTTCGCGGGGACGCGGCGCGAGAGCCGGGACCTCCACCCCGGAAACGGGACGTTCCCCCCGGAAAGCTTCCGGGGGGAACGTCCACTTTCCCTGATCAGGCGGGAAAGGGTGGAACCTGGGGGCGGACCGTCAGAGGCGGTCGAGACCCAGCTCGGTGTCGTCGAGGCGGACGGCCTCGCCCGAGCCCGGACCGAAGGCCGGGTAGGCGAACTCGTCGTAGCTCGGCATGGAGTACATCGCGGCCTTGGCCTCTTCGGTCGGCTCCACGTTGATGTTGCGGTAGCGCGACAGCCCGGTCCCGGCAGGGATGAGCTTGCCGAGGATGACGTTCTCCTTGAGGCCGAGGAGGGAGTCGGACTTGCCCTCCATGGCGGCCTCGGTGAGCACGCGGGTGGTCTCCTGGAAGGAGGCCGCCGACAGCCACGACTCGGTCGCCAGCGAGGCCTTGGTGATGCCCATGAGCTCGGGACGACCCGAGGCCGGGGTGCCACCCTCGGAGACGACGCGACGGTTCTCGTCCTCGAAGCGGCCGCGCTCGGCCAGCATGCCCGGGAGCAGGTCGGCGTCGCCGGCCTCGATGATCGTGATCCGGCGCAGCATCTGCCGCACGATGACCTCGATGTGCTTGTCGTGGATCGACACACCCTGCTGGCGGTACACGTGCTGGACCTCGTCCACCAGGTGGATCTGAACCGCACGCGGGCCGAGGATGCGCAGCACCTGCTTCGGGTCGATGGAGCCGACCGTGAGCTGGTGGCCGACCTCGACGCTCTGCCCGTCGGTGACGAGCAGGCGGGCCCGCTTGATCACCGGGTAGGCGTGCTCCTCGGAGCCGTCGTCCGGGGTGAGCAGGATGCGACGAGCCTTGTCGGTCTCCTCGATGGTGATCCGGCCGCTGGCCTCGGCGATCGGGGCGACACCCTTGGGGGTGCGCGCCTCGAAGAGCTCGACGACACGGGGCAGACCCTGCGTGATGTCGTCACCGGCCACACCACCGGTGTGGAAGGTGCGCATCGTCAGCTGGGTGCCGGGCTCACCGATCGACTGGGCCGCGATGATGCCGACGGCCTCGCCGATGTCGACGAGCTTGCCGGTGGCCAGCGAGCGGCCGTAGCAGAGCGCGCAGGTGCCGACCTTGCTGTCGCAGGTGAGGACCGAGCGGACCTTGACGTTGTCGACACCGGCCGCGAAGAGCGCACCGATGACGAGGTCACCGAGGTCGATGCCGGCCTGGGCCAGCGTCTCGCCGTCCTTGACGACGTCTTCGGCCAGCGTGCGGGCGTAGACCGAGGTCTCGACGTCCTCGTGGACCGTCCGGTTGCCCGTCCGCTCGTCGACGGACGCGATCGGCATCGGCAGGCCGCGGTCGGTGCCGCAGTCGTCCTCGCGGACGATGACGTCCTGCGACACGTCGACGAGACGACGCGTGAGGTAGCCGGAGTCGGCGGTCCGCAGCGCGGTGTCCGCCAGACCCTTGCGCGAGCCGTGCGTGGAGATGAAGAACTCGAGCACGGACAGGCCCTCGCGGAAGTTCGCGCGGATCGGTCGCGGGATGATGTCGCCCTTCGGGTTGGACACCAGCCCTCGCATGCCGGCGATCTGGCGCAGCTGCATCCAGTTACCGCGAGCACCCGACGAGACCATGCGGAAGATGGTGTTGGTCGGCGGGATGTTCGCCTCCATCTCCTTGGCGACCTCGTTGGTGGCCTGGGTCCAGATCTCGATGAGCTCCTGGCGACGCTCGTCGTCGGTGATCAGACCACGCTCGTACTGGGTCTGGACCTTGGTCGCCTTGGTCTCGTAGGCCTCGAGGATCTCGAGCTTGCGAGGAGGCGTGACGACGTCGGAGATGGCGACCGTGATGCCGGACCGGGTGGCCCAGTGGAAGCCGTACTCCTTGAGCGCGTCGAGGGACGCCGCGACCTGCACCTTGCTGTAGCGCTCGGCGAGGTCGTTGACGATCGTCGAGAGACGCTTCTTGTCGACCTGGTCGTTGACGTACGGGTAGTCCTCGGGAAGCGTCTCGTTGAAGAGCGCGCGACCCAGGGTCGTCTCCGGCAGCCACTCGGCGAGGAAGCCCTCGTCGTCGACCTCGACACCCTCGGGCAGCTCGGCGCCGGGCGTCGGGACCACGTGGTGCAGGCGGATCCGCACGGGGGTGCCGAGCAGGATCTTGCCGGCGTCGAAGGCCATGCGGGCCTCGCCGACCGTGGAGAAGACGCGACCCTCGCCGTCGGAGTCCTCGACCCCGGAGGTGAGGTGGTAGAGCCCGATGATCATGTCCTGGGTGGGCATGGTCACAGGACGACCGTCGGCCGGCTTGAGGATGTTGTTGCTCGACAGCATGAGGATGCGGGCCTCGGCCTGCGCCTCCGCGGAGAGCGGGACGTGCACGGCCATCTGGTCACCGTCGAAGTCCGCGTTGAACGCGGTGCAGACGAGCGGGTGGATCTGGATGGCCTTGCCCTCGACGAGCTGCGGCTCGAACGCCTGGATGCCGAGACGGTGCAGCGTGGGTGCGCGGTTGAGCAGCACCGGGTGCTCCGTGATGACCTCTTCGAGGACGTCCCACACGACCGAGCGGTGACGCTCGACCATGCGCTTGGCCGACTTGATGTTCTGCGCGTGGTCGAGGTCGACCAGGCGCTTCATCACGAACGGCTTGAACAGCTCGAGCGCCATCTGCTTGGGCAGGCCGCACTGGTGCAGCTTGAGCTGCGGGCCGACGACGATGACCGAACGGCCGGAGTAGTCGACGCGCTTGCCGAGCAGGTTCTGGCGGAAGCGCCCCTGCTTGCCCTTGAGCATGTCGGACAGCGACTTCAGCGGACGGTTGCCGGGGCCCGTGACCGGGCGACCGCGACGGCCGTTGTCGAAGAGGCTGTCGACGGCCTCCTGGAGCATCCGCTTCTCGTTGTTGACGATGATCTCGGGCGCACCGAGGTCGAGCAGTCGCTTGAGGCGGTTGTTGCGGTTGATGACGCGACGGTAGAGGTCGTTGAGGTCCGACGTCGCGAAGCGGCCACCGTCGAGCTGCACCATCGGGCGCAGGTCCGGCGGGATGACCGGGACGGCGTCGAGGACCATGCCGGCCGGCTTGTTGGTCGTCGTCATGAACGCGGAGACGACCTTGAGCCGCTTGAGGGCACGGGTCTTCTTCTGGCCCTTGCCGGTGGCGATGATCTCGCGGAGCAGCAGCGCCTCGGCGTCGAGGTCGAAGGACTCCAGACGCTTCTGGATCGCCGCGGCGCCCATGCCACCCTCGAAGTACAGACCGAAGCGGTCACGCATCTCGCGGTAGAGGATCTCGTCGCCCTCGAGGTCCTGGACCTTGAGGTTCTTGAACCGGTCCCACACCTGCGCCAGGCGCTCGACCTGGGCGTCGGCGCGCTTGCGGATCTGGTTCATCTCGCGCTCGGCGGAGTCACGGACCTTGCGCTTGGCGTCGGACTTGGCGCCCTCGGCCTCGAGGGCGGCGATGTCGTCCTCGAGCTTCTTGGCGCGGGTCTCGACGTCGGCGTCGCGACGGTTCTCGAGCTCCTTCTTCTCGACCTCGATCTGGGCCTCGAGCGAGGGCAGGTCGGTGTGACGCTGCTCCTCGTCGACGCTCGTGATCATGTAGGCGGCGAAGTAGATGACCTTCTCGAGGTCCTTCGGCGCGAGGTCGAGCAGGTAGCCCAGGCGGGACGGGACACCCTTGAAGTACCAGATGTGGGTGACGGGGGCGGCGAGCTCGATGTGGCCCATCCGCTCACGACGCACGGCCGCACGGGTCACCTCGACGCCGCAGCGCTCACAGATGATGCCCTTGAAGCGGACGCGCTTGTACTTGCCGCACGCGCACTCCCAGTCCCGGGTCGGGCCGAAGATCTTCTCGCAGAAGAGTCCGTCCTTCTCGGGCTTGAGGGTGCGGTAGTTGATGGTCTCGGGCTTCTTCACCTCGCCGTGGCTCCACTCGCGGATGGAGTCAGCGGTGGCGAGGCCAATGCGCAGTTCGTCGAAGAAGTTGACGTCGAGCACGTGGTTCCTTCTCTCGTTGCTCTAGCTGAATGTCAAAAGTTCATGCATGTGGGTGGTTGAGAACCCTGCGTATGCCGTGCGCTCGCCGAGCGCGGTGTGCGTCCGGCGAGCGCACGGCATACGGGGGTCAGACCTCTTCGACCGAACTGGGCTCGCGGCGCGACAGGTCGATGCCGAGCTCCTCCGCAGCGCGGAAGACGTCCTCCTCGGCCTCACGCATCTCGATCGCCTGGCCATCGCTGGACAGGACCTCGACGTTGAGGCAGAGGCTCTGCATCTCCTTGATGAGCACCTTGAAGGACTCGGGGATGCCGGGCTCGGGGATGTTGTCGCCCTTGACGATGGCCTCGTAGACCTTCACGCGGCCGTTGACGTCGTCGGACTTGATCGTGAGCAGCTCCTGCAGCGCGTAGGCGGCGCCGTAGGCCTCGAGCGCCCACACCTCCATCTCACCGAAGCGCTGGCCACCGAACTGGGCCTTACCGCCGAGCGGCTGCTGGGTGATCATCGAGTACGGACCCGTGCTGCGGGCGTGGATCTTGTCGTCCACGAGGTGGTGCAGCTTGAGGATGTACATGTATCCGACCGAGACCGGCTCCGGGTACGGCTCGCCGGAGCGGCCGTCGAAGAGCATGGTCTTGCCGGACCCGTCGATGAGACGGACACCGTCACGGGTCTTGCGGGTGCTGTCGAGCAGGCCGACGATCTCGTTCTCGCGCACGCCGTCGAAGACGGGCGAGGCGACACGGGTGCCGGGCTCGGCCGAGCGGGCGTCGTCGGGGATGAGGTTGGCCCACTCGGGCGCCCCCTCGATGTCCCAACCACGGCTCGCGGCCCAGCCCAGGTGCAGCTCGAGGATCTGGCCGATGTTCATTCGACCGGGGACACCGAGGGGGTTGAGCACGACGTCGACCGGCGTGCCGTCCTCGAGGAACGGCATGTCCTCGACCGGGAGGATCTTCGAGATGACGCCCTTGTTGCCGTGGCGGCCGGCGAGCTTGTCACCGTCGGTGATCTTGCGCTTGTTGGCCACGTAGACGCGCACGAGCTGGTTGACGCCCGGGGGCAGCTCGTCGCCGTCGTCCTTCTCGAACACCTTGACGGCGATGACCGTGCCGGTCTCACCGTGGGGCACCTTGAGGGACGTGTCGCGGACCTCGCGCGCCTTCTCACCGAAGATCGCACGGAGCAGGCGCTCCTCCGGGGTCAGCTCGGTCTCACCCTTGGGCGTGACCTTGCCGACGAGGAGGTCGCCGTCGCGGACCTCGGCACCGATGCGGATGATCCCGCGCTCGTCGAGGTCGGCGAGGACCTCCTCGGAGACGTTGGGGATGTCGCGGGTGATCTCCTCCGGCCCGAGCTTGGTGTCGCGGGCGTCGACCTCGTGCTCCTCGATGTGGATCGAGGAGAGGACGTCGTCCTGCACCAGGCGCTGGCTGAGGATGATCGCGTCCTCGTAGTTGTGGCCCTCCCACGGCATGAACGCCACGAGGAGGTTGCGGCCCAGGGCCATCTCGCCACCGTCGGTCGCGGGACCGTCGGCGATGAGGCCACCCTTCTCGACCCGGTCACCCTCGGCCACGACCACACGCTGGTTGTAGCTGTTGCCCTGGTTGGAGCGGGTGAACTTGTCGATCCGGTAGGTGCGAGAGGTGCCGTCGTCGGCGGCGACCGTGACGAGGTCGGCGGAGACCTCGGTCACGACGCCGGCCTTCTCGGCCACGACGACGTCACCGGAGTCGACCGCTGCGCGGAACTCCATGCCGGTCCCGACGAGCGGGGCCTCGGCCTTGACGAGCGGCACGGCCTGGCGCTGCATGTTGGAGCCCATGAGCGCGCGGTTGGCGTCGTCGTGCTCGAGGAACGGGATGAGCGCGGTCGCGGCCGAGACCATCTGGCGGGCGGAGACGTCGATGTAGTCGACGTCGTCGGCCGGGATGTACTCGACCTCGCCACCCTTGACGCGCACGAGGACGCGTTCGTGGGCGAACTTCTCACCGTCGGCCTCGAGGGTCGCGTTCGCCTGGGCGATGACGTGCTCGTCCTCCTCGTCCGCCGAGAGGTAGTGGATCTCGTCGGTGATGCGACCCTTGGTGACCTTGCGGTACGGGGTCTCGATGAAGCCGAACGCGTTGATGCGGCCGTAGGAGGCGAGCGAGCCGATGAGGCCGATGTTCGGGCCCTCGGGGGTCTCGATCGGGCACATGCGGCCGTAGTGCGACGGGTGGACGTCACGGACCTCCATGCCGGCGCGGTCACGGGAGAGACCACCCGGGCCCAGGGCGGACAGACGACGCTTGTGCGTCAGCCCCGAGAGCGGGTTGTTCTGGTCCATGAACTGCGACAGCTGGGAGGTGCCGAAGAACTCCTTGATCGAGGCCACCACGGGGCGGATGTTGATCAGGGTCTGCGGCGTGATCGCCTCGACGTCCTGCGTGGTCATCCGCTCGCGGACGACGCGCTCCATCCGGGACAGGCCGGTGCGGACCTGGTTCTGGATGAGCTCGCCGACGTTGCGCAGGCGACGGTTGCCGAAGTGGTCGATGTCGTCGGTCTCGACGCGCACGTCCACCGGCTCGCCCTTGCGGGTGCCCGGGAGCGTCTCATCGCCGTTGTGCAGGGCGACGATGTACTTGATGGTCGCGACGATGTCGTCGATGGCCAACGTCGAGTTGGTGAGCTCGCCGTCGAGGCCGAGCTTCTTGTTGATCTTGTAGCGACCGACCTTGGCCAGGTCGTAGCGCTTGCCGTTGAAGTAGAGGTTGTCGAGCAGGTTCTGCGCGGCCTCGCGGGTGGGCGGTTCGCCCGGACGGAGCTTGCGGTAGATGTCGAGCAGCGCGTCGTCCTGGCCCTGGGTGTTGTCCTTGTCCAGGGTGAGCTCGATCGACTCGTAGCCGGCGAACTCCTCGCGAATCTGGGCCTCGGTCATGCCGAGCGCCTTGAGGAGGACGGTGACCGACTGCTTGCGCTTGCGGTCGACGCGGACGCCGACCATGTCGCGCTTGTCGATCTCGAACTCGAGCCAGGCGCCACGGCTCGGGATGATCTTCGCGGTGTAGATGTCCTTGTCGGACGTCTTGTCGGCGGTGCGCTCGAAGTAGACGCCCGGGCTGCGGACGAGCTGCGAGACGACGACGCGCTCGGTGCCGTTGATGATGAAGGTGCCGCGCTCGGTCATGAGCGGGAAGTCGCCCATGAACACGGTCTGGCTCTTGATCTCACCGGTCGTGTTGTTCATGAACTCGGCGGTGACGAACAGGGGCGCGGAGTAGGTCTGGTCGCGCTCCTTGCAGTCCTCGATCGAGTACTTGACGTCCTCGAAGCGGTGGTCGCGGAACGAGAGCGACATGGAGCCGCTGAAGTCCTCGATCGGCGAGATCTCCTCGAAGATGTCCTCGAGGCCGGAGCGCTCGGGAACGTCGTCGCGGCCGGCGGCGCGCGCCTCAGCGACACGCTCCTGCCAGCGCTCGTTGCCGAGGAGCCAGTCGAAGCTCTCGGTCTGCAGGGCGAGGAGGTCGGGGACCTCCAGGGGCTCACGGATCTTGCCGAACGAGAGTCGGCCCGAAGCCGTCAATGCGGTGGTCACGGTCTTGGACGCGGTGCGCGAGGCAGCCAAGGATGGTCCTTCCACTGGCCATGTGTTTGTACGGAGGTCGCACGTCCCAGGACTTCTGCACGCTCGGCGCCGGGTGACGGCCCCGCCGTGCAGTAGCCGGGATGCGGCGGGGGCACGGCAGAGGACGCTCGGCGAGAGCTGACGGAGGTCATGGGCAGGGCAAAGCAACAGTCTAGACCTAAAAGGGCACAACCGTCCAACCCTGTCCAATCCAGCCCCTCTGGGGGAGATGCAGGTGCGGTCAGCCTCGCACGCGGGAAGCACGCGGTGTGACCCGCAAAGGATGACCCGCGCAGCGCCGCACGTCAAGCGCTGGTCGCGGCACATCCCGCGTGTCGGCTGGTCGCAGGCCTGCGTGACCTGGCCGCGTGTCCGTGCGGGCGGGGAGTCCGGCGCCTCCGGGGACGCAGAAGGGCGGGACGGATCCGAGGATCCGTCCCGCCCTGTCGCGGTGCTGAGTCAGCCTCTGTCGAGGCTCAGCTCACTTGAGCTCGACGGTGGCGCCGGCGCCCTCGAGCTGCTCCTTGGCCTTGTCGGCCGCGGCCTTGTCGACCTTCTCGAGGACGGCCTTGGGGGCGCCGTCGACGAGGTCCTTGGCCTCCTTGAGACCGAGGGAGGTCAGCGCGCGGACCTCCTTGATGACGGCGATCTTCTTGTCGCCGGCAGCGGTGAGGACGACGTCGAACTCGTCCTGCTCCTCGGCGGCAGCGGCGTCGCCGCCACCACCGGCGGGGGCTGCACCGGCAACCGCGACGGGCGCGGCGGCGGTGACGCCGAAGGTGTCCTCGAACTGCTTGACGAACTCGGAGAGCTCGATGAGGGTCATCTCCTTGAAGGCCTCAAGGAGCTCGTCGGTGCTGAGCTTGGCCATGATGGCTGCCTTTCTACTTCGTGTATGCCGTGAGTGGCGGTGGTGTTTTCCCTGGGACCTGAGCGACGCTCGGGTCTCAGGCGTCGTCGCCACCCGTGGCGACGTCTTCGGTGGCCTCGGCCGCAGGTGCGGCGTCGGCGGGGGTCTCCTCCGTGGCCTCGGCCGCGGGAGCGGCGTCGGCCGGCCCCTCGGTCTCGACCTTGGCGCGCAGCGCGTCGACGACCCGAGCGGTCTGCGACAGCGGCGCGGCGAAGAGGTAGACGGCCTTGCTGAGCGAGGCGTTCATGGCGCCGGCCAGCTTGGCGAGAAGCACCTCGCGGGACTCGAGGTCCGCGAGCTGCCGGATCTCGTCGGCCGAGAGCGCCTTGCCGTCAAGCAGGCCGCTCTTGATCACGAGGAGGGGGTGTGCCTTGGCGAAGTCACGCAGGCCCTTGGCGGCCTCGACCACGTCACCATCGACGAAGGCGATGGCCGACGGCCCCACGAGCTGCCCGTCGAAGGCCGTGACTCCGGCCTCCTTGGCGGCGAGCTCGGTCAGCGTGTTCTTGACCACGGCGTAGGTCGCGTTGCCTCGCAGGGCGCCACGAAGGTCGGTGATCTGCTTCACCGAGAGCCCGCGGTACTCCGTGAGGACAGTGGCGTTGGAGCTACGGAACTTCTCCGCGAGCTCGGCGATCGCCGCGGTCTTGTCTGCACGAGACATTCGGGCCTCCTTCCGTCGGTACGACCAGCGGTGAAGGGGCCTGGAACGAGAATGAGCCCCGGCGCAGGGCGCGGGGCTCGGGCAGACACGACGAGAACGTCGCGTGTGGTCGAAACTCGGCCTGCGCTGGTTGCCCGCTCTCGCGGTTCCTTCGGTCGGGAGCGGATGCACCCGACAACCGGCGGTCTTTGGTCAGGGGACAGCGTAGACGCGCGGTGGCCCGGGGACCAAATCGGTCCCCGGGCCGGCCTGCTGCGCGTCGGGCCCGCGGTCAGCCGGCGGAGGGGAAGCTCATCGATCCGACCTGGTCCGCGGGCGGCTCGGTGATCTCGACCTTCTTGCCCCAGTCGCCGTAGGAGACCTCGACGGTCTGGCCCGAGACCTGGGTGGAGACGGTGACCGGGCGGTCCTGCTTGTCGAGCACGTAGACCATGGTCAGCGGCTTGGCCGCGGGGCTCGTCGACGGGCTCGGCGAGGCGGTGGACCCCAGCGCCTTGGCGGGGTCGACCGAGAACTCGTAGGTCGTGAGGTCGGCGTCCCTGGACGTCACGGTGGCCTGCGTGCCCTTGAGGTTCGCGGCCATCCTCGTCGGGTCGCTGAGGCCGCCCTCGACGATGCCCTTGAACATCTGGCTCACCGGGTCGTCCGCGGCGGGGTCGATCTTCACCCACGGCTTCTCCTGGCCGGGCAGGCCCTTGAGGTAGACGAAGTCGCCGACGGCGAGAATCTCCATCTCGGAGCCCTCGACCGGGACGGTGGTGCGCTGCTCGAGCCTGCCGTCGACGTAGCGGAAGTCGCCCTTGGCGGTCTCGCCGCCGGTGTCCATCGTCATCGTCCCGCTGCCGGCCTTCTCCATGGCCTGGACCATGCGGGTGGCGACCTCGCCGGCGTCGACCTTGTCGCCCTGGGCCGCTCCCGAGCCGTCACCGGAGGTGCCGGTCGAGGACGAGGTGCTGGGCGACGACGCGCCGGACGAGCCCGAGCCGGAGGCGCCGGTGTCGGACGAGCCGCAGGCACCGAGCGCGAGCAGCCCGACCAGTGCGAGGGCGGCACCGCTCGAGCGGCGGATCGTGGATGTCATGGGTTCCCTCCCTGTTGAGTGCTCCGAGCGTAACCGGGCGCCCGGTCGGCCCACGAACTCACGTCCCTCCCCCGGCGCGACGAAGGCCCCCACCCGAGGAGGGTGGGGGCCTTCGTCGTCGAGCGAGCAGGATCAGGCGTCGGCCTGAGCCTCCTCCTCGAGCAGGTTGCGGGTCTTGGTGAAGTCCACCGGGATGCCCGGGCCCATCGTGGTCGACATGGTCGCCTTGCTGATGTAGCGGCCCTTCGACGACGCGGGCTTGAGGCGGAGGATCTCCTCGAGCGCGGCGGCGTAGTTCTCGACCAGCTTGGCCTCGTCGAACGACGCCTTGCCGATGATGAAGTGGAGGTTCGCGTGCTTGTCGACGCGGAACTCGATCTTGCCGCCCTTGATGTCGGTGACGGCCTTGGCCGTGTCCATCGTGACCGTGCCGGTCTTCGGGTTCGGCATGAGGCCGCGGGGGCCGAGGACCTTGCCGAGACGGCCGACCTTGCCCATGAGGTCAGGGGTGGCGACGATCGCGTCGAAGTCGAGCCATCCGCCGGCCACCTTCTCGAGGAGGTCGTCGGACCCGACGTAGTCGGCGCCGGCAGCCTTCGCGGCCTCGGCCTTGTCGCCGTTGGCGAAGACGAGGACGCGGGCGGTCTTGCCCGTGCCGTGCGGCAGGTTGACGGTGCCGCGGACCATCTGGTCGGCCTTGCGGGGGTCGACGCCGAGTCGCATGGCGACCTCGACCGTCTCGTCGTACTTGGCCTTGGCGCCGGCCTTGGCGAGCCGGACGGCCTCGCGGGGGGCGTAGGCCTTGTCCTGGTCGATCTGCTCCGCGGTGGCGCGGTAGCCCTTGCTGCGCTTCATGTCTGCTCCTGATGTCTCAGTGTGGAGTCGTGGTCCGGGCCAGCGCTGGCCCTCCCACCCGCTCCGCCCCGGTGGGCGGAACGCGTCCGGTCTGCCGGCCGCCCGCGTGGGCCGGCCGGCATACCGATCTGGATCGATCGTCCTCCTCAGAGGGCGGTCTCGATACCCATCTGACGGGCGGTGCCGGCGATGATCTTCATCGCGGCGTCGATGTCGTTGGCGTTGAGGTCCGGCATCTTCTGCTCGGCGATCTCGCGCACCTGCTCCGCGGTCAGCTTGGCGACCTTGGTCTTGTGCGGCTCGCCGGAGCCCTTCTGGACGCCCGCGGCCTTCTTGATCAGCTCGGAGGCCGGCGGGGTCTTGGTGATGAAGGTGAACGAGCGGTCCTCGAACACAGTGATGACGACGGGGATGATGTTGCCCCGCTGGTGCTCGGTCGCCGCGTTGTACGCCTTGACGAACTCCATGATGTTGACACCGTGCTGACCGAGGGCGGGGCCCACGGGAGGAGCCGGGGTCGCCGCACCAGCCTGGATCTGCAGGTTGATGTAGCCGGAGACCTTCTTGCTCTTGGGAGGCATGTCTGTTCCTTTGTCGGTTGTGGGCCCACGCCGTGGGCGATGACCCGGTTGCAGTGTTGCCGAACGCTCAGAGCTTGGTGACCTGGCTGAACGACAGCTCGACCGGGGTCTCCCGGCCGAAGATGGAGACGAGGACCTTGAGCTTCTGGCTCTCGGCGTTGATCTCGGAGATCGTCGCCGGCAGGGTCTCGAAGGGGCCGTCCATGACGGTGACCGACTCGCCGACCTCGAAGTCGACGATCGGGGTGCCGGAGGCGGAGCCGCCACCGGAGGCGCCCGCGCCGGAACCGGAGGCGGCAGCGGCGGCCACCTCGAGGTCGGCGGGCTTGATCATCGTGTAGACCTCGTCGAGGCTCAGCGGCACCGGCTGGTGCGCGTTGCCGACGAAGCCGGTGACACCGGGCGTGTGGCGCACGGCGCCCCACGACTCGTCGGTGAGGTCCATGCGCACGAGGACGTATCCGGGCATCCGGACCCGGCGGACCAGCTTGCGCTGACCGCTCTTGATCTCGGTGACCTCCTCCATGGGGACCTCGATCTCGAAGATGTAGTCCTCCATGTTGAGGGACTGGATCCGGGTCTCGAGGTTGGTCTTCACGCGGTTCTCGTAGCCGGCGTAGGAGTGGATGACGTACCACTCACCGAACTTCGACGCGAGGTCCTCCTTGAAGGCCTTGACCGGGTCGATGTCCGTGGGGACGACGTCGCCGTCCTCGTCGGACTCGGTCGTGGCCGTGACGAGGGTGCTCTCACCGGACTCGTCGGACTCGGAGACGGCGTCCGACTCGTCGGTGTCGGCGTCGGCGTCGGCGTCGAGGGGACGCTCGGACGTCGTGTCGAGGAACTCGGGGGCGGTGTCGCCGAGGGACAGCGACTCGCGCTGGGCGGCGCTGTCCACCTCGTCGACGGTGAGGGTCTCGGGGTCGCCGGAGGTCGACTCTGCGTCCTGGGACGTCCACTGGTCGGACACGTGCAGACCTACTTCCTGTACAGCGTTGAGTTCAGACGTGGTGCGGGCGCGACCTCGGCGGCCGCGACCGGGGACTCAGTCCCCGTTGCCGAAGACCAGACCGACCAGCTTGCCGAAGCCGTAGTCGAGTCCGGACACGAGCGCCATCATCACCGAGACGAAGACGATGACGACGATCGTGTAGTTCCACAGCTCCGAGCGCGTCGGTCGGACGACCTTGCGCAGCTCGTCGAGGATCTGGCCGATGAACAGACCGAGGGATCCGAACAGCCGCGACACGGGGTTGCGACCGTCGCGGGGGCGCTTGCTGCTCGCCTGCCGAGAGTCGCGGGACTCGCCCACTTCCGTCACGATGCCTCTTCTCCGAAATGATCTGAACCTGCAGGGCAGGAGGGACTCGAACCCCCAACCGCCGGTTTTGGAGACCGGTGCTCTACCAATTGAGCCACTGCCCTAGGAACGCACCCGGTGGGACGGCGGTTCCGAGGCGACCGCAGGCATGACGAAGCATGGTGCGATCACCGAGGAGCCAGCATACGTGACGCCCCGGCCCGACGCGAAACCCGTCGGACCGGGGCCGCCCACCGTCGCAGGGCGCGGCCGCCGGGGCCATGGGAGGACTCCCCCGGGCGCCCCTGCGCGCCCGGGGGAGTCAGGACCGTCGAGCCGGTCCGGTGCGGGGCCCCCTCCAGCGGGACCCATCGTCCCGGCTGCCCCACACCAGACCGGCCGCCCCCACCGCGCCGACGGCGAGCCAGAACGCGGTCGTCGACCCGCGTGTGCCCGACAGGTCCAGGGCCTGGACGTCGCCCGGCAGGGGCACCAGCCCCAGGGCGAGCACGGCGAACACCAGCGCCCCGGCGACCGCCGCGGCTGGCTCCACCTGCTCACGCCGGACCAGCGTGGCGCACACCCCCGCCCCCAGCAGGAGGAGCGCCGAGCCGACGAGCAGCTGGGCCCACCACGTCGGCGCGGCGACCTCGGTCCGCGAACGCCACAGGACGGCATACGCCGCCCAGACCGCGAGGGCGGCCACCCCCGGAGCCGCACGGACGACGATCCGCCACGCCGCGCTCGTGGGGGCCGAGCGGACGATCCCGGCCGCGGGCTGGTCCATCGCGAAGGCGGCCGACCCGGCCAGGAGTGCCGCTCCCAGCCAGGCCGTCACCGCACCCGGTCCCCGCGGCCAGGCGGTGAGGTCGAGCACGAGGAGGGTGACGGCGGCAGCGGCGGCGCCGAGCACCGGTCGCCACGAGACCGCCTGCAGCTCGGCCCCCAGCGCGGCCGGCGTCACCACCGCGGGTCCCATGGGCCAAAGTAGCCCTCCGGGCCGGTGAACACGGTGAGGGCGAGCGCCACGAGGGTGGAGGCGGCGGCAGCGATCGAGTAGCGCACGAGCCGGCGCCTCTCCTCCCCCGTCGAGCCGTGCGCGCACGCCGCCAGTGCGGCCAGAGAGCACATCCCGAGCAGGTAGGCGACGCGCCAGTGGTGGCTGCCGCCCTGGACCCACGACGAGCCCTCGGTGTTGTAGGCGGCGAGCGCGAACGGAGAGGAGTGGTGCAGCAGCCGCTCCCACCAGGACGTGTCGCGGAACAGGCTGCTGAGGACGGCCCAGAGGATGAGGCCGACCGCCGTGATGGCCCCGGCGGTGGGCCAGCGCCACCAGCGGGCGACCGCGACGCCCAGGAGCGGTCCCCCGACGGCGGTCACCACTCCCTGCACCATGATCGAGAAGAGCTGGGCGTTGCTGAACTCGGTGAAGGCCACGGACTTGATCGGCGGGTCGACCATCCAGAAGACGAAGACGTATGCCGTCCCGGCGAGCGCGATGGCGCCCGGCACGAGGCAGGCGAGGCACAGCGCCAGGCTGCGCTGGAACGCGGTGGCCGGTGAGGCGAGGAGCACGTCACCGGCGCGCGAGGCGCCCTTGGTGACGCGGTTCATCGCGAGGAGGCCGCCGAGCCCGACGAAGAAGCCGGGAAGCACCGGCCAGTCGAGGTTGGTCTCGGTGCCGTTCTCGGGGGTCACGACGTAGTCGGCGTTCGCGTACTCGCTGAACGGCGTGGTCACCGCGATGAGGACGAACAGCAGGACGGCGACGACGAACACCGGTTGGCGCAGCAGGCGGCGCACCTCGATCCGGGCGAGCGTCCCCACGACCGCGCGGGACGACTCGGGAGGTGCGGGGCGCGTCAGGACCGCAGCGGCGCTCATGCCGTCACCTCCGAGCCCTCGCGCCGGCCACCGCGCAGCAGCAGGTAGGCGTCCTCGAGGGTCGGCTCGGCCAGCTCGGCACCCGGAGGCGCCTCGAGGGCGACGTGCCGGTAGCGACCGGTGCCGACGCGCCACGAGCTGAGGGCGTGCGGTGACTCCACGTCGGCGAGCCAGACCCGCCCGGCGGCCTGGCCGACGAGGTCGCGGACCGGTCCGTCGTAGGTCACGTGTCCGGCGTCGAGGACGACGACGCGCTCGCAGAGGGCGGCCACGTCCTCGGTCTGGTGGGTCGCGAGCAGGACGGTCGAGTGCTGCCCCGCTCCGGAGAGCACCCCCCGCAGCGAGGCCCGCTGCTCGGGGTCCAGGCCGTTGGTCGGCTCGTCGAGGACGAGCAGGTCCGGCGACCCGAGGAAGGCCTGGGCCAGCGCCACCCGGCGGCGCTGCCCACCGGAGAGCCGGCGCATCTTCTTGCCCGCGAGCTCCTGCATCCCGACGAGGGACAGGACACGCACCACTTCGGCGTGGCGCTGGGAGCGGTCGGTCCACTCCTTGAGGGCCGCGACGTAGTCGACGAACTGGAAGGCCGTGAAGCCCCGCGGGTAGCCGGCCTCCTGCGGGAGGTAGCCCAGGCCGCGGCGGATCTCGGTGCGTTCCGCCGGGACGTCCGGGTCGAGGCCGAGGATGCGGCACCGGCCCTCGGAGGGCGGCAGGACGGTGGCGAGCAGCCGCAGCAGCGTGGTCTTCCCCGCGCCGTTGGGACCGAGCAGGCCGGTGACCCCGGGCTGCAGTGAGAGGTCGACGTCGTCGAGGGCGATGCCCTTGCCGTAGCGACGGGTGACCCCGGTGAACCTGACGGTGGTGCTCATGCTGTGTCCCCTAGATGTGACAGGTGGTCCGCGCGGACCGCGAAGACGAGGCCGGCGACGACGGCGATGACGACGTAGGCGGGCAGGACGCCCGTGGCGAGCAGGTCGGTGGCGACCCCGGAGATGGCCGTGCCGTCGGAGGCGGCGACGGCGCCCGTGACGGTGAACCACGCTGCGGCCACCCCGAAGGCGGCATGCGCGACCGGCAACCAGGTGGCCGCAGCGAGGGTGAGGGCGACTCCTGCAAGCGAGGGCACGAGCCACGCGATGGACGCCCAGGCGGACCCGGGCAGGACGGCGCCGGCGAGGGCCGACAACGGCAGGGCGCTGGCGATGACCGCACCAGCACGCAGCAGGACGAGCCGGATCGGCGACGACGGGCTGGCGACGGCAAGCTCCCAGCCCGGGTCGGCCTGCGGTCCGAAGGCCAGCGCGACGGCGAGGACCGGCACCAGCGGCGCGGTCCACATGAAGAGCAGGGAGCTGTACTCGCCACCCGAGGCCGCGGCAATCACGGCGAAGAGCAGGCACAGCAGGATCCCGAGCAGCCACGCGCCCTGCACGGCGGGTGCCGAACGCACGAGCACCACGTCGCGGTCCGGCAACCCGATCCGGCGCAGCACGGACTCGACCCGTGACGGGGCGGGGCTCGAGATGTCGACGACGATCCGGTCCCATACACCGACGAGCGGGGACGGGTCCGCCAGGGTGCGCACCGCTGCGCGGCACTGCGCGCACCGGACGACGTGCTGCTCCACGGATGCTGCGAGCGCCGGCGTCGTCCGGCCGTCGAGGTATGCCGTGAGGAGACCGTCGTCCGCATGCCAGGGTCGCTGCTGTTCCGTCGTCATGACGCACCTCCGGCGAGATCGGCCCGGAGCTGCGCCTTGGCGCGGTGCAGCCGGGTCTTGACGGTGTTCTGGGGGATGCCGAGCAGGGTCGCGGCCTCACGGCTGGTGAGGCCGTCGAGGACGGTCGCCTCGACGACGGCCCGCATCTGCGGGCTCAGCCGCTCGAGGGCGCCACCGAGGTCGCCGTACTCGATGCCGAGCAGCACCCGCTCCTCGGCGCTCTCGGACGACCGGTCGGCCATCGCCGACGACGCCACCTCGGGCAGCTCACGGCCGGCGCCGGCGGAGGAGGAGCGCAGCCGGGAGACGAGGCGCCGGATGGCGATGCCCCACAGCCAGGCGGCGACCTCACCGTCCCCCCGCCAGGAGCCGCTCGTGCGCCAGACCGAGGTGAAGCAGTCCTGAAGCGCGTCGGCGACGGCGTCCTGGTCGCTGCACCGGCGCCGCAGGCGCGCGGCCAGCCACGGCGCGTGACGGTCGTAGAGCATCCGCAGCGCGTCCACGTCCCCCCGGTGGAGGGCCCGGACCAGCTCCGCGTCCGCGGGCTCATCGGCATGCCACATACAACGACTGTCGCAGCGGGGCTCCCGGAAGGTTCCCGACTCGGGCAGACATTTCTCTGCGACCGTGGTTCTGCGAGCATGGGGCGCGTGACCGAGTCGACCACCGCCACTGCCCTCGCCGACCTCTCCCCCGCGGAGCTCGAGGCGTTCCTCGAGACCCAACGGACGGCATACGCCGAGCTCCGGGAGCGGGGGCTGAAGCTGGACCTCACTCGAGGGAAGCCCTCGGCGGCCCAGCTCGACCTGTGCAACGAGCTCCTCGAGCTCCCCAGGGGTCACCAGGACGCGAGCGGCACCGACGTCCGCAACTACGGGGGGCTGTCCGGGATCCCTGAGCTGCGCGCGATGTTCGCGGAGCTGCTGTGGGTCGAGACCGAGCAGGTCGTCGCGGGTGGCAACTCGAGCCTGACGATGATGCACGACTGCCTCGTCCAGCTGCTGCTGCACGGCGGGCCCGAATCGCCGAGGCCGTGGGCGCAGGAGGAGACGGTGAAGTTCCTCTGCCCCGTCCCCGGCTACGACCGGCACTTCACGATGCTCGCGTCCTACGGCATCGAGATGGTGACCGTCCCGATGAACGAGGACGGTCCCGACGTCGCCGCGGTGCGCGAGCTCGTCACGGACCCTGCGGTCAAGGGCATCTGGATCGTGCCGACCTACGCCAACCCGTCGGGGTCGACCTGCTCACAGGAGGTCGCGAGCGCGCTGGCCTCGATGGAGACCGCGGCGCCGGACTTCCGGATCTTCTGGGACAACGCCTACGCCTTCCACCACCTCAGCGAGGACGAGGCCAAGAGCGCCGACATCATCACGTTGGCGTCGGGCTCCGGCCACCCCAACCGGCCGATCATGTTCGCGTCCACCTCGAAGATCACCTTCGCCGGCTCGGGGGTCGCCTTCCTCGCCGCGTCGAAGGCCAACGTCGACTGGTACCTCGGTCACCAGCAGTTCGCGTCGATCGGACCGGACAAGGTCAACCAGCTGCGGCACGCGCAGTTCTTCGGCTCCGCCGACGGGGTGCGCGCGCACATGGCGCGGCACCGGGAGATCCTCGCCCCCAAGTTCGCCGCCGTCGACGAGGCGCTGACCTCGGCCCTCGACGGGCGCGACGTCGCCACCTGGTCCAAGCCGACCGGCGGCTACTTCGTCAACCTCGACGTCCTCGACGGGACCGCGTCGCGCGTCGTCGAGCTGGCCAAGGGGGCGGGAATCGCCCTCACGCCCGCGGGTGCGTCCTTCCCCAACGGCCACGACCCGCGCGACCGCAACATCCGTCTGGCGCCGTCGTTCCCGGTCCTCGACGAGGTCCGGACCGCGATGGCCGGTGTGGCGACGTGCGTGCTCCTCGCGGCCACCGAAAAGCTCGCGGGCGTGCAAGGCTGAGGCCATGAGCGACCAGCCTGGAACCGAGAACTTCGACACCGACCTGGGCTCGATGAGCCTCGACGACGACATCGACGCCGGCAGCGGACAGCCCGGCCTCCTCGACGCCAGCGAGGGCGACAACCTGCCGGTGTCACCACCGGACCTGCAGCCGCGCAACACCGAGTGGGGGACGACGCAGGCAGAGCAGGCGCAGGACGAGACGATCGACCAGCGCATCGCCCAGGAGGTGCCGGACCCCGACTCGGCCTACGGCGCCCCGGACAACGAGGGCGGCCTGGACGACCCCGACCTGGTGGGGGGCGACGACCCGGACGCGATCCCCGCCACGCAGGACTTCCTCGGTGAGCCTGCTGCGGACGAGGACCTCGACGCCGCCTCGCTGACCACTCCCGACGAGGGCATCCGTCCCGACGGCGAGGCCACCCTCGTGGCCGACGAGGGCGCTGACTACCGCTCGGGCGCTCCGGAGGACGTGTCGGCCGAGGAGTCGGCCATGCACATCGTCGAGGAGTGAGCGAGAGCACCCGCTCGACGACGACCCTCCCCAAGGCGCACCTGCACCTGCACTTCACGGGGTCGATGCGCATCGACACCGTGCGCGAGATGTCACGCGCGTCCGGGCTGCGGCTGCCGTCCTCGCTGGAGGCCGACTGGCCGGTGACGTTCGAGACCCGTGACGAGCGCGGCTGGTTCCGTTTCCAGAGCCTCTACGACGCGGCTCGGTCGTGCGTGCGCGGTGAGGCGGACATGCGCCGGATCGTCCGGGAGGCCGCTCTCGACGACGGCGCCGAGGGGTCCCGCTGGCTCGAGCTCCAGGTGGACCCGACGTCCTACGCGCCGTTCGTCGGCGGCATCACGCCGGCCCTCGAGATCGTGCTGGACGAGGCCGCCGCGGTGTCCCGCGAGCCGGGCGCCGCGCAGGTGGGCGTCATCGTGGCCGCGTCGCGGATGCGTCACGAGCTCGAGTCGCGCACGCTCGCCCGTCTCGCCGCGCGGTATGCCGGTGAGGGAGCGGGCGCGGTCGTCGGCTTCGGCCTGAGCAACGACGAGCGGCGTGGTGAGACGGAGAGGTTCGGGCCCGCCTTCGCGATCGCCCGCCGCGCCGGCCTGGCCCTCGTGCCGCATGCGGGCGAGCTGCTCGGCCCCGAGGCGGTCGAGCGGACGCTGTCCGCGTTGAGACCCGACCGGCTCGGGCACGGGGTGCGGTCGGTGGAGGATCCGCGCACGCTGGACCGGGTCGTCGCCGACGGCGTGGCGCTCGAGGTCTGCCCGGGGAGCAACCTCTCGCTGGGCGTCTTCGACGAGATCGAGGACGTCCCGCTGCGACGGCTCGTGGACGCCGGGGCGACGGTGGCACTGGGGGCGGACGACCCGCTGATCTTCGGGTCCCGCCTCGTCGCGCAGTACGAGGTGGCCCGCCTCCTCGAGTTCACCGACGCCGAGCTGGCCGAGCTGGCCCGCGGCTCGCTGCGTGCGTCCCGGGCCCCGGCCGAGGTGCGGGCCGAGGCGCTCCGGGACGTCGACACCTGGCTGGCGGCTGCTCCCGCCTGAGCGCCTGGCCTCACCGGCCGCGGTCCCCCTGCGCGGTCGGTCGGAGCGCCTATGTTGGGTCGATGCAGCCAACGCGGACCGGGGCACCAGGGGCGGGAGCCGGAGTGGATGTGCCGGACCTCGTGGGGCGGATCGGAGGAGGGCTGCTCGCGGCGGCCTTCGGGCTGGTCGCACGGCTGCGCGGCACCCGGGCCCTGCACCCGGTCGGCTTCTGCGGCACCGGAGTCCTCACCGTCTCCCCGGGCGAGCGCAGCGGCGTGGTACTGCTCGACGACCCAGGTCCACATCCCTGCCTGGTCCGCTGGTCACGCGCCACCGGCCTGCGGGATGGGCCCGACATCGAGGGGCTCGCCGTCCGCGTGGACGGACCAGCGGCGGGTGACGTGCTGCTTGCCTCCACCGGCACCGGCGCGCTGATGCGGCACGTCATCACCGTGCGTGGCCGGCGCGACCACGGCCCGCTCACCACGCTCCTGCCGCTGTCCACGGCGCGGGGTCCGCTGCTCCTGCGGCTCGACCCTGAGAGCGACGGAGACGACCCGCCGACGGCCTACCGGCTCCTGGTGAGCGCGCCGCTGAGGCCGTGGCACGAGCGCGGGCGGCTGGACATCACGTGGACCGAGGAGGACTGCACCCGGCGCCACGACCCGGTCGGCCACCCACCCACCGGCACGTGGACCCATCCGCTATGGGCTCGCCTGCGCCAGCCGTCGTATGCCGTGTCGCAGCAGGTCGGTGCCGACCCGGAGGAGCCGCGTCGTGTCTGAGCCCCTGACGAGCACCGACGAGCACCCCGAGCGCTGGCTGGTCGTCAACGGACGACGCTGGCGAAGGCAGGACCCGGCGTTGCCGGCGGAGGTCGCCGAGCGGCTGCTGTCGCACCTCGGCCGCGGGCGCTCCGGCGTCAGGGCCGCCACCGGGGCCGGAGAGGACCCGTCCCCCGCCCGGCGGCGGGTGGACCTCGCCAAGCACGGACTCGGTGAACGCGGGACGCCGTGGTGGGAGCAGGACGCTGCGCAGCGACGCAGCCGCTGGGAGGAGGCCTTGACCGACCTTGACGCGCTCGACGCCTGACGGGGGCACGGACCGGGACGCTGCCTCGGTGCGGCTGCTCCTGCTCGCGGACACCCACCTGCCGATGCGCGCCCGCGACCTGCCGGTCCAGGTCTGGGAGGCGGTCGGGGCCGCCGACGTCGTCATCCACGCCGGTGACTGGGTGACGCCCGCACTCCTCGACGCCCTGGAGGAGCGAGCTGCCCGCGTCGTCGGGGTGTGGGGCAACAACGACGGTCCGGAGCTGCGGCGCCGGCTCCCCGAGGTGGCCCGGGTCGAGCTCGGTGGCCTGGACTGGGGCGTCGTGCACGAGACCGGGGCACGGACGCGGCGCGAGGAACGGATGCGGGCGGCATACCCCGATCTCGACGTCCTCGTCTTCGGGCACAGCCACATCCCGTGGGACACCGAGCACGACGGTCTGCGCCTGCTCAACCCCGGGTCGCCGACCGACCGGCGTCGGCAGCCGGCCTGCACCTTCATGACGTGCACGGTCGGCGGTGGAGCGATCACTGATCTGGAGCTGCACGCCCTGCCGCTCCTTACCCGCTGACCCTGCCCCCGCTCGCGGTCTGGGCGGACTCCGCACCTGGCCGGTAGCGACGTGTCTTCGCTCCACCACGCGACGCAAGGACACCCCCATGTGCTCCATGCCGGCGACGCAACGGGCCGGTGCTTCACGACCGGCAGCCAATGGGGGTGTCTTTGCGTCGTAGAGGCGGGGTGAGGGGCGGGAGCTGTGCACAGGGGCGCCTCCTGGGCGGGGCCGTCCACAGGTCGAGGATGGGGCTCTGGAGCTGCGCTGGGTGCCGCCTCACCATCGGAGGCATGACACCAGAGCAGCACGCGGCGCAACGGGCCGCGGACATCGACAGGGCGACGGGGAGCCTCACGGTCGCCGACTCCGTGGGACTGGCCCTGCGGGACCACCGTCGGCGGCTCGGCCTCTCGCAGCGGGCCTACGCCGCCATGCGCGGGTGGTCGGCCAGCTACATCGCTCGTCTGGAGACCGGCTCCGGCCGCTACGCCCTCGACGACCTCGTCGAAGCCCTCGAGGGGACGGGTTTCTATCTCGCCCTCGTGCAACGAGGCGAGGGCGCCTCAGCGGCTGCCGAGATCGTGGAGCCGGCGTCGTGGCCCGAGACCGAGCTGGTCGCCCGGGTCCGTGACGGCAGCCGGCGTTTCCCCGCGCACCACGAGACCCGTGCGGTGACGAACCCGCCGAACTGGTGGTGGCACCGGGAGTTCTTCCATGGCGTGGGCCCCGAGCCGCGGTGGTACGCGCCACGACCGACCGAGTCACCGTGGCCAGGCACCGGTGACGACGTCGCCTGAGCCTCGGCGCACCGTGGGATGCGCGGAGCCGTCGTCGGGGGGCCGCTCGCTCGCTTCAGTGGGTGGAGCAAAGGCACTCCCCTGGCGGGGACATGCGCTGCGCGCGACACGCCGACACGCCGACACGCCGGACCTGCACGTGCCGATGCAGCACGCGTGAGCCGAGCACGCCCGCTGCTCGCCACTATCCGGCGAGGAAGTCCAGCCGCACGGTGCGGTCGTGGTTGTCGACGTTGAGGTCGACGAGGCAGATGCTCTGCCAGGTGCCGAGCGCGAGGCGCCCGTTGTCGACGGGCACGCTCGCGTAGGGCGGCACGAGGGCCGGCATGACGTGCGAGCGACCGTGCCCGGGGCTGCCGTGCCGGTGCCGCCACCGGTCGTCCGCGGGCAGCAGCTCGGCCAGCGCGGCGAGGAGGTCGTCGTCGGACCCGGCGCCGGTCTCGAGGATCGCGATGCCGGCGGTCGCGTGCGGGACGAAGACGTGGAGCAGCCCGTCCCCGAGGCCCTGCACGAAGTCGGCGCACCGGTCGGTGAGGTCGACGACGACGTCCTCACCACCGGTGCGCACCCGGAGCAGATGGGTCCTCATGACGCTGGCCTCCTCAGAGCTCGTGACCGACGAAGACGGGTTCGTTGACGAGGGTGACGCCGAAGCGGTCGTGCACGCCGTCGCGCACCTCCCGGGCGAGGGCGGCAACCTCGGCTGCCGTGGCGGACCCACGGTTGGTCACGGCCAGAGTGTGCTTGGTGGAGAGGGCGGCCGGGCCGGGCATCCCGAACCCCTTGCCGAAACCGGCCTTGTCGATGAGCCACGCGGCGCTGGTCTTGACGTCGCCGCTGGCGTCCGCGAACCGGGGCGGGGTCGGAGCGTCGTCGCCCAGCTCGGCGCGCACCCGCGCCGCGAGGTCGTCGAACCGGGCCGCCGGCATGATCGGGTTGGTGAAGAAGGACCCGCAGCTCCACGTGTCGGGGTCCGCGTCGTCGAGCACCATCCCGCGCCGACGCCGCTGCTCGAGCACCGCCTCACGGGCGTCGCCCAGCGGCACCCGGGCGCCGATGTCCACGCCGAGGCCGGCGGCGAGGTCGGCGTAGGCGATGGGCTGCGACAGGTCGGCCACGACGAACTGGAACGTCACGTCGAGCACGACGTGGTTGGCGCTGGCCTTGAAGAGCGAGTGCCGGTAGGTGAACCGGCACTGGTCGGCGCTGAGGGTGCGGACCTCCTGGGTCCCGCGATCCCAGACCCGCACCCGCGCGATCGTCTGGGAGACCTCCTGCCCGTAGGCGCCGACGTTCTGCACCGGTGTCGCACCGGTCGACCCCGGTATGCCGCTCAGCGCCTCGACGCCGGACCATCCCTCCGCGACCGCCCGCTCCACGACGTCGTCCCAGACCTCGCCGGCGGCGATGCGGACCATCGCCCCACCGCAGTAGTCGACGGACTCCGGCTCGATCCCCGACGTCGCGACCTTGACCACCGTGCCGGCGAAGCCGGAGTCGGCGACGACGAGGTTGGACCCGCCGCCGAGGACCAGCAGGGGCTCCTGGGCGTCGTCGACCTCGCGCACGGTGTCGACGAGCTCGTCGATCGTCTCGGCGACGACGAGCCGCTGGGCGGGACCACCCACTCGCATCGTCGTGTGCTCGGACAGCGGGACGTCGTGCAGCTCCTGCATCAGGCGAGCTGGACGACGGCGGTGCACCGGCCGAGGACCTTGGCACCGGCCGCGGTGACGCTGACGTCGACGGTGGCCCGACCGGACTCGGCGTCGACCGCCTTGACGACCCCGCCGACGACGACCTCGGCGCCGTCCGAGGGGACGACCACCGGCTTGGTGAAGCGGGTGCCGAACTCGACGACGCGATCCGCTCCCCCGGCCCACTCGGACACCGCGGACCCCGCGGCGCCGAGCGTCCACATGCCGTGGGCGATGACGTCGGGCAGCCCCACGGAGCGGGCGAACTCCTCGTCCTGGTGGATCGGGTTCTGGTCGCCGGAGGCGTCGGCGTAGGCGACGAGGGTCTCGCGGCCCACGGGCACGGTCACCGGCCCGAAGGTGTCGCCGACGGCGGTCTTGGAGGCGCTGCGGGCGGTCACCGGTCCTCCCCTCCTCGCACGACGATGGTCGACGTCGACGTGCACACCGGCTCCCCGCCGGCGGTCAGCTCGGTGCGCGTCGTGATCATCGCGTGGCCCCCGGCCATCCGGATCGAGTCGACGGTGAGCTCGCCGGTCAGCTCGTCGCCGGCCGTGATCGGCCGGTGGTGCACGAAGCGCTGCTCGCCGTGGACCACCCGGCTGTAGTCGACGCCGGCCTCGGGGTCCATGACATAGGCGCGGTCGCACTGCTGGGAGATCGTCACCGCGAAGGTCGGGGGGGCGATGACGCCGGCGTGGCCGGCCGCGCGGGCCGCCTCGGCGTCGTGGTGCAGCGGGTCGTCGGAACCGACCGCAGCGGCGAAGGCAGCGATCTGGGCCGCGCTCACGGCATACGGTCCGCTCGGGGGGTAGGTGCGCCCCACGAAGTCGAGGTTGACCACGGAAGTCTCAGTCATGCGCCCACTCTAGGGACTGGGGAACGACGAAGCCGCCCGGCACCGTGAGGTGGGGCGGCTTCGTCGGACGAGGCGCTGGTGTCAGCGGGTCTCGCGGTGCGTCGTGTGCTTCTTGCAGCGCGGGCAGAACTTCGCCAGGTCGAGACGGTCGGGGTCGTTCCGACGGTTCTTCTTGGTGATGTAGTTGCGCTCCTTGCACTCCGTGCACGCCATGGTGATCTTGGGGCGGACGTCAGTGGCCTTGGCCATCGGGGCAACCTGCTCTCGAAAAGGGTGATCGTGGTGGAAAGCGTGTCCGTCGTCGCGCGCCGTGATGGGTCCCGCGCGACATCAGCACAACAGAGTACGCGACTTCAGGTATTCCCTGAAATCACGCTGCGTAGCGGGAGCGGGGCTCGATCCCGCGACCTCACGATTATGAGTCGTGCGCTCTAACCAGCTGAGCTACCCCGCCTTGGGGGTCTGAGTCACCACGTGGTGGTGATGGCCCTGACCAGAGCCCCCTGTCGGAATCGAACCGACGACCTTTTCCTTACCATGGAAACGCTCTACCGACTGAGCTAAGGGGGCGTTCCAGACACCGGGCCGGGCCCGGGCTGAGTGCGTCGGGAATGCTACACGGACACCTGCGCGGGGGTGAAATCCGGGGCTGACCGGCCCGTCAGCCGCCTCGCCCGGGCAGCCTGATGACCGTCATGCCGGGCGTCGTGGGCGGGTGGTCCATCGCCGCGAGGGCCGCGCCGGCGCCCTCCAGCGAAAGGACCTCGCCGACGAGCAGGTCAGGTCGCAGGGTGCCGTCGGCGACCAGCTCGAGCATCGCGGGGTACTCGTGGGCGGCCATCCCGTGGGAGCCGTACAGCTCGAGCTCGTGGGCCACGACCCGGTCCATGGGCAGCGGTGGCGTGGAGGCCGCGCCGAGCAGCAGCCCGACCTGGACGTGCCGGCCACGGCGACGCAGGGAGCCCACCGAGGCAACGGCCGTCGTGACGCTGCCGAGGGCGTCGAGGGAGACGGCCGCCCCTCCCCCGGTGAGCTCGCGGACGGCTGCAGCCGTGTCGGGGGCGGAGCGGGCGTCGACGACGTGCTCGGCCCCGAGCTCACGGGCGCGGTCGAGGGCGCCCCTGCTGACGTCGACCGCGACGACCCGCGCCCCCAGCGCGACACCGATCATCACGGCGGAGAGCCCCACCCCGCCGCACCCGTGGACGGCCAGCCACTGACCGGGCTGCAGGCGCCCGTGCGCGGTGATCGCCCGGAACGCGGTGGCGAAGCGGCAGCCGAGCGAGGCGGCGGTGGCGAACTCGACGGACTCGGGCAGCGCCACGAGGTTGGCGTCCGCGGCGCCGAGCGCCACCCGCTCGGCGAACGAGCCGGGGCCGGTGAAGCCGGGCTGGGTCTGGTCCGGGCAGACCTGGGCGTCCCCCGCCCGGCAGTGCTCGCACACGCCGCAGCCGACGACGAACGGGACGGTGACCCGGTCTCCGCGGTGCCAGCGGCGGACCTCGCTGCCGACCTCGGCGACGACACCGGCGAGCTCGTGCCCGGGGATGTGCGGCAGCGAGACCGGGTCGTGCCCCCTCCACGCGTGCCAGTCGGACCGGCAGACCCCCGTGGCGCGCACCTCGACGACGACGCCGTCGGGCGCGCACACGGGCTCCGGCACCTCGCGCAGAGCCGGCGGCTCGCCGTGGCGCTCGTAGACGACGGCCCTCATCGTGCGGTCGCGATGGTCAGCGGGGTCGGCCTCGTCATGCCGCCCAGTGTCCCGTTGCCGGTCACGCCGGCCGACGCCGCCTACCCTTGCGCCATGAGCGAGGTCCAGCTGCCCGAGCACGGCTCCGAGCACGACGACGTGACAGGGGTGGACGCCGACCGGGACGAGCGGGTCGCGGCCTTCTGGGAGGTCGCCCGGCTGCACGCGAAGATCAGCGGCGTCCCGGCCTACTTCGGGCCGACTCCGCTGGAGTCCGTCCCGCCGCCGGCATGGTCGTTCGGCGACGGCGCGGACCAGGCCGACGGGCTGCTCGACCTCGTGCTCGCCGGGACCAAGACGGCGACCGCGAGCGCCTTGTGGGACTACGAGGCCGAGGACGAGCCGCTGCCCGAGCCGGGTGCGCTGAGCATCATCCTCGACGGGTCGGGCCACCCCCGTGCGCTCATCGAGACGACCGACGTGGAGGTCGTCCCGTTCGACGAGGTGGAGGAGGAGCACGCCCGCCTCGAGGGCGAGGGCGACCTGTCACTGGCCCACTGGCGCGAGGTGCACGAGCGCTTCTTCACGGCGACCGCGTCGCACGGGCACGGCTTCGTCGCGGACATGCCGGTGGTCTGCGAGCGCTTCCGCGTCCTCCACGCGGACTGACCGCCGGGCGCCGGGCGCCGAGGCGACGTTCAGGTGCGGATGATCCGCCTCTCGATCGCCGCCGCGACGGCTCCGGCCCGGGTGTCGACGCCGAGCTTGGTGTAGATGTGGGAGAGGTGGCTCTTGACCGTGGCCTCGGAGACGAACAGCTCGCGGGCCATCTCCTTGTTGCCCAAGCCCCGCGACAGCAGCTCGAGGACCTCGACCTCGCGCTCGGTCACGGCGTCGCGGCCGCCGGCTCCCGCCCGCCGCACGACCATCGCCGCCACCGCAGGAGAGAGGACGGTCTCGCCCCTGGCGGTGGCGCGGATCCCGGCGAAGAGCTCCGACGGCGGGGCGTCCTTGAGCAGGTAGCCCCGGGCGCCGGCCTCGAGGGCCCGCAGGACGTCGGCGTCGGTGTCGTACGTCGTCAGCACGAGCACCTCCGGCGCCTCGGGCTCGGCCCGCAGGACGGCGGTCACCTGGGCGCCGCCGTCACCCGCACCGAGGTTGAGGTCCATGAGGACCACCTCCGGTCGCTGCTCCCGCACCACGGCCAGGGCGGCGCCTGCGTCGCCCGCCTCGCCGACGACGGTGAAGTCCTCCTGTCCCTCGAGGAGGGCGCGCAGGCCGGCCCGCACGACCGGGTGGTCGTCGACGAGGACGATGCGCACCGTCACGACGGGACGCCCGCGCGCGGGAAGGCGACCGACACGGTCGTCCCCTCCCCGGGGGTGCTCTCGACGGTCGTGCGGCCACCGAGGTCGTCGGCACGACGGCGTATGCCGTCCAGTCCGGTCCCGCGCCCGTCGCGCCCGCTGACCCGGTCCGGCTCGAACCCGCGGCCGTCGTCACGCACGTCCAGCCTCAGCTCGTCGCGCTCGTAGGTCAGGGACACGACGACCCGCTCGGCACCGGAGTGCTCGACCGCGTTGGCCACGGCGCCGCGTGCGGTCCGGACGACGGCGGCCGCGGTCTCGGCGGGGACGGCCACCGCGGGACCGTGCACCCGCACCTCGGCCCGCAGGCCGTGGGCGCCTTCCTCGACGACCCGGCGGACCTCGGCGTGCAGGTCCTCGGGCGCGCCGACACCGAGGCCGACCGGGGCGAGGTCGGCCACGACCTGCCGGACCTCGTCCAGGCCGTCGCGCGCCGCGGCGGAGGCGCTGCGCACGTGCGCGCGCGCCGCGTCGGGGTGGCGCGCCCACTCCTGCTCGGCGGCCTGGAGGAAGAGGTTGATGCTCGACAGCCCCTGCCCGACCGAGTCGTGGATCTCGCGCGAGATCCGCGTCCGTTCGGCGAGGGCACCGGCGGTGCGCTGGGCGGCCGCAAGGTCGACCTGAGCCGCCGACAGCTCGTCGAGAAGCCGCTGGCGTGAGGCCGCCTCACGGTCGAGGGTGCGGAACGCGGCGACGGTGAGGCCGGCCATGGCCACGGGTCCGGCGACGAGCGCCGGGTCGAACCCGTCGGTGATCCGCAGCCAGGCCGCACTGACGAGGACGGCCATGAGCGCGACGACACACGCGGCATACGGGAAGGGCAGGGTCCGCAGCACCGCGAAGGCGACGGCCACGGCCACCCACGCGAAGGAGGGCGCGACGAGCGTGAGGGCGCTCCAGATGACGACGAGCACGGCCACGCGGGCCGTGGGCACCCACCCGGCCGGCGACACCGGGCGGACGAGGGCGAGCAGGCCGAGGAGGCCGGCGCCGGCGACGACTCCCCAGCCCTCGAGGTGCAGGCCGTGCCGGGAGACGTAGCGGACGGTGCACGCGACGAGCAGCAGGACGAGCGCCGCGTCGAGCCAGCGCTCGAGCCGGGCCACGGGCGCGAGGAGGCCCCGGGCCGCCGGGTTCCCGGGTCCGCGCCCGAGGGCCACCGCATCCATGACCGTGCAGCCTAGGACCGCCGGCGCCGGGACCACATCATCCGATCGGCTACCCGACGGTGGCTGGTTGCCCCTCGCGCACCGGGTGGGCGGGCGAGGAGAGTGGAGTGCAGCAGGGTCGGCCACTGGCCGACCGCCCTTCCCCCGCCTCGAGGAGAACCATGTCCACCCTGCGTCTCGCCCGATCGACCGCGGCCCTGGCCGCCGTCGCCACCCTGCCCCTCGCGCTCGCCTGCGCCGTCCCCGCCGCCGCGACGGAGGGCGGCCGACCGGCGTCCTACGTCCTCACCGGCGACCCGGGCGGCTCGAAGTTCGAGGGCATCGGCGTCGACCGTCGCCGCGGCACCTTCTACGTCAGCGAGGTCACCGGCGGCGAGATCCACCGCGGCGTGGCCCGATCCGCCACCACCGAGCAGTGGCTCGCAGGGGACGGCACCGACGGTCGCTTCACCGCCCGCGGCATCACGACCGACGACGCCGGCCGGGTCTACATCGCCGGCGGGCCCAACGGCATCGACGCCGCCACCGGCACCGACAACGGACGCCCCGACGTGTGGGTCTACTCCCCCGAGGGCGAGCTGCTCGCGGCCCTGCGCCTCCCGGGGGACAACGCCTTCGCCAACGACGTCGCCATCGGCCCGGACGGTGCGGCCTACGTGACGAACTCCAACGCCCCGCAGATCTTCCGCATCGCCCACGAGGATGGCGCGTGGCAGGCCGAGCTGTGGTCGGACGCGAGCGGGACCATCGAGCAGCGCCCCGGCTTCAACCTCGGCGGCATCGTGCTGACGGCCGACCGCAGCGCGTTCGTCGTGGCGCAGGGGACGACCGGCCAGCTGTGGCGCTTCGCCACCGCGGACGGCGCGGTGACGCCGGTCGAGACCGGCGGGGCCGACCTGACCAACGCCGACGGTCTCGTCCGCCAGGGATCGCGCCTGCTCGTCGTGCGCAACTTCTCGCGGATGCTCGCCACCCTGCGCCTGGCGGCGGACGGCAGCACCGCGACCCTGGTGTCGCAGGAGCCGACCGACCCGACCCGGGTGCTGACCACCGCCAAGGTGCTGCACGGGCGGGTGCTCTTCGTCGACAGCAAGTTCGACGAGACCGTCGCCGCGCCGCCCTACGAGGTCGTCACCGATCCCTTCGTCGGCTGACGAGTCCCGTATGCCGTCCGCCGTCCGAGCCGCCGTGGCTGCCACGTTCGCCGTGGCAGCCTTGGCGGCCTGCACCGCCACTCCGTCGAGCGGCGGGCCCTCGACACCCGGGAGCACCGTGACCGCCACACCCCCGCCCGACGCCACCGGCACCACCGAGGCGGCCGGCTCGGCCGGGAAGGGTCTCGACGAGCAGCTTCGTGACGCCGCCTGGCCCGGCGACACCGCCCGCGCGGCCCGGCTGGTCGAGCAGGGCGCCGACGTGAACGCCCAGGACGAGGCGCAGCAGTCGGCCTACCTCATCGCGACGAGCGAGGGGCACCTCGACCTCCTGCGGCTGACCCTGCGCAGCGGTGCGAGGGTGGACGACAAGGACAGCTGGAACGGCACCGGCCTCATCCGGGCGGCCGAACGCGGTCACGCCCTCGTCGTCGGCGAGCTGCTGCAGGCCGGCATCGACCGCGACCACGTCAACCGCATCGGCTACCAGGCCGTCCACGAGGCGGTCTGGCTCGGGGAGGACACCGCGGCCTACGTCGACACCGTGCGCGTCCTCGTGGCCGGCGGGGTCGAGCTCGACCGCCCGTCGGGCACGGAGCGCCTCACCCCGCTCGAGATGGCGCGCGAGCGGGGATACGGGCGGCTCGAGTCCGTGCTGACCAAGGCGGCCGGGGCGACACCGCCGGCGGACGCCGATGCCGCACTGCTGGCCGCGGCCGGGTCCGGCGACGCCGATGCCGCCGCGCTCGCGCTGCGGGCCGGCGCCGACCTCGAGGTCCGCGACGGTGAGGACCGCACGCCACTGCTCCTCGCCGCGACCTCCGACCACGTCGACCTCGCGCGGCTGCTCGTCGCGATGGGAGCCTCCGCGGACGCCCTCGACGGTCGGCACGACACCCCCTGGCTCGTCACCGGGGTGACCGGGAGCGTCGCGATGCTCGAGGCGCTGCTGCCGGCCCAGCCCGACCTGACGATCAGGAACCGCTACGGCGGGATCTCGGTCATCCCGGCGAGCGAGCGCGGCCACGTCGACTACGTCCGGCGCGTGGTGCGCACCGGCATCGACGTCGACCACGTCAACGACCTCGGCTGGACAGCGCTGCTCGAGGCCGTGATCCTCGGCGACGGCGGACCCAGCCACCAGGAGATCGTGCGGATCCTGCTCGAGGCGGGGGCGGATCCGGGGCTCGCCGACCGCGACGGCGTCACCGCCCTGGAGCACGCGCGCTCCAAGGGGCAGCACGAGGTCGTCGAGATCCTCGAGTCGGTCGGCTGAGCCTCGCCCGTGGACCCGGCTGCGTCAGCGGGCGATCGAGCGGCGCGCGTCCACGAGCGACGGGCCGTACCAGGTGATGAGGCGACCGCTGACGAGCCGGGTCGCCGTGCGGGAGAAGGACTCCGGGCCGTCCTCGGCGGTGAAGACGTAGGGCTCGTCCGGCAGCAGCACGAGGTCGGCGCCGGCGCCGTCGAGCTGGTCGAGGTCCACGTGCGGGTAGCGGCCCGGTTCGCCGGCCGTGACCACCTCGAGGCCGAGCCGGGCCAGCAGGTCGGCGGTGAACGTCGGGTGCCCGACGACCATCCACGGGTCGCGCCAGATGGGGACGAGCACGCGAGCCGTCGCCGGCGGCACGGGCCCCGCCCACAGTCGCTCGGCCTCGACCAGCCACTGCGGCTCGTCCCAGCCGCAGACGTCAACCAGGAGCCGGCGCATCGAGGCGAGCGACTGGGGCACGGTCTCGATGTCGGTCACCCAGACCGCGATCCCCGCCTCGCGGAGGCGGACGACGTCGAGCTCGCGGTTCTCCTCCTTGTTGGCGATGACGAGGTCCGGCTCGACGGCGGCGATCGCCGAGCGGTCCGGGTTCTTCGTGCCCCGCACCCGTCCGACGTCGAGGTCAGCGGGGTGGGTGCACCAGTCCGTCGCCCCGACCAGGGCGCCGGCTCGTGTCGCGGCCACCGCCTCGGTGAGCGAGGGCACGAGCGAGACCACCCGGCATACGGGGGTGTCGGGCAGGACCACCGCGTGGCCGAGGTCGTCGCGCAGCGTGCGGGTCACGGGAGCGGCGCCTCAGGCGCGCGCGACGGCGAGGAACGTCGAGAAGGTGCCTCGACCCTGGTCGTCGCCACCGAGCTCCTTCTCCACGGAGCCGGCGTCGGAGACGGTGACGTCGTCGAAGCCCGCCCGGCGCAGCCGCTCGGCGAAGGCGTCCCGGTCGAAGCCGTCGTGGCCGGTGAAGTCCGTGTGGTCGGCGTGGAAGGCGCCGGCCCGGTCGTCGTCGAGGTCGACGATCGCGAGCCACCCGCCGGGGTGGAGCAGCCCCTTGACGGCCTCGAGCAGCCGGTCCACCTCCCGGACGTGGTGCAGGGCGAGCATCGCCCACGCCCCGTCGAAGCGACCCTCGGGCATCGGGTCGGTGACCAGGTCGAGGCGCTGCGCGGTGAGCCGGTCGGCGAGCCCGGCGCGCTCGATGTTGGCGCGGGCCACCTCGACCATGCCCGGCGAGGCGTCGGTGACGAGCACCTCGGCGACGTCGGCGGCGAGGGCCAGGCTGAGCTGACCGGTGCCGCCGCCGATCTCGATCACGCGCTCGGTGCCGTCGAGCGCCAGGGTCTCGCGCAGCAGCGCCGCCGTGCTGTGGGCGCGCTCGATCTTGGCCGGGTCGTCGTCCCACGTGGTGGCGGCGGCGTCGAAGTGGCCGTGATCGTGCTCGTGCTCGTGGTGGCTCATCCGGTCACCCTGCCACGCGGGTCCTGTCGAGGTGCGAGCGCAGCGCTGCGCCGATGCCCCCCAGGGCGACCATGACGTCGTCCCGGCGGTGGCCGGGCGGGTCCTCGGACCAGTTCGCCACGACGGCGTATGCCGTGGCGCGCCCACCGCTGTTGACCACTCCGACGTCCGCCCGGACGCCGAGGTTGGTGCCGGTCTTGTTGACGAGGCGGGGTCCGGACGGCTCCTCGGCGTGCGACAGCGGGTCCTGGTGCCACGCGGACGCCACCATCGACAGGTCCATGCCGGGGGCGAGCCAGCGCAGCACCGTCCGGCCGGCCGAGTCCTGGACGTGGCGCTCCGCCCACAGCCGGGCGAGCACGTCGGTGAGGTCGGCCGCGCAGCCGAGGCTGAGGTGCGGTGGGTCGGCGGGGCCGCGCAGGCCGCGCACGACGTCGACGAGGTCGGAGCCGCGGGTCGCCCACTCACGGGCCCGGGTCCGGATGCTCTCGAGCGTCAGCAGGTCGATGAGGACGTTGGTCGCGAGGTTGTCGCTGGCCGCTCCCACGAGCCGGGCGACGTCGACGACCGGCAGGACGTCGGTCGACAGGTGCTGCCAGAGGCCGGAGTCGGCCACCGGTGGCACCGCACGCCGGTCGAGCGGGAGGTCGGGCGCGACGCGGCCGTCGTGCAGGCGCTCGGCGAGCTCGACCAGGACGAAGAGCTTGCCGACGCTCGCCGTCGAGAGCAGCCGGTCGGGGTCGTGCGACGCCAGCACCTCGCCGCTGCCGAGGTCCACGACGGAGACCGACCAGTCGACGCCCGGCAGCAGGTCGAGGGTCAGCGGCACGTCAGCGCGGGGCCATCCGGAGGGCGCCGTCCATGCGGATCGTCTCGCCGTTGAGGTAGTCGTGGTCGATGATCGCGAGCGCGAGCTTCGCGTACTCCTCCGGCTTGGCGAGCCGCTGCGGGAAGGGAATGCCGGCCGCGAGCCCGGCGCGGAACTCGTCCGAGACGGTCGCGAGCATCGGGGTCTCGACGATGCCGGGCGCGATGGTGCAGACCCGGATGCCGTACTGCGCGAGGTCGCGGGCGGCGGGGAGGGTGAGCCCGACGATGGCGCCCTTGGACGAGGAGTATGCCGCCTGGCCCACCTGCCCGTCGTAGGCCGCGATGCTCGCGGTGTTGATGATGACGCCGCGCTGGCCGTCGGCGTCGGCCTCGGTCTGCGCGATGGCCTCGGAGGCGAGGGCGAGCACCGTGAAGGACCCGACGAGGTTGATCTCGATGACCTTGCGGTAGAGCGAGAGGTCGTGCACGCCCTTCTTGCCGAGGATGCGGGCGCTCGGGCCGATGCCGGCGCAGTTGACGACGAACCGCAGCGGGGCGGACGGGTCAGCACTGGCCTGTGCGACGGCGGCCCGGACCTGCTCCTCGTCGGTGACGTCGGTCGCGACGTAGGTGACGCCGTCCACGTCGGGCGCCTGCTCGATGCCCTGGGCCAGGTCGAGGGCGTGGACGTGGACGCCCTGGGCGGCGAGGGCGGCTGCGGTCGCGGCGCCGAGGCCCGAGGCGCCACCGGTGACGATGGCGGAGGTCTGGGAGGTCTGCATGGCGGTCATCCTGTCATCGACGCTCCCGCCGCTCACAGCCCCTGGTTGCGGGCCGCGCCCGTGACCTGCGCCGTTGCCGGTCGGGAAACCAGCGGTCATACTGGAAGTCATGGCCTCCTCATCTGCACACCCGCGTCCCCGTCACGCCAGCAGCCCGTTCGCGGCTCGGCCCGAGCCGGTGATCGAGCAGTTCGAGGTCGGCGAGCGGGTCTGCCACGACACCCACGGCCTCGGCCGCGTCGTCGGCATCGACGGCACCGGCGCCACGGTCGACTTCGGCAGCAGCACGGTGCGGGTCGAGACGCCGTTCCGCAAGATGAGCAAACTCTGACCGCTGCTCCATCATCTGCGCGCCCTGCCTGAGGGAGACGCAGTTCCGGCTGGTTGGATCAGGCATGCGCATCTTCTTCACCGGCGGCAGCGGCAAGGCCGGCAAGCACGTCGCGACGTTCCTCGCCCAGCAGGGCCACCAGGTCACCAACGCCGACCTCGTCCCCCTCGGTGACCCCGGGGTCTCCGACCTCAAGGTCGACCTCACCGACGTCGGGCAGGTCTACTCCGCCCTGGCCGGCCTGGCACGGATGAACGAGCTCGAGCTCGCGAGCGTGCCGGCATACGACGCGGTGGTGCACTTCGCCGCGGTCCCGGCCATCCTGCTCACCGCGGACGCGCCGACCTTCGCGACCAACGTCGTCAGCACCTACAACGTCATCGAGGCCGCGACCCGGCTGGGCATCCGGAAGGTGGTCTTCGCGTCCTCGGAGACGACGTACGGCGTGTGCTTCGCCCAGGGTGAGCGGCGGCCGCAGTACCTGCCGGTCGACGAGGAGCACCCGACCGTGCCCGAGGACTCCTACGCGATGTCCAAGGTGGCCAACGAGGTGACGGCCCGCTCGTTCCAGGCGCGCACCGGCGCCGACATCTACGGGCTGCGGATCAACAACGTCATCGAGCCGCACGAGTACGCGGAGAGCTTCCCGGCCTACCTCGCCGACCCGGCGCTGCGGCGGCGCAACATCTTCGCCTACATCGACACACGAGACCTCGGCCAGATGGTCCATCGCTGCCTCGAGGTCGACGGGCTCGGCTACGAGGTCTTCAACGTCGCCAATGCCGACATGTCGGTGGCGGCGACGACGGACGAGGTGCGTGAGCGCTTCTACGACGGGGTGCCGGTGACCCGCGAGATGGGGCGCGACGAGACCTTCTACTCGATCGACAAGGCGCGTGAGCTGCTCGGGTTCGACCCGCAGCACTCCTGGCGCGACGTCCTGCCGGATCCGCGGGCGCAGGCGTGAGCCCGGCGGGCGTCGAGCCCGTCTCCCCCGACGCGCCGGGGCTGACCGGCCGGGTCATGATGACCCAGCGGTGGCGTGACCTGACCTTCCTGCACTGGGCGGTGGACCCTGCGCTCGTCGCCTCGCGGATGCCGCCCGGCGTGCGCCCCGACACCCTCGACGGGGTCACCTACGTCGGGCTGATCCCCTTCCGGATGGTCGGGGCCGGGGTCGGTCGCGGCCCTGCGGTGCCGTGGCTGGGGTCGTTCCTCGAGACCAACGTGCGCCTCTACTCGGTCGACGACACCGGGCGCCGCGGCATCGTCTTCCTCAGCCTGGACGCCGACCGGGCGGCGGTGGTCGTGGGCGCGCGGGCGGCGTTCGGGCTGCCCTACCGCTGGGCGCGGATGCGCCATCGGGTGGAGGGTTCGGTCCACACGTACGACGCCCGGCTGCGTCGCCGCGGGCAGCCGGTGTCGAGTCACGTCGCCATCCGGACCGGTGCGGTGCGCGAGAGCACCGAACTGGATCACTTCCTCAGCGCGCGTTGGGGACTGCACGTCCGGTATGCCGGCCGCACGCTCTACGTGCCGAACCGACACGAGGTGTGGCCGGTGCACGACGCCGAGGTGCTCGCGCTCGACGACCAGCTCATGGCCTCGGTGGGACTGCCGGACCTGGCCGGTCGCACCCCCGACCACGTGGGCTTCAGCCCGGGGGTGCGGACCGAATTCGGTTTCCCCACGGACGCCCGGCACCCGCGTCGCTGACCCGCCTGCTCGTCGGACCCGTCGCTGCTACCGTCGGCAGATGGTGCAGCCCGGTGACGTCATCGAGAACCCGGTCACCGGCGAGCGCATCACCTTCGTGCGCACCAGCGCCGAGAGCGGCGGCGCCCTCGCGGAGATGGACCTCGACCTCAGCCCGTCCGCGTTCCTCGCGGCCGAGCACCTGCACCTGCGGCAGGAGGAGAGGTTCGACGTCGTCCAGGGCCGCATCCGGCTCCGCTGCCGGGGCGACGAGTCGGTGCACGGCGCCGGGGAGTCCGTCGTCGTCCCGGCGGGTGCACCCCACGCATGGGCGCCGGACGGGGACAAGGGGGCCCGGGTCCGGCTGACGTTCACGCCGGGGGCGGGCATCGAGGACTTCTTCGACGAGTTCTTCCGCCACGGGCGCGAGGGCAGGACCAACGCCAAGGGGATGCCGCCGCTCCTGGTCACCGCGCGCCTAGGGCTGGCCCACGACATGTACCTGCCCGGGCCTCCGGTGCCGCTGCAACGGGCCGCCTTCCGTATCCTCACTGGTGCGGCGCGGCTGGTCCACCGTGACTGACGGGGGCCGAGTCATCACGTCAGCTCACGACTCTCTCGACGCGTCCGCCCCGCGCAAGGCTGCCGTGCGGCGCCTGCGCGAGGAGCGCGCAGAGCTGCTCGCCCGGATCTCGCAGCTCGACGCCGACATGACCGCGATGTTCGAGGCGTCGCGCGACTCCAACGCCGACGACGAGCATGACCCCGAGGGCCAGACCATCGCCTACGAGCGGTCGCAGCTGTCGGCGCTGACGGCGCACGCCCGCGCCCAGCTGGCCGAGGTGGAGTCCGCGCTGGAGCGGGTGGACGCGGGCGCCTACGGCGTGTGCGAGGTCTGTGGCAAGCCGATCGCGGCGGGTCGTCTGGAGGCCCGCCCCACGGCGAGGACCTGCGTCGAGCACACCTCGACAGCAGGCCGGCGCCCGCGCTGACCCCTGGTCTGACTCCCCTTCATCGTGACGTCAGGAGTGGAGGTCCAGGCGGAGGATGATCTCGCCCTGCGAGTCGACGTCTCCACGCGGTACGAAGCCGAGGCGCTCGTAGAACCCGGCCGGCCCTCCTTCGCCGGGCACGTGGCTGGTCAGCAGCTCTGTCGCTCCCTGCTCCCGCAACAGCCCGACGAGCTGGCGCAGCACCTCCCGGCCGTAGCCCTTGCCCTGGTACCGGGAGTCGATGAGCAGCTTCCACAGGAACCAGGGCCCGTTGAGGTCGGGCGGCTGCGGCACGACGTCCCAGCTCAGCATGACGAACCCGACGGGCACCTCGTCGTCGTAGACGGCCCGGTACCAGGGGTTGCCCTCGGGGTGCGCCCGCGCCTCGGCCAGGGACTGGGCGACGGTGCTGACGAACTGCTCCTGAGCCGGGGTCGTGCGCAGCTCGACGACGTCGACCAGGTTCGCGTCGGTGACGGGACGCAACGTGACGCTCACGGAGTCAGCTCGGGTCGGTCCGGGACCCAGACCACCTGAGGCCCGAGGGCCTCGAAGCCCGCGTCCGTGAAGTGGCTGAGGTCGTCGTCGGCGGAGTATCCGACCATTGGCAGGCCGGGATGCAGGCCCTCGGCGCACACGACCATGGCGGGGACCTCGTCGGCCTCGTCGCCGGCCGCCCACGTGTTCGACAGGTCGACCACCTCACCGGTGCGGTGCAGGACCGCCCCCGCGACCATCGCTCCCCCTTCTCGGCGCACGAGGAAGGTGAAGTCGGGGTGCTCGAGCAACGCGGGGACGAGGACGCCGGTCGTGTCCTGGTGCTCGTTCCACGCCGCCAGCTCGTCGGGGTCCCCGAGCACGGACCAGCCCTCGGGCCATGTCAGGGCACCGTCTGCGGACGGGGGCCGGTGCAGCCAGGTCGCCCGGAAGAGGGGCGCGAACCCGTGGCCGGACAGGTCGAGCGTCCCGAACGAGTCGGCGACACCGCAGCCCGGGAACGGCGCCAGCACTTTGACCACCCGCTCCGGGTCGACGTCCGGCCTCAGCGTCTTGGCCGCCGAGTGCCAGCGCGGCGGTTCGCCCAGGGCGCTCCAGAGGCCGTCCTCGCAGCGAGTCGGGATGCCGTGGAGGGCGAAGACCTGCTCGTACCACGCAAGGCTCGCACCGATCGCGGCCCTGAGCTGCTGGTCGGCGGTGTGCAGCTGCTCCATCCGCCCATGCTCCCAAGGGACGAGCGCCACCGCACCAGAGTTGACGAGGTGTCCGCTTGAACCCTTCGGGCCATCGAGGCAGCGCCTGACGCAGCGCGGTGGCCAGTGCCAAGATGTCAGCGTGGTGTCGGAAACGCGGATGGTCGCCCTGGGCTTCGGCAAGTTCGCGCGCGCAGACCGCATCTTCGCGCTCGAGCGCATCACTGGTGACGAACGCGGTGACGGCCGCCGCACCCGGGTGTGGATCGACGGAGTCACCGAACCCCTGGTCGCCTCGAGGACCGAGGCCACCATCCTTCGCGACATGGGCCAGGAGGCAGCGATCCTCGGGCCGGAGCTCGACGAGGCGTTGGACCTGGCCTCACGGTTGGCGGCAGCAGCCGACGAGGGCCGCGTCGACCTGAGCGACCTGGGCCGTCGAGCGCGACGGCTTCTCGCCTCGACGACCGAGCCTCCGCGCTGAACGGCGGACGGGCCGGCCCCGGGGCCGACCGTGGGAGGACATCGACCTCGATGTCGCACAAGGCACGGCCAGTACGTCAGGCTGGAAGGGCTCATGTGGTACCGACTGGTCGCTGACGCCGCCATGCTGGCGCACTTCTCGTTCCTGGCCTTCCTCGTGCTGGGTGGGTTCGTCGCGTGGCGTTGGCCGCGCGCCATCTGGGCCCATGCGGCGACGGCCGCCTATGGGCTCCTCAACGTGCTCGTCGGCTGGCCCTGCCCGCTCACCCATGTCGAGGACTGGGGGCGGGAACGAGCCGGCGAGGCGGGGCTGCCCGCCACCGGGTTCATCGACCACTACCTCGCCGGCGTCGTCTACCCCAAGGAGCACGAGGTTCTCGTCCAGCTGCTGGTGGCCGTCGTCGTGCTCATTTCGTGGGTCGGCTTCACGATCCGGTCCTCGGAGAGCCACCCCCTGCGCCTAGGCCGGCTTCACGGGCCATGACGATCACCTCTCCCCTGTCGGCGACGCCGAGCTTGGCGAAGATGCTGCTGACCCGGTTGCGAACCGTCTTCTCCGAGAGGAACAGCCGGCGCGCGATGATCGGGTTGGCCAGGCCGCCGGCCATGAGGTCGAGCACCTCGCGCTCCCGCTCGGACAGCTCGGGGAAGGGCTTCGCCGCGACCCCGCTGCCCGCGGTGAAGAAGGCGCGCATCCGTCGCGCGACCTCGGGCCCGTAGACCGCGTGCCCGGCCGCGACCCCGCTGACGGCCCGGGAGATCTCCTCGATGCCGGCGCCCTTGAGCAGATACCCCAGCGCGCCCGCCTGGATGGCCGCGAACACCGCCGAGTCGTCCCCGGCCATCGTCAGCATGAGCACCTGCGCCTCCGGCCACTGCTCGATGAGACGAGCCGTGGCGGTGACGCCGTCGAGCTCGGGCATCTGCACGTCCATGAGGACGACGTCGGGCCGGCGTTCGAGCGCGGTCGTCACGCCTTGGATACCGTCGGCGGCCTCTCCCACGACCTCGACGCCGAGCTCCTCCAGCAGTGTCCGCAGCCCCCTGCGGAAGACGGGGTGGTCGTCGACGAGCACAGCCGTTGTCATGCTGCTCCGTTCCTCTCCGGCAGGGTGGCGACGATGGTCGTCCCCTTCCCCGGCGCCGACCGGACCTCGACGGACCCGCCGAGGGCGGCCGCGCGCTCCTTCATGCTCGTCAGTCCCACACCAGGCATCGTCGTCGACGGGTGGAACCCGACCCCGTTGTCCTGCACCGACACGCGCAGGACGGAGTCGTCCAGCGCGAGCCTGACCCGCACCTGCGTTGCCCGTCCGTGCCGGACCGCGTTCGTGATCGCCTCCTGCGCAATCCGGTATGCCGCCGCCTCACCTGCCGCCGAGAGTCCCGTGAGCTCGGACTCGGCCACGACCTCGGTGCGGAGGGTCGACCCCTGCGCGGCGGCGACGGCCGGGCCGGCGGTCTGGAGCGCGGCCGCGAGCCCGAGCTCGTCCAGGGCGGCGGGCCGGAGTCCTCGTGCGACGGCGCGGACGTCCTCGACCGCCATCGCCGCCTGCTCGGACGTCGAGACGAGCAATTCCCCCACCCTGGTGGTGTCGCCGCGCATCAGGGCGGCCCGGGCCGCGTCGACGGTCATGGTGACCGCGGCCAGCTGGGGGCCGAGACCGTCGTGCAGGTCGTGGCGCAGCCGGCGCCGCTCCTCCTCCTGGGCGGAGACGAGCCGGCCCCGGCTGTGCTCGAGCCCTGCTGTGAGGGCCATGGCCGCGGCTGCGGCGGCCAGTGGACCGGTGACCGCCTCGACCACCCGCTGATCCTGGAGCGACAGGCCACCGCGCCGCGCGTCGGGAGTGAGGTGCAGTGAGCCAATGTCCTCGCCGTGGTGGCGCATCGCGACCGTGTGGGACGGTCCGCCTGCTGCGTCGTCCCCCGAGGAGAGGTCGACCGCTCCGGTCGCGGTGTCCATCTCCAGGCGCACGCGTGCCAGTCCGAGGGATTCGCGCAGGACGTCGAGCCCGTCCTGCACCGCCTGGCGCGGTGACGGGGCGGAGCGGACGGCCTCGTCGAGGCGATAGACCACCACCTCGGGGACGGGACGGTCGCGCTGGAGCAACCGGTCGGCATACCGCTGGACACGGAGCCGAGCGGGGTTGAAGGCGAGGGCGATTGCCACGGCGGCCGCGAACGACGCGGCCCGGCTTTCGTCCCCGACGAGGACGCCGACCCAACCCGCGACGGCCGCGTGCAGGAGCGCGGCACCGGCGAGGAGGACCACGGCGACGACGGTGCGGTTGAGGAGGAGGTCGATGTCGAAGAGGCGGTAACGCAGGACCGCGACGACGAGCGCGAGCGGGATGAGCAGAACGGCGACCGCCCGCACCCAAGGCGGCGCGAGGGCCGTGGCGACGACGGTGAGCAGGACGGCATACCCGAACCAGAGGACTTGGTGCCGCTCCACGCCGGAGGCCCGGCGGTAGCGGACTCCGAGGGAGACGAGGCCTAGCAGGCACAGGGCGCCGCCGGCGATCGCGAGCGCTGCTGCGGCCGGCTCGAGCACCCCGTCGAGCGCTGCGACGCCGAGAGGGTTGCGGACGTCCGCGGTGTCGGGGATGGCGACCGGCGCGAATGCCGCCAGCAGCACCCCGGCCGCCGTAACGGCCCCCAGGGCGAGGACCGCGGGGCGCCACCTGGGGGACGGCAGCCGACCCTCGGGGACGGCATACGGCAGGAGGCCGACCACGAGGGCGAGCGGTGGGATCCAGCTCCACAGCGTCAGCCATCCGGCGAAGGCCTCGCCGCTCTCCACGCCCGCGAGGGCGACGGCACGGGCGAGGGTGTAGGTGCTGGCGAACACGCTGGTGGACAAGAGGATCGCGACCATGCGACGCGCCGAGGGGGTGGCCGCGAGCCCGGCGGCGGCCAGCCCGTAAGACGGGGCGACGACCACCTCCGGCGTCCGGACGAGCTCGCCGAGGACGCCCTGCGACCAGGCGACGGCCACGGCGCCGACAGCGAGTAGGGCGGCGAGCACGGCCGCCCCCCGGACGGCGAGAACCGTCGTCCGGGGTGCGAGAGGTGCGAGGTCGGGCACGGTCAGGCCGCGAGGGCCGGCCGGTCGTCGCGGCGCAGGTGGTGCGCGGCGCCGATGCAGGCGGCGATCCAGAGCCAGTGGGCGTCGACCGGGCCGGGGTTGCGCAGGACGAAGTCCACGACGACGAACGCCAGCATCGTCAGGGGGATCCACCGCGGCATGGCCCCAGTCTTCAGCAGGCCGGCGGCCAGCACGATCATTCCGGCGAAAGTGCCGAGCAGGAACGGCGCCATGAAGAGCAGCCCGAGGACGGGGTCCTGTTGCGCGGCTTCCAGGGCGCCCGCCGCACCGGCGACGTCACCGGACCGGGCGAACGGGACCTGCATGAGGCTCATGAGGTGGATGCCGAGGAAGCCCCACATGCCGGAGAGGAGGAGCCACGCCGCCGTGCTGCCGAGCCTGGCGGAGCGGGTGCGAAGGTGCTGGGCGAGGACGACGAAGCCGATGCCCATGAGCGGGATGGCAAGGGTGCCGGCCACGGTGAGCGCGGTGTACGTCGCCTCGTGCTCGGCGACGAGCCGGAGCTGGTCACCCATGGCCTTCGGGCGCTCGGGCAGGAGGAGGTGCATGCCGATCGACTCGGCGCCGTTGAGCAGGGCACCGCCGACGAGGGCGACGGTGGCCAGGCGCGGGCCGATCAGCGGTTGCCGGGTGGAGACGGGGGTCATGGTGGTGGTGAGGGCGTGGGACCGGATGTCGGTCATGACGGTGAAACCTTCCGAGGTGCGGCGGACCCTGTGCCCGCCTGACTTCCTCGAGGTTCGTCCCGGACGTGTCCCCTCCACGAGGGGCCGGCGTCCCCACTCGGCAGGGACCGCTCCCCCGAGCCGGTGCGGCCGCGCTCGAACATTGCCCGCGCACGACGTTGGGGGGCGCGCGTGAGTGGAAGGCGACGTAGCGACCCACGTGAGTGTCCCCTGTGTCGCGAACGCGGGGTTCCGCCCGAGTCTCCCCCGGTCCGAGGACACTGAGGAATCTGTAGTCAGTGGGTCAGGATGGACCCCATGGACTCCCACGCCACGCCCACCGACCCTGAGCGGTTGGCGAGATCGCTGTCCGTGCACGGGCAACAGCGCCGAGCACCGACCCGCCGCCTGCGCGACTTCCTGACGCGCGTGGAGGACGGCGACCTGGACACCTACGGTCGGGGCGGAGCGGTGGCACGGCTGGAGGAGCGCGTGGCCGGCCTGCTCGGCAAAGAGGCGGCGGTGTTCATGCCGACCGGTGCGATGGCCTCGCAGGTCGCGCTCAGGCTGCACGCCGACGCCCGCACTTGTCGCACCATCGGGTTCCACCCCAGGGCCCACATCGAGGTGCACGAGCACAAGGGGTACGAGATCGTGCACGGGCTGCACGGGAGGCTGCTGGGCGAGCACGATCGCTTGGTCACCGTTCAGGACCTGGAGGCCGTCCGCGAGCCCCTGGCTGCCGTGCTGCTCGAGCTGCCCCAGCGCGACCTCGGTGGGCGCCTCCCATCATGGGAGGAGCTGACCGCGCAGACCTCTTGGCTGCGCACCCGAGGCATTGCGGCGCATCTCGACGGCGCCCGGCTGTGGGAGGCCCAGCCGTACTATGGGCGTCCGCACGCCGAGATCGCCGCTCTCTTCGACACGGTCTACGTCTCCCTGTACAAGGGCCTCGAGGGTCTCGCCGGGGCGGTCCTCGCAGGGCGGTCGGACCTCGTGGACCAGGCCCGTCAGTGGCGGGCTCGGCTGGGTGGGCAGCTGCACCACGCCTGGCCGCTGGCGGTATCGGCGGAGATCGGGCTCGACACGCTCGTCCCCCGAATGCCTGCCTTCTGGCAGAGGGCCCAGGAACTCGCGGCGGCCCTACGCGGCCTTCCGGGCGTCGAGATTGTCCCTGACCCCCCGCAGACCCCGCTGTTCCACGTCATCGTCCCCGTGCCGCCCGACGTCTTGGCGGCAGCACACCAGCGGTTCGTCGAGCGCCAAGGACTCGAGCTCTTCCTCTACCCGCGACCCACCACGTCCCCGCGGTGCAGCCGGTTCGAGGTGACTGTCGGTGAGAACGCCATGGCCCTCGATCCCCAAGGCGTCCGTCAGTCCTTGCTGGAAGTCATCCAGGATGCGGCCGACTAGCAGCCGGCAACCACACCCCACCAACGCGGGGACACCCACCGTGTCCGCCGCACAGGCGGCGGAGTGACGCAGCCTTGAACCGGTAGCAGCGCTAGTGCGCACGCCCCGTAGACGGAGTCGTCGACCCTGCGTCAGACGTTGCGGCGGTACTGGCCACCCACCTCGAAGAACGCGTCGGTGACCTGCTGCAGGGTGCACACCCGCGCCGCATCCATGAGCACCGCGAACACGTTGTCCCCGTTCATCGCCGCCTCACGCAGCCGTTGCAGAGCAACCTCGGCCTCCTCGCGGTGGGCCTCCCGATACGCCCGCACCCGGGCCAGCTGCGACTCCTTCTCGGACTCTGACGCCCGTGCGAGCTCGACGTGCTGCGGCGTGCCGCCCTCGGCGTCGGGCTTGCGGAAGGTGTTGACCCCGATGATCGGCAGCGACCCGTCGTGCTTGCGGTGCTCGTAGACCATCGACTCGTCCTGGATCTTGCCGCGCTGGTAGCCGGTCTCCATCGCACCGAGCACTCCCCCGCGCTCCGAGATCCGGTCGAACTCGGCCAGCACCGCCGCCTCGACCATGTCGGTCAGCTCGTCGATGATGTACGACCCCTGGAGCGGGTTCTCGTTCATCGCGAGCCCCCACTCCCGGTTGATGATCATCTGGATCGCCAGCGCCCGACGCACCGAGTCCGGCCCCGGTGTCGTCACTGCCTCGTCAAAGGCGTTTGTGTGCAACGAGTTCGCGTTGTCATAGATCGCGATGAGCGCCTGCAGCGTGGTGCGGATGTCGTTGAAGTCCATCTCCTGCGCGTGCAGCGAGCGGCCCGACGTCTGCACGTGGTACTTCAGCTTCTGCGACCGCTCGTTCGCGCCGTACTTCTCCCGCATCGCCACCGCCCAGATCCGACGAGCCACGCGCCCGATGACCGAGTACTCCGGGTCCATCCCGTTGGAGAAGAAGAACGACAGGTTCGGCGCGAAGTCGTTGATGTCCATGCCACGCGCGAGGTACGCCTCGACGTAGGTGAACCCGTTCGAGAGCGTGAACGCGAGCTGGCTGATGGGGTTCGCCCCAGCCTCGGCGATGTGATAGCCCGAGATCGACACCGAGTAGAAGTTGCGCACCTGCTGCTCGATGAACCACTCCTGGATGTCGGCCATCATCCGCAGCGAGAACTCGGTCGAGAACAGGCACGTGTTCTGCCCCTGGTCCTCCTTGAGGATGTCCGCCTGGACCGTGCCGCGCACCTGCGTGAGGGCAGACGCCCGTATGCCGGCCGCCTCCTCCTCGCTCGGCTCGCGCCCCTCGCGCTCCCTGAACTTCGCGACCTCGCCGTCGATGACCGTGTTGAGGAAGAACGCGAGGATCGTCGGCGCCGGGCCATTGATCGTCATCGACACGCTCGTCGACGGCGACGTGAGGTCGAACCCGTCGTAGAGCGCCTTCATGTCCTCGAGCGTCGCGATCGAGACACCGGAGGTGCCGACCTTGCCGTAGATGTCGGGGCGCGGGTCGGGGTCGCGGCCGTAGAGCGTCACCGAGTCGAACGCCGTCGACAGGCGGGTCGCCGGCTGACCCTCGGACAGCAGCTTGAAGCGGCGGTTGGTCCGGAACGGGTCACCCTCACCGGCGAACATCCGCGCCGGGTCCTCGTTGTCCCGCTTGAACGGGAAGACCCCGGCCGTGAACGGGAAGAAGCCGGGCAGGTTCTCGCGGCGCAGGAACGACACGAGGTCGCCGTGGTCGGCGAACGACGGCACCGACACACGGCGGATCTTGCTGCCGGACAGGGACTCCTTGACCAGGGAGGTGTGCAGTTCCTTGTCGCGGATGCGGACGACCTGCTCGTCGCCGGCATACGACTCGACGACGGCCGGCCACTTCTCGATCGCCTCGCCCACCTCAGTGGGCAGCTCGCGGCGAGCCTCGAGCAGCAGCTGGTCGACGGCGTGGTCCTCGTGGCCGGCCGCAGCGAGCTCGTCGTCGACGAACTCGAGCCGTTGCACGCGACGGGCCTGGGCGGCATACGCCTCGGTCTGGGAGTGGTAGCCACGGACGGTGTCGGCGATCTCGGAGAGGTAGCGGACGCGCGCGGCCGGGACGATCTGGCGCAGCACCGACGAGTGCCGCACCGAGACGGCCGGCAGGACGCCCTCGCCGAGCTGGAGGCCCTTGGCGACGAGGAGCCCGCGCAGCTCCTGGTAGAGCGCGGTGACGCCGTCGTCGTTGAAGGTCGCGGCCGAGGTGCCGAAGACCGGCATGTCCTCGGGCTTCTTGCCGAACGCGCCGCGGTTGCGGACGAGCTGGCGGCCGACGTCGCGCAGCGCGTCCAGGGCGCCGCGCCGCTCGAACTTGTTGATGGCGACGAGGTCGGCGAAGTCGAGCATGTCGATCTTCTCGAGCTGGCTCTGCGCACCGAACTCGGGCGTCATGACGTACATCGAGACGTCGGCAAACGGCACGATCGCGGCGTCGCCCTGACCGATGCCGGGGGTCTCGATGACGATGAGGTCGTATGCCGCGGCCTTGAGGATCGTGATGACGTCCTCGAGCGCCTCGGGCACCTCGCGGCCGCCGCGGGTCGCGAGCGAGCGGAAGAAGATGCGGTCGCCGTCGAGGGCGTTCATCCGGATGCGGTCGCCGAGCAGCGCGCCGCCACCACGGCGGCGCGTGGGGTCGACGGCGACGACGGCCACGCGGAGCTTGTCCTGCTGGTCGACGCGCAGGCGGCGGACCAGCTCGTCGGTGAGGCTGGACTTGCCCGAGCCGCCGGTGCCGGTGATCCCGACGACGGGGACGTGGCGCCCTTCCGCCGCCTTGGTGAGCTCGGCGCGGTCGGCGTCGGTCAGCTGGGTCGTCTCGGCGCCGGTGATGGCGCGCGCAACGGCGGCACGCTCTCCAGCCAGGACGGCCGAGATGTCCGCCGGCCCGGCGGCATACAGGTCGGTGTCGCACGCCTCGATGACGGTGTTGATCATGCCGACGAGGCCGAGGCGCTGGCCGTCCTCGGGGCTGAAGATCGTCACGCCGGCATCGCGGAGCCGGGCGATCTCGTCCGCGACGATGACGCCCCCGCCACCGCCGACGACCTTGACGTGCCCGGCGCCGGCCTCACGGAGGAGCTGGACGAGGTACTCGAAGTACTCGACGTGCCCGCCCTGGTAGGACGAGACGGCGACGCCCTGCACGTCCTCCTCGATCGCCGCGTCGACGACCTCCTGGACGGAGCGGTTGTGCCCGAGGTGGATGACCTCGGCGCCTTGGCTCTGCATGATCCGCCGCATGATGTTGATCGACGCGTCGTGCCCGTCGAACAGGCTGGACGCGGTGACGATGCGCACCGGGTTGGTCGGCACGTGGAGCTCGGGCGACGTCTGTGTCATGCCCTCGATAGTAGGACGTCCTACTAACTACCCGGAAGTCACGAGAGGGCGGTCCGGCTCAGGGCCGCTTCTTGATGTCCCCCTGGTGCGCCCCTATCCACGGGAGGTAGTCCGCATCCGCGTTGTGGAAGTTGTCGCCCGCCCCCGAGGCCCCGCGGTGGTTCAGGTAGAGGACGAGGAGGGCGATGAAGCCGATGAACGTGATGAAGAACCACATGGCGTGCTCCGATCTCTCGCACCGCACGCCGGCGCGATGATCGAGGCTAGAGCCGACCCACGGCCCGCACCATGCCCCGTTCGGGCCTGCCCGCGGCCAGGTGCCGCGGCCTCAGCCGCCGCCGAAGCCTTGACCGCCGCCGGGGCCCTCGCGGTGGGACTGGCCCAGCGCCTTCTCGGTGGTCTCGGTGCCGCTGCCCAGGCAGCTCGACCCGCGACGGTTGAGCAGGTACGCGAGGACCGCGATGATGACGACGAGCAAGATGAGGTACTTCATGTCGGGCCCCTGCTTCCCCTGGGCCACGCACGGGCCCGGATGGTCAGGCTAGCGGTGTCGCCGGCTCACGACCCATTGGATCGCCTCGACGTAGCCGGCGACTCCGCGGCCGATGACGTGGTGGTCGGTGACGTCGGTGAGGTAGCTGTGGTGGCGGAACTCCTCGCGCGCGGAGATGTCGCTGATGTGGACCTCGACCCGAGGGACGCTGACGGCCGACATCGCGTCCCGCAGCGCGACCGAGGTGTGGGTGTAGCCGGCCGCGTTGACGACCATCCCGGCGATGCCGCGACGGCCCTCCTGCACCCAGTCGATGAGCACGCCCTCGTGGTTGCTCTGCCGGAACTCCAGGGTCAGCCCTTCGGCGTTGCACGCGACCCGGCAGAGGTTCTCGACGTCGGCCAAGGTGGCGCTGCCGTAGATCTCGGGCTCACGCTCCCCCAGCAGGTTGAGGTTGGGGCCGTTGAGGACGAGCACCGTGGTCGAGTCCATGCCGCGAGTATGCCGTCCGCTTCCCGATGCGCTCGGCCGCGTCCGCTCAGTCGCGCTCGCGCCCCGGCGGGGGGTTCGGGACGAAGCCCTCGCCGAAGTTGCGGCAGGTGGCCTCGTCGACGGTGAGGTCCCTGCCCTCGATGGCGTCGAAGGCCCGGTCGCGGGCGACGTTCCACGAGAGGACGTCGTCGCGGCCGGCGTCGTACTCGTAGCGCCAGAAGAGCACGCACGCCGCCTGCTCGTCCGAGAGCCGGTCGAGGATCACCGGGGTCGCGTCCGGGCCGAGGGTGGCGAGGTAGGCCGTGTCGAGCTTGCCGGTCTCCTCGAACCGGTCGAGGTTGCGGTCGGCCACCCAGCCGTCGGGGTTCATCAGCCCGAAGCCGAGGAAGAACACCGCACCGGAGAGCAGCGCCGCCCGCGGCAGCCACCTGCCCGAGCCGCGCAAGACCGCGACGACCATGAGCACGAGCAGCAGCCCGAGCCAGAGCTCGAACCCATCGACGAAGACGCGCAGGGTCGTGTAGCCGTACGCCTCCTGGTAGAGGCTCATCCGGTACAGCGCCGACGCCACGACCGCGAGGGTCAGGACGCACAGCGTCACCAGCGCCACCTTGAGGACCAACCGGTCGGAGGACGTCTCCTGGGGCGCCTTGCGGGTCGCGATGCCGATGACGACGAAGGTGAGGAAGGTCGCGGTCGTGAGCTGGCCGAAGCCCTGGTGGACGTACTCGGCATACGTCAGGCCGGTCGTCTCCCGGAGGTACTCGTGACCGCCCCACATCGCCGTCGCCTGGGCCACGAGGAACGCGGCGAAGAGCGCGATGACGACGCCGAGCGGCACGAGCCACTCCCACCGGTGCGAGACCGGGGCGCCGCGCGGGACGTCGACGTCGGCGATGCGCGGCGGGTTGAGCGCGAGGTAGGCGCCGGCGAGCGAGACGCCGGCGACGAAGACGAAGATGAAGACGCGGGCGATGATCGAGTCCCAGCGCAGGTCGGGGACGAGCGACTGCGCCCACGAGCCGAACAGCGCGTCACCGGAGGCGAAGAGCCCACCGAAGAGGACGAGCCCGACCGCGGCGATGGCCACAGTCCGCAGCACCGGCCAGAGCAGCGGCATCCGGCTCGTCGCGGTGAGCGTCCGCCCCAGGAGCGGCAGCCCGCGCAGCCCGGCGAGCACCCACGAGAGCGCCGACAGCGGGATGCTCACGAACGAGCGCGCCCGGGTGACCGTGGCTGCGAGCAGCAGCGCCGCGATCATGGCCCCCAGCACCATGATCCACTCCGCTGCCCGCAGCACGGTCATCGTCGTCAGGCCGACGCCGACGGCGACGCAGGCGAGAGCCCACGGCGTCCGGCGCTCACGGGACGCGAAGAGGATGAGACCGGCAGCCATCAGTGCGACGACCCCGGCGGCGAGACCGATCCGCCTGTCGGGCAACGTGATCGCGGCGACGAGGCCGATGAGCAGGGCGCCGATGAGGAGCTTGGGCTGCGGCCCCGGGTCGCTCTCGGGCCAGAACCTGCCGAAGAGCGTGTCGGTCAGCGCGGGCGTGGCCGGACGGCCGACGCCGGTCGCGCCGGAGGGCGGGACGGGTGCCGCCGGTGTCGGGGCTGGGGTGGGCTTCATCGGGACCTCCGTGGTGGCCGTGGCGTGCTTGCGCGTATGCCGTGGCAGCACCGCGCGCAGTCGCGCGCCTCGTGCGCCGGGTGGGGTGGGCAGGACGTGGATCGAGCCGCCGTGCAGCTCGCAGACCCAGGAGGCGATGGCCAGGCCGAGGCCCGTGCCGCCGCCGGAGTCGTCGCCGGTGCCGAAGCGGCTGAAGACGTTCGCGGCCTGCTCGGCGCTGATGCCGGGACCGTCGTCGTCGACGTCGAGCGACCAGCGCTCGTCGTCGAGCGCGGTTGCAACGAGCCGGATCTCGCCGTTCGGCGGGCTGTGCCGGGCAGCGTTGTCGAGGAGGTTGGCGACGAGCTGCGCGAGGCGAGCGGGGTCGGCGGTGACGGTGAGGTCCTCCGGGACCACCCGGCATACGAAGGTGACGGGACGGGCGCCGAGCTCGGCCTCGGCGACGGCACGACGCAGGACGTCGCCGACGATGACCTCTTCGAGCCGGAGCGGGGCCACGCCGGCGTCGATGCGCGAGAGGTCGAGCAGGTCGCCGACGAGGTCGGAGAGCCGCTCGGACTGGGTGAGGGCCCCGCGCAGGGCCTTGTCATCGGGCTGGACGACTCCGTCGACGAGGTTCTCGAGCAGGGCGCGCTGGGCGGTGAGCGGGGTGCGCAGCTCGTGCGACACCGTGGCGATGAGCTGGCGACGCTGGAGGTCCGCATCCGCCAGGTCGGAGGCCATGGCGTTGAACGCCCGGGCGAGCTCACCCACCTCGTCGGTCGAGGTGGTCGACACGCGCTGGCCGTAGTCCCCCGCGGCCATCCGGCTCGCGGCGTCGGTCATCTCGCGCAGCGGCGCCGTCATCCCCCGGGCGAGCCACTGGGTGACGAGAAGGGCGGCGGCGACGGTCACCGGGAGGGTGAGCCAGGCCGGCATACCGGCTCGTTCGCCGATCGTCGCGAAGAGCGCGGCGACCACGCAGCTGGCGCCGACGAGGAGCCCGAGCTTGACCTTGATCGAGCCGACTCCCTCGAGGGGCTGGCCGGTGTTCACCCGCCCTCCAGCGCGTAGCCGACGCCGTGGACCGTGCGCACGCGCGTGGCACCGATCTTGGCGCGCAACGACTTCACGTGGCTGTCGAGGGTGCGGGTGCCGGAGGCGTCGGACCAGCCCCACACCTCACCCATGAGCTGCTCGCGCGAGCGCACGGTCCCGGGTGCTGACGCGAGCGCGGTGAGGAGGTCGAACTCGAGCGGGGTGAGGTGCACCTCGGCGCCGTCGACGGTGACCCGGCGGGCGGGTCCGTCGATCTGGAGCGCGCCCACGCGGCTGGTCGGGGCTGGTGCCGCGGCGAGCTCGGCGGCTCGCTCCACTCGGCGCAGGAGGGCGTGGGTGCGGGCGACGACCTCGCGCATCCGGAACGGCTTGGTGACGTAGTCGTCGGCGCCGACGCCAAGCCCGACGAGGATGTCGGTCTCGTCGTCGCGGGCGGTGAGCATGAGGACGGGGACGGGGCGAACGGCCTGGATGCGCCGGCACACCTCGAGGCCGTCGAAGCCGGGGAGCATGACGTCGAGGACGACGAGGTCGGGGCGGTGCTCGGTGAAGGCGGCGACCGCGCCGGGCCCGTCGTGGGCCTGGTGGACGGTGTAGCCCTCGGCGCGCAGGCGGTCGGTGACGGCCTGGTTGATCGTCGGCTCGTCCTCGACGACGAGCACCGACGTCGTGTCCGTGCGCACCCCTGATCCGGTCATGGCACTGACCCTAGGAGTCGGCCGATGGAGTCCGTGGGCGCGACCTGTGGAGATCTCGTGAAGATCACCGTCTCGCGCTCTCGCCACGTGGCGATGTATCTGGCGACACCGCTGGGCCCTCCTCCCACTCAGCGACCGCGTCGCCGTCCCGTCGAGGACGACCTCTCTGTGCGATCGCAACCAACCAGGAGGGAAACCATCATGACCTCAGCAGTACGGGCGCGCCGACGCGCCTGTCTCACCGGCGGCGCCGCACTCGCGGTGGCCGCCCTCGTCACGCCCGCGGCACTGGCCGGCACGTCCGCGGGGAGCCTCCCCAACGGCGCCGAGCTCACCGTGGGCGTCAGCTCGCCGGTCAGCGGCGACTCGTTCCTCGTGCCGGAGGGTGCGACCACCGTCGACGTGCCGCTGTCGGGCACGGCGAGCATCGCCACCGGCGCACCGAGCACGAGCTGGATCTACGTCGTCGACGTCTCCGGCAGCACGGGCGCGGCCTGTGACGCGACCCGCTCGATCCTCACCTGCGAGAAGGTCGCGGTGAAGGGGCTCAACGACCTCGTCGTCACCGACGGGTCCGCGCTCGAGAGCGCCGTGGCGGCCTTCGGGTCCGGGTCGGCTACCGCCGACATGCAGCCGGCGGCCGGCGACCAGAAGTTCACCTCACCGTCGGGCTCGAACGTCGACACGGTCGTCGACTCCCTCTCCGACGGCAGCATCGGCCAGTTCACCGGCAAGGGCACCGGCGGCAGCGGGTCGACGAACTACGCCGCGGGGCTGCAGGCGGCGGACACGCTGGTCCAGGCGGCCTCGGGCACGCAGGTCAACGTCGTCTTCCTCTCCGACGGGCAGTCGAACGCCGGCACCCTGGCCCAGTTCACCGCGGCGCTCGGCTCGGTGGCCGGGGGCGCCACCATCTACCCGTTCGCCGTGGGGGCGGCAAGCTCGTGCGGGGGTGGGACAGCAGGGACGCTCAATGCGATGGCGACCGCCAGTGGCACGACCTGCACCCACGTGACGAACCCGGCCAACCTGCCGAACGTCATCAAGAACGTCACCGCGACGACCCTCACCGGTCTCGGCGTGACGGTGGACGGCGCGCCGGTGGCGGCGACCCCGAGCCCGGCGCTGCCGACGGCCGGTCCGGCCCCGATCACGTGGACGGCGCCGGGCGACGACCTCGCCCCGGGCTCGCACGAGGTCTGCGCCACGGCGACGGGCACCGGCCCGGCGAGCGACCCGACGGCCACCGGCTCGGTGACGCACTGCGAGACCTTCTCGGTCTTCGCCTTCGCGCTCACCCCGCCGACCGCAACCAACGAGCTCAGCACCGACGACATCCACACGGTCACGGCGACCGTCACGGGCCCCGCCGCCGACCTCGCCGGCCACCCGGTGGACTTCTCCATCTCGGCCGGTCCGAACGCCGGAGACTCGGGGACGTGCGCCCCGGCCTCCTGCGAGACGAACGCCGCCGGCCAGGTGACGTTCACCTACACCGTCCCGGTGGAGCCGGACTCGCTCGGCACCGACACCATCTCGGCGACCACCACCATCCACGGTGACGAGGCGACCCGCTCGGTGTCGAAGCTGTGGCAGGACACCACCCCGCCGGTGGCTCGCTGCGTCGAGTCCACCAGCCCCGACGGCTCGGTGCCGGGCGCTCCCGGCAACGGCGGCCAGGGCCAGAACCAGGACGGCTACTACCGGCTCGTCGCCATCGACGACGTGTGGCCGGCCGGTGACCTCGACGTCTTCGTCAAGGACGACGGGAGCACCAGGACGTGGGGTCCGTTCGCGGTGAACACGGACATCAAGTACACCGAGGCCAACGGTGCGACGCCGAGCCAGAAGCCCGGTGACGGCGCCGTCGAGTGGAACCTCAAGGGCAGGGGCGACGCCGAGGTCTATGCCGTCGACGGGTCGGGCAACCGCTCCGCCTCGGTGACGTGCCACGTGCCCAACGCCCCGCAGTGACCGCTGGCGTCTGAGTGGACGACGGGCAGGTCCCGACCATCCGCGCAGGTACAGGCACGACGCCGCCGCTCCTCGGCTCAGGCCGGGGAGCGGTGGCGTGTCCGGAACACCGTGGGGGTCAGGCCGGTGCACTGGGCGAAGTGGTGGCGCAGCAGGGCCGCGCTGCCGAAGCCGACGTCGCGCGCGACCTGGTCGATCGACAGGTCGGTCTCCTCGAGCAGCTCGCGGGCGCGCAGGACGCGCTGGTCAGTGACCCACTGGTGCGGGGTGGTGCCGGTCTCGGCGACGAACCGTCGTGCGAAGGTCCGGCCCGACATCGCGGCACGACGCGCGAGCTGCTCGACGGTGTGCGGCTGGTCGAGGTGCTCGAGCATCCACTGGAGCACCGGTCCGAGGCTGTCGGCCTCCGTGACGGGGACGGGTCGGTCGATGAACTGCCGCTGGCCGCCGTCGCGGTGGGGAGAGACGACCATGCGGCGGGCGATCCGGTTGGCGACCGCTCCCCCGTGCTCGGCGCGCACGAGGTGGAGGCACGCGTCGACGCCGGCAGCGGTCCCGGCGCTGGTGATCACCGAGCCGTCGTGCGCGTAGAGGACGTCGGGGTTCACCTTCGCCAACGGGTATGCCGTGGCGAGCTCCTCGCTGTGCCGCCAGTGGGTGGTGCACTCACGACCGTCGAGGACCCCGGCCGCGCCCAGGGTGAAGGCACCGGAGCAGACCGAGAGGACCCAGGCGCCCCGCTCGACCGCGTCACGCACGACCTGCTTGACCGCCTCGGAGGGGTCGAAGGCCGCGTCGCTGGCGGGGATCGCCACGAGGTCGGCGTCCGCGGCGGCGTCCAGCCCGAGCCCGGCGACGATCGTCGTCCCGCCGTTGGCGCGCAGCGGTTCGCCGGGCCGCTCGGTGCAGACGCGGAAGTCGAAGGGCGGCACACCGTCGTCGGTGCGGTCGATCCCGAACACCTCGGAGAGGACGCCGAACTCGAAGACGGCGACGGGATCCTGGAGCACGACGGCGACGGAACGGAGGGCCATGTCCGTCAGCATGACAGGTTGGCAGCATCTTGTGCAAGACCGTCAGATCCGCCACTCGTGGCAGCATGTCGTGCAGCGTCAAACTTGTGCCATGAGCACTCTCCTCGCCGACATCGCCCCCTTCGTCCCCCCTCTCCTGCTCACGGCACTGTTCGTCTGGGCCCTTGAGCGCAACCACCGCCGTCAGCGCCCGGCGCCCTGGGCCGACGACTACCGCCACCCGGCCGAGCACGACGCCGACCACCGCCGCAGCGCCCACGACTGGGACGCCTACGGCCGAGCCGCCTGACCCCTCCCCCCACCCCCGCCCGGCCCCCGCACACTTTTCGACCAATAGGTCACGAACTGCGCTCCGGGGGCGCCACTTTTCGACCAATAGGTCACGAACTGCGCTCGGTGGGCGGCAGTTCGTGACCTATCGGTCGAAAGCTGTCAGGAAAGGGGCAGCTGGTGCCGGTGGGGTGCGGGCGGGGCGGCAGGGTGGTGGGCGGTGGGTGGCGGGGTGGGCTGGGGTCAGCCGTGGTCTCGGCCGATGGCGTAGCCGAGGAGGGCACCGATCAGGCCGGCCACGGCATACGGGCCCCACTGCTTGACGGCCGAGGGCAGCGCGACCGCACCGAGGTCGATCGCGTCGTCCACGACCGGCTTCGGCCGGGGCCGGCTCGCCGTGGGCACAGGGCGCGCCGGTACCGGCTCGGCAGCCATCGCGGCCGGCGCGTCGGCGTGACCGTCACCGCCGGGCTCCGGAGGGGCCAGCGCGGCGACGTCGCCCTCGCCGCCGCCGTCACCCGCCGACGGCTCCTCGAACTGGCTCTCGATGCAGTCGACGAACTGGCGCAGCAGCTTGTCGGAGACGTCCTGCATGACGCCGCGGCCGAACTGCGCCGGCTTGCCAGTGATGGCGAGGTCGGTGTCGACCTCGACCTTGGTCCGGTCGCCGGCCGGGGTGAGCTGCAGCGTCACGGTGGCGCCGGCCGTGCCGTTGCCCCGCTTGTCCTTGCCCTTGGCCTCGATCACCGCGTGGCGCGCGGAGGCGTCCTTCTCGAGGAAGGTGCCGGAGCCGGCATACACCAGGGCGATCGGACCGAGCTTGACCTTGACCGTCCCGGCGAACCCGTCCTCGCTGGCCTCGGTGACGGTCGCACCGGGGAAGCAGGTGCCGACCCGCTCGAGGTCGAGGAGGGTCTCCCAGACCGTGTCGGCGTCGGCCGGCACCGTGAAGTCGTGATGCAGCTCCATGGGTCAGCCTCCCGCGGCGGCGAGGACCGCTCGACGGGTGAGGACGGGCGCGAGGGCACGTCGGTAGTCGGAGCTGCCGTTGAGGTCGCTGGGCGGGTTCGTGCCCTCGGCCGCCGCAGCACAGGCGGTCCGCACGGCCTCGTCGGTCGCGGCTGCGCCGACGAGTGCCGCCTCCACCGCTGACGCGCGAAGGGGCGTCGACCCCATGTTGGTCAGGCCGATGCGAGCCTCGGCGATCGACCCACCCTCGACGCGGACCGTCGCCGCAACCGCGACGATCGACCACTGGTGGGAGACCCGGACGAACTTCTCGTAGTGCCCGCCCCAGCCCGTGTGCTTGGGGATGCGGATGGACGTGAGGAGCTCACCGTCACCGACGGCGGTCTCGAAGAGGTCGGCGAAGAAGTCGGCCGCCGCGACGGTCCGCTCGCCACCGGGGCCGGTCACGACGAACTCGGTGTCGAGCGCGAGCGCGGGCGCCCCGACGTCGCCGGCAGGGTCGGCGTGGACGAGTGCGCCGCCCAGCGTGCCGCGGCGCCGGATCTGCGGGTCGGCGACCTCCTTGATCGCCTCGTGGAGGACCGTCGCGTGGTCCCGGACGAGGTCCGAGGCGAGGGCTTCCGTGTAGGTCGTCATCGCGCCGATGACGAGGTGGTCGCCGTCCTCCCTGATGCCGCGCAGCTCCTCGATGCGTCCGAGGTCGATGACCTTCTCGGGCGCGTTGAGGCGCATGCGCAGGATGGGCAGGAGGCTCTGGCCGCCGGCGAGGACCTTGGCGTCGTCGCCGGCCTCGGCCAGCGCGGCGAGCGCGTCGGCGACCGACGTGGGAGCGACGTAGTCGAACGCTGCGGGGATCACTGGCCTGCTCCTTCCGTGGCGGAGCCGGGATCGTCCTGGTTCCCCGAGCCGGCCTCGAAGTGCGGCTGCACCTCGGTCGGCGTGGGCTCGGACTGGTTCGACCCGGCGGACTGGATCGCGGTCCACACCCGCTCGGGCGTGCACGGCATCGTGATGTCGTTGATGCCCCTGGGCCGCAGCGCGTCGACGATGGCGTTCACGACGGCCGGTGTCGAGGCGATGGTGCCGGCCTCGCCGACCCCCTTGGTGCCGAGCGAGTTCGACGTCGCCGGTGAGGTGGTGTGGTCGGTGATGAAGCTGATCGTGTCGGCCGACGTCGGGAGCGTGTAGTCGACGAAGGAGCCGGACACGAGGGTGCCCTGCTCGTCGTACTCGGCGCCCTCCCACAGCGCCTGGGCGATGCCCTGGACGAGTCCGCCGTGGACCTGCCCCTCGACGATGAGCGGGTTGATGATGACGCCGATGTCGTCGACGCAGACGTACTTGCGCATCTTCGTCGCGCCGGTCTCGGTGTCGACCTCCATCGCGCACAGGTGGGTCCCGTGCGGGAACGAGAAGTTCACCGGGTCGAACGTCGCGTCGGCGTCGAGGCTCGGCTCGGCGCCGTCCGGCAGGTTGTGGCCGGCGAACGTCGCGAGGGCGATGTCGGTGAGCCCGATGCCCTTGTCGGTGCCCCGAACCGAGAACCTCCCGTCGCGGAACTCAAGGTCGTCGGCGTTGGCCTCGAGCAGGTGCGCCGCGAACGGCTTCGCCTTCTCGATGACCCTGTCGGCGGCTAGCACGAGGGCCTCGCCTCCGACGACGAGCGAGCGGGACCCGTAGGAGTCCATGCCCTTCGGAGCGATCTGGGTGTCGCCGTGGAGCACCTCGACGTTCTCGAAGGGGACTCCGAGCCGGTCGGCGACGATCTGGCTCCACGCCGTCTCGTGCCCCTGGCCGTGGGGCGACGTGCCGGTGACGACCTCGACGGTGCCGGTCGCGAGCATCCGGATGCTCGCCGACTCCCAGCCGCCCGCGCCGTAGTTCAGCGAGCCGAGGACGCGTGAAGGGGCGAGGCCGCACATCTCGGTGAAGGTCGAGACGCCGATGCCGAGCTGGACGGGGTCGCCCGACTCGCGGCGCTGCCGCTGCTCGGCCCGGAGCTCGTCGTAGCCGAAGAGCTCCTTGGCCCGAGCGGTCGCGGCCTCGTAGTTGCCGGAGTCGTAGGTCATCCCGGCGACGGTCGTGAACGGGAACTCGTCGTGCGTAATCCAGTTCTTCTCGCGGATCTCGAGCGGGTCGACGCCGACCTCGGCGGCGAGCTCGTCCATGAGCCGCTCGATGGCGTAGGTCGCCTCGGGTCGGCCGGCGCCTCGGTAGGCGTCCACCCAGGTCTTGTTGGTGTAGTAGTTCGTCGTGTTGAACCGGTAGGCCGGGAACTTGTAGATCGAGTTGAACATCCACGCGCCCAGCACCGGCACACCGCCGCCGACGAGCGCGGCATAGGCACCGAGGTCGGCGAGCAGCTCGACCTTGAGCCCGGTGACCGTCCCGTCCTTCTCGGCGCAGAGCGTGAGCTTCTGCCACTGGTCACGTCCGTGGTGCGCGGAGACCATCGACTCGGAGCGGGTCTCGGTGTACTTGCAGGGGCGACCGAGCTTGCGCGCCACCGCGAGGGTGACGAACTCCTCCGGCGTCGACTGCAGCTTGCCGCCGAAGCCGCCACCGACGTCGGGGGCGATGACGCGGATCTTGGACTCGGGGAGGCCGGTCGTGGCGGCGATGCAGAACCGCAGGATGTGCGGGACCTGCGTGGCCGACCACATCGTCACCTGCTCGCCGGTCGGGTCCACGACGGTGGACCGCGGCTCCATGAACGCCGGGATGAGGCGTTGCTGGCGGTACTCACGCTCGATGACGATGCCGCCCTCACGGGCCTTGGCAATGGCCTCGTCGACGTCCTCGCCGGTGCCGCCCTCCTTGGAGTCGAGCTGCCAGAAGGCGGACTTGTTGGTGCCGAGCGACGGGTGCGCCAGGACCGCGTCCGTCGCCGCCTCCTTGAGGTCGAGGACCGCGGGAAGCTCGTCGTAGTCGACGTCGACGAGCTCGGCGGCATCGCGGGCCGCAGCCGCGGTCCGGGCAGCGACGACGGCGACGATCTCGCCGGCGTGCGACACCCGCTCGAGGGGCATGGGGAGGTGGTCCGGCGTCTTCTGCTCGGCCGAGAGCGGCCACGCGGTGATGTTGACGCCCTGGATGTCGGCGATGTCCTCTCCGGTGAACACCGCGATGACGCCCGGTGCGGAGCGGGCGGCCTCGGTGTCGATGTTCGAGATGGTGGCGTGGGCCAGCGGGCTGCGGACCATCGCGAGGTGGAGCATCCCGGTCAGCTGGATGTTGTCGGTCCACTTCGTGCGTCCGGTGATGAGCCGCTGGTCCTCCTTGCGGCGCCGGGCGCGCCCGATCTCGGCGGTCTTGGCCTCGGGGCGGTCGTCGACGGCGGTCATGACTGCGCTCCGGCCGTCGCGTCCTCGGTGGCGCCCTCGGTGGCACCCTGTCCGGCCGCCTGCTGCACGGCCTTGACGATGTTGTGGTAGCCGGTGCACCGGCAGAGGTTGCCCTCGAGGCCCACCCGGATCTCCTCCTCGGAGGGGTTCGTGTTCTCGGTCAGCACGTCGATCGCCTGCATGATCATCCCCGGCGTGCAGTAGCCGCACTGGAGTGCGTGGCACTCGTGGAACGCCTGCTGCATGGGGTGCAGCTCCCCGTTCGTGGCGAGTCCCTCGATGGTCGTCACCTCGTGCCCGTCCGCCTGGACCGCGAGGACGTTGCACGACTTCACGCTGCGTCCGTCGAGATGGATGGTGCACGCGCCGCAGTTGCTCGTGTCGCAGCCGATCACGGTGCCCGTCTTGCCCACCACCTCTCGCAGGTAGTGGACGAGGAGCATGCGGGGCTCCACCTCGTCGCTGTAGGTCGAGCCGTCGACCGTGACCGAGATTCGAGTCATCCTTGACCCTTCGCCGTGGGCGGGTGGTGCGGTAGTTGATCTTGAACGGAAACCGGCGCTTCTGGCAAGGATTCCTGAAAAGTCACAGCCTCCGGGTCCGAACCGGCCCCACCGATCGGCTCACTGGTGCAGGTGGATCGGCCCGCCGCGCTCGGAGAGGCGGTCGCCGTGGCCGCCCCACTGCAGCGCGATGATCTCCGCGGCGATGGAGACGGCGGTCTCCTGCGGGGTGCGCGCACCGAGGTCGAGACCGATCGGCGAGGACAGCCGGCCCAGCTCGTCGTCGGTCAGGCCGGCCTCACGCAGCCGGGCCAGCCGCTCGTCGTGGGTGCGTCGCGAGCCCATCGCCCCGACGTACGCCACTGAAGGCAGTCGCAGCGCGACCTCGAGCAGCGGCACGTCGAACTTCGGGTCGTGGGTGAGCACGCACAGGACCGTGCGCCCGTCCACGCGACCGGCCTCCGCCTCCGCGGCGAGGTAGGTGTGCGGCCACGCCACGACGACGTCGTCCGCCGCCGGCAGCCGCGCGGGAGTGGCGAAGACGGGGCGCGCGTCGCACACCGTCACGGCATACCCCAGGAAGTGGCCCAGCTCCGCGACCGCCGCCGCGAAGTCGATGGCGCCGAAGACGATCATCCGCGGTTTGGGCGCGTAGGCCGCGACGAAGACGCGCATCCCCTCGCCGCGCCGCTCACCCTCGGGGCCGTAGGTGAGGGTCTTGGTCTGCGCGGTGGCCAGGGCCCCGCGGACGTCGTCGGTGACGGCGTCGTCGGCCCGCTGGGAGCCGAGCGTCCCGCTCACCGTGTCGGGGCGGACGACGAGCCGGCTCCCGACCCGCGCCGGGTTCGGGTGGGCGACGACGACGGCGACGGCGACGGGGCGCCCGGCCTCGATGTCGTCGGCGACCTCGCCGAAGTCGGGGAACGTCTCGCGGTCGACCCGTTCGACGAAGACGTCGAGCTGACCTCCGCAGGTCAGACCGACGCTGTATGCCGTGTCGTCCGAGATGCCGTAGTGCACCAGTCGCGCGGACCCGGAGCCCAGGACGTCCTGGCCCTCCTCGTAGACGGCGCCCTCGACGCAGCCGCCCGACACGGAGCCGACGGCCTCACCCGTGGGGCCGACGAGCATCGAGGCACCGGGCGGCCGGGGTGAGGAGTGGAAGGTGTCGACGACCGTCCCGACGGCGGTGCTCTGCCCCGCGTCCCACCACTGACGCAGCTCGGCGAGGACCTCACGCATCGGCAACCACCTCCAGGAGCTCGGCGAACGCAGCCAGCGAGTGGCCGGCGACGAAGGTGTCAACGTACGGCAGGGCCGCGACGATGCCCTGCTGCACCGGCTCGTAGGCCGCGTGGCCCTGGTGCGGGTTCGCCCACACGACGCGGTGACCGAGACCGGCGACCCGGCGCATCTGCTCGCCAAGGGCCTCGGGGTCGGTGCGCTCCCACCCGTCGCTGATGACGACGACGACCGCTCCGCGGGCCATGCCGCGCCGGCCCCACCGGTCGAGGAAAGCCCTGATCCCGTCGGCGAGGCGGGTGCCGCCGGACCAGTCGGGGATGGCCCGGCCGGCGGCGACGAGGGCCCGGTCGGCGTCCGGCTGGTGCAGGGCGGCCGTGACGTGGGTGAGCCGGGTGCCGAGGGTGAAGACCTCGACCGGCGCGCCCGACCGGCACCAGACGTGGGCGAGGCGCAGCAGCGAGTCGGCGTAGGCGCTCATCGACCCCGAGACGTCGAGCAGCACGACGACCCGACGGGGCCGGTCGGTGCGGCGACGGTGCCGGATGGGGCCGGGCTCGCCGTGGCGCCGGACCATGTCGCGCAGGGTGGAGCGCGCGTCGACGTCGCCCCGGCGCGAGGGTCGGCGGCGGTGGGCGACCCGCCTCGGCGGGCGGGGCCTGAGGCTGGCGAACATGCGGGCGAGCATGGCGCGCTCCGTGGCGGACATCGTCGCGATGTCCCTGTGCCGCAAGACCTCCGTGTCGCTCGACGTCGCCCGGACCGCGTCCTGGTCGACCCCCTCACCCTCCCCACCCGGTGGCGGCTCACCCCGCAGGTCGGCCATCGTCGTGGGCGGTCGGACGGGCGGCCGGCGGGCGGCGCCGGGACGCTCGGCACGGAACCACGCGGCATACACGAGGTCGTAGCGCTCGAGGTCGGACGGTGAGCCGCAGAGGGTCGCCCGCCCGGCGGCATACGTCGCGGCCTGGTCGTCGAGCCCGACGGTGGAGACGGCGAGGAGGTAGGTGCGCTCGCGGTCGGCGGTGACCGCCACGCCCGCCGCGCGCAGGGCACGGGCGAAGCCGAGGAGGACCTCCTCGGGTGGGCGCGCCACGGTCGTCACGCTCGGGTCACCGGGCCAGCAGCCGGTCCAGCGCCGCGCGGACGCGGGCGCCGTCCTCGCGGTACTTCACGGCGACGCCGAGGGTCGCGGCGACGGAGGCGGTGTCGAGCTCGCGCGTGCCGAGCTCGTGGAGGGCCCGGGCCCAGTCGAGGGTCTCGGCGACGCCCGGCGGCTTGATCAGCTCGGCGTCCGCGCGGATGACGTGGACGGCACGGACGACCTGCTCCGCCAGCTCCTTGGGGACCTCGGGCGCGCGGCTGCGCACGATCGCGAGCTCCCGCTCGAGAGAGGGGTGCTCGAGCCAGTGGTAGAGACAGCGCCGCTTGAGGGCGTCGTGGACCTCGCGGGTGCGGTTGGAGGTGAGGACGACGAGCGGCGGCGTCTCGGCCTTGATCGTGCCGAGCTCGGGGATGCTCACCTGCCACGTCGAGAGGACCTCGAGCAGAAACGCCTCGAACTCGTCGTCGGCCCGGTCGATCTCGTCGACGAGGAGGACGGCCGGGGCCTCGCGCAGGGCGCGCAGGACCGGGCGGGCGAGCAGGAACCGCTCGTCGAAGAGGCTGGCCTCGACGTCGGCCAGGGCCGCGGTGCCGGTGGCGACGCCCACGGTCTCGACCGCCCGCAGGTGGAGGATCTGGCGCGGGAAGTCCCAGTCGTAGAGCGCCTGGCTCGCGTCGATGCCCTCGTGGCACTGCAGGCGGATGAGCGGGACGTCGGCGGCCTCGGCGAGGGCCTCGGCCAGGGCCGTCTTCCCGGTGCCCGGCTCCCCCTCGAGGAGGAGCGGCCGGTCGAGCCGGGTGGCGAGCCAGGCGACGGTGGCGAGCGCGTCGTCGCCGAGGTAGCCGGTGTCCTCGAGGCCCTGGCGCAGATCCGCCGCGGTGGAGAAGTGCATGCCCGCATCGTCACACGCGCGCCCCTCCCGCACGACCTCCTGCTCGACCTACTGCACAGGAAATGGGGTGTCCACGCGCATTCCTGTGCAGTAGCCGGTTCAGGAGGTGGGCAGGTCGGTGGGGCGGTCGACGTCACGGCCGGTGGCGAGGTCGCCGCACTCGACGAGCCGGGTGCGCGGGCCGGCGAGGTGGTCGCGAGCGCCGCGGTCGCCCACCGCGCCCTCGCGGATGGCCGCCCAGTGCTCGCGCCCCAGCAGGACCGGGTGCCCCGGGATGCCGTCGTATGCCGCCCGCACCAGGACGCTGCTGAGGTCACCATCCGTGTCGCCCGCCGCCTCCAGCACGCGCTCGTGGACGCCGGTCCCGACGTCGGGCAGGTCGACGAGCATGACGAGGGCGGCCCGGGCAGCGGTCGGCTCCAGCGCGTCGAGCCCGGCCCGCAGGGAGGCGCCCATCCCCTCGCCCCAGCCCGCGGCCTCGACGACGACGCCACCGGCCTGGGCGGCGAGCGCCGCGACGTGGGCGGCGGAGGCGCCGACGACGACGTGCACCTCGCCCACGCCGGCCTCGTGCAGGTGGGCGATCGCCGTCTCGACGAAGCTGGCCCCCGTCGGTGCGACTCGGAGCAGCCCCTTGGGCCCACCCATCCGCCGTCCTGCACCCGCCGCGAGGACGAGCCCGACGACCGCGTCATTCCCCATCCGCCCACTGTGCCACCGCCGCACCTACGGTGGACACCGACGCAGCGAGCCGCGACGGAAGCACCGGAAGGGATCCATGGGCATCACGACGAGGGCCGCGGTCCTGCGGGACTCCACCGACGTCCACCCCTTCGCCGACTCGGCGCCACTGTCGGTCGAGGACCTGAAGCTCGACGGTCCGGGACCCGGCGAGGTGCTGGTGCGGATCGCCGCCGCCGGGCTGTGCCACTCGGACCTGTCCGTGGTCAACGGTGACCGGCCTCGGCCGCTGCCGATGGTGCTCGGCCACGAGGCCGCGGGCGTCGTCGAGGAGGTCGGTGCCGGGGTCACCACGGTCGGGGTCGGCGACCGGGTCGTCTGCTCCTACGTCCCTTCGTGCGGCAGCTGCGCCGACTGCGCCGGGGGCAACCCGGTCCGGTGCGTCGAGGGGCAGGCCGCAAACCGCGAGGCCCGGCTCGTCACCGGCCGTCGCCCGTTCCGCGACGCGTCGGGCAGCGAGCTGCACCACCACCTCGGCGTCTCGGCCTTCTCGGAGCTCACCGTCGTCTCGCCGCTGTCGCTCGTGCCGGTCCCCGACGCCGTGCCCCTCGAGACCGCCGCCGTCTTCGGCTGCGCCGTCCTCACCGGTGCCGGCGCTGTCCTCAACACGGCACAGGTCCGTCCCGGCGAGGCGGTCGTCGTCGTCGGCCTCGGCGGTGTCAGCATCTCCGCCGTCATGGCCGCCGCGCTGGCCGGCGCCCACCCCGTCATCGCCGTCGACCCGGTCGCCGCCAAGCTCGGCTCGGCCCAGGCCGTCGGAGCCACCCACGGCGTGCTCGCCGGCGACACCACGGTGGAGGAGGTCCGCGACCTCACCGGTGGCGGGGCTCACGTCGCGATCGAGGCCGCCGGTCACCCCGGTGCCCTCACCACCGCCTACGCCGCGACCCGCAGCGGCGGGCGGGTCGTCGTCGCGGGCCTGCCCCACCCCCGCCACGCGGTCGGCGTCTCGATCGCCTCGCTCGTCGCAGAGGAGAAGTCGATCCTCGGCTCCTACATGGGCTCCTCGGTCCCCCGCCGCGACCTGCCGCGGCTCTTCGACCTGTATGCCGCGGGACTGCTCCCGGCGGACGCTCTCGTCACGTCGAGCCGGGTCCCGCTCGACGACGTCAACCTCGCGCTCGACCGGCTGCACGCGGGCACCGAGGTGCGCCAGATCCTCACGCCCGGCGCACGACCGCCGGCGGCATGACGAAGGCCCCTGACCGGCATACGGTCAAGGGCCTTCGAGCACGTGGTGGCGGGTGAAGGATTCGAACCTTCGAAGCTTTCGCGATGGATTTACAGTCCACTCCCATTGGCCGCTCGGGCAACCCGCCGTGCGCGTGGAAGGATAGCAAGTCGAGACCCTGAACCCGAAACTCGCCCCAGGAGGACCCGTGGCCGACGCCTCGATGGACATCGTCAGCAACTACGACAAGCAGGAGATCGCCAACGCGGTCAACGCGGCGGCCAAGGAGGTCGCGAACCGCTACGACTTCAAGAACGTCGGAGCCAAGGTCGAGCTGTCGGGCGAGTCCATCTCCATGCAGGCCAACTCGGAGGAGCGCTGCCTCGCCGTCCTCGACGTCGTCCAGACGTGGCTCGTCAAGCGCAAGGTCTCGCTCAAGCACCTCGACGTGCCCGAGGCCGGGCCGCGGCTGTCGGGCAAGGAGTACAAGCTCGACGTGCCGCTCAAGCAGGGCATCTCCACCGAGAACGCGAAGAAGATCAACAAGATGATCCGCGACGAGGGCCCCAAGGGCGTCAAGTCCCAGATCCAGGGCGACGAGCTGCGGGTGAGCAGCAAGTCGCGCGACGACCTCCAGGCCGTGCAGCGGATGCTCGGCGCCGCCGACCTCGACGTGGCGCTGCAGTACACCAACTACCGCTGACCCCAGCTTTCGCTCCCCATGGGGAACCTTGAGGGTCCGGAGGGAACCGTTCCCTCCGGACCCTCAAGGTTCCCTCCGGTCTCACACCGGCGACGGGCCTCAGGCCCAGCGGGAGCGGGAGGTCAGCGCCTCCTCGAGCTTGGACAGCTCGTCACCCATGGCCCGGCGCACCCCCGCGGTGAGGTCAGGCCCCGCCATGGCCGCACGCACGAGCTCGACGGTCTCGGGCTCGACGACGCGCGAGGGGAAGGCCAGCGTCGCGACCCGGTCGAGCGCGTCGGCCCCGACCCACTCGCGCAGCCGCGGGATGTCGTTGACGTAGCGCGCGGCATACGGTCGGAGGGTGTCGACCGACCCGCTCGACCAGAACCCCGTGGCGAGCGCGTTGAGCTCGTAGTTGGAGAGCGTCCGGTTCTCGGTGATCTCCTTCCAGGCCCACTGCTTGTCGGTGGCCTCGGGCCGCGACGCCCGGGCCGAGAGGCCCGCCAACCGCCCGGAGAGGGTGGCGTCGTCCGCCTCGACCGCGGCGATGAGCGCGTCGTCGGCCCGGCCCAGACGGGCCAGGGTGTGCACGGCGATCCAGCGGAAGTCGGAGTCGCCGTCGAGTCCCTCGGGCAGTGAGCGGCCCTCGACCCAGTCGCGGAGCCGACCCTCGTCCGAGGTCACGCCGGCGAGCACGCGGACGGCGACGACGGAGCGGTCCGAACCGGGCTCGGCCGCCTCGAAGGCGGTGAGGGCGGCGGCGGCGACCCGCTCCCTGGCCGCCTCGACGGCATCTTCCGGCAGGAACGTCGGCAGGATCCGGTCACCGAACGCGGTCGCCACCCGGGACATCAGCGCGTCGTGCGTCTCCCGCGGCCACGCGGCGGCGAAGACGTCGAGCGCCTGCTGCGGGTCGACGCGCGCCCGGAACACCCCGTTGAGCACCGCCCCCCAGAGCACCGAGCGGGCGATGGTGTCCGAGATGCGGGGCAACTCGGTCGGCAGGGCGGCCAGCGAGTCCGCGTCGAGCTCGACGGTCGCCCACGTGAGGTCGCCGGCGTTGGGCAGGAGCACGGCGGAGTCGCGGACCCCGTCCACCCGAACCCGGTCCTCGGCGAGGCTGACCTGGCTGCGGAAGGTCTCGGCGCCGTCGGTGAAGCCGGCGACGTCGAGGGCGTGCGTCCGGTCGGCGGGGTACGCCTCCGGCGTCGTGCGCGTCAGCGTGCTGTCGCGGTCGAGGGCGAGGACGTCGACGCCGGCGGTCTCGAGCCAGGCGCGGCTCCAGTCCGCGAGCGAGGCACCGTGCGCGGTCTCCATCGCCGCGAGGAACTCGGCCAGCTCACCGTTGCCGTGCTCGTGCGAGCGCAGGTATGCCGTGACGCCGGCGTTGAAGGCGTCCTCGCCGATGTGCGCGATGAGCTGGCGCAGCACGGAGGCGCCCTTGGCGTAGGAGATGCCGTCGAAGTTCTCGAGCGCGCTCTGCGCATCGGGAGCCGGGGACCCGGCCACCGGGTGGGTCGACGGCGCGCGCTCCGCGGCATACCCCCACTGCTTGCGCGAGATCCCGAACTCGACCCAGGAGTCGGCGAACTCGGTCGCCCGGCTCGTCGCGGTGTAGGCCATGAACTCGGCGAACGACTCGTTGAGCCAGAGGTCGTCCCACCAGCGCATCGTGACGAGGTCGCCGAACCACATGTGCGCCATCTCATGGGCGATGGTGTTGCTGCGCTGGAGGATCTGCTCGCTCGTCGCCCGCCCCCGGTGGAGCATCGGGTCGCGGAAGGTCACGCATCCGGGGTTCTCCATCGCGCCGGCGTTGAACTCGGGGACGAAGACCTGGTCGTAGTCGCCGAACGGGTACCGGACGCCGAAGGTGCGGTGGTAGTAGTCGAACGACTGACGGGTGACCTCGAACATCTGCGGCGCGTGCCGCTCGAGCTCGGGGCGCAGGCTGCGGCGGGCATGGATGCCCAGAGGTATGCCGTCGTGCTCGTCGTGCACGGACACCCACGGGCCCGCGCACACGGTGACGAAGTAGGTCGCCAGGGGTAGCGTCTCGGAGAGCTCCCACTGCCCGGCCGAGGTGCGGGTGGCGCGGCCGTTGCCGAGGACGACCCACTCCCGCGGCGCACGCACGGTCACGGCATACGGCGCCTTGAGGTCGGGCTGGTCGAAGCAGGCGAACACCTTGGGCGCGGCGTCGAGGAAGAGGTGCCCGTAGACGTAGTCCTCGCCGTCGGCCGGGTCGGTGCTGCGGTGCAGGCCCTGACCGTCGCGGGAGTAGGCCATCGTCGCGGTGACCTCGACGGTGTTGTCGTCACGCAGGTCGGTCAGCGGCAGCCGGCCGTCGACGACCGACGAGACCGCGACCTCGGCACCGTTGAGCACGACCGACTCGGTGGACACCGCCCGCAGGTCGAGGAAGGTCGAGGAGCCGGGCTCGAGGCACGAGAACCGGATCCGCGTCGTCGAGCCGAAGTGCTCCGGTCCGCGGTCGAGGTCGAGGTCGACCTCCATGCGGTCCACGGTGATCAGCTGCGCCCGCTGCCGGGCTTCGTCGCGAGTCAGAGAAGGCACGTCGCGATGCTGCCACACGGCGTGTGGCGCGAGGTCAGGACCGCGGCAGGACCGTGAGCACGCGCTCGACGTGGTCGCGGAACTCCTGCATGTAGGTCGTGAGGAACTCCTTGGACTCCGGGTCGGTGACCTCACCGCTGGCGAGGTAGACCTCCGGGTCGAAGTGGATGTAGGCCTCGGGAGCCGTCATCTGCCGGGCGTTGCAGTAGCTGAGGATCGAGCGAAGCGGCTGCTGGCCGACGGCCGTCCCGATGGCCCCGACCGAGGCGCCGATGACGCCGGCCGGGACGTGGTCGAAGGAGTTCTGCCCCCACGGTCGCGAGGCCCAGTCGATGGCGTTCTTCAGGGCGCCCGGGATGGAGCGGTTGTACTCCGGCGTGATGAAGAGCAGGGCCTCGGAGTCCGCGATGGCCTCCTTGAGCGCCGTCGCCTCTGCCGGGTAGTCGTCGTCGAGGTCGCGGTTGTAGAGCGGGAGGTTGCCGATGGGGATCTCGATGAACTCGAGGTCGTCGGGTGCGACGGCGATCAGGCACGTGCTGAGCACGCGGTTGATCGAGTCCTTGGAGAGGCTTCCGATGAAGTATCCGACCTTGCGTGCCATGCCGACCTCCTGCTGACGAACGACGGCCCGGGTCCGGACCACGCCTTCCAGCGTGGCACCGGAACCGGGCCGTCGGTGCGGGGGCGGTCGGGCGAATCAGTAGCCGCGGTAACCGGTCGCCATCGCCTGGAGCCGGGCGATCCGCTCACCCATCGGCGGGTGCGTCGCCATGAGCTTCGAGATGTCCTGCGCACGGAACGGGTTGGCGATCATCATGTGGCTCGCGTTGACGAGGTTCTTGGTCGGCGCGAGCGGCGCCCGCGAGACCCCTGCCTCGAGCTTGGCCAGGGCCGACGCCAGCGCCAGCGGGTCGCCGGTCAGCCTCGCGCCGTCCTCGTCCGCGTCGTACTCGCGCGTGCGCGAGATCGCCAGCTGGATGACCATCGCGCCGATGGGGGCGAGGAACGCCATCGCGAGGCCGGCGATCGCGCCGCCCGGGTTGTTGCTGTCACGGTTGCCGCCGCCGAACATCGCGCTGAAGCTGAGCATCTGGCCGACCGTGCTGATGACACCGGCGATGGCCGCGGCGACGGAGCCGGTGAGGATGTCGCGGTTGTAGACGTGCATGAGCTCGTGACCGAGCACCCCGCGCAGCTCCCGCTCGTCGAGCAGCTGGAGGATCCCCTGGGTGCAGCAGACGGCGGCGTTCTGCGGGTTGCGGCCGGTCGCGAAGGCGTTCGGCGCCTCGGTCGGCGAGATGTAGAGGCGCGGCATCGGCTGCCCGGCCTTGGTGGAGAGCTCACGGACGATGCGGTACATCGCCGGCGCCTCGGTCTCGCTGACAGGGAACGCGTGCATCGCCTTGATGGCGAGCTTGTCGCTGTTCCAGTACGAGTAGAACGTCATGGCGACGCCGATGAGGGCGAAGACGAGGATGAAGGTGGAGTTGCCGAAGTAGACCGCGGCGGCCCAGCCGAGGGCGAGCAGCAGCCCGAAGATGAGGCCGAAGAGCCCCGCGGTCTTCAGTCCGTTGAAATGGTTGTGCATGTCAGCTCCAACGCTCGGTCGAGCACGATTCGTTCCATCAGCCCGGCTGACCCGACGCTACGACACCAGCCCGACGAGCAGCTGCGGCAGCACGCTGGTGACCACGAGGACCGCCGAGCCGACGAGGGCGACGCCGACGCTCGCGCGGCGGGACGCGGGCCTGGCCGGGCCCGGCCCCTCGGGCTCGCCGACGAGGACCGCGAACCACCGGACGTAGACCGCGATCCCGAGCACGGCCGCGACCACCGCCACCACCGCCACCGGCCACAGCCCGGCCGACACGACCGGCCGGATGGCGACGATCTTGGCCACCAGCCCGATGATGCCCGGGGGCAGCCCGGCGAGGACGAGCAGGGCCAGGGCGAGCGCTCCCCCGGCGACCGGGTCGCGCCGGAGCAGTCCTTGGTATGCCGTGAGCTGCCGTCCGTCCTCGACGCGCGGTCCGTGGACCGCGCGGACCGCCGCGAACGCGACGAGGCCGGCGACGGCATACACGACGACGTAGACCGCACCGGCCCGGCGACCGGCGGCCGTGAGCGCGGTCAGCGGCAGGATCACCCAGCCGGCCTGCGCGACGGTCGACCACGCGAGCAGGCGGACGACCTCGGTCTGGCGCAGCGCCATGACCGTGCCGACGAGCATCGACGCGACGGTGAGGGTGACGAGTGCGGCGACGACGGCGTGGGGGCCGGGGGTGGCTCCGACGACCGACTCCCACGGGGCGAGCACGACGATCAGCGCGCCGACGGCGGCGATCTTGGAGGCCGACGCGAGCAGCGCGGAGACGGGCAACGGCCCCGACGTGAGGGTGGTCGGCGTCCAGGCGTGGAACGGCACGGCCGACATCTTGAACGCCAGCCCGGCGAGGAGCACGACCGTGGCGAGGCTGACGAGCACCCGCTGCTCGGGGACCGCCCACGCGGTGGCGAGCGAGTCACCGGTGAGGGTCGGGTCGCCGGTGCCGGTCACCCAGAGGGCGGTCCCGAGGGCGAGGAGGCCGAACGACACGAGTGAGGTCGTGAGCAGGGTGAGGGCCCCGTGGGCGGCGGCGCGGCGGTCGCGCCAGGCGACGAGGGCGATCACCGGGAGGGTGGCGAGCTCGAGGGTGATGAGCCAGGTGCCGAGGTCGCGAGCGGCGACGACGGCGACGGCGCCGCTGGCCGAGGCGAGCAGCATGACGACGTCGACGACACCGGCCCGGTGGATCGAGACCAGCGCGAGCACGGCGAGGGTCGCGAGCAGGGCGGCGATCTGCAGGGTGCTCGTCAGGGGGCCGCCGTCCCAGAGGCAGCGCCCTTCGGGAGCGGGCGTGCACAGCGTGAGCCGTGGACCGGCGTCGAGCACGCCCGGGAGCGCGGTGGCCGCGCCGCCGCCGAGACCGAGGGCACCGATGACGGGAGCGGCGAGCCGCGTCCGTGGGGCGATGGCGTCGACGACGAGGACGAGCAGCATCGCGGCGACGGGGAGGAGTGCCGGCAGCAGCAGTCCCCACGACAGGTCGAGGGTCATGGGCGTCCCCCGATGAGGGTCTCGGCAGCCGAGGCGGTGACCGAGAGCACGGTGTGCGGCACGACGCCGATGATGACGACGGCGGTGACGAGCACGGCGAGGACGGCGAGCTCGACGCCGCGCGTGTCCGGGGTGCGAGGGTCGATCGGCTCGAGCCGGCCGGCGAGCGCGTCGTCGGCCGCCGTGTCGGGCACGGCGTCACCGACCCAGACGATCCGGGCCACCCGCAGCGCATAGGCCGCGGCCAGCGCGGCCCCGACGGCCGCGATGACGGCGCAGGTGCGCAGGACCCCCTCCTGGTGGGCCGGGTTCCACGCGGCGACGAGCGCGAGGAACTCGCCCCAGAAGCCGGCGAGTCCGGGCAGCCCCAGCCCGGCTGCGAGACCGAGGATGAGGGCGAAGCCGAGCCGGGGCGAGACCTCGCGGAGCGCCGGGCGGACGACGGCGAGGTCGACCGAGCCCCAGCGGTGCTTGAGCCCGCCGACGATGACGAACAGCAGCGCCGAGATCACGCCGTGGGCGATGTTGCCGATGAGGGCTGCCTGGAGCCCGGTCTCGGTGCCGGAGGCGAGGCCGAGGACGACGAAGCCCATGTGCGCGACCGACGAGAAGGCGATCAGCCGCTTGAGGTCGCGCTCGACGAGGCAGATGAGCCCGCCCCAGAGGATGCCGACGACGCCGGCGATGGCGAGGGCGGGGGCGATCCGCGCGAAGCCCTCGGGCACGTTGGCCAACGGGAGCCGGACCAGCCCGTAGGTGCCGAGCTTGAGCAGCACCGCCGCCAGGAGCACCGAACCCGCGGTCGGGGCCGTGGTGTGGGCGGCCGGCAGCCACGTGTGGAGCGGGAAGACGGGGACCTTGACGGCCAGCCCGAGGGTGAGGAGGAGGGCGATGAGGGTCTGCTGGCCGGCGCCGAGCGCGGCGGCAGCGGCCGGCAGGTCGTCGAGGTCGGCCGTGCCGGCCTGGCCGACGAGCAGCAGGATGCCGACGAGCATGAGGGTCGAGCCGACCGCGGTGTATAGGAGAAACCTCGCCGAGGCGTCGGCGCGGGCCGCGGCGTTGCGCGGGTCGCCGTAGCGGGAGATGAGCACCCACATCGGCACGAGGACGACCTCGAAGGCGATGAAGAACAGCACGGCGTCGCGGGCGGCGAAGGCCGCCAGGGCCCCCGTCTCGACGAGGAGGAGTGCGCCGAGATAGGTCGCAGGGCTCCCGCGCAGGAGTCCGGTGTGGCCGTCCGCCCACGGCTGCTCCACCCACGCGTGCGCGACGACGAGCACGCCGATGACGGCCGTGAGGACGACGAGCGGGGCGCTGATGCCGTCGACCGCGAAGTGCCAGCGCACGCCGAGGTCCGGGATCCAGGCGCGGTCGAGGACCGGGCGGGCGATGGACGCGCCGATCGCGGCGAGGCCACCGACGACCGCCGCGGCGAGCGCGACGAGCCGGGCCACGTCGGCGTTGAGCGCGCGCCCGCCCGTGACGAGCCAGATCCCGACCGCGCCGGGGGCCAGGAGCATGAGGACGAGGAGGGTCAGCGCCACGTGAGCACCGCCGTCCCGGCCGCGACGAGCAGGCCGAGGGCGACCAGGCCCAGACCGGCCGAGGGCGCCTCGCGTCGGTGTCCGCGCTCGGCCAACCACCCCGCGACGCCCGCAGAGGCGGCCGCCCCGCGCACATAGCCGTCGACGACCTCGCGGTCGAGGAACGCGACGACCCGGGCCAGTCCCAGCACCGGTCGGGCGACGACCGCGCGGTATGCCGTGTCGACCCCGAAGCCGCTGTCGGCGAGGGCGCGCTGGCGGGGGGTGCGGACGAACTGGTCACGTGGGTCGCCGGCGCCGCGGGCGAGCCAGGACAGGCCGCCCCCGACGAGGATGAGGAGGGCGGTGAGGAGCATCCACCACACCGACGCCCCGTGGACGTCGAACAGTCCCGTGAGCAGCACGAGGCCGCCGACGACGGTGAGCACCGTGAGCACGGCGAGCGCGACGAGGACGGGAGCGGACGGCATACCTCCGTGCCCGTGCGTGTCGACCGCATTTCCTGACCTATTGGTCGAAAAGTGCGCGACATCGTCACCGCCGCCGTCGACACCTTTCGCCCTATTGGTCGAAAGGTGCGCGCGGGTGGAGACGACGAGGTGGGCGCGGACGGCGTAGGCGGCGGTGAGGACGACGGTGACGAGCAGCGCCGCGAGGACGACGACGCCCGGGCCGCCGGAGCTCGCCGCCCCCTCGTAGGCCGTGACGACGACGTGCTCCTTGGACAGCCCACCCACCACGAACGGCGCCCCGGCGAGCGCGAGCAGACCGAAGAGCCACGCCACCATGGCGAGCGGGTGGGTGCGACCCGAGCCGCGCAGCGCGGAGGCGAGCGTCGAGCCGGCGACGACCGACAGCCAGCCGATGGTGAGGAACAGCAGCGACTTGAAGATCGCGTGCGACCACAGGTGGAACAGGCCGGGGTCGGGGCCGATCTCCGCAGGTGCCGTCGCCAGTGCCGACAGCATGATCGCCACCTGGCTCACCGTCGACCAGGCGAGCAGCCGCTTGAGGTCGGACTGGCCCAGCGCGAGGACCGCCGCGCCGACCATCGTGACGGCCACGGAGAGGCCGAGGACCCAGCGGGCGCCGTCGGCGACGACGAGGACCTCGAAGAGCTGGGCGAGGACGACGGTCCCGGCGGCGACCATCGTCGCGGCGTGGATGAGCGCCGAGGCCGGGGTCGGGCCCTCCATGGCGTCGGGCAGCCAGTCCTGGAACGGGAACTGCGCCGACTTGCCGAGCACCCCGATGACGACGAGCACCAGCAACGTCGAGCGCAGGGCCGGCGATCCGGGTGCCTCGGCGGAGGTCCAGGTCGTGACGACCTCGTCGAGGTGCGTGGACCCGGCGCCGGCGACGAGACCGACGATGCCGAGGACGAAGCCGACGTCGGCGACCCGCGTGACGAGGAAGGCCTTGTGCGCCGCTCGGCGAGCCGACTCCTTGCGCGACCAGTGGCCGATGAGCAGGAACGAGCACCAGCCCATGACCTCCCAGCCGACGAGCGTGAGCACGAGGTCTCGGGCGTGGACGACGAGCATCATCGCGGCGGTGAACAGGCTGACGGTGGCGGCGAAGACGGCGAGGCGGTCGTCGTCGGCGAGGTACCAACGGGTGAAGACGAGCACGGCCGCCGCGACGAGGGCGACGACGGCGGCCACCGCGGCCGTGGACGGCCCGGCCCCGAGGCGAAGGGGCATCTCCAGCCCGCCGACGGCATACGGGTCGACGAGCGGGCTGGTCGCCGCACCGCGCACCGGTGCCACCACGAGGCCGACGACCGCGAGCACGAGCGAGACCAGCGAGGCGACGACCGACACCTGCGTGGCCGGGCCCGGCCAGCGTCGCACCGCCAGCGTCACGACGGCGGCGAGCAGCGGCAGCCCGACGAGCAGGGACGACACCCACAGCGCACTCACGCCCCCACCTCCCCCTCCGACTTCTTGCCGGTTCGGGTCACGGCGGGGTGACCCGAACTGGCAAGAAGTCGGTCGTCGAGGGGTTCGTCCATGTCGATCGACCCGCGGTGGCGGAAGGCGGTGAGGATGACAGCGAGCGCGACGACGACCTCGGCCGCGGCGATGGTGATGACGAAGAGCGGCAGGATGCTCGACGCCTCCCAGCGCGACGCCGACGCGGCGCCCGACGTCACGAGCAGCACGAGCGAGCCGGAGAGGATGAGCTCAACGCCGATGAGCACGAGGACGGCGTTGCGCCGGGCGAGGACGCCCATGACGCCGAGCCCGACGAGCAGCGCGGCGACGACGTAGGGCCCGACGAGGTGGATCACGCGTCCTCCCCGACGCGGCCGCGCGAGACGGCGAGCGCCGCGATGAGGGCGGCGAGCAGCAGCACCGACAGCGCCTCGAACGGCCAGACCCACGTGCCGAACAGCTCGGTGGCGACGGCCTGGTTCGAGATGTCGCGTCGCTCGACCGCGTCCCCGGCCACCGGCACGAGCGCGGCGAGCAGGAGCGCCGTGGTCGCCGCCCCGGCCAGGCCGGCCGCCACCTGCCGCCACACGGGCACGGCGTGGGCGAGGTCGGGGCCGATCGGCGCCCGCGTCAGCATGAGCGCGAAGAGGACGAGCACGACGACGGCACCGACGTAGACGAGCACGAGGACCAGCGCCACGAGCTCGTGCCCGAGGACGAGCAGGCACCCGGCGACACCCAGCAGCGCCACGACGAGCCAGAGGGCGGCGTGCACCACCTGCCGGGTCGTCACGGCGAGCAGCCCGGCGACGACCGCCAACAGCCCGCACGCGGCGAACGCCAGGTCGAGTGAGGTCATGCGCCCGGCGCCCCGGTCCCCCGCGGCGCGCGGAGCGGCTTGTTCGCCGCGGCGACCTCGGCCGGCTCGGCCGACCGCTCGTCGAGGGCCGGCGGCGGGGGCACGGTCTCCATCCAGCCGCCGAGGCGCTCCTTGTCGTGGAGCAGGTCGCGGATGTCGGTCTCGGCGTACTCGAACTGCGGGCTCCAGAACAGCGCGTCGAACGGGCAGACCTCGATGCAGATCCCGCAGTACATGCACAGCGAGAAGTCGATCGAGAAGTTGTCGAGCACGTTGCGCTGCCGCTCCCGCCCGCCCTCGGTGGTGGCGGGGATCGTCTCCTTGTGCGAGTCGATGTAGATGCACCAGTCCGGGCACTCGCGCGCGCAGAGCATGCAGCTCGTGCAGTTCTCCTCGAGCAGCGCGATGACGCCCCGGCTGCGCGGCGGCAGGTCGGGCGCGACGTCCGGGTACTCCTGCGTGTGCGTCTTGCGCGTGGCCGTCTTCGCGGTCGTCGCCAGACCCTTGAGTATGCCGGGCAGCATGCCCTTTGAGCTCGGCGTGCTGCCGCCGTGGCCGGGACCGTGACCACCATGGCCGTGGCCCGAGTGGTCGTGGCCCGAGTGGTCGTGGCCCGGGCGGTCGTGGCCCGAGTGGTCATGTCCTGCAGGGGTGTTCATCGCGTCATCACCACGCCGATTCCGGTGAGGGCCAGCTGGAGCAGGGCCATGGGCAGGAGGACGAGCCACGCGAGTCGCTGGAGCTGGTCCTCGCGCATGCGCGGCCAGGCCACGCGGAACCAGATGACGAGCACGGCGACGACGAAGCCCTTGAACAGGGTCCACAGCCAGCCGAGCTCGTCGCTGAACGGGCCCCGCCATCCCCCGAGGAAGAGGACGGCGAAGAGGAGCGAGAAGACGACGATGCCGGCGTACTCCGCGAGCAGGAAGAACGCGAACCGCAGTCCGGTGTACTCGGTCCACGGCCCCATGACGAGCTCGGCGTCGGCGATCGGCATGTCGAACGGCGGCCGCTGGAGCTCGGCCAGGGCCGCGACGAGGAAGACCAGCGCACCGGGCAGCTGCCAGACGAGCCACCACGGCGACCAGGCCTCCACCACCCCGGCCAGGCTCAGCGTCCCGGCGGCCAGGCAGGCGGAGGCGACCGACAGCACCAGCGGCAGCTCGTAGGAGACGAGCTGGGCCGCTGAGCGCAGGGCCCCGAGCAGGGCGTACTTGTTGGCGCTGGCCCAGCCGGCCATGAGCGTCCCGAGCGCGCCGACGCTCGTGGCCGCGAGGAGCAGGACGGCGCTGGCCGGCACCTCGACCGCCGCGACCCCGTCGTGCAGCGGCAGCGCGGCCATGGCGAGCAGGTAGGGCACGAGCGCGACGAACGGCGCGATCCGGAAGATCGTCCGGTCCGCGGCGCGCGGGGTGATGTCCTCCTTCTGCGCGAACTTCACCCCGTCGGCGACGAGCTGGGCCCACCCGTGGAACCCGCCGGCATACATCGGTCCGAGGCGGCCCTGCATGTGGGCCATGACCTTGTGCTCGGTCTGGCCGACGAGCAGCGGCAGCACGAGGAACGCGGCCAGCACGGCCACCGACCTCACGACCACCTCGAGCACGCTCATCGGTTCGCAGCCTAGACGCTGGCGCCTCTCCGCGAGCGCCGCGACGACACGGGCGAAGCGGCGCACTCAGCCGCCGTCGGACGTGTCGGTCACCCCCTCGTACAGGCCGACGGTGTTGCCGTCGAGGTCGCTGAAGATCGCCCACCAGCTCGTCTCGCTGATCGGTGACTTCTCCATGACGACGGAGCCGCCCTGCTCGGTCACCCTGGCGAGGGTCTCGTCGATCGAGTCGACCTCGACGTAGGAACGGGGCTGGGTGAACCCCTCGCCGCGGGGCGCGAGCCCGCCGCCGCTGATCGTGTTGGGGGCCTGCCACATCGGATATCCCTCGAAGCCGGGAACCTCCGCGATACGCCACCCGAAGAGCTCCGAGTAGAACGCCTTCGCCCGCTCCATGTCCGAGACCGGGATGTCGATGTGGGTGATGTCGCCGTGAGCCATGGTCGCCTCTCCCTCGGGGGACGGACCGGTCCCGGCCCCTCACCCCCAGTCAACCGGCGCGCGCCCTTGGCCGGAAGTCCCGGAGGGGGCCATCCTCGGTCAGCGGGGGCCCCAGTCTGGGCCCGGCACCCCCGGGGCCTGCACGCGGCGGCGGGAAGGGGACTTCGACGAGTCATGACCCTCGCCCGGCTCCTTGCCACCGGGCCAGGGCTTGGACGCGCGGGCGGCGAGCACGAACGACTTCCGCAGCGGTGTCCCCTCGAACCCGTCGGGGAGCAGGAGCGGTCGCAGGCCCAGCCCCGACCCGTCGTCGAAGCCGGTGAACGCGACCCCGAACATCTCGTGGGTCTCGCGCTCGTGCCAGGCGGCGCCGGCATACACGTCGGTGACGGAGGCGAGGGCGGCACCGGTGGGAACGCGCGTCGTGAGCCTCAGCGCGCGGAAGGCCGAGAGCCGCGAACCGACGACCGCGTCGTAGCGCGGAAAGGCGACCACCCGCAGCACCACGTCGTCACCCGGCGCGGCCTCGTCGTGGCTGCGGTCGACGGCGCTGAGCCAGTCGAAGAAGGTGAACCCCTGCCCGTGGGCGGCGGCGACGGCGTCGTGCCAGTCGCCGATGGCGACCCTGCGCAGCTCGTCGGTGCTCACCCGCGCAGCCTAGCCATCGCTCACGCCACCGCGACGGCTGCGGCGACCACGGCGACGACGGCAGCGGCGGTGCGGACGACGTCGGCCAACCTCAGCCGGCGGACGAGCTCGGCGGTCCGGCCGTCACCGAGGCGGCCGTGGGTCGGTGCCGCCACGGCGGCGGTGCTGAGGGCTGCCACCGCGCACGCCGACGCGGCGACGAGCACGGCCGCGGAAGGGGCCGTCACCAGGGCACCGACCGCGGTGACGACGAGCGCGCCGTAGACGACGGCGACGAGCGGGGTGATCCGTCGTCCGTGCGCCGCATGCGCGGCGCGCCACTCGGAGTCCGGCGTCGCGAGCAGGGCCGGATAGGCGACGACCGTGACGGTGAGCTGGAACCCCAGGTGGACCGCGGCCGCGACGAGCAGCGCGGTCAGCACGGTCTCAGCGTCCGCACCGGCTCTGCCCCGTCCATGCCGACGACCCTAGGCGGCCGCGCGCACGCCGGCGTCCGCAGGGACGGTCGGGTTGGCGACCATCCCTGCGAACACGTCCGCGCGTGCGGGTGCGGGGTGGGCCGTCAGCGACCGGCGGCGTGCTCGGCAGCCTGGCGGGCGGCATACGCGCGGTCCACGCGGTCGATGCTCGCCCGCGACGAGAGGTCGACACCGGCACGCGCGGCGGCGGCCTTCACCTGGGCCGAGCCGAGGTCGGGCGCGAGGACCGGCTTCGGCGTGATGCTCGCGTCCCGGGACGCGTAGCCGCGCTGCTGCGTCGCGAGGGAGTCGGCCGAGGCCGCGGCCCCTTGGAGCGTCGCGCTGGTGGTCGTGAACGAGGAGCCGGTGAGCGGGGTGCTCACGGCCGGGGCGTAGCCACCGCTGTGGCCGGCCCGGTTGGGGTGGTAGCTCTCGCTGACCGGGCTGGAGAGGCCGTTGATCCACTCGACGTCGTCACAGACCGCGTGTCCGAGAAACCGTGAGGTCGGGTTCGCGAAGCTGAACGCCTTGGCACCAGCGGCGGCTGACGTCCTGCCGTTGAGCAGGTCGGCCATCTGGTTGAGCCGTGCCTGCTCGGTCGGCGAGAACCAGGTGAAGGCGTTGCAGTCCTCGCCCTGGAAGATGCGCGGGTAGCCGACGACGACGACCTTCGCGTTCGGCGCCTTGGTGCGGATGCTCGTGTAGAGCGTGGCGAGCCGGCCGGGGAGGACGTTCGTGATGTAGCTCTGGGCCGTGTCGATGGCGCCGTTGCAGTTGCTCGCCCAGGCCGGCTTGGCGCACTCGGTGAGGACGTTCGCGAACCCGGCGTCGTTGCCGCCGACGGAGATGCTCACGTGGGTCGTCGACGCCGTCAGCGAGGCCAGCTGGGTGTTGGTGACGTCGGCGACCGTGGCTCCGGAGCACGCGCGGAAGTTGAGGGTCAGCCCCTTCGCCGCCGCGATCAGCGAGGGGTACGCGAGGGCGGAGCGCTGGCAGGTCGTGCCGTCGTTGAGGTAACTCCGCGTCCCCGTCCCCGACGAGTAGGAGTCGCCGAGGGCGACGTACGAGGTGGCGGCCTGCGCCGGTGCTGCGCTGATCACGAGGCTGGTCGCGGCGGCACACGCGGCGACCAGACCCATGGCTCGAACTGTCGTCATTGACGTCTCCCAAGGATCGCGAGGGGTTGGTGTTCGCAACCTAGGGCCGTCACCGCGGGCGCGCACCCGGGAGCGGGAGCCTTTGCCAAGTCCTTACCCCAAACCGTCGTATGCCGTCCGCCCCCGTCCGCCACGTCGCGTCCGCCAGGGGCGTCCGCCAGGGGCCGGTCAGGAGGTGGTGGGGGTGACGTCGTCGAGGGCGAGCTGCGCCATGACGAGCACCAGCCCGGCGCCGATGAGGACGAGCCCGAAGCGCTGGTGCTCCAGGCCGAGAAGCCCCGCGCCGACGATCGCGACGGCCGTGCCGGCAGCCAGCGCGCGCGGCACCCTGGGGATGCGCCGCCGGGCCCTGGGAGCAACGAAGAGACCCCACAGCACGGCCACGACGACGACGGCCAGGACACCGGCCAAGGCGCCGCCAACGCCTCCTCCGGCGACGCCGGAGCCGAGCAGGAAGACCCCGACCATGAAGGCGAACTCGATGACGAACGCGAGCAGGCCCAGGACGACCAGCATCAGCCGGGCCTGCTGACCCGCTCGCGCGTCACCTCGGCGGCGGATCCCGTGCGGTGGGCGGTGTAGCGCGGCGCCGAACCGGTGTCGTGCCCAGCACCCGCACCACCCAGCCGGTCGGCGATGGCGCGGCCGGACAGCCGCTCCCCCGCGATCTGCTCCTGGAGCCGGATGATGCCGTGGAGCAGCGCCTCGGGCCGGGGCGGGCACCCGGGCACGTAGACGTCGACGGGGATGAGCTGGTCGACGCCCTTGGTCACCGAGTAGGAGTCCCAGTAGGGGCCACCGGAGTTCGAGCAGGCCCCGAAGGAGATGACGTACTTGGGCTCGGGCATCTGGTCGTAGAGGCGGCGGATGGCCGGCGCCATCTTGTCGGTCACCGTCCCCGACACGACCATGAGGTCGGCCTGGCGCGGACCCGGAGCGAACGGGATGACGCCGAGGCGGATGAAGTCGTGGCGGCCCATCGACGCGGCGATGAACTCGATCGCGCAGCAGGCCAGACCGAAGTTGAAGACCCAGAGGGAGTAGCGCCGGCCCCAGTTGAGCACCACCCGGATCGGCTTGGGCGCGTGCTCACCCAGCGGTCCGACGCGCGGCATCGGCAGCAGCACGGGCTCGTCGACGCTCACGTGGCCACCCTAGGACAGCCGGCACCCGGACGGCAGGGCCCCGACGGTGCTCAGGTCCAGCGCAGCAGGCCCCGCCGGGCGGCGTGCACGAGGCCGATGACGATGATGCCGATGAAGACGGCGATCTCGACGAGCGAGGCGGCACCGAGCTCCGGGTCGCGCAGGACGTAGGCCCACGGGAACAGGTAGACCGCGTCGACGGCGAACACGACGTAGAGGAACGCGTAGGAGAGGTAGCGGACCTGGCTCTGAGCCCAGCCCTCGCCCACGGGGTCGACGCCGGACTCGTAGGTCGTGAGCTTGGCGACGGTGGCAGCGCGGGGGGCGAGCAACCGGCGTGCGCCGGAGGCGGCGATGACCAGGAGGATGCCCGTCGCGAGGACCGCGGCGGCGACGACGTATCCGGTCATGCTCCGCAGCCTAGCGACCAGCGTCGTGGTGGAGCCGGTCCCGAGCCTGCCGCTCGGCGCCGGGTCCGAGCCTGCCGCCCGGTGCCGGTCAGCCTCGGTCAGCCCTCGAGGTGGCAGGCCCCGTAGATCGAGGCCACGGTGTTGACGCCGGTGCCCACCGACAGCTCGGCGCCGTCGCCGTCGTAGAGCGACATCTGGTGCTCGCCCGGCGCGTCCTTGAGCGTCTGCTCGTCGCCGTAGCCGCGCTCGGCCGCGACCCTCTTGACCGCCTCCCACGCGCGGGGCCAGTCCGCGTCCGGGATCGCCCCGAACGCACCGCCGCTCTCGAGGACCTGGCTCGTCGCGCCCTCGACCGTGTCGAACGGCTTCTTGCACAGCGACCCCGACTCGACCGTGGGGGCCGGGGTCCGCCAGCGGAGGGCCGGGGCGACCTCGCTCAGGGCCGCCCGCACCTCGGTGAGCAGGGCCAGGTTGTCGCGCTCCGCCTGCGCCGCCGAACGGCGGGACTCGAGCTGCTGTCGTGCATCCACGGTGTCTCCTGTGCATCCGGCGGTCAGGGCCATGAGGACGGTGATCGCGGCGGTCACGACCACCGTGCCACGACGAGGTCGGGCTCGGTGCTGCGCCGCGGGGAGGCGCGAGCTGGGGTCGTGGGTCATGTCGTCTCTCATCGGAGGAGGTCCGGCCACCAGGGCTGGGCGTCGAGCGGGTCGGTGAGCAGTCCGACATTCTGGCCCGAGACCGCGTCCTCCGGATGACCACCCACGACCTGCGCCATCGAGTACTGGCTCGTGGACCCGTCCTGGAGGTAGTCGGAGTGGCCGGTCACGCCCTGCCAGTCCCGCCCGTCCTCCGAGGACGCGTCGCCGGTCTCGAGGTGGTTCATCCCCTCGAGCCCGGTGGGGTCGCTGCCGAAGCGGCCGAGGTCACCCACCGGGTCCCACTTCGCCTCGGCGTAGTAGGCGCCCCCCTCGGGGAGGTGCATCTCGCCCAGGTCGCTCGTGCCGAGCCCCGGAGACCCGAAGAAGACGACCCGGTCGACCCCGGTGCCCTCGTGCTGCAGGCCGTAGCCCGTCGTCGTCGACCCGTACGAATGGGCGAGGGCGGTGAGGTCCGGGTCGGTCATCCGGGAGGCGTTGAGCCCCGCGAAGTAGGCCGCGAGGTCCCGGCCACCGTCCTGCGCCGATCCGGACAGCGCCACCGAGTCGCCGGCGAACGTCGTCCCCCACTGCGGCGCCTGGTAGCCGAGCCACGTCACCGTGGCCACCGTCCCGTCCTCACCCCGCCGGAACAGCTCGTCCTCGGTGCGGTTGCGCAGCTGGGCCATCGACGCGTCGTAGCCGCCCATCCCCTCGACGGTCGAGGTGAGCCCGGGCGTGAACACGGCGACGTGGTCGGCGGTGTCGACGTCGCCGTTGGCCACGACCGCCTGCGTCCGGGGTGTCGTGAAGTCGAGACCGAGGAGCTGGTGCTCGCCGGGCCGGCCGAGGATCTCGTCGAGCGTCTCGATGGCGCCCTGCTCCTCCAGCAGGTCGGTGTACTCGTCGATGTTCGCGGCGTAGTACGCGTCGTTGAGGGTCCCGTCGGGGCGGACGAAACCTGCGACCAGCTCGGCGAGCCGGTCGTCGACGTGCGTCCGGCGGTCGTCGAGCAGGGCGCGGTTCGCGAGGTCCCTCGACGCGGCGTCGACGCCGTCACGGTTGCCGATCCACCCCGGGTGCTGCGCGATGACGAGGGCGCGCTCGTCCGGCGACATGGCCGCCCACCACGCGGCGTTCTCGGTCGGCGTGCCGCCCCGCGGGGGTTCGAGGACGCCGAGGTCACCTGCCACCGCACCGATCGCGGAGGCCTGGGCCAGGGTCCCGGTGCCGCCGTCGATGCGGTTCAGCTCGATGCGACGGAGGAGTGCCCCGAGGTCGGCGTCGACGTCCTCGGCCTTGCGCAGCGCCTCCGAGATCCGGGTGGCACACTCGTCGACCGCTGCCATCCGGACCCGGCGGGCCTCGACGTCCGCCTCCGTGTCGTCGGCCCGGCAGACGAGGAGCTCGCTCATCGACACCGTGCCGCCGGAGCTGATGACGAGGCTGGAGAGCCGCGCGTACTCCTGGGCCTCGTCCACCGCGGTGACCACCCCGAGCACGGCGTCCGCCGCGTCGCAGACGGCCGTGAATGCCGCGGACACCTCGGCGACGACGTCCCGGAGGTCGTCGGTGATGATCCGCAGACGGTTCCCCGAGGTCTGCGACGCCGAGCCGGTCCAGCTCCGCGGCAGCCCCATGGTGGCGAGCTCGTCCGCGAGGTCGAGCATGTCGCGGCGCGTGGTGCGCAGCCGGCTCTCGGCGGTCGCGAAGGGCTCGTGCCTCCACCGGGTGATGTCGGACCAGGTGAGCGCCACGGTCAGCGTCCCCGGCCAAGCGGTCCGAACGCCGCGCGGGCGGCCTCGTCGTCGAGCTCGTACTGCGTGGCGTTGGCGTCGAGGGTGCTGGCGTAGCCGCGCGCAGCCTCGACCCAGTCGGAGAGCTCGGTGGTCCAGTCGCTGCTCACCCTCGCCATGACGGCGACGCTGGCCGCGCCCGGAATCCCCGCGCCGGCGCCGGTGAGGTCACTGCCGGGCGTCAGCCTCGCCAGCTGCGAGACGGCCGACCGGGCCGCCTCGGCCGAGTCGCGCAGGTCCCCGATCTCGACCTCGTACGTCATGCGTCCCCCTCGTGTGCGGCCCCGGCCCCAAGGGTGTCAGCGGGTCGCCCGCGGCGGCAATGGGGAGACCTCCCCGACGCAGCGTGGGCGCACGCAAGGGTTGCCTTCCCTCGGTCGTACGATGGAGGGACACGTCGGGCGAGACGAGTCACGGCCCGACTGACGTCTCTCGAGTCAGGTGTCCATGTCCAGCAAGACCGTCCACAAGCTCGATCGCGTCGTCATCCGCTTCGCCGGGGACTCCGGCGACGGCATGCAGCTCACGGGGGACCGGTTCACCTCCGAGACGGCTGACATGGGCAACGACCTGTCGACGCTCCCCAACTTCCCTGCAGAGATCCGTGCGCCCCAGGGGACGCTGCCCGGTGTCTCGAGCTTCCAGCTCCACTTCGCCGACCACGACGTGCTCACCCCCGGTGACGCCCCGGACGTCCTCGTCGCGATGAACCCCGCCGCCCTCAAGGCGAACCTCGGCGACGTCCCGCGCGGGGCGACGATCATCGTCAACACCGACGAGTTCAGCAAGCGCAACCTCGCCAAGGTGGGCTATGCCGAGAGCCCCGTCGACGACGGCAGCCTCGAGTCCTTCCACGTCCACGCGGTGCCCCTGACGTCGATCACGGTCGACGCTCTGGCTCCCTTCGGTGGCCTGAGCCGCAAGGAGAAGGAGCGCGCCAAGAACATGTTCGCGCTGGGCCTCCTGTCGTGGATGTACACCCGTCCCATGACCGGCACCGAGGCCTTCCTGAAGAAGAAGTTCGGGGCCCACCCCGAGATCCTCGATGCCAACCTCACCGCGCTCAGGGCCGGCTGGAACTACGGCGAGACGACCGAGGACTTCGCCTCCAGCTACGAGATCGCGCCGGCGGCGATGCCGCCCGGGACCTACCGCAACATCACCGGCAACACCGCGCTCGCCCACGGACTCGTCGCCGCTGCGCACCGCGCCAACCTGCCCCTGGTCCTCGGGTCCTACCCGATCACCCCGGCGTCCGACATCCTGCACGCGCTGTCCTCGCTCAAGCGCCACGACATCATGACGATCCAGGCCGAGGACGAGATCGCCGGCATCGGCATCGCCCTCGGCGCCAGCTTCGGCGGCGCCATCGGCGTGACGACGACGTCGGGGCCCGGCGTGGCGCTCAAGTCCGAGACCATCGGACTGGCCGTCTCGCTCGAGCTGCCGCTGGTCATCGTCGACGTCCAGCGTGGCGGTCCCTCGACGGGGCTGCCGACCAAGACCGAGCAGGCGGACCTGCTGCAGGCGATGTACGGCCGCAACGGCGAGTCGCCGGTCCCCATCATCGCGCCGTCGACCCCGGCCGACTGCTTCGACGCCGCCATCGAGGCGGTCCGGATCGCCACGGCATACCGCACTCCGGTCTTCCTGCTCAGTGACGGCTACCTCGCCAACGGCTCCGAGCCGTGGGCCGTCCCGGAGGTCGAGGACCTGCCCGACCTGAAGGTCGAGTTCGCGACCACGCACAACGGCGTCGACGTCAAGGGCGAGCCGGTCTTCCACCCGTTCCTGCGCGACGAGCAGACCCTCGCCCGACCGTGGGCCGTCCCCGGCACGCCGGGGCTCGAGCACCGTATCGGCGGCATCGAGAAGGCCGACGTCACCGGCAACATCTCCTACGACCCCGACAACCACGACCGGATGACGCGGCTGCGCGCGGCGAAGGTCGCGGGCATCGCGGGCATCCCCGACGTCGTCGTCGAGGACCCCTCCGGCGCCGCCCGCGTCCTCGTGCTCGGCTGGGGGTCAACGCAGGGTCCGATCGCCGCCGCCGTCCGCGCCGTCCGCAACGCCGGCCACGACGTCGCGTCGGCGCACCTGCGCCACCTCAACCCGTTCCCCGCCAACCTGGGCGAGGTGCTCCGCGCCTACGACCGTGTCGTCGTCCCCGAGATGAACCTCGGCCAGCTGTCGATGCTGCTGCGTGCGCAGTTCCTCGTCGACGTCCGTCCCCACACGTCGGTGCGCGGCCTGCCGTTCTCCACGGTGGACCTCTCCGGCGTCATCCTCACCCACCTCGAGGAGGTCTCGTGACCACCACCGACCCCGCCATCCACGCGACCGCACCCGCCCGCCCCGGTGGGCTGGCCGGCATACCCCTGCTCGCCGCCGACGCGCCGAAGCAGACCAAGAAGGAGTTCACCTCCGACCAGGAGGTGCGCTGGTGCCCCGGGTGCGGCGACTACGCCATCCTCGCCGCGGTGCAGTCCTTCCTGCCCGAGCTGGGGCTCAAGCGCGAGAACATCACCTTCGTCTCCGGCATCGGCTGCTCGTCGCGCTTCCCCTACTACCTCGACACCTACGGCATGCACTCGATCCACGGTCGTGCCCCCGCCATCGCGACCGGTCTCGCCACCTCGCGGCCGGACCAGAACGTCTGGGTCGTCACGGGCGACGGTGACGCCCTCTCGATCGGTGGCAACCACCTCATCCACGCCCTGCGGCGCAACGTCAACATGACGATCCTGCTGTTCAACAACGAGATCTACGGCCTCACCAAGGGTCAGTACTCCCCCACCTCGAAGGTGGGCCAGGTGACGAAGTCGACGCCGCTGGGCTCGGTCGACCAGCCGTTCAACCCCGTCTCGCTGGCGCTGGGTGCGGAGGCGACGTTCGTGGCGCGCACCATGGACAGCGACCGCAAGCACCTCACCTCGATCCTGCGCGCGGCCGCCGAGCACCGCGGCACCTCGCTCGTCGAGATCTACCAGAACTGCCCGATCTTCAACGACGGCGCGTTCGACCTCATCAAGGACCGCTCGCAGCAGGAGGCGCGCATCGTGCACCTTCTCGACGGCGAGCCGGTCGGGGTCGGGCCCGAGGACGACCGCAAGGTCCTCGTGCGGATGCCCGGCGGTCGGGTCGAGTTCGCGCCGGCCGCGTCGGCCGAGGGTGCGGACGTCGTCGTCCACGACGCCGGCGCCGAGGACCCGAGCCAGGCGTTCGCCCTCTCGCGGCTCGACTCCCCGGAGATGACGCACGTGCCGATGGGGATCTTCCGCTCGGTGTCGCGCCCGACGTACGACGACGGGGTGCGGGCCCAGATGCGCGCGGCCGTCGACACCGCCGGCGGCCCGCCCACGGACGACGACCTCGCGTCCCTGCTGCGCGGTCGCGACACCTGGACCGTCGTGTGACCGGGGCATGACGCCGCCCGTCCAGGGCGACGCCGGTGAGCTGAGACGCGGGACGCTCTACGCGCTCGGGGCCTACGGCATCTGGGGCCTGTTCCCGCTGTACTTCCACGCCCTCAAGCCCTCCGGGGCCTTCGAGATCCTCGCCCACCGGATCCTGTGGACCCTCGCCTTCTGCGCGCTGGTGCTGCTCGTGCGACGCGACTTCGGGTGGCTGCGGACCGTCGCCGGGCGGCCGAAGCTCCTCGGCGGGCTGACGCTCGCGGCACTGCTCATCGCGGCGAACTGGGTCGTCTACGTGCTCGCGGTGATCACCGGACGCACGTATGCCGCGGCGCTGGGCTACTTCCTCAACCCGATCGTCACCGTGGGGCTGGGGGTGGTCGTGCTCAAGGAGCGGCTCCGACCGCTGCAGTGGGCGGCCGTGTCCGTGGGCGCCGTCGCGGCGGTCTACCTCACGGTGGCGGGGGGCGAGTTCCCGTGGATCGCCGTGTCGCTGGCCTTCTCGTTCGCGTTCTACGGGCTCGTCAAGAAGAAGGTCGGGGCGACCCTCGACGCCATGCACTCGCTGGCGGTGGAGACGCTCGTGCTTGCGCCGGTCGCCGTCGGGGTGATCGTGTGGCTGGCCGCGCAGGGGTCGACGACCTTCGGCGCGGAGGGTCCGTGGCACACCGGGCTGCTCGTCGCTGCCGGCGTGGTCACGGCGATCCCGCTGCTGCTCTTCGCCGCGGCCGCCCGCCGGATCCCGCTCGTCACCATCGGGCTCATCCAGTTCCTCACGCCGATGCTCCAGCTCCTCTGCAGCGTGCTGCTGCTCGACGAGCGGGTGACCGGTGCGCTGTGGGTCGGCTTCGCGATCGTCTGGCTCGCCCTGCTGCTGCTCACCATCGACTCGCTGCGCCAGGGCCACTCGAACCGGCGGGCTCGCCGGGCCGAGGCGGAGGCCGAGCTCGAGCCCTGCCCCTGAGGCGACGAGCGAGTGGACCGACTTCTGGCGAACTGACCGGCCGGCCGCCGGCGCCGCGGACGAGGTCGTCGGCCGCGGGTGGGCGACCGGTGGACGTGGCAGAACCTTGTCATGACGTGGCGGCCACGCCCCTGTTCTCCGTGCGGGGCGGCCTGTCAGGATCGACCCCATGACGGACGACGTGGCGGTGGGCTCCTCGACGGGCCCGTTCACCGGCGACCCGCCCCGCCGCCCGATCCACCGCGCGTGGATCGTCGCCGGTGTGACCCTCGCCGGGCTCGTCGCGGCGGCGGCCTTCCGCTCCTCCACCGGGGTGCTCCTCGAGCCGGTGGAGCAGGAGTTCGGCTGGTCGCGCACGACGACCTCGGGGGCGGTGAGCCTCAACCTCGTGCTCTACGGGCTGACGGCACCCTTCGCCGCCGCCCTGATGGAGCGCTTCGGCATCCGGCGCATCGTCACGGTCTCGCTCATCGCCGTGGGGCTCGCCTCCGCGGCGACGACGCTGATGACCTCGGCCTGGCACCTGTGGGTGCTGTGGGGCTTCGTCATCGGCATCGGCACCGGCTCGATGGCGCTCGTCTTCGGCGCGATCGTCGCCAACCGCTGGTTCGTGTCGCACCGCGGGCTCGTCACCGGCATCTTCTCGGCCGCCAACGCCACCGGCCAGCTCGTCTTCCTGCCCGCGATCGCGTATGCCGCGACGCAGCACGGCTGGCGGTCCGCCGCTCTCGTCGTGGCCGGGCTCGCCCTCCTCGTGTCGGTGCTCGTCGCCCTGCTGCTGCCGGACCGGCCCTCCGACCGGGGTCTGCTGCCCTACGGAGCGACCGCGGAGTCCGAGCGCGAGGCCTCCGAGGCGCGGGTGGCGGCGGCGTCACGGCCGGTCACGTCGCCGGGCCGCACGGCCGTGGCCGTCCTCGGGCGGGTGAGCCGGACCTGGACGTTCTGGGCCCTCGTGCTGACCTTCTGGGTGTGCGGCTGGTCAACCAACGGGCTCATCCAGACCCACTTCATCCCGGCCGCCCACGACCACGGCATGGGGACGCAGACCGCGGCCGGGCTGCTCGCGCTCGTCGGCATCTTCGACATCGCGGGCACCATCGCGTCCGGGTGGCTCACCGACCGGGTCGACTCCCGCGTCCTGCTCGCGATCTACTACGGCGGCCGGGGGCTGTCCCTGCTGGCGATCGACGCGGTGCTCGCGCCAGACGTCCAGCCGGGGCTGTGGGTCTTCATCGTCTTCTACGGCCTCGACTGGGTGGCCACGGTGCCACCGACCGTGGCGCTGTGCCGGCAGCACTTCGGGCTCGCCGACTCCGGGATCGTCTTCGGGTGGGTCTTCGCCTCCCACATGGTCGGCGCCGGGGTGGGGGCCTCGATCGCGGGGTGGGTGCGCACGTCGTCGGGCAGCTACAGCTCGGCCTGGCTGCTCGCGTCGGGACTCTGCTTCGCCAGCGTCGTGGTCGCCCTCTCGATCCCCCGCCGCCGCGACACCTCGACTTTCCCGCCGGAAGTGGCTTCCTCTCACTCCGCCTGACGTCCGACACCAAGCCGGGTGAGAGCTGGTCAAGCGAAGTCACTCACGCCGCCGTAGCCGCGTCCAGTCCTGCGCGAATCTTGGCCGCCACAGCACCGGGGCGCTCCAGGTCGGCCCACGTGATCCGGACGACCGTGTACCCGAGCGCCCGAAGCCTGTCCTCGCGCTTCTTCTCGGCCCACAGCGTCGCGGGGTCGCCATCGGCGAACTTCACCTTGCCGTCGAACTCGACGACGACCGTGGTTCCTTCAACCCGCCAGTCCACCCGGGCGACCAGCACCCCACGCTCATCTCGCACCTCCACCTGCGGCACTGCCCGTATGCCGGCCATCGCCATCGCGACACCGCACCGGGACTCGCCCACGGACTCGCGTCGCGCACAGGTGAGACTCGTCATCGACCGCGGCTTGTGCGCGCCCGGCCACCGGTCGACCAGCGCGAGCGCCGCCTCCAGGTCTGTGGCCGTGCAGAGCCCCCGGCGCAGCGCGTGGTCCGCGCTGACCACCCCGGGCTCGATGCCGTGGTCCAGCGCGAGCTGGACGAGCGCTTGCGCCGGGGACAGCGCGGGTCCCCAACTGGTGTCCACGGCATCCCCGCGCAGAGGGCGCACGCGGATCCCGCGGACGCCGGTCGAGCGTGCGATGGGCCGCAGGATCGCCGGACGGGCGAGGTCGCAGCCCCACACGTCGAGACCGTGCGCGAGCACGGCCGTCACTCCGGTGAGGACGAGGTCCGGGTACAGAAGTCGTGCACCCTGGGCGAGATGTCGATGCCACGCCGCCGGTGAGGACCTGTCGACCAGGGACGGCACGGCATACATCGCATGGAAGGGGTGGAGCAGCACTTTGTCGCGGACCGACCGGGTGAGCGAGGCCTTGTCCATGCCGGCGCGCATGGCCTGGCTCGTCGTGAGCATGCCCAGCTGCGATGCTGCGAGGTCGAGAAGGATCGGGTCGAGAGTGGCCATGAACCAACCCTGCGACCGGCGGCGTCGGGGCGTCAGCGCGCCTCGCCGGATCTGTGGACGGCCGCCGGGCGCTCAACTGGCTGTGGACGACCGAGTGCGCCTGACGAGCTCTCACCTCGCTTGACATCGGACATCATGCGACGTGAGAGGAACCCACTTCCGGCGGGAAAGTGGGGTCAGGAGGTGCGGTCGGTGACGGACGTGGCCAGGGCGAGCAGGGCCGTCTTGGCCTCGCTCTCGCGGAGCGACACGAGGGCCTCCTGGGCCTGCACGCCGACGGCGCGGGTCTCGGCACGCGCCTTCTCGAGCGCCGGGTGCACGCGCAGCAGACCGAGCGCCTCGTGGAGCTCGGCGTCGTCGGTCAGGTCGGAGCGCAGCAGCGCCTGCAGTCGCGCGTCGGCCGGGTCCGTCGAGGCCAGCGCGTGCAGCACGGCGAGCGTCCGCTTGCCCTCGCGCAGGTCGGTGCCGGGTGTCTTGCCCAGCTCCTCCTCGGAGGACTCGATGTCGATGAGGTCGTCGGCGAGCTGGAAGGCCATGCCGAGGCGCTCGCCGTAGACCCGCATCGTCTCGACGACCTCGTCGGAGCATCCCGAGAACATCGCGCCGTAGCGGGCCGCGGTGGCGATGAGCACCCCGGTCTTGTCCTCGAGCACGCGCAGGTAGTAGTCGCTCGCGGCCTCGCCCTCGGGCGCCTGCCGGGCGTCGCGGATCTGCCCCGTGCAGAGGCGGATGAACGTCTCCGCCTGGATGCGCACGGCCTCCGGACCGAGGTCCGCGACCAGGGCCGACGCGTGCCCGAAGAGCAGGTCACCGACGAGGATGGCGGTGGAGTTGCCGTATGCCGTGTTGGCTGTGGGCGTCCCGCGTCGCAGGTCCGCCTCGTCCATGACGTCGTCGTGGTAGAGCGAGGCGAGGTGGGTCAGCTCGACGGCGGCCGCCGCCGCCACCACGGCGTCGTCGACGCCCTCGCCCAGCTCCGAGGCGAGGATCGTCAGCATCGGCCGGAAGCGCTTGCCACCGGCACGCAGCAGGTGCACGTTGGCCTCGGCGATGAACGGGTCGCCGTGGTCGATCCGCTCCTCGATGAGCGCCTCGACGCGGGCCAGCCCGTCGGTGAGCCGCTGCTGGAGCCCGGCCGAGACCTCGGGCAGGGCGAGCGTCACTGGAGGAACTGCGACACCCGACCGGTGAGGTCGAGGATCGGGCCCGGGACGACACCGAGGATGACGGTGCCGAGGGCTCCGACGGTGATGGCGACCGTCGAGGCGATCGACGGCGTGAGTGCGACGACCTCGTCACCGGACGGCTCGGTGAAGTACATGAGCACGATGATCCGGAAGTAGACGAAGGCCGTCACCGCGGAGGCGAGGACGCCGACGACCACCATGACGACACCGGCCAGGCCACCGTGCGCGACGGCCGGGGCGAAGGCGGCGAACTTGGCCGTGAACCCGGACGTGAGCGGGATGCCCGCGAAGGCCAGGAGGAGCAGCGCGAAGATGCCGGCGACCACCGGGTGGTTGCGACCGAGGCCGGCCCACTGCGAGAGGTGCGTCGCCTCGGAGCCGCCGGAGCGGACGAGGGCGACGATGGCGAAGGCCGCGATCGTGGAGAGGCCGTAGGCGACGAGGTAGAACATCACGCCGGAGATGCCGGTCACGTCGAAGGCCAGGACACCGACGAGGATGAAGCCCGCGTGCGCCACCGACGAGTAGGCGAGCAGCCGCTTGATGTCGGTCTGGGTCACGGAGAGGACGGCGCCCACGACCATGGTCAGCACGGCGACGGCCGCGACGCCGAGGCGCCACTCCAGCCTCGAGGCCTCGACCCCGACGTAGGCGAAGCGCAGGATCGCACCGAACGCGGCCAGCTTCGTCGCGGCGGCCATGAAGCCGGTGACCGGGCTGGGCGCACCCTGGTAGGCGTCCGGCGTCCACGAGTGGAACGGCACGGCGCCGACCTTGAAGAGCAGGCCGATGAGCACGAGGACGACGCCGGGGAGCAGGAGGCCCTCGTAGGCGCTGTTCGACGTCGTGATCGCGGCGGCGATGGCCGCAAGGTCGGACGAGCCGGCATACCCGTAGAGGAGCGCAGCACCGAAGAGGAAGAACGCCGACGAGAAGGCACCGAGCAGGAAGTACTTCAGCGACGCCTCCTGCGACAGCAGGCGGCGGCGGCGGGCCAGCCCGGTGAGGACGTAGAGCGGCAGCGACAGAACCTCGAGCGCGACGAACATCGTGATGAGGTCGTTGGCCGAGACGAACATCAGCATCCCGAAGACCGCGAACATCGTCAGCGGGAACGCCTCCGAGGTGGCGTACCCCGCGCGGTCGGCGGCGACCTCTGCGGGCGAGCCCGGCGTCGCCGCGCCCATGGGGGTGAAGGCGTCGGCCGAGCGGCCGCCGAAGCGCTCCGACATCGTGAGGACGCCCAGGATGCCGAAGACGAGCAGGCTTCCCTGCAGGAACAGCGCCGGTCCGTCGATGGCGATGGAGCCACCGGCCGTCACCGCCTGGTTGTCGACCGAGAGCAGGACGAGGACGACGAGCGCCGCGACCAGCGCGACGAGGGTCAGGCCGACCTGGATCGTGTGGCGCAGGTGCCGCGGCGCGAAGGCCTCGATGAGCACCCCGACCAGCGCGGCGCCCACGACGATGAGCATCGGTGCGACGGCGGCGTACTCGACCGTCACGGCCTCGAAGGCCGTGGGCAGAAGGGCGGTCACTGGGCACTCCCGGAGGCGTTGGTCGGCGCCGGGTCACTGACGCCGACGAGGTCGAGGGTCTGCTTCACGGCGGGGTTGACGAGGTCGAGGACCGGCTTCGGATAGAACCCGAGCAGCAGGAACGAGGCGATGATCGGCGCCACGACGAGCTTCTCGCGCAGGCCGAGGTCGCGCGGCTCGCGCCCCTCGACGAAGACCGGGCGCGGTCCCGTGAACACGCGCTGGTACATCAGCAGGATGTAGAGCGCGGCGAGCACGATGCCGAGCGTCGCGATGACGGCGGCCACCTCGTACCGCTGGAACGTCCCGGTCAGCACGAGGAACTCGGAGACGTAGGACGACAGGCCCGGCAGGGCCAGCGACGACAGACCGGACACGAGGAAGGTCCCAGCGAGGACGGGCGTGACCCGCTGCCAGCCGCCGTAGTCGGCGATGCGCTGGGAGCCGTGGCGGGCGATGAGGAAGCCCGCGATGAGGAACAGCCCGGCGGTCGCGAACCCGTGGTTGATCATGTAGAGCGAGGACCCCGCGCCGGCGGTCGACGTCATAGCGAAGATGCCGAGGACGATGAGGCCGAAGTGGCTGATCGAGGTGAAGGCGATGAGCCGCATGATGTCGCGCGAGCCGATCGCGAGCAGGCCTCCGTAGAGCACCGAGATGACCGCAAGCGTGAGCACGACGGGGGTCGCCCACTGCGACGCCTCGGGGAACATGCCCAGGCAGAAGCGCAGCATCCCGAAGGTGCCGACCTTGTCGAGCACACCGACGAGGAGCACGGCCGTGGCCGGTCGGGACTCGGAGGCGGCGTCGGGCAGCCAGGTGTGGACCGGCCACATCGGCGCCTTGATCGCGAAGGCGATGAAGAAGCCGACGAAGAGCCAGCGCTGCGTCGTGGTGGACCCGGTGACGCCACCCTCGAGGCTTTCGTAGAGGAAGCCCTGCTCACCGCCCGGGCCGGCGAAGTACACGCCGATGACGGCGACGAGCATGATGAGCCCGCCGACGAGCGAGAAGAGGATGAACTTCACCGCTGCGTACTGCCGGCGCGGGCCCCCGAACAGCCCGATGAGGAAGTACACCGGGATGAGCATGGCCTCGAAGAAGACGTAGAAGAGGAAGACGTCGCGCGCAGCGAACACGCCCACCATGAAGGTGAGCAGCACGAGCATGAGCGCGAAGTAGGTCTTCTCCCGGCTCCCCCGGACGTCGTCGGCCTCACCGTCGAGGTCGCGCCAGGCCGCCAGCAGGCACACCGGCGTGAGGATCGTCGCCATGACGATGAGCGAGAGCGCGATGCCGTCCACGCCGAGGGCGTAGGAGACCCCGAACTGCGGGATCCACGAGTGCGTCTCGGTGAGCTGGTAGCGCCCAGCGGAGTCCGAGCCGTCGAAGCGGGCCCAGGCGAGCAGGGCCAGCCCGAGGGTGACGAGCGAGGTGGCCAGCGCGATGGGCCTGGCCAGGCGCGCGGACCCTCCCGGCAGCAGCGCGACGACCGCCGCACCGACGAGCGGCACGACCATCAGGATCGTGAGCAGGGGGAAGCCGGACATCAGTTCATCACCCACAGGGCTCCGAGGACGGCGACGACGCCGGTGAGCATCGTCAGGGCATAGGACCGGGCGTAGCCGGTCTGGAGGCGGCGCAACCGTGAGGACGCCCCGCCGATGGACGCGGCCAGCGAGCCGGCGAGCCCGTCGACCCCCTTGCCGTCGGTGAAGACGAGCGCGCGGGTGAGGTGGGTGCCGGGGCGCATGAAGAGGCCCTCGTTGATGGCGTCCTGGTAGAGGTCGGCGCGAGCGGCCTGCGTCACGAGCGAGCCGCGCGGCGCCGTCGCCGGCACCTCGTCCCGCCAGTAGAGCATCCACGCGTAGCCCGCGCCCGCGGCGATGAGCAGCAGCGTGAGGCCCATGATGACGGGCACCGCGAGGACCGGGTGCTCCTCACCGTGCTCACCGACGACCGGCTCCAGCCAGTGCGAGAACATGCCGCCCCACGACAGGACGAGGCCGAGCACACCGGAGCCGACGGCGAGGACGATCATCGGGATGGTCATCGTGAGCGGCGACTCGTGCGGGTGGTACTCGCGCTCACCCTCACGCGCGTCGACCCAGCGCCTCTTGCCGTGGAAGGTCATGAAGAACAGGCGCGACATGTAGAAGGCGGTGATCCCGGCACCGATCATGGCGACGCCGCCGAAGACCCACGGACGCCAGCCCTCCCCGATGAATGCGGACTCGATGATCTTGTCCTTGGACCAGAAGCCGGAGAACGGCGGGACCCCGAGGATGGCGAGCCAGCCCAGGCCGAAGGTCACCCAGGTGATCTTCATGGCCGTCGAGAGACCACCGAAGCGACGCATGTTCACCTGGTCGTTCATGCCGTGCATGACCGAGCCGGCGCCGAGGAACATCCCGGCCTTGAAGAAGCCGTGGGTGACGAGGTGGAAGATCGCGAACGCGTAGCCGACCGGGCCGAGCCCCGCGGCGAGCATCATGTAGCCGATCTGGCTCATCGTCGAGGCGGCCAGCGCCTTCTTGATGTCGTCCTTGGCGCAGCCGACGATCGCGCCGTAGAGCAGGGTGATCGCCCCGACGATCGCGACGGCCAGCTGCGCGTTGGGCGCGGCGTCGAAGATCGTGTTCGACCGGACGATGAGGTAGACGCCGGCGGTGACCATCGTCGCCGCGTGGATGAGCGCGGACACGGGGGTCGGGCCGGCCATCGCGTCACCGAGCCAGGACTGCAGCGGGAACTGCGCCGACTTGGCGCAGGCGCCGAGCAGCAGGAGCAGGCCGAGCGCGGTCATCGCGGTCGAGCCGGCCTCGCCCGCACCGGCGTGCACCGTGGCGAAGTCGACCGCGCCGAAGGTGAAGAACATGAACATGATCGCCACGGACATCCCGACGTCACCGACACGGTTGACGAAGAAGGCCTTGTTGGCGGCCGTCGCGTAGGCCGGGTTGTGGTTCCAGAAGCCGATGAGCAGGTAGGACGCCAGGCCCACGCCCTCCCAGCCGACGAACAGCAGGAGGTAGGAGTCGGCCAGCACGAGCAGCAGCATCGACGCGACGAAGAGGTTGAGGTAGGCGAAGAACTTGCGCCGGTCCGGGTCGTGCTCCATGTAGCCGATGGAGTAGACGTGGATGAGCGAGCCGACGAACGTGATGAGCAGGACGAACGCCACCGACAGCTGGTCGACGAGCAACCCGGTCTCGAGCTGGAACTGCCCGGCGGGGACCCAGTCCCAGCCACCGACGTGCGCCGGACGCTCCTCCGCGCCGCGGCCCACCATCGCGAGGAGGATGAGGAAGCCGAGCACGAAGCTGGCCCACGACAGCACGGTGGCGAGCAGGTGCCCCCACGCGTTCGTGGCGCGGCCCCCGAGGAGGAGGACCGCGGCGCCCAGCAGGGGCAGCCCGACCAGGAGCCAGGCGTATGCCGTGAGGCCGGTGGCCGCGGCCACCTCGCCCTCCGCGGCGACGAGCTGAAGAGTTGAGTTCACGAGTGCGGGCCCCTTCAGAGCTTCAGCAGGTTGGCGTCGTCGACCGAGGCCGAGCGTCGGGAACGGAAGATCATCATGATGATGGCCAGGCCGACGACGACCTCCGCCGCGGCGACGACCATGACGAACAGGGCGATGACCTGTCCGTCGAGGTTGCCGTGCATGCGCGCGAAGGTGACGAACGCGAGGTTCGCGGCGTTGAGCATGAGCTCGACGCCCATGAAGACGACGATCGCGTTGCGCCGGGTGAGGACGGTGGCACCACCGAGGACGAAGAGCAGGGTCGCCAAATAGACGTAGTTGATGAGGCTCACGGTTGGTCCCCCTTGATGACGTGGCTCCCGGGTTGCGGGATGGGGCCGGGCTCGCCGTCGTCGGCGACCTCGCGCTCCATCTCGTCGGAGGCCTCGATCCACGGAGTCGCGGAGGCGACCTGTCCGCGGGAGGTGAGGACCCGCGACACCGACTTCTCGCTGGGCGTGCCGTCGGGCAGCAGGGCCGGGGTGTCGACCGCGTTGTGGCGGGCGTAGACACCCGGAGCCGGCAGTCCGGCGAGGTTCTCCCCGGAGCGGACCCGGCGCTCGCTCCACGTGCGCTGGCTCGGCGCGGCGCCGAGGCGCTCGCGGTGGGCGAGGACCATGGCCGCCAGGGCCGCGGTGATGAGCAGCGCCGAGGTGGCCTCGAAGACCCACACGTAGCGGCCGAAGATCAGCTCCGCGACCCCGGAGACGTTGCCGGTCTCGGCGTTGATGGCGTCGAGCCGGTCGGCGGGGGCGTCCCCGACGGTGATCCGGCCGATGGCGCCGACGAGCAGGGCGCCGAGGCCGAGCGACAGCACGGCCGTGGCCGCACGCTGCCCCTTGAGCGTCTCGACGACGCTGTCGGAGGAGTCGACGCCGACGAGCATGACGACGAAGAGGAAGAGCATCATCACGGCGCCGGTGTAGACGAAGATCTGGATGACGCCGAGGAAGTCCGCGCCCTGGGCGAGGTAGAAGATCCCGAGGACGATCATCGTCAGGGCCATGCCCAGGGCGGCGTGGACGGCCTTGCGCGCAAAGATCAGGCCCAGCGCTCCGGCGACGGCAACCGGGGCGAGGACCCAGAAGAGGATCGCCTCACCTGTGCTGGTCATGCGAGGACCTCCTGAGGACCCGAGTGAGGAACGAGCGAGGCCCGGAAGGGCGACGAGCATGACCCAAGGAACATGGTCATGAGGACACCTCCTGACCGGCGGCGCGGGAGTGGTGGCCCTCGACCCACGCCTGCTGCGTGGTCGTGGCCTCGGAGACCTTGCCGAGGTAGTAGTCGCGCTCCTCCAGGCCCTCCACCATGGGGTGGGGCGGCGTGGCCATCCCCCCCTGCAGCGGCGCGAGCAGCTGCTCCTTGGTGAAGATGAGGTCGGCGCGGTTGTTGTCCGCCATCTCGTACTCGTTGGTCATCGTCAGCGCGCGCGTCGGGCAGGCCTCGATGCACAGGCCGCAGAAGATGCACCGCAGGTAGTTGATCTGGTAGACGCGGCCGTAGCGCTCACCGGGCGAGAATCGGCCGGCGCCGCCCTCGGAGTCGTCGTTGTTGGCGCCCTCGACGAGGATCGCGTCGGCCGGGCAGGCCCAGGCGCACAGCTCGCAACCGACACACTTCTCCAGACCGTCGGGGTGACGGTTGAGCTGGTGGCGGCCGTGGAAGCGCTGCGCTGTGGGGCGCTTCACCTCGGGGTACTCGGTCGTGGCGACCTTGCGGAACATCGTCGCGAAGGTCACCCCGAACCCACCCACGGGAGCGAAGAGGTCCGAGAGGAACCCGCCCTTCTTCTGGTCGTCAGCCACGAGTGGCCTCCTTGTCGGCGTCGGGCGTGGCGGCATGGGACCCGGTGGACTGCCTCACCGGGTCGGCCTCGGGAAGGGCAGGGGCACCGACCCGCGCGGTCTCGCGCAGGCGCTGGCCGGGCAGCGGCGGCACGACGAACCCACCGGCATACGGGTCGATCTCTTCGGGCGGAGCGGCCGCCGCTGCGGCTTCCCTGGCGAGGGCACGGTTGTCCCACCACCAGCCGAAGGCGAGGGCGGCGACGGCGACGAGGCCGACGATGGCCAGCGACGCGACCGGGAAGCGGCGGCCCGCGACCTCGAGGGCGGCGTCACCGAACCAGCCGTTCTGGGCGCCGCGGAAGAACGCGACGAGCACGACCCAGCCGAGCGTGGCCGGGATGAGGAACTTCCAGCCGAACCGCATGAACTGGTCGTAGCGTGTGCGCGGGAGCGAGCCGCGCAGCCACACGAAGACGAACATGAACATCCAGAGCTTGATGGTGAACCAGAGCAGGCCCCACCAGCCCTCGTTGAACATGCCGTCGTTGATGGCCGCGATGCCGGGAGGCGCCTGCCAGCCGCCGAGGAACATCGTCGTCGCCAGCGCGGCGACGGTGAACATGTTGATGTACTCGCCGAGGAAGAACATGGCGAAGCGCATCGAGCCGTACTCGGTGTGGAAGCCACCGGTGAGCTCGCCCTCGCCCTCGGCGAGGTCGAACGGGAGGCGGTTGGTCTCGCCGACCATCGTGATGACGTAGACGAAGAAGCTGAAGAACGCCGGGATGATGTACCAGACGTTGCCCTGGGCGCCGACGATCTGCGAGGTCGACATCGAGCCGCTGTAGAGGAACACGGCGACGAGCGAGAGGCCCATCGCGATCTCGTAGGAGATCATCTGGGCCGACGAGCGCAGGCCACCCATGAGCGGGTACGGCGAGCCCGAGGACCACCCGGCGAGCACGACGCCGTAGATGCCGATGCCGGCGATGGCGAGCACGAAGAGCACGGCGATCGAGGAGTCGGCCAGCTGCAGCGGGGTGCGGTGGCCGAACATGCTCACCTCACCGGCGAGCGGGATGATCGCGAAGCCGATGAAGCACATCGTCGCGGTGATGAGCGGCGCGAGCGTGAAGACGAACCGGTCCGCCTTGGCGGGGGTGTTGTCCTCCTTGAGCATCGACTTCATGCCGTCGGCCAGCGTCTGCAGCAGGCCGAACGGGCCGTTGCGGTTGGGGCCGGGGCGCTGCTGCATGCGGCCGATGACCCTGCGCTCGAACCAGATGACGAGCAGGGTCGAGACGAGCAGGTAGACGAAGATGATGAGCGCCTTGACCAGCGACAGCCACCACGGGGTGTCCGAGAAGTCGGCCCGCGGGTTGTCCTTGCCCTCCGCTGTCAGGGACCCCAGCGCCTGTATGCCGGTCAGTCCCGTGTCGGCGAACGTGCCGGCGACGTGCTGGAGGTTCACGAGCGTGCTCATGCTGAGTCCACCTTGTCGAGCTTGGTGACGGAGACGCGGATGCCGGGGGCGTCCGCGAGCGTGCCCCGGAGGTCACAGCCCGCGGAGTTGGTCGGGAGCCAGACGACGTGGTCGGCCATCTCGGTGACGGTGACCGGAACCGTGACCGTCGAGGTTCCCGCGTTGACGGTCACCGCGTCGCCCTCGACGACGCCGAGGGACGCGGCCGTCGTCGCCGAGACCTTGGCGGCGGCCTTCGGGGCGGTCCCTGCCAGGAACGGCTCGCCGTCCTGGAGGATGCCCCGGTCGAGCAGGTGACGCCAGGTCGCGAGCACGAGGTGACCGTCCTCGGCGCTGGGCACCTCGCCGGCATCGACGGACGGGGCGGCGATGCGCGCGCCGGTCCCGGGACCGAGCCGCTGCATCTCGGAGCGGATCTCGGTGACGGTGCGGCACCCGAGGAACTCGCCCATCTCGTCGGCGAGCATGTGCAGGGCGCGGTGGTCACTGACGAAGCCGGTGTCGAGGGCCTGCGCGAAGGGACGCACCCGACCCTCCCAGTCGACGAACGCTCCGGACTTCTCGGCATGGGCGGCCACCGGCAGCACCACGTCCGCGACGGCGGTCACGGCCGACTCGCGGATCTCGAGGGAGACGACGAAGGGCGCCTCGAAGGCGGCGACGGCGTCCGCGCGACCGAGGTCGAGCGGGTCGACCCCGCCGACGACGAGGGCGCCGAGCTCGCCCGAGCGGGCGGCCTCGAGGATCGCGGCCGCGTCACGGCCGGGGGCGTCGGGCAGTCCGTCGAGCTGCCAGGCCGAGGCGACCTCGGCACGCGCAGCGGCATCGGCGACGGGGCGCCCACCGGGCAGCAGCGTCGGGAGGGCGCCGGCCTCGAGGGCACCGCGCTCCCCCGCACGACGCGGGACCCACGCGAGGCGGGCGCCGGTGGTCTCGGCCAGGCGGGCCGCGGCGCTGAGGGCGCCGGGCACGGTGGCGAGCCGCTCACCGACGAGGAGGATCGCGCCCTCGCCGCGCAGCGCCTCGGCGGCGTTGCGGACCATGTCGGGACCCTCACCCGCCGCACCACTGGCCGACCCCTTGCCCAGGGCGTCCAGCACCTCGGGCTCCGTGCCGGGGGCGGTGGGGATGAGGTGGCCGGAGACCTTCTCGAGGCCGCGGGTCGCGACCGGCGAGACGGCATACACGACGGTCTTGTTCCTGCGGGTCGCCTTGCGCAGGCGCAGGAAGACGATCGGGCTCTCGTCCTCGGGCTCGAAGCCTGCGAGGACGACCGTCTTCGCCGACTCGAGGTCGGCGTAGGTGACGGGCCCGCCCGGGGTGTCCGAGGGACCCGTCGCGACGACGTGCGAGGCGAGGAAGTCCGCCTCCTCGGCCGAGTGCGGACGGGCGCGGAAGTCGATGTCGTTGGTGCCGAGCACCGCACGGGCGAACTTCGAGTACGCGTAGGCGTCCTCGGCGGACAGCCGGCCACCGGTCAGCACGCCGACACCGGAGGCGGCCCGCAGGCCCTCGGCAGCGGCCTCGAGGGCCTCACGCCAGGACGCGACCCGCAGCTCGCCGTCGACGCGGACCATCGGGAGCTGGAGGCGGGCGGGGGTCTCGGCGTACTGGAAGGCCCAGCGGCCCTTGTCGCAGTTCCACTCCTCGTTGACCGCCGGGTCGTTCTGGGCCATGCGGCGCAGGACGTTGCCGCGACGGTGGTCGGTGCGCATCGAGCAGCCGCTCGCGCAGTGCTCGCAGACGCTCGAGGTGGAGACAAGGTCGAACGGGCGCGCCCGGAAGCGGTAGGCGGCTCCGGTGAGCGCGCCCACGGGGCAGATCTGGACGGTGTTGCCCGAGAAGTAGGACTCGAACGGCTTCTCCTCGTAGATGCCGACCTGCTGGAGGGCACCCCGCTCGACCAGCGCGATGAACGGGTCACCGGCGATCTGGTCGGAGAAGCGGGTGCAGCGCGCGCAGAGCACGCAGCGCTCGCGGTCGAGCAGGACCTGGCTGGAGATGTTGATCGGCTTGGGGTAGGTCCGCTTGACGTCCTCGAAGCGGCTCACCGCGCGGCCGTTGCTCATCGCCTGGTTCTGCAGGGGGCACTCGCCGCCCTTGTCGCAGACCGGGCAGTCGAGCGGGTGGTTGATGAGCAGCAGCTCCATCACGCCGTTCTGGGCCTTCTCGGCGACGGGCGAGGAGTGCTGGGTCTTGACCTGCATGCCCGGCGAGACCGTCATCGTGCAGGACGCCTGCGGCTTCGGCATGGCCCGCAGGGTGCCGTCCGGGCCCGGGGTCGAGACGTCGACGAGGCACTGGCGGCAAGCGCCGACCGGCTCGAGCAGCGGGTGGTCGCAGAAGCGCGGGATCTCGATCCCGATCTCCTCGGCCGCCCGGATGACGAGGGTGTTCTTGGGCACGGCGACGTCGATGCCGTCGATGGTGAGCTCCACCATCTCGACGGCGGGCTTCTGCCCGGGGTCGCCCGGCTGGTCCCCCTTGGGGGCCTTGGCGGTCTTGTCGGTGGTCACACTCATGCGGTCACGCGGTCCTTGTGGAAGAGCGTCGACTCACGGGAGTCGAACGGGCAACGGCCCTCGGTGAGGTGGGCGATGTACTCGTCGCGGAAGTACTGGATGGAGCTCGTGATCGGGCTCGTCGCACCGTCGCCCAAGGCGCAGAAGCTGCGGCCGAGGATGTTGTCACAGATGTCGAGCAGCTTCTCGAGGTCCTCCTCGTCGCCCTGCCCGTGCTCGAGCCGGCCGAGGATCTGCTTGAGCCACCACGTGCCCTCGCGGCACGGCGTGCACTTGCCGCAGGACTCGTGCTTGTAGAAGTCGGTCCAGCGGTCGACTGCGCGGACGACGCAGGTCGTCTCGTCGAAGATCTGGAGCGCGCGGGTGCCGAGCATCGAGCCCGCCGCGGCGACCGACTCGAAGTCGAGCGGGGTGTCGAGATGCTCGGCCGTGAACAGCGGCGTCGAGGACCCACCGGGCGTCCAGAACTTCAGCTGCTTGTCGGGGTCGCGCATGCCGCCGGCCATGTCGAGCAGCTCGCGCAGTGTGATGCCGAGGGGTGCTTCGTACTGGCCCGGGTTCTTGACGTGTCCCGAGAGGCTGAAGATGCCGAAGCCCTGCGACTTCTCGGTGCCCATGTCGGCGAACCACTCGTGGCCGTGCAGCAGGATCGGCGGCACGGAGGCGATGGACTCGACGTTGTTGACGACGGTGGGCCGGGCGTAGAGGCCTGCGACCGCGGGGAACGGCGGCTTGAGGCGCGGCTGGCCGCGACGGCCCTCGAGGCTGTCGAGCAGCGCCGTCTCCTCACCGCAGATGTAGGCGCCGGCGCCGGCGTGGACGGTGACCTCGAGGTCGAAGCCGGACCCGTGGATGTTCTTGCCCAGGTGCCCGGCCGCGTAGGCCTCCTCGACGGCGCGCATCAGCCGGCGGTAGACGTGGACCACCTCACCGCGCAGGTAGATGAAGGCGTGGTTGCAGCCGATCGCGAAGGACGTGATCGCCACGCCCTCGATGAGGAACTGGGGCGCCGCCATCATGAGCGGGATGTCCTTGCAGGTGCCCGGCTCGGACTCGTCGGCGTTGACCACGAGGTAGCGGGGGCCGCCGTCCGGCGGGGGCAGGAAGCCCCACTTCATGCCGGTGGGGAACCCGGCACCACCACGGCCGCGCAGGCCGGAGTCCTTGGTCAGCTGGACGAGGTCGGCGGGCGCCATGCCGAGCGCCTTCTTGAAGGCCTGGTAGCCCTCGTTCTTCTCGTACGTCTCGAGCGTCCAGCTCTGGGGGTCGTCCCAGAACTTGGTGAGGATCGGGGTGAGCGTGGTGGTCATCGCGGTCACTTCCCCTCTTCCTTGGGTGCGTCGGCCTTGCGGGAGTCCTTGGCGGCCTTGCCGCCGGGCTTCTCGTCGGGTTCGTTGGTCGGCGTGTTGACCGAGGTGTGCCGCCCGGCGGCCTTGCCGTCGAGCGCCTCGCCACCGGCGCTGGCCTCGGTGTCGGCGTCCGCGTCGCCCGAGCCGGCACCCTCGTCGGCGTTGCCGCCGGCGGGGGCGGTCCAGTTGTTGTCGTGGGCGACGGTGAGGCCGCGCAGGGACGCGGGCCCGGCGCCGACACCCTCGTCGGCGCGGCCGTCGGGGAAGCCCGCCAGGACGCGCGACATCTGCTTGAAGGTGCAGACCGAGTTCGGGCCGCGCGTGGGCTTCACGGGAGCACCGGACCGCAGGTCGTCGACGAGCTGGTTCGTCGACTCGGGCGTCTGGTTGTCGAAGAACTCCCAGTTGGCCATGACGACCGGGGCGTAGTCGCACGCCGCGTTGCACTCGATGCGCTCGAGGGTGACCTTGCCGTCGGCCGTGGTCTCGTCGTGGCCGATGCCGAGGTGCTCGGAGACCGACTCCCAGATCTCGTCGCCACCCATGATCGCGCAGAGCGTGTTGGTGCAGACCCCGACGGTGTACTCGCCGTTGGGGTGGCGCTTGTACTGGGTGTAGAAGGTCGCCACACCGGAGACCTCGGCGCGGGTCAGGTCGAGGACCTCGGCGCAGAAGTCGATGCCCCGACCGGTGATGTAGCCGTCCACCGACTGCACGAGGTGCAGCAGCGGCAGCAGCGCCGAGCGCTTCTGCGGGTAGCGGGCGATGACCTGCACGGCGTCCGCGTGCAGCTGCGCGAGCTGCTCCGCGGCATACGGCTCCTTCGACTCCGCCGGCACCGTGAGGTGACCGGCCGCGGTCTGCAATCCGTAGTGCTCCATCAGCGGTCCACGCCTCCCATGACGGGGTCGATCGAGGCCACGGCGACGATGACGTCGGCGACCTGGCCGCCTTCGGACAGCGCGGCCACGGCCTGCAGGTTGTTGAAGCTCGGGTCCCGGAAGTGCGCCCGGAACGGTCGGGTCCCGCCGTCGGAGACGACGTGTGCGCCCAGCTCACCCTTGGGCGACTCGATCGGCACGTACGCCTGGCCGGCCGGCACCCGGAAGCCCTCGGTGACGAGCTTGAAGTGGTGGATGAGCGACTCCATCGAGGTGCCCATGATCTCGCGGATGTGGTCGAGGCTGTTGCCCTGGCCGTCGCTGCCGACGGACAGCTGCGCCGGCCACGCGATCTTCTTGTCCTCGACCATGACCGGGCCGGTGACCTTCTTGAGGCGCTCGACGCACTGCTCGATGATCTTCAGCGACTCGTACATCTCGTCGAGGCGGATGCGGAGGCGGTCGTAGGCGTCGGCGCCGGTGCGGGTGATGACCTCGAAGTCGTAGGTCTCGTAGCCGCAGTAGGGCTGGCTCTTGCGCAGGTCGTGGGGCAGCCCGGTGGAGCGCAGGATCGGCCCGGTGATGCCGAGCGCCATGCAGCCGGCGAGGTCGAGGTAGCCGACGTCCTTGGTGCGGCCCTTGAGGATCGGGTTCTCGACGAGGAGCAGCTCGAGCTCGTGGATGCCGTCGCGCAGCTCGCCGACCGTGTCGTTGACGAGGTCGAGGCAGCCGTGCGGAAGGTCCTGCGCCACGCCGCCGGGGCGGATGTAGGCGTTGTTCATGCGCAGGCCGGTCACGGCTTCGAGGATGCGCAGGATGCGCTCGCGCTCACGGAAGCCGACGGTCATGACGGTCGTCGCGCCGAGCTCCATGCCACCGGTGCCGAGGCAGATGAGGTGGGAGCTGATCCGGGTGAGCTCCATCATGAGGACGCGGATGACGCTCGCGCGCTCGGGGATCTGGTCCTCGATGCCGAGGAGCCGCTCGATGCCCAGGCAGTAGGTCGTCTCCTGGAACATCGGCGTGAGGTAGTCCATGCGCGTGCAGAACGTCACGCCCTGCACCCAGGTGCGGTACTCCATGTTCTTCTCGATGCCGGTGTGGAGGTAGCCGATGCCCGCGCGGGCCTCGGTCACCGTCTCGCCGTCGAGCTCGAGGATGAGGCGGAGCACGCCGTGAGTCGACGGGTGCTGCGGACCCATGTTGATGACGACCCGCTCCTCGTTGAGGGAGGTCGCCTCGTCGACGAGGTCGGCCCAGTCGCCTCCGGAGGCGTTGAGCACCCGGGCGCCCTCCTCCCGGTCGGAGCCGGACGTGGCGTAGGGGTCGGTCTCGACGTGGGACCCGGTGTGGACCGGGTCCTGCTCGTCGGCAGCGACGTCTTCGTAGACGGTCTCTTCGTGAGTGGTCATCAGCTGTACGACCTCCGCTCGTCGGGCGGGGGGACGGTCCCGCCCTTGTACTCCACCGGGATGCCACCCAGCGGGTAGTCCTTGCGCTGGGGGTGCCCCGGCCAGTCGTCCGGCATGAGGATCCGGGTGAGGGACGGGTGCCCCTCGAAGACGATGCCGAACATGTCCCAGGTCTCGCGCTCGTGCCAGTCCGCCGCCGGCCAGGTGTCGACCACCGAGGGAATGCGCGCATCGGCGTCCGGCACGCTCACCTCGAGGCGCACGCGCCGGTTGTGGGTGATCGAGAGCAGGTGGTAGACGGCGTGCAGCTCGCGACCGGTGAGGTCCGGGTAGTGCACGCCGGAGACACCGGTGCAGATCTCGAAGCGCAGCGCCGGGTCGTCGCGCAGGGCGCGCGCCACGGTCGGGAGGGCCTCGCGGGCGATGTGCAGCGTCAGCTCGCCGCGGTCGACGACGACCCGCTCGACCGCCTCGCCGAAGCTGGACTCGCCGGCACCGTCGAGGGCGGTCTCCAGGGTGCCGGTCAGCTCGTCGTAGTAGCTGCCGTAGGGCTTCTCGGATCCTCCGGGGAAGAGGATCGGCGTGCGCAGCCCGCCGTAGCCGGAGGTGTCGGTGCCGCGCTTGGCGCCGAACATGCCGCGTCGCTCGCCGATGCGGACCGGGTCGGTGTTCCCCGTGGCCTGCGCCTTGGTGAGGTCGAGGTCGGTCGCGTGGGCGTCCGAGGTCTTCTCGACGACGGGCGTGGGCTCGGGCGTCGGCTCGGGCCCCGCGGGCGCGGTGGGGGCCGTGGGCTCGCCGCCCTTGGCCGCGCCGTCCTTGATGGTGTTGTCGCTCATGCGAGGAGGCTCTTCCCCGGCGTCGCGGTGAGCTCGCCGTGGTCGTGGGTGGCCGGCATGAGGTGCGTCGGGGTGGCGCGCAGGGCGGCCTCCTCGGCGGCACGGGCGGCGGCGACGCGGTTGACCCCGAGCTTGGAGTTCTGGATCTGGTCGTGCAGCTCGATGATCGCGTTGAGCAGCATCTCCGGGCGGGGCGGACAGCCGGGCAGGTAGATGTCGACCGGCACGATGTGGTCGACGCCCTGCACGATCGCGTAGTTGTTGAACATGCCGCCGGAGCTGGCGCACACGCCCATGGCGATGACCCACTTGGGGTTCGGCATCTGGTCGTAGACCTGCCGCACGACCGGAGCCATCTTGTTGGAGACGCGTCCGGCGACGATCATGAGGTCCGCCTGGCGCGGGGTCGCCGAGAAGCGCTCCATGCCGAAGCGGGCGATGTCGTAGTCCGGCGTGCCGACGGCCATCATCTCGATGGCGCAGCAGGCGAGGCCGAACGTCGCGGGCCAGATCGACGCCTTGCGCATGTAGCCGACGACGTTCTCGAGCGTCGTCAGCACGAACCCTGCGGGCAGCTTCTCCTCGAGTCCCATCTAGAGACCCCTTCCGATCGGTTCAGACAGCAGAACGGCTGGCGCATAGGCCAACCGGGCACACGGCATACGCGTCAGTCCCACTCGAGACCACCGCGCTTCCAGACGTACGCGTACGCGACGAAGACGGTGATGATGAAGAGCACCATCTCGACGAGCGCGAACAGGCCCAGCTGGTCGAAGGCCACCGCGAACGGGTAGAGGAACACTGACTCGATGTCGAAGATGATGAAGAGCATCGCCGTGAGGAAGTACTTGATCGGCACGCGACCGCCGCCCTCGGCGCGCGGCGTCGGCTGGATGCCGCACTCGTACGGCTCGGACTTCGCGCGGTTGTAGCGCTTCGGCCCGACGACGAGGCTGGTGCCCACCGAGCCGACGGCGAAGACGAAGCCGAGACCGAGGAGGAAGAGGATCGGGACGTAGGGGTTGCTCATCGCTGCTCAACTCCCCTTTCGGTGCCTGGGTGTGCGGCGGCTCGGGTGACGCTGACCATCGTAGGGTGCGTGACGCAGGTCTCAACCGGAGTCCCGGTCGGGGTGACGTGGCGCAGGACGTGCTTCATGAGCGCCTCGCGCGGGAGGGCGTAGGTGGTGGCCAGCCGCGCGACGGTGGGGCGGTCGAGCAGACGGGCCGCGACGCGTCCGACCCGGTCGTGGTGGCCCAGTGCCTCGTCCAACCGCGAGGCGTATGCCGTGAGCGCGCCCTCGCGCTCGGCGGCACCCTCGTGGACCAGGGCTTCGGTGACGACGGTGGCGGCGACCCGGGCCGACACGAGGGCGCCGGTGAGCCCCTCGCCGGTGACGGGGTGGGCGGCGCCGGCGGCGTCACCGATGCGGAGGACGGCGCCGTTCGTCGCGGCGCGGTGGGTCGGGACGGTGGCGAGGCGCGTGCCGACGACCGGCGCGGTCCTGGTGCCCTCACTCAGCTGCCAGTCGGTGGGCAGGGCGGTGAGCCACTGCTCGAGGACCCCGGCGCAGCGGTCCGCGGTCGCTGTGGTGTCCGCGGCGAGGGCGCCCACGCCGACGGTGACGTGTCCGTCCCCACGGCCGAGGATCCAGCCGTGGCCGGGCAGTGACGTGCCGTCGGCCCCGGACAGCGAGAGCCACGACTCGAGGTGGTCGTCCTCGTGGCGGGGACTCTCGAAGTCGGCGCTGACGGCGACGCCGGACGGCTGGCCGGCGGCGACCCCGGAGGCGTCGAGCACGACGGACGCCCGCACGGTGAGGCCGGTTCCCGTCCGGTGGTGCGCACCGTCGAGGTCGTGGGCGGTGACGCCGGTCGCCCGGCCCTGCGCGTCGGTCGTGAGCCCGGTGACCTCGGTGGCGCGCCGGACGCGGGCGCCGCGCGCGACGGCATACGAGAGGAGGGTGTCGTCCAGCGTCGACTGCGCGCAGGCGAGTCCGAGCCCGGGACGGCGGGCGGCGTCGGGCCAGGCCAGGGCGAGGCGCATGCCGCCACCGACGAAACGGACACCGGTCGTGGCGTGCCACGTGGCGGTGTCGGCCTCGCCGAGGCCCAGCGCACGGAGCTCGGCGACGGCCCGAGGCGTCAGGGCGGCGGTGCCGGAACGGGTGGTGCCGGAGGTGCGCTCGAGGACGAGCACGTCGAGCCCGGCCGCCGCGAGGTGTGCGGCAGCGGCGGAACCGGCCGGGCCGGCTCCGATGACGACGACGTCCGCGCTCTCGAGGGCGCGGGCGGCGCTGGCGTGGCCAGCGGCATCAGTGGCGAGGATCAACGACACACCTTGCTTGTGAATGTCTTCACGAACACCGGACCACTCTATGCACCGGAATCGGGCGCAGGCACTAAGGGGGTCCTAACCTCCGGGAGCTGGGGCCAGGGTGAGCTCAGGCGAGCCTGACAGCCCGGTGCAGCGCGACGATCCCACCGGACAGGTTGCGCCACTCGACCTGGGCCCAGCCGGCCGCGGCGACCCGGGTCGCGAGCGCCTTCTGGGCGGGCCAGGCCTGGATCGACTCGGCGAGGTAGACGTAGGACTCGGGGTTGGAGCTCACCCGGCGGGCGACACGGGGGAGCGCCTCCATGAGGTACTCCGAGTAGACCTTGCGGAACGCGCCGTTGACCGGCTGGCTGAACTCGCACACGACGAGCCGCCCGCCCGGCTTGGTGACCCGGGCGAACTCGCGCAGAGCGGCGTCCATGTCGGCGACGTTGCGCAGGCCGAACGACATCGTCACCGCGTCGAAGGAGCCGTCGGCGAAGGGCAGGCGCATGGCGTCGGCCGCCGTGAAGCCGAGGTCCTCCCGGCGCTTCTTGCCGACCCGCAGCATGCCGAGCGAGAAGTCGGCGGGGACGACGTGGACGCCCGTGTCCGCGAAGGGCTCGCTCGAGGTGCCGGTGCCCGCGGCGATGTCGAGGACCCGCTCGCCGGGCTGCGCGTCGAGGGCCTTGACGACGGCGCGGCGCCACAGCCGGTCCTGCCCGAGGGACAGCACGTCGTTGGTCACGTCGTACCTCTCGGCGACGTCGTCGAACATCGCGGCGACGTCGCGGGGCTGCTTGTCGAGGGAGGCGCGGCTCATGTCGTCATCCTCTCACCGCGCCCGTACGAGCCCCGCCGGCCCTCGGCGTTACGCTCGTGCGTGATGACGTCCCTGCCCACGTCCGACCCGGACACCGCGCCGCACGCGCCCCTCGTCACCCGTACCGTGCCGCTCTCCCCCGCGGACGGCGCGGCGCTGCTGGCCTTCCTGCCCGCGACGACGGCGCGCGACACGACGTCGTGGGTGCGACGTGGTGACGGCCTCGTCGGCTGGGGGCGGACCGCCTCGGTCTCGGCCGGTGGCCCGGACCGGTTCGAGGTCCTCGAGTCGTGGTGGCGCTCGGTCGCGGGGTCCGCGGTCGTGCGCGACGAGGTGGACCTGCCCGGCACCGGACCGGTCGCCTTCGGCTCCGTCTCGTATGCCGCCGAGTCACCTGCCGGTGCCACGCTGGTCGTGCCCGAGGTCGTCGTCGGCCGCCGCGGCGAGCGGTGGTGGGTGACGACGACGTCGACCGACGGCCTGCCCGTCGTCGCGGAGCCCGTGTCCGGCTCTCCGGTCGAGGCACCCGGAGACGTGACCTTCGCGGACGGGTCGCTGTCGCCGACCGAGTTCGCCGGCGCCGTCGGCGAGGCCGTCCGTCGGATCCAGGCCGGGACGCTCGACAAGGTGGTGCTCGCCCGCGACCTCGACGTCCGCTCGGCCGAGCCGATCGACGTCCGCTGGCTGCTGGCCCGCCTGGCCGAGAGCTATGGGTCGACCTGGGTCTTCGCCGTCGACGGCCTCGTCGGGGCGACGCCGGAGATGCTCGTGCGCCGTGAGAAGGGGCTCGTCACCTCACGGGTGCTCGCCGGCACGATCCGCCGGACCGGGGACGACGAGCACGACCTCGCCCTGGCGGCGTCGCTGGCCCGCTCGTCGAAGGACCTCGAGGAGCACGAGTACGCCGTGCGTTCGGTGGCCGACGCGCTGGCGCCGCACTGCTCGTCGATGAACGTGCCCGAGGCGCCCTTCGTCCTGCACCTGTCCAACGTCATGCACCTCGCGACCGACGTGGCCGGCGTGCTGACCGACGCGACGTCGTCGCTGGCCCTCGCCGCCTCGCTGCACCCCAGCGCGGCCGTGTGCGGCACGCCGACCGCCGCCGCCGACGTCCTTCTCCGCGAGCTCGAGCACATGGACCGGGGCCGCTACGCCGGACCCGTGGGGTGGATGGACGCGAGCGGAGACGGCGAGTGGGGCATCGCGCTGCGGTGCGGCGCGGTGAGCCCGGACGACGACCACGCCATGTCGCTCTATGCCGGGTGCGGGATCGTTGCCGGCTCGGTGCCCGAGGCCGAGGTGGCCGAGTCCGACGCCAAGCTCATCCCCATGCGCGACGCCCTCACCGCCCCCGCCTGAGACCAGGCCGCAAGGCCGCAGGACGACGTGGAGGGGCAGCCGGAAGCGTCGGGGAGACGCCGGACCTGTCACCACGCGCGGCAAAGGCACGGTGTTCCCCAATGCTGAGCACGGTCCGAACCTGCCCTCGCCGGCTTTGCCGCGCGACGTGCGCACCACCTACCGCTTCGAGGGCCGGAGGGCTGAGCGGGAGAGTCAGGCTCGGCGCACCGTCGACGCGGGACCACCGGTGCCCGACGCCACTCGCGTCATCAGGTGAAGGGTGGGCGGTGCTCGAGCCGGACGGACTGGCGTCCGGCCCAGCGCCACACGCGAGCGGCGCGGTCGCGGTCCTCGTCGGTGACGAGGTTGCCCATCCAGCGCAGCGCCAGCGTCATGAGCCAGTCCGAGCGCATCCCGGCCGGGCCGAGCGCCGGCAGCACCCGCGGCACGGTGACCACACCGGCCAGCCGGCGGGCGATCGAGAACGCCTCGCCGTAGTGCTCCTGCAGCAGCGCCGGCCACGTGAGCGACAGGTCGGTGTCGAGCAGGTCGACGACGAGCCGGCCGCCCTCGAGCCCGTAGTCGATGCCCTCACCGTTGAGCGGGTTGACGCAGGCGGCGGCGTCACCGATGAGCGCCCAGTTGGGGCCGGCGATGTTGCTCACCGCCCCGCCCATCGGCAGCAGGGCACTCGTGGGCATCCGCGCCTCGCCGCTGAGGCCGAACTCCGCCCGACGCTGCTCGACGTAGTGCGCCATGAGCGGCTTGATCGCCACCTCGGCGGGGCGCTTGGTCGTCGCCAGCGTGCCGGCGCCGACGTTCACCTGGCCGCCACCGAGCGGGAAGATCCAGCCGTATCCCGACAGGATCTCGCCGGTCTCGCCGCGCAGCTCGAGGTGGCTGCTGATCCACGGGTCATCGGACATCGAGGAGTCGATGTAGCAGCGGCCGGCGACGGCATACACGGTGTCCTTGTGCCACACGCGGCCGAGCACCTTGCCGAGCGGGGAGCGGACGCCGTCGGCGACGAGAAGCCGCTCGCACTCGATCTCGAAGGTCTCGCCGTCGCGCTGGAACGTCACCGCGCGCACGCGCCCACCCTCGATCCGCGCGTCGACCGCCTTGGCGCCCTCGACGCCGACCGCGCCGGACTTCAGCGCAGTCGTGCGGAGATGGTCGTCGAGCTCGGTGCGCGTCACGGCCGAGCCGTAGTCGGGCAGCGAGCCGCCGGGCCACTCGAGCAGCAGCGTCTGGCCGAAGCCGTGCGCGCGCAGCCCCTTGTTCACCGTGTGGGCCCGCACCCAGTCCTCGAGACCGAGGCGCTCCAGCTCGCCGATGGCGCGCGGGGTGAGCCCGTCACCGCACGTCTTGTCGCGCGGGAAGACGGCCGCGTCGGCGAGGACGACGTCGCGCCCGGCGCGCGCCGCCCAGGCTGCGGCCGCCGAACCGGCCGGGCCGGCTCCGACGACGAGGACGTCCGTGCGCTGCGGGGTGGTGGTCACCCGGCCATTCTCGCAAGCCGTCCTGTCAGCCCGAAATCGCCAGCGCCTCGCGGGCCAGGCGCCGCAGCTCGGCATGGGCCTCGCGGTGCGACGCGGGGTCGACCGGCACCTCGACGACGGTGATGCCGGCGGGAGTCGCGGACAGCGCCTCGGCTGCCGCGTCACGCGTCTGCGCCAGCACGTGCCGTATGCCGTGTGCTCGGCACAGTGCCCCGAGGTCGGTCCCCGTCGGCGTACCGAAGATGCGGCCGAAGTCGGCGCTGCGCTCGGGGGCCCCGTGCTCCAGCGTGCGGAAGATCCCACCGCCGCCGTCGTTGGTCACGAGGATCGTCAGGTCCGGGCGGGGCTCGTCGGGGCCGATCGCGAGCGCGTTGGAGTCGTGAAGGAAGGTGAGGTCGCCGACCCAGGCATAGCTGGGGGCACTGGTGGTGAGCGCCAAGCCGATCGCCGTGGAGAGGCACCCGTCGATGCCGGCCAGTCCGCGGTTGGCCACGACCGACAAACGGTCACTGCGCGGCGCCATGCCGAGGTCGAGGTCGCGCACCGGGTTCGAGGACCCGACGAAGAGCTGCGCCCCGTCAGGGAGCGCCTCCCCCACGACGCCGCCGACCGCGAGACCGGTCCCCCAGGCTGCCGGGGCGTCACGAGTCGCCTGCGCCAGAGCGGTTGTGGCGTCGCGCCATGACGCCGCCCACGCCTCTTCGGCGATGTAGGACACGTCGACGGGACCCGACAGCTCGGTCAGCTCCCCCACCCGCGACACCACGTGGCCGGGATCCGCCCAGTCCGGGCCGGCGGGATGGACGTGGACCTCGACGTCCTTGGTGCGCAGCAACGACGCCACGTCGCGCGAGAGCGTGACGCGTCCGGCCACGACCACCCTGTCGGGCAGGTGCGCGCGGAGCCAGTCGGTGTGCGAGAGCAGCAGTGGGCCGTGCGGAACGACCTGCGTCCGGTCGTGGCTGCCCATCGGCTCGGCCACGACGGGGAAGGAGTGCGCCCGAGCCCAGTCGAGGACCTGGTGGGAGCGGACCGGGGACGTCCCGAGGTCACCGATGACGACGAGGGTTCGCGGCACGGGTGGGACGCGATCGTGCGAGAAGCCGCGGGACGACGGGAGCCGGACCCAGGGGCCGCCATCGGCCCGGCCCTCGAGCCCCGACCCATGGTCGCGAGGGAGCACCTCACCGTCGGGTCCGGGATCCGGGGTGACCCGTACTCGCAAGAAGTCGGGGGTGAGGGGGTCGCGGAAGGCGACGTCGAGGTGGACCGGGCCACCGGCACCTCGGCGCGGCCCGCCCAGCATCGCGCCGGTCGCGGCGGCGAGGGCCCGGCAGACCGTCGTCCGGTGGACGGCGCCCACGGACTCGACCGACTCCGGCGCCGGGAGGTCCGCCGACCAGCGCACCGCGGACCCGAAGATGCCGGGCTGGGTCGTCGTCTGGTTGGCCCCGGTCCCCCGCAGCTCGTGCGGGCGGTCGGCCGAGAGGACGAGCAGCGGCACCCCGGTGTGGTGCGCCTCGAGCACCGCGGGATGCAGGTTCGCGACCGCCGTCCCCGACGTCGTGATGACAGGAACTGGTGTGCTGGAACCCTTCGCGAGGCCGAGCGCGAGGAAGCCGGCGGTGCGCTCGTCGACCCGGACGTGGAGGCGGAGGCGACCGGCGCGCTCGGCCTGCTGGACGGCATACGCCAAGGGGGCGGAGCGTGACCCCGGTGAGAGGACGACGTCGCGGACACCACCACGGACCAGCTCGTCGACGAGGACGGTGGCGAGCGCGGTGGAGGGGTTCATCAGCTGCCCGAGGCGGGCGGGCCGACGACGAGGGCAAGGCCCGTCAGCGCGGCCACGGCGACGACCCCGACGACGGCGGCGAGCGCGGGCTGGCGGGTGAGCCAGGCCACGACCTTCTCCGGGAGGGAGCGCGGCGACTCGCCACCGGAGCCGAACCGCCACGGACCCGCCAGCAGCCCGGACGCCTCTGCCCGACGGTCGAAGAGGACCGTCGCGAACGGCGGGACCGCGCTGAGCACCGCGAGCAGACCCACCCCGAGCGGCCACCTCTGGTTGACCCAGGTGACGAGGGCGACGAGGCCGTAGGCGAGAAAGACGACCCCGTGCACCATCCCGAAGATCCGCACCCCGAGGTCGGTGGTCTCGGTGACGTACTTGAGGAACATGCCGGCGAGCAGCAGCGCCCAGGTGATGGCCTCGGCGACGGCGACACGGCGGAACAGGAGCTGGGGGGTCACGAGTCGCGATTCTGCCACCGCCGTTCCGAACGGAACTCATGCACCACCGGCGCCGAGCCCGCTCGAGCCTCCAGCGCCGGCGCCAGACCGGTCCGCCACCGTTGCAACGACACGTCGCTCGAGCGATCGGCCGCCGCCGCGGTGGCGCGGTACCCCGAGAGCTCGTGCGCAGCGAGCGGGCGACGACGTGCCGGCGCAGCGCCGACCGGCGTGGCCAGCACCGTGGTCCACGACGCTCGGTCGGGCGGCGGCGACACGTCCAGCACGTGCACGGGGTCGTTCCGGTGCTGCAGCGACAGGACCTCGGTCGTCGCCGGGACGGGGAACTGGTCGATGGGCGACCCGGCCGCGACGACGTGCGTCACGCGGTGGCGCCGGCGGAACCCCGGGTCGGCCGCGAGCGCCGCGGCGACGATCCCGCCCTGGCTGTGCCCGACGAGGACCACGCGGTCACCCGGTCGCGCCCGCCCGCCCTGCGCCCGGTCGAGCGCCGTGGCGGCAGCGACCGAGGAGGCGCTCGTGGCCGCGAGCATGAGCGAGACGTTGGCCGGCCAGTCCATCGGGACGGTCCCGCCCTCGAACCACGACCCGTGGGTGCCCGGGACCTGGACCACCCACGTCGTCGTGCCGTCGGACGCAGGCAGCTCGACCACCCGGACGCGGCCCTCGGAGCCGAGCGACTCGACGCCGGCGAGCAGCGACTCGGCGGAGGTGGGCACCGGGACCACCTCCACGACCGGGTCGGCCGGCGTCACGAGCACGTCCCAGCCCCTCCCCTCGTCGAGCAGCCCGAAGGCCCGCCCCGTCGCCGCCGTGACGAGCAGGGCGACCACCATGGCCTGCTCGTGCACCGCATCGACGAGGGCCCGGTTGCGCTCCTCGGCGGACTCGTAGGAGTCGGCGGCGCGCCTCGTGGACTCCGCGAGCTCACGCAGCCGGACCACGGCAGCCCACACCCGTCGTCGCAGCTCCCCCGACTCGGACCACGCCCGCGCCAGCTGAGCCTCCAGTCCCGGAGGCGCACGCAGCAGCAGCCACGACGCCACCTCCCAGTCGGGGCCCAGCTCGTCCTCGACCACTGCCGCGCTCCGACGGAGCCCGGCCGCCGCCCGGCGCAGCTCCTCGACCGCGACCTCGAGCCCGCCCGCCCCACCCGTGACCTCGAGGTCGCTCACGCCGCCTGCTCCACCGCCGCCGCCACCCGGTCGAGCAGGTCGGCGACCGAGTCCTCACGCTCCGCGAGCTCCACCAGCTCCTCGACACGGCGCCCCAGCACGTCCCTGAAGGCGGCGGCGGAGCTCCCCCGCCACGCGATCTCGCGCACCCGTCTCAGCAGCACGACCTCACCTCGGGTCACCTCGGCCAGCTGCCGCCAGCGACCCGCCCTGCGCCTCAGCTCCGTCGCATCACTCATGGACCCACCCCACTCCAGCCGTTCCCGCCCGTCGACCCCTCGGCGCCGACCTGTGGAGCGCCGGCCGGGGGCAGGGCGTCCTGTGGACGGGTGGCACCGCCCCGCGCGCGGTCGGGACGGACGAGCGGGCGGCATACGCTGAACGGCATGGCGACGCACCACGACCTCATCATCATCGGCACCGGGTCGGGGAACTCGCTCGTCACCCCGGAGCTCGAGGGGCTCGACATCGCCATCGTCGAGGAGGGCACGTTCGGCGGCACCTGCCTCAACGTGGGGTGCATCCCGACCAAGATGCTCGTCCTTCCCGCGGACCGCGTGCTCGAGAGCCGCGACGCCGCGCGCCTCGGGGTGAGCATCGACGGTGAGGTGACCGTCGACTGGCCGGCGATCCGTGACCGGATCTTTCCCGACCGCATCGACCAGATCGCGGCCGGCGGCGAGCGCTACCGCCGCAGCCAGGGCTTCGTGACCGTGTATGCCGCCACAGCCGAGTTCGTCGGGCCGCGCCACCTCTCGCTGTCGACGGGCGAGGAGATCACCGCCGACCGCGTCGTCGTCGCTGCCGGGTCGCGCGCCGACCTCCTCGACGTCGACGGGCTCGACCGGGCCGACCCGGCCCGCGGGGTGCACACGAGCGACACCGTCATGCGCATGGACGAGCTCCCGCGGCGGATGGCCATCGTCGGCGGCGGGTTCGTCGCCTGCGAGTTCGCCCACGTCTTCGCCGCGCTCGGCGTGGAGGTGACGCAGATCCAGCGCTCCGGCGCGCTCCTGCGCACCGAGGACGCCGACATCTCCCGCCGCTACACCGAGCTGGCCCGGGGCCGCCACGACCTCCGGCTCGAGACCCAGGTGGCCAGCGCCTCCCGCAGCGACGCCGGTGTCTGGACCCTCTCGCTCAAGGGCCTCGACGGTGACACCGACGTCGAGGCCGACGCCGTGCTCGTCGCTGTCGGCCGCACGCCCAACGGCTCCCGTCTCGGCGTCGAGGCCGGTGGCATCGAGCTGGACGCTCGTGGCGTCGTCGTCGTCGACGCCCAGCAGCGCACGACCGCCGAGGGCGTCTGGGCCCTCGGGGACGTCGCCAACGCGTGGCAGCTCAAGCACGTCGCCAACCACGAGGCGCGCGTCGTCGCCCACAACCTCGCGGTCGACACCGGCCGCATCGCCGGGGCGCCCATGGAGAGCGACCACCGCTACGTCCCGCACGCGGTGTTCGGGCACCCCCAGATCGCCGCGTTCGGGCCGACGCGGTCCGAGCTCGACGAGTCCGGCACGCCCTACGTGCACTACACGCAGAACTTCGGTGACACGGCATACGGCTGGGCACTCGAGGACACGACCGGCGTCCTCACCGTCTACGCGGACCCCGACACCGGGCTGCTCCTCAGCGCGCACTGCTTGGGGCCGCAGGCCTCGACCCTCATCCAGCCGCTCATCCAGGCTGCGTCCTTCGGGCAGTCCGCGACCGAGGTGGCGCGCGGGCAGTACTGGATCCACCCGGCGCTCGCCGAGGTCGTCGAGAACGCTCTGCTGGGCCTGGAGCTCTGATCGCCGAGCCCATCGCCCCGCGGCGCTAGGGCGTGGGGTGCCGCGCGTCGTAGCGCAGGAAGCCGGGCTGCACGCGGGCGAGGACGACGATCGCCGCGACGCACGCCGCCCCGCCCAGCACCGCCGTGAGCCCCTCGCCGGCGTGCTCGGCGACGAACCCGCCGATGAGGTCCCCGAGCCGCGGACCGCCCGCGACGACGACGATGAAGACGCCCTGCAGCCGGCCACGCAGGTGGTCGGGGGTCGCCGACTGCAGGATCGTCGTCCGGAAGACCGCGCTCACCGAGTCGGCACCGCCCGCCACTGCCATCGCGAACAGCCCCACCCAGAGCGCCTGCCCGCGCGTGAGGACCTCACCGGCCAGAAGCATCGCCGCCCCCAGACCGGCGATCGCGGCACCCCAGCCGGCCACCGAGACGACGATCGCCAGCCCCTGCCGGTGGACCGAGCCGAGCCGTCCGGAGAAGAACATCGCGCCGATCCCTCCCACCGCGCCGGCCGCCGACAGCGCCCCGACCGTCGTCGCGCCGCCACCGAAGATCAGCGCCCCGGCCGCGGGGAAGAGCACCCGCGGCTGGGCAAGGACCATGGCCGCGATGTCGGCGACGAAGGTCATCCGCACGTTGGGTCGGGTCGCGAGGAAGGCGAAGCCGTCGAGCACCGACCGTGGGCCGGGTGCGCGCCGGCCCGTCCCGCGTCCCTCGACGCCGTCCACCGGCTCGGGCGGCAGTGAGGGCAGGCGCGCGAGTCCCCACAGGGCGGCGGTGGTGATGACCGCGTCGACCGTGTAGGCGGTCCGGAACCCGCCGACGTCGACGAGCACACCGGCGAGCAGCGGCCCGACCGTCATCGAGGCGTTCATCGCGAAGACCGACAGTGCGTTGGCCGCCGGCAGCTGGTCGCGCCGCAGGATGCGCGGGTAGATCGAGGTGCGGGCCGGTGACGACACCGCGAAGGCGGCGTTCCACGCGGCGACGAGCACGTAGAGGACCCACACCTCGGTGTTGCCCAGCCACGCCTGCAGCGCGCACAGCAGGCTGACGACGAACGCCACCGACTGCGCGGCGAGGCCGACGACCCGCCGGTCGAAGTGGTCGACGAGGGTCCCGCCGTAGAGCCCCATGATGACGAGCGGCACGAGGGCGAAGAGCCCGACGAGGCCGACCGCGGCCGTGGAGCGGGTGAGCTCGTAGACCTGCAGGCCGATGGCGACCACGGCGAGCTGCGAGCCGACGTTCGACAGGGTGAACCCGGCATACAGCCGCCGGTAGTCGAGGTTGCTCCGCAACGGTTCCAGGTCGAGGAGGAGCGGCACGCGGCGAGCCTACGGTCGCGGAGTGCGGTCAGAGGCTCCGGTCGGTGAGGCAGTAGGTCCGGCCGACCGGGTCCCGCATGACGGTCCAGAACTCCTGGTCCGAGACGACTCGCGCGCCCGCGGCGACGTGCGCCTCCCGGGTGGCGCTTCGGTCCAGGGTCGCGACGTCGAGGTGGGCACGAGCGGTGCCGGTCGGCTCACCCAGGCGTTGCAGGAGGAACCGCAGCGGTATGCCGTCCGGCCGGGTCAGCGAGACGAACTCCGGGAGGGAGCCGGGCCGCTTCGGCCAGCCGGTGAGCGTCTCCCAGAAGTCGACCTCGCGGGCGTAGTCGTCGGCAGAGATGTCGAGGCAGACCTGGTCGAGCAGGTCCGGCTGGTCCCGGCGCTCCTGCCTCGTGGCCGAGCCGGTCGCCTCCCACGTCGTGAGGCAGAAGACGAGCCCTGCGGGCGACCGCAGGACGACGACGCCGTCGCGACGTGTGAGCTCCTCCGCGCCCAGCCTGAGGGCCTCCGCGGCGGCCTCCGCGACGGGGACGTCGACGTCGAGGTCGAGGTGGATCCCACCACCGCCGCTCCCGATGCGCTGCAGCGCGACCCAGGCGTCACCGCGCTCCGGCTGCAGCGTGACGAACTCCCCGTGCCTCCCGAACGGCGGTGACAGACGGGACCTCGTCACCGTCGCCCAGAAGTCGCCCGATCGGTCGGCGTCGGCCGTCGGGGTGTCCAAGAGGGCCCAGACCCAGCGGATGTCGATCATGCGAGCTCCCATGCGGCAGAGAGGCGGTCGCGCCACCAGCGGACGCGGTCGGGTGGAGCGGACCAGCGGTCCAGCAGCGCGGCGTCGGCGCTCACGCAGCGGACGGCGAGCTGGCCGTCGACGGGCAGCAGCGAGTCCGCCGTGACGTCACCGTCGAGGAGAGCCACCGTGCCGAGGCCGCAGGCGTGGTCGAGCTGCGGCAGGGCGGCCGCGAGCGCGACTCCGGACGCCATCCCGACGCTCGTGTCCAATGCGGAGGAGACCACGGCGGGCAGGCCGCACTCGGCCACGATGTCGAGGGCCCGCCGCACCCCACCGAGGGGCGCAGCCTTGATGACGATGAGGTCGGCGGCATCGAGGTCGCGCACCCGCATGGGGTCCTCCGCCTTGCGGATCGACTCGTCCGCCGCAACCGGGACGTCGATGCCCCTGCGCGCCAACGAGATCCGCAGGTCGCGCAGCTCCTCCACCTCGGCGCACGGCTGTTCGGCGTACTCGAGGCCGTGGGGCGCGAGCCGGCCGAGGACCTCCGCCGCCGTGTCGACGTCCCATCCACCGTTGGCGTCCACCCGGATGCGGGCGTGCGGGCCCATCGCGGCACGGACGGCGGCCACCCGGCATACGTCGTCGTCGGGCGACTGACCGCGCTCGGCGACCTTGACCTTGGCGGTCGTGCACCCCGGGAAGCGCGCGAGGACGCCGGGGACGGCGTCGGGGGTCACTGCCGGCACCGTCGCGTTGACCGGCACCCGGGTGCGAACGGTGGGCGGCCGGCCGAGCCAGGCCGCCTCGACCGCCGACGAGAGCCAGCGCGCCGCTTCGGCCGGTCCGTACTCGAGGAAGGGCCCGAACTCGCCCCAGCCGGCCGGCCCCTCGAGCAGGGCCACCTCCCGCTCGGCGACTCCGCGGAAGCGCACCCTGAGCGGGATGGACACGACCCGCACGGTGTCGAGCAGGTCCGCGAGCGAGGGCTCGCTCACCGGTCGCGCGAGGAGAGGACGCAGAACTCGTTGCCCTCCGGGTCGGCGAGAACGGTCCAGGTGACGTCGTCCGGCTGGCCGACGTCCACGTGGGTGGCGCCGCGCTCGAGCAGGGCCGCGATCTCGGCGTCCCGGTCCTGGCTCGTGTGCGGGGCGAGGTCGATGTGGAGGCGGTTCTTGAGGGTCTTGGACTCCTCGACCTGGACGAAGACGAGCTCCTGCGGCTGGCGCCGCCACTCCGCGAGGGTCTCGACGGGGTCCTCGGTCGCGTCGTGCGGCGCGACGACGACCTCCTCGTCGTCCTCGTAGCCGATCTTCCAGTCGAGCGTCTCGGCCCACCAGCGGGCCTGCGCCGCCATGTCGTGGGCGTCGACGACGAGGGTGTACCAGAGCAGTGCCATGGCCCAAGTGTGCCCGGATAGGCTCGCGCCCGTGACTGCGATCGACGGCGTGAGTGAGACGTTCGACCCGGCGGCCTGGGACGAGGTCGAGGGCTTCGGCTTCACCGACATCACCTACCACCGCGCCCGTGACCTCGGCTGCGTGCGCATCGCCTTCGACCGGCCCGAGGTGCTCAACGCCTTCCGGCCGCACACGGTCGACGAGCTGTACCGCGCGCTCGACCACGCTCGGCGCACGCCCGACGTCGGTGTCGTGCTGCTCACCGGCAACGGTCCCGGCCCGGCAGGCACGGGGAGCGAGGGGAAGTGGGCGTTCTGCTCCGGGGGCGACCAGCGCATCCGCGGCCGCAGCGGGTACCAGTACGCCGCGCCGGACGCCGACGACGACACGGCGTCGGGGGTGGACGATCGGCGCGTCAAGGCCGAGGGCGGACGGTTGCACATCCTCGAGGTGCAGCGCCTCATCCGCACGATGCCCAAGGTCGTCATCTCGCTGGTCAACGGCTGGGCGGCGGGCGGCGGCCACTCGCTGCACGTCGTCTGCGACCTGACGATGGCCTCGCGCGAGCACGCCCGCTTCAAGCAGACCGACGCCGACGTGGGCTCCTTCGACGGCGGCTACGGGAGCGCCTACCTCGCGAAGATGGTGGGGCAGAAGTTCGCCCGCGAGATCTTCTTCCTCGGCCGCACCTACTCCGCCGACGACATGCACCGCATGGGCGCGGTCAACATCGTCAGCGACCACGCCGAGCTCGAGGCCGACGCCCTCCAGGTCGCGCGCGAGATCATGTCCAAGTCGCCGCAGGCGCAGCGGATGCTGAAGTTCGCGTTCAACCTCGCCGACGACGGGCTCATGGGCCAGCAGGTCTTCGCCGGCGAGGCGACGCGCCTTGCCTACATGACCGACGAGGCCGTCGAGGGGCGTGACCAGTTCCTCGAGAAGCGCGAGCCGGACTGGTCGCCCTTCCCCTGGTACTTCTGACCGTCGTCACCGAGCGGGCGGTGGGGCTGCGGCGGGGTCACTCCACGTCGACCCAGTCCAGGGTGCGCCGGACCGCCTTGCGCCAGCCGCGGTAGCCGGCCTCACGCTGCTCCTCGGTCCACGTCGGCTCCCAGCGCGTGTCCTCGTTCCAGTTCCGGCGCAGCTCCTCGGGGTCCTCCCAGAAGCCCACGGCGAGGCCGGCGGCGTAGGCCGCGCCGAGGGCCGTCGTCTCCGCGACGACCGGCCGGCTCACGGGCACCCCGAGCACGTCCGCCTGGATCTGCATGCACAGGCTGTTGGCGGTGACGCCGCCGTCGACCTTGAGGACCTCGAGCGTGACGCCCGAGTCCTTCTCCATGGCGTCGGCCACGTCGCGGCTCTGGTAGCAGATCGCCTCCAGGGTCGCCCTGGCAATGTGCGCGTTGGTGTTGAACCGCGACAGGCCGACGATGGCGCCCCGGGCGTCGGAGCGCCAGTAGGGCGCGAACAGCCCCGAGAAGGCCGGCACGAAGTAGACCCCGCCGTTGTCGTCGACCTCCCCGGCCAGCGTCTCGCTGTGGGACGCCCCGGAGATGATGCCGAGCTGGTCGCGCAGCCACTGCACCGCCGAGCCGGTGACGGCGATCGAGCCCTCGAGCGCGTAGACCGGCGGCTGGTCGCCGAACTGGTAGCAGACGGTGCTGAGCAGCCCGTTCTCGGAGCGCACCAGCTCGGTGCCGGTGTTGAGCAGCAGGAAGTTGCCGGTCCCGTAGGTGTTCTTCGCCTCGCCCGGCGCCAGGCAGACCTGCCCGACCATGGCCGCCTGCTGGTCACCGAGGCTGGCGGCCAGGGGGACGGCGGCACCGAGCGGGCCGTTCTCGAGGGTGTGCCCGTAGAGCGTCGGGTCGGAGGAGGGCCGGATCTCGGGGAGCATCTGTCGCGGGACGTCGAAGATCCCGAGCAGCTCGTCGTCCCACTGCAGGGTCTCGAGGTCCATGAGCATGGTGCGGCTGGCGTTGGTCGGGTCGGTGACGTGGACCCCGCCCTCCGTGCCACCGGTGAGGTTCCAGAGCAGCCACGAGTCGGTGTTGCCGAACACGGCCTCACCGGCCTCGGCGGCCTCGCGCACGCCGTCGACGTTCTCGAGGATCCACTGGATCTTGCCGCCGGAGAAGTAGGTCGCGGGCGGCAGGCCCGCCTTGCGCCGGATGACGTCACCGCGGCCGTCCCGGTCGAGCGCCTTGGCGATGCTGTCGGTGCGGGTGTCCTGCCACACGATCGCGTTGTAGTAGGGCCGGCCGGTCCGGCGGTTCCACACCACCGTCGTCTCGCGCTGGTTCGTGATGCCGAGGGCCACGAGGTCCGAGCCCTGCATGCCGGCCCGGGCCAGGGTGGTCTTGATGACCGAGCTGGTCCGCTCCCAGATCTCGAAGGGGCTGTGCTCGACCCAGCCGGGCCGCGGCAGGATCTGCTCGTGCTCGAGCTGGTGCCGGGCGATCTCGGTGCCGCCGTGGTCGAAGACCATGAAGCGCGTGCTGGTGGTGCCCTGGTCGATGGCGCCGACGTAGCCGGACATGGTGCTCTCCTGTCAGTGAGGTCGAGCCCAGTGTGGCGTGCACGGGCCCCTCCCCGACGACGCGCACCAGCACGAGTCGTCCGGCGCTGGGCCGTCGGTCGTCAGCCCGAGCCGCCGATGTCCACCTCGTACGCCTCGTAGATGAGGTCGGCCCCGCGCTGGCGGTGACGGACGATCCGGCCGACGAGGTCGGTCGCCGCCTCCCGGTGCGAGGCGATGGCGCCGGGGTCGCGCAGCCCGGCCTCCCGCTCCCCCAGCAGCCGCTCGACGACCTCGATGAAGTCGAGGTGCTCGTCCATCTGCAGCTTCGCCAGCGACGCCAGGCGCGGAGCCCGCGAGACCGCGTCGGCATACAGCCCACCCGGCTCCTCGGTCACGGCACGGTGGTCGCGCAGGTCGTGGGCGAGCTCGGTCAGCGCCGCCCGGACCCGCCGGCGCCACAGCGCACCGAGGCCGACGGGCAGCGCCAGCGCCGCGTCGAGGGCGGCCATCGACTCGCCGAGCTCGGCCCGGTGGCTGCGCACCCTGTCGAGGTATGCGGCGAACTCGGGGTCCATGCGGCCATCATCCTCACGAAGTGCGGTGCTGCCTAGAGTGGGCGCCATGAGGATCGAGCCGCTCGCCGTGCCCTCCGGCGCCGCCGCGCTCGACGTCCTCCCTCGGCTCGCGCAGGCCCTCGACGGCGGTTCCCCCGTCGCCCCGTATGCCGTCGGCTCGCCTCCCCCGGACCTGTCCGGAACCGAGCCGGGCGGGCTCCCCGACGGCCTCGCCGTGGTCGTGGGGACCTCCGGCTCGACGGGTACGCCGAAGCGAGCCATGCTCACCGCCACGAACCTGCGCAGCAGCCTCGAGGCCACCGCCGGGCGGCTCGGCGGCCACGGCCAGTGGCTGCTCACCGTGCCCGGACACCACGTCGCCGGGCTCCAGGTGCTGCTGCGGTCCCTCGTCGCCGGGACCACGCCCCACGTCATGGACCTCGCCGGCGGGTTCACCCCGCAAGGCTGGTCGGCGGCCGTCGACGCCATGCCGAGCACGGACCGACCGGCCTACGTCTCCGTCGTCCCGACCCAGCTCATCCGCCTGCTCGCCGACGCGGGGGCGAGCGGCCGGCTGGCCCGGTTCGCGGCGGTGCTCGTCGGCGGCGCCGCCACGCATCCCGACCTGCTCGCCCGCGCGGCCGACGCCGGCGTCACGGCCGTCACGACCTACGGCATGTCGGAGACCGCGGGCGGCTGCGTCTACTCCGGCCGGCCGCTCGACGGCGTGGGCGTGCACCTCGGCCCCGACCACCGCATCCACCTCACCGGCGCAGTCGTCGCAGCCGGCTACCTCGGCGAGCCAGCCCTGACCGCCGCGGCCTTCCCCGAGCCGGGCGTCTTCCGGACCGACGACGTCGGACACGTCGACGAGCAGGGGCTCCTGCACGTGCACGGCCGGGTCGACGACCTCGTCACCACCGGCGGGCTCAAGGTTGCCCCCCGCGCCGTCGAGGAGGCCGTCGCGGGACTCGTCGGGATCCGCGAGGCTGTCGCCGTCGGCGTGCCGGACCCCGAGTGGGGCGAGAGCCTCGCCGTCCTGCTCGTGCGTGAGCCGAGCGCCACCACCCGGCCCCCGCTCGACGTGGGCGAGCTGCGTGAGCGGCTGCGCGGCATACTGCCCGACCATGCCCTGCCCCGAGCGGTGCGGGAGGTGGACGCCATCCCCACCCGGGGCCCCGGGAAGCCGGACCGTGCCGCCATCCGGGCGCTGCTCGCCGCCGTGGGAGAATGAGCACGTGCTCCGCATCCTGCCCGTGATCGTCTCCCTCGCGCTGTCGATCTACTGCGTCGTCGACTGCATCAGGAGCGACGACGGCGCGGTCCGGGGCCTGCCCAAGCTCGTGTGGGTGTTCGTCATCCTGCTGTTCCCGATCGCGGGCTCGCTCGCGTGGCTGTTCGCCGGTCGCCCCAAGGCGACCCCGGCGCCGCGCCGGCAACTGCCCCGCGGGCCCGACGACGACCCCGACTTCCTCAAAGGACTCTAGGCACCTCCCCTCATGGCCACGTTCCAACAGTGGGTCGCCGGTGCGCGCCCTCGCACCCTCTTCGCCGCCGTCGCGCCCGTCGTCATCGGCACCGCCGCAGCCGCCCAGCACTCGGAGCCGAGCCTCGGGATCGCGATCCTCGCCGCGGTCGTCGCGCTCGCCCTCCAGGTGGGCGTGAACTACGCGAACGACTACTCCGACGGCATCCGCGGCACCGACGACTCCCGCGTCGGCCCCGTGCGGCTCGTCGGGCAGCGGCTCGCGGTCGCGCGCAACGTCAAGGCGGCGGCGTTCCTGTCGCTCGGCTTCGCGGCGGTCACCGGTCTGGCCCTGGTGGCGCTGGCGGAGGCGTGGGTGCTGCTGCCCATCGGCGGCCTGGCCATCCTTGCGGCCTGGAAGTACACCGGCGGCGACAACCCCTACGGCTACCGCGGGCTCGGCGAGCTCTTCGTCTTCGTCTTCTTCGGCCTCGTCGCCACCCTCGGCACGATGTACGCGCAGACCGGCGCGCTCTCGTGGTTCGGTCTCGCGGCGGCCGTCGGCGTCGGGGCCATCGCCACCGCCATCCTCGTCGTCAACAACCTGCGCGACATCCCGACCGACGCCGAGTCGGGCAAGCGCACCCTCGCCGTGCGCCTCGGCGACACCGGCACGCGCCGCCTCTGGCTCGGCCTCATCGTCGCGAGCGCCCTCGCCGTCGGTGTCATGGCGGTGTGGGACGTCTGGGCGCTCCTCGGCCTGCTCTCGCTCGTCGTCGTCGCCGGCGCCGTGAAGGTCGTCATGGGCGGCACGCACGGACGTGGGCTCGTGCCGGTGCTCGGCTCCACCGGTCGGTACGAGCTGGCGTATGCCGTCACGGTCCTCGCCGGCGTCGTCGCCTCCCGCACCCTCGCCTGACTCCATTCCTCTCGCCGCGCCTACTGCACAGGAAGGCGGGCGATCACGCGCCCTACGGTGCAGTAGCCCGCTCGGGAGGCGCGGGGGAAGCCGGCGTCAGCGGAAGTCGGAGGCGCTGTCGTCCCGCGTGGAGGGGCGAGGGTCCGGGCGACGCAGCTCGGCGTCCTCGGCGTCCTCGTCGGTCGCCGCGGTGCGCCTGCGCTCGGCGCGGCGGTCCACCTTCGACGCGATGTCGGCCGAGGCCTGCTGCCGGAACGGCTTCAGCACGAACGCCGAGATGACGAGCGAGGCGATCGCCGCGATGACGACGGCGAGCAGCTGCTCCTCGCGGTCACGCAGCCCGAGGAGCCAGGTCGCCGCGAGGCAACCGGTGAAGATGAGGGTCCTCAGGACGAGGTAGCGGACCATGCTCACCTCAGAGGCCCGAGTACGAGTGCTGGCCGACGAAGTACACGTTGACGACGGCGTAGTTGACGATGATGCAGACGAAGCCCGCCACCGCGACCCACGTCGCCGACTGGCGGCGCCAGCCGCGCGTCACCCGGGCGTGCAGGTATGCCGCGTAGACCACCCAGATGATGAAGGTCCAGACCTCCTTGGGGTCCCAGTTCCAGTAGGAGCCCCACGCCTGGCGGGCCCAGATGGCCCCGGCGATGAGGGTGAACGTCCACAGCGGGAAGGCGATGATGTGCAGCCCGTAGGTGAGCCGCTCGAGCGTCCTGCCCTCCGGCAGCCCACGCAGCACGCCCCGGTCGGACCCGAACCGGTCCTGCGCCAGGTAGAGCAGCGCGATGACGAAACCCACCGCGAACAGCCCCACCGAGATGGTGGCGACGGTGACGTGGATGACGAGCCAGATGCTCTTGAGCGACGGCATGAGCTCGGCAGCCTCGGTGTACCAGACGGTGTTGGCCAGCCCGAGCAGGATGAGCACGGGCGTGACGACGAACAGCCCCAGCCAGGTGAGGTCGCGGCGCATCCCGTGGACGACGAAGACGACCATCGTGAAGAGGGCCGCGGCGACGCCGAACTCGAACATGTTGCCCAGCGGCCACCGCTGCACCGAGGCGCCGCGCAACGCGGCGGAGGCGAAGAGGAGCACGGTGCCGAGCAGCGCCAGCGTGTGGGCGACGCCGGCGGCCTTGCGGGCGCGCAGCGGCACGACGACCTCACCGGCGGCGCTCGAGCCGGCCGGGGCCTCGCGCCCCGCGCCTGCCTTCGCCGCGCCGCCACCGGCGGCGACCAGCTCACGCTCGCGCGCGTCGGCGGACTCGGCCCGTGCGTCGCGGGCCGGGATCAGCCACGCCAGGTAGCCGGCATACCCGAGCATCGACAGGGTGAGCACCGCCATGGCGGAGTAGAGGCTGAGGTTGGCGTAGCTCGCCAGGGTCTCGTTCGTCACGTGCGTCGTTCCTTCAGTCGGGTGAGGACGTCCTCGAGCTGCTCGCCCATGCCCTCGTCGTCGTCCTTGGCCAGTCCGCCGATGCTCACTACGGTACGTCCCTCGTCCGTGCCGGGCGCCACCCGCACGAAGACCCGGCGCCGGCGGATCGTCAGCGACAGGATGAGCCCGAGCAGGGCCACGAGCGAGGAGACGAGCGTGAGCTCCTTGCCCGGGTCGCTGCGGATCGAGATGCCGGCGAAGCGCTCGAGCCCGTCGAAGGTGATCGACCCCTGGCCGCCGGGCAGCGTGTAGGTCTGGCCCTGGGTGAGCCAGATGCGCAGCAGGTCGGAGCCGTCGGTGTTCTTCAGCTGTGTCATCTCGTCGGTGTCGAGCGAGTACACCGACTGCGGCCGCCCCTCGGGGAAGAGCGTCCCCTCGAAGGCCGACAGCGCGAGCGCCGGCTCGAGCGCGTCGGGGAAGACCGAGCGTGGGCCCTGCTCGTCGAGCACGGCGGTCGGCAGGAACAGCCCCGCGAACCCGAGCTGCTTGCCCGCCGGTCCCGCTCCCGCGACCTTGACCGCCCCGACGGAGGTGTAGTTGTTGTCCTGCGCGAGGAACGGCGTCGCCTCCGAGTAGAGGACCTCGCCCGCGGCGTCGCGCACGGTGATCTTGGGCGCGTAGCCGTTGCCCAGCAGGAACGCGGTGCCGCCGCCGGTCTCGAGCGGGCCGTTGACCCGGATGACCTTCTGCTCGACCTCGGCACCGGGCTCCTTCGTGAAGTCGACGTATGCCGTGAAGTCCCGTGGCGAGCCGAACTGCCCCTCGCCCATGACGTCGGTCTCGAACTCGGCGTCGAACCTGGTGAGCTTCATCGTGAAGGGGCGGAAGTCGGCGGTGTCGACGAGGGGGCCGGGGCTGATCGCGTCGTAGCGGACGGCGGTGTTGGCGAAGGTCTGGCCGACCGGGAGGATGACGTCGCCCTTCCACCCGAGCAGGTGGCCCCACGCCATGCCGACGATGACGCCGATGAGCGCGAGGTGGAAGAAGAGGTTGCCCGTCTCCTTGAGGTAGCCCTTCTCCGCCGACACGGTGATCGCGTCGTGCGAGTGGGTCCGGAACCGGGAGGCCCGCAGCGCCGCCCGGACGTCGGCCAGGACCTCGTCGGGGGCGCCGTCGACCGTCACCGAGTCGTGGGCGGACAGGCGCTCCAGCCGCTTCGGTGCCCGCGGCGGCTGGGACCGCATCGCCCTCCAGTGGATCTTCGACCGGGGCAGGACGCAGCCGACGAGCGAGACGAAGAGCAGGAGGTAGATGGCGGCGAACCACGGCGAGGCGTAGACCTCGAAGAAGCCGAGCGTGTCGAGGATCGGCCCGGCCGTCTCGTGGCGGGCGATCCACTCGGCCGTGCGCACTGCGTCGATCGAGCGCTGGGGGAAGATCGAGCCCGGGAGGGCGGCGACGGCGACGAGCAGCAGCAGGAACAGCGCGGTGCGCATCGAGGTCAGCTGGCGCCACGCGAAGCGCAGCAGCCCGACCGGCCCGAGCTGCGGCTGGGTGACGTCGTCGCGGTCGGTGCGCGGATCGGTGGGCTGGGTCGACAGGCTCATCAGATCGCCACCTCGAAGCCGGAGACCAGCTCGGCCTGGAGCCAGCGGGTCAGCTCCTCCCAGACACCGGTGACCAGGAGCAGCCCGACGACGATCAGCAGCCCGCCGCCGACGAGCTGGACGGCGCGGTGGTGCCGGCGCACCCAGCCCGAGACCCGCCCGAACCGCTCGATCCCGGCCGCCGCGAGAACGAACGGCAGACCCAGGCCGAGGGCGTATGCCGTCGCGAGGGTGACCGCACGACCCGTGCTCGGGTTCGTGGTCGAGGCCGACAGGGTGAGCACGGCCGCCAGCGTCGGGCCGGTGCACGGCGCCCAGCCGAGGCCGAAGACCGCTCCGAGCAGCGGTGCGCCCAGGAGCCCGGCCCGGGGCCGCCACCGTGGCGCGAGCTGCCGCTGGGAGCCGGCGCCCGCACCGACGCCGAGGAAGACCAGCCCCATGAGGATGACGAGGACGCCGCCGACCCGCATCAGCGCGACCCGGTGCTCGACGAGCGCACGGCCGAGGGAGGCGATGAAGATCGAGCCGACCACGAAGATCACCGCGAAGCCGAGGACGAAGAGCACCGCGCCGAGGACCATGCGACCGCGCGAGCGGTGCTCCAGCGCGGTGTCGCTCAGTCCGGTGACGTAGCCGAGGAACCCCGGCACGAGCGGCAGGACGCAGGGCGAGGCGAACGACACGAGACCGGCCAGCGCTGCCACGAGCACGGCGAGGGGCAGCGCTCCGGAGGCGATCGTGTCGGGCATCAGGGCGAGGGTCAGGACGCGAGAACGTCGTCGATGAGGCCCTGCAGGGTGGTCTGCGACACGACGCCGTTGGCGCGGGCGGCGACCCGGCCCTCACGGTCGAGGACGAGCGTCGAGGGCGTGGTCGTCGGGGCCTGGCGACCGAACGCGAGGATGAGGGTGCCCGCCTCGTCGGTGAGGCTGGGGTAGGTCATCTTCTGCTCCTCGGCGAGCGCCGCACCCCGGTCGGGGCCCTCGCGGAAGTTGATGCCCATGAACTGCACCGGCTTGCCGTCGGCCCGGACGTCGGTCCAGACCTGCTGCAGGTCGGGGATCTCCTTGATGCAGGGTCCGCACCACGACGCCCACATGTTGACGACGACGACCTGCTTGCCGCGCTCGGACTCGCTGGACCAGCGCCGCCCGTCGAGGGTCTCGCCCGCGAGGGTGACCGGCTCGAGCCTCTGCGAGACCGGGATCTGCTCGATGGCGCCGTTGCCGGCGATGTAGCCCTTCTGGTCGCCCTGCTTGGCCTGCTCCGCGATGGAGTTGGGGTCCGAGGAGCACCCGCCGAGCGCGACGAGGGCGACCGCGGAGGTGAGGGCGACGCGGGCGCGCGGCACGGCATACCGAAGGGGTCTGCGGGTCATGCCCCGGCACCTGCCTGCGCCTGCGGGAGGAGCGACGCGGCGGGCTCGCTGTAGGCGAGCGACTCGAGCTCGTCCCCGCGGTAGGTCAGCGACGTCAGGGAGGCGAGGGTGCACTCACGCCGGCGCGGGTCGTGCACGAACCGGCGGCCCTCGATCGCCAGGCGCAGCATCCAGATCGGCGCCTGGTGCGAGACGAGAACCGCCTCGTGGCCGCGGGCCCGCTCGCGCGCGTCGTCGACGGCGGCCTGCATGCGGGTGGCGAGGTCGGCGTAGGGCTCACCCCAGGACGGGCGCATCGGGTTGACCATGAGCCGCCACATCTTCGGGTCGCGGAAGATGCCCTTGCCCCCGGCGACGGCGCGGCCCTCGAAGGCGTTCTCCGCCTCCAGCACCCGCGCGTCGAGCTCGACCTCGAGGTCGTGGGCGGCGGCGATGGGGGCGGCCGTCTCGCGGGCGCGCTCGAGCGGGCTCGAGACGACGTGCGTGACGTCGTGGTCGGCGAGGTGGGTCGCGACGAGCTCGGCCATGTCGCGGCCCAGGGCCGACAGGTGGAACTCCGGCAGCCGCCCGTAGAGGACCCGGTCGGGGTTGTGGACCTCTCCGTGCCGCACGAGGTGCACGACCGTGCGGTCGGCGGTCGGGGAGGGCGTCATGGCACCGATTGTCGCAAACGAACCTGAGCGCCCGGTCACCCGCCGTGGGCGGCGGCGCGCGCGGCGGCGGGCAGTGCGACGACGACCTGGCCGACCGCCTCGTCGTCGTGCGCGCCGCTGACGAACCAGGCTTCGAACGCGCTCGGGGGCAGGTGCACCCCTTGCTCCAGCATGGAGTGGAAGAAGCGTCCGTATGCCGCGGTGTCCTGGTCTCGTGCCTCGTCGTAGTTCGCGACGGGGGCGCCGCGGAAGAAGACGGAGAACATCGAGCCGGCCCACTGCACGGTGTGCGGGACGCCCTCGGCGGCGAGCGCGGCGCTGGCGGCGTCGGCGATGGCGCGCGCGGTCGCCTCGAGCCGCGGGTAGAGGTCGTCGGTGCAGCCCCGGAGCGTCGCCAGGCCGGCAGCGGTCGCGACGGGGTTCCCGCTCAGCGTGCCGGCCTGGTAGACCGGCCCGAGCGGGGCGAGGTGTCCCATGATCTCGGCGCTGCCACCGAAGGCCGCGGCGGGGAAGCCCCCGCCCATGACCTTGCCGAAGGTGAAGAGGTCGGGTGCGCCCTCGGCATACGGGCCCTCGAGACCGAACCATCCGGCAGGGCTGCAGCGGAAGCCGGTCATCACCTCGTCGGAGATGAGCAGGGCGCCGTGGTCACGGGTGATCCGGCGCAGCGCCTCGGTGAAGCCGGGCGCGGGCGGGACGACGCCCATGTTGCCGGCGGCCGCCTCGGTGATGACCGCGGCGATCTCGCTGCCCCGGGCGGCGAAGACCGCCTCGAGGGCGTCCACGTCGTTGTAGGGCACGACGACCGTGTCCATCGTCATCTCCCGCGGGACACCCGCCGAGTCCGGGAGTGCGAGCGTCGCGACGCCGGAGCCCGCGGCGGCGAGGAGGGCGTCCACGTGGCCGTGGTAGCAGCCGGCGAACTTGACGATGACGGAGCGACCGGTGAAGCCACGGGCCAGGCGGACGGCGCTCATCGTCGCCTCGGTGCCGCTGGAGACGAGGCGCACCTGCTCGAGCGGCTCGACGCGGCGGACGATCTCCTCGGCGAGGAGCAGCTCGTTCTCGCTGGGGGTGCCGAACGAGAAGCCGCGCCCGGCCGCCTCGGTCACGGCGGCGAGGACGTCGGGGTGGGCGTGCCCGAGGATCATCGGGCCCCAGGAGCAGAGCAGGTCGACGTAGCGGCGGCCGTCGACGTCGGTGAGCCACGGGCCCGTGGCACTCGTGATGAAGCGCGGCGTGCCGCCCACCGCACGGAAGGCCCGCACCGGCGAGTTGACCCCTCCGGGGATGACCCGCGTGGCGCGCTCGAGCAGAGCGGCGGAGGCGGGGGCGTCGACGGGGGTGACAGGGCTGGCAGGGCTGGACGTCATGCGTCCATTGTCCTGCTCAGTGGATCTCGTCGTCCGCCCGGGCTCCGGTGACGAGGTGGGCCCGCACCTGGGCGAAGACGTCGTGGAGCACCGACACCTGCTCGCGGGTGAGGAGGTCGACGAAGTTCGCGCGGACCGACTCGACGTGCATCGGCGCGGCGCTCTCGACGGTGCGGCGGCCCTCGGGCGTGAGGGCGAGGGCGACGCCCCGGCCGTCCTCGGGCGTGGGCTCGCGTCGGACCCAGCCCCGGGCCTCGAGCCGCTTGGCCGTGTGGGTGACGCGGCTGCGGCTCTGCACGACGAGGTCGGCCAGCACCGACATGCGCGCGCGGTCGCCGTCCTGCTCGGAGAGCATCGAGAGCAGCTCGTACTCGGGAAGGCTCATGCCGAACGCGTCGAGGTCACGCTCGAGCGCCACCTCCAGCTCACGGTGGGCCCGCAGGTAGGCGCGCCAGGCCTGCTGCTCCTCGTGCGACAGCCAGCGGACCGCCGGCTCCTCCCCTGTGCTCACGATCGCATGCTAGCGAACCGGCGCCTCCCCACCGCTGACCTGGCCGATTGCCCGCCACCGAAAAGATGTCGGATGGTTGAAATATTGACAAGATGGCCGGTGTTGAACCCCCTGACCGACACCACCCCCACACTTGCAGGAGTTCCCATGAGCACGAGCACCGACACCATCCAGCTCCCCACCGGCACCTGGGCCATCGACGGCAGCCACACCGAGGTCGGGTTCGTCGCCCGCCACCTCATGGTCTCCAAGGTCCGCGGCAGCTTCCGTGAGCTCTCCGGCACCGTCGAGGTCGCCGAGGACATCACGCAGTCCTCCGTCGAGGTCGCCGCCCAGATCGCCTCCGTCGAGACCGGCAGCGCCGACCGCGACGCCCACCTCAAGAGCGCCGACTTCTTCGATGCCGAGCAGTTCCCGGCCATGACCTTCCGCTCGACCTCCTTCGACGGCGAGACCCTCACGGGCGACCTCACCATCAAGGACGTCACCAAGCCGGTGACCTTCGACGTCGAGTTCGGTGGCGTCGGCCAGGACCCGTGGGGCAACACCAAGGCCGGCTTCGAGGCCACGACGACCGTCAACCGCAAGGACTGGGGCCTCACCTGGAACGCCGCGGTCGAGGGTGGCGGCGTCCTCGTCTCCGACAAGATCACCATCAACATCGACGTGCAGCTCGCCAAGCAGGCCTGACGCTCTGTTGCGCAACTGATTGCGAGAAACGGTCACCCCCGCAGGGCCTTCGGGCCGGCGGGGGTGACCGTTTCTCGCAATCAGATGCGGTTTGCGACGTCGAGGGCGCTGTAGGTGAGGATGATCTGCGCGCCGGCCCGGCGGATGTGCAGCAGCGACTCCAGGACGGCGCGGTCGCCGTCGATCCAGCCGCGCTCGGCCGCCGCCTTGATCTGGGCGTACTCACCGGAGATCTGGTATGCCGCGACCGGCACCGTCGAGGTCTGGGCGGCGAGCGCCACGATGTCGAGGTGCGGCTGGGCCGGCTTGACCATGAGGATGTCGGCCCCCTCGGCGAGGTCGAGCTCGATCTCGCGCAGCGCCTCGGCCGAGTTGGCCGGGTCCTGCTGGTAGGTCGCCCGGTCACCGACGAGCGAGGACTGGACGGCCTCGCGGAACGGGCCGTAGAGCGCGGAGGTGTACTTCGCGGCATACGCGAGCAGGATCGTGTCGGGGAAGCCGGCCTCGTCGAGCGCCTCGCGCACGAAGGCCACCTGGCCGTCCATCATCCCGCTGAGCCCGAGCACGTGCGCTCCGGCGCGGGCCTGCGCGAGCGCCATCGCGGCATACCGGAAGAGCGTCGCGTCGTTGTCCACGCGCCCGTGGGCGTCGAGCACGCCGCAGTGGCCGTGGTCGGTGAACTCGTCGAGGCACAGGTCGGCCATGACGACGAGGTCGTCACCGACGGCGTCGGCCAGGCGGCGCAGGGCGACGTTGAGGATGCCGTCGTCGGCGTCCGCGCCGGAGCCCACGGCGTCCTTGGCCGCGTCCTCGGGCACCCCGAAGACCATGATCCCCCCGAGGCCGGCCTCGACGCACCGGTGCGCCTCGGCGACGAGCGAGTCGAGCGTGTGCTGCACGACGCCGGGCATGGCCGCGATGGGCTTGGGCTCGTCGATGCCCTCCCGGACGAAGACGGGCAGGACGAGCTCGGCCGGGTGCAGCCGGGTCTCCGCGACGAGGCGCCGCACCGCCGGCGACTGCCGCAGGCGGCGCGGACGCTGGGAGCTGACGGGCACCTGGCCTCCGGTCACTTCGCGCGACGCCGGGCGGTCGGCCGCTTCTGGCTGGGACGCACCGCGGCGCCACCGGACTCCTCGGCCGTCAGCGCGAGCGAGCGACCGTGGTCGGCGAGGGCGTCGACGAGCTGGTCGGCGGACGGCTCCGGTGCGAGGACGTCGACCCGCAGGCCGCACTCCTCCGCCGTCTTGGCCGTGGCCGGGCCGATGCAGGCGATGACCGTCGAGGGGTGCGGCTTGCCGGCGATGCCGACGAGGTTGCGCACCGTCGAGCTCGACGTGAAGACCACCGCGTCGTAGCTGCCGCTCTTGATGGCGTCGCGGATCGGCGCGGCCGGCGGCGCGGCCCGGACGGTGCGGTATGCCGTGACGTCGTCCACCTCCCAGCCCATCTCGTGGAGCCCGGCGACGAGCGTCTCGGTGGCGATGTCCGCGCGGGGCAGGAAGACCCGGTTGATCGGGTCGAGCAGCTCGTCGAAGGGCGGCCACTCGTCGAGCAGGCCCTGTGCCGACTGCTCGCCACTGGGGACGAGGTCGGGGTTGATGCCCCACGCGCGCAGCGCCTCGGCGGTGACCCCACCGACGGCGGCGACCTTGAGCCCGGCGAAGGAGCGGGCGTCGAGGCCGAACTCCTCGAACTTCTCGCGGATCGCCTTGACGGCGTTGACCGAGGTGAAGCCGACCCACTCGTAGCGACCCGTGACGAGGCCCTTGACCGCGCGCTCGATCTGCTGCGGGGTGCGCGGCGGCTCGACCGAGATGGTCGGCACCGTCGTGGCCCGGGCGCCGTAGCGCTCGAGGCGACGCACCATCGGGCCGGACTGGTCCTTGGTGCGCGGGACGAGGACGTTCCACCCGAAGAGCGGCTTGGTCTCGAACCAGGACAGGTGGTCGCGCAGGGCGACGGTGTCGCCGACGACGGCCAGGGCGGGGAACTGGATCGACGTGGCGGCGGTGGCGACCTCGGCGAGCGTCGTCGTGACGGTGACCTGCTCGACGGTCGTGCCGCGCTCGGTGATCGCCACGGGGGTCTCGCCCGCCCGGCCGGCCTCGCGCAGCGCCTCGAGGGTGCCGACGAGGGTGTCGGGCTGGCCGAGGACGACGACGGTGACGGACGGGTCGGTGGCGACCGCGAGGTCCTTGAGCTTCTGCCCGGCGGTGATGACGTGGATGCCGCGGGAGCCGCTCGTCGTGAGCGGGACACCGGCATACGTCGGGACCGCGCTGACCGAGCTGACGCCGGGGACGACCTCGAAGGGAACTCCGGCCTTGACGCAGGCGGCGGCCTCCTCGGCGAGGCCGTTGAACGTGGCCGGGTCACCGTCCATGAGGCGCACGACGAGCCCACCCGGGTGGGCCTTGGCGGCGCGCACGACGAGCTTGGCGCGGGAGGCGTGGGTCAGCGGCTGCCCGTGCTCACCGTGACCGGCGTCGACGACCTCGACGTCGGCGCGGGCGTGCCGCTCGACGACCTCCTCGCGGGCGATCTGGTCGATGACGACGGCATCGGCCTCACCGAGGTACTCGAGGGCGCGCACCGTCATCAGCCCGGCGTCACCCGGTCCGGCGCCGACGAAGGCGACGCGGGCGGGAGTGCGGGCGGTGGTGGGTCGGATCGAACGGGTGGTGCTCACTGGTCACGCTCCGTGGCGTTCGGTGTGGACGGTGTTCAGGGGCGCGAGGTCGGCAGCGCCGTCCTCGATGAGGAGTCGGGCGAGCGCGCGACCGACGCGCTCGGCGTCGGCGGGCAGCCCGGTGGCGGAGCGTCGGAGCTCGCCGGTGCCGTCGGTGCTCGCGACGACGGCACGCAGGGACAGCTCGTCCCCGTCGTCGCCGAGGACGATCTCGGCGAGCGCGCCGATCGGTGCGGAGCAGCCGGCCTCGAGCTCGGCGAGGACCGCGCGCTCGGCGACCACGCAGGCGCGGGTGTCCGCGTCGTCGAGGGCGGCGACGGCGTCGCGGGTGGCGGTGTCGGCGGCGCGGACCTCGACGGCGAGGGCGCCCTGGCCGGGGGCCGGAAGCATCTGGATGGGGTCGAGCACCTCGGTGACGACCGACGTGCGAGACAGCCGCGAGAGACCGGCCTGGGCGAGCACGACAGCGTCGAGCTCGCCGTCGGTGACCTTGGCGAGCCGGGTGTCGACGTTGCCGCGCAGCTCGCGCAGCTCGAGGCCGAGGCCGAGCGCCTCGAGCTGGGCCCGGCGGCGCGGCGAGCCGGTCCCGACGGTGGCGCCGGCGGGCAGCTCACCGAGCGTGAGCCCGTCGCGGGCGACGAGCGCGTCCCGCGGGTCCTCGCGCACCGGGATGCCGGCGACCACGAGGTCGTCCTCGGGCGTGGTCGGCAGGTCCTTGAGCGAGTGGACGGCGAGGTCGACGGTGCCGTCGCGGAGGGCGTCGCGCAGCGCCGACACGAAGACGCCCGTGCCGCCGAGGGTCGCGAGCGGCGTGGTGCGGTCGCGGTCGCCGGCCGTCGTGATCTCGACGAGCTCGACGTCGTGACCGAGCTCGCGCAGCCGGTCGGCGACCCAGGTGGACTGGGTCGTGGCGAGGGCGGAGCGACGGGTGCCGAGGCGCAGGGTCATCGCGTCTGCTCCTCGTCGTCGGCCGGACCGCGCAGCGGAGGGGTGGAGACCACGGACACGTCGTGCGGGTGCAGGTCGAAGAGCTCGCTCAGCGCCCTGGCGTAGCTGCCGCCCTGGCCGCTCTGGGCCATCTCCTTGACCCGCACGGTGGGAGCGTGGAGGAGCTTCTCGACGATGCGGTGCACGGCGCGCTGGACCTCGGCGCGGTCGCCCTCGGCGAGCTCGGGGGTGCGGCGCTCGAGCCTGGCCATCTCCTCGTCGACGACCTCCTTGGCGCGGCTGCGCAGGGCGGCGACGGTCGGGGTCACGGCCTCGGCCGAGCGCTCGGTGAGGTAGGCAGCGACCTCAGCGGTGACGATGTCGCGGGCCGCGCGGACGTGGGGGACGTCGCCGGCACGGCTGAGCAGGTCGCCCAGCTCGGCGAGCCCGATGCGGGTGACCCCGTCGAGGTCCGCCACGGCGATGTCGACGTCGTGCGGGAGGGCGAGGTCGACGAACAGCTGGGGGCGACCGTCACGCTCGAGGCGGGCAGCCTCGACGTCGGGGGCGGTGATGACGACACCGGTCGCACCGGTGCTCGAGATGACGATGTCGGCGTCGCTCAGGGCCTCGGCGCGGTTCTCCCACCCGATGGCGGTGCCGCCGACGCGCTCGGCGAGCCGCTCGGCCCTGGCGAACCCACGGTTGACCACGGTCACGGACGCGGCGCCCGCCTGGGTCACCGTCGTGGCGGCGAGGGCCCCCATTCCACCCGCACCGACGACGAGCACGCGGGCGCCGGCGACCGGCCCCACGACGTCGTCGGCGAGGGCCAGCCCGGCACTGACGAGGGAACGGCTCACCTCGTCGATCTCGGTCTCGCTGTGGACCCGCTTGCCGACCCGGAGGGCCTGCTGCAGAAGGGTGTTCAGCGCCGGGCCCACGTGGCCGCGGCGCTGCGCCCGGCTCAGCTCGGCGCGGAGCTGCCCGAGGATCTGGGCCTCACCGACGGCCATCGAGTCCAGGCCTGCGGCGACGGAGAACGCGTGGGCGATGCCACGGTCCTCGTAGTGCACGTAGAGGTGCGGCTGGAGCTCGCCCAACGGGACACCGGTGGACGCGGCGAGCGCCTCGGACACCGCCGTCAGCGACCCGTGGAAGGTCACGCCCTCGGCGTAGACCTCGGTGCGGTTGCACGTCGAGAGGACGACCGCCTCGACGACGTGCTCCGAGCCGACGATGGCACTCTCGAGCCGGCCGCGCGACTGCGGGTCGAGAGCCGCCGCCTCGAGGAGCTCGATGGGGGCGCCGTGGTGCGACAGCCCGAGGACGAGGAGGCTCACAGCGCCACTCCGTCGACATCGGTGCGCGCCGCCAGGTCGAGCTCACCGGTGCGGCGCTGCTCGTGGAAGGCGAGGATCTGCAGCTCGGTCGACAGGTCGACCTTGCGGACCATGACGTCGCTCGGCACGTCGAGCACGCAGGGGGCGAAGTTGAGGATGGAGCGGACGCCGACACCCACGAGGCGGTCCGCGACGTCCTGGGCGGAGTCGGCCGGCGTGGCGATGACGCCGATCGCGAGCCGGTCCTCGCGCACGAGGTCGTCGAGGTCGCTCATCGGCCGCACGTCGCGCTCGCCGACCGACGTGCCGACGAGGGCGTCGTCACGGTCGAGGAGCGCGATGACGTTGAAGCCGCGCGTCGCGAAACCGCTGTATGCCGCGAGCGCCCGTCCGAGGTTGCCCATGCCGACGATCGCGACAGGCCAGTCCTGGGTGAGGCCCAGGGCCGTGGAGATCTCGTAGGCCAGGCGGTCCACCTCGTAGCCGACACCGCGCACGCCGTACGAGCCGAGGTGGGAGAGGTCCTTGCGGAGCTTGGCCGAGCTGACGCCGGCGGCCGCCGCGAGCTCCTCGGAGCTGACCGAGCTGATGCCGCGCTCGGCGAGGTTGGTCAGGGCCTGCAGGTAGCCGGGAAGTCGTGCCACGGACGCGTCCGGGATGCCCCGGCGGGCTGCGACGTCGGCGGACACGTGGCCTTCGGCTCCTGTCTGGAAGTGGTGGTACCCGGCCAGCGTACGCACTTGTGAAGCCATGCACAAAGTCACAAGCCGACCCCCGCACCGGGTGGTGGCACGGTTCTGGTACAAGCGCGCTGTGCAACCGTTTACTCCCGGCTGCGACCCGTCGCGACGGCTGTCAGGCGGGCGGTCGGGCCAGCGCGGCGCGGAGCCGGGCGGGGTCGACCCGCCAGTAGTCGTGCTGGCGCCCGTCGACCAGCGTCACCGGGATCTCCTCGGCGTAGCGCGCCATGAGGTCCGGGCTGTCGAGGATCGAGACCTCGGTGAACGACTCCCCCAGCTCGGCGGTCACCTCGGCGACGACGGCCCGGGCGGCCTCGCAGAGGTGGCAGCCGGGCTTGCCGATGAGGGTGACGCGCGGGTCGGGAGCGGACGGCATACGGGATCGCCTGTCAGAAGAAGACGGAGCGGCGCTGCATGAGCAGCGAGTAGAGGGTCTGCTGGATCGTCTCGCGCACCTGGTCGGTGAGGTCGAAGACGAGCATCGGGTCGTCCGCGGCCGACTCGCCGTGGCTCGAGGTGTCGATCGGTGCGCCGAACTCGATGATCCACTTGCTAGGGAGCGGGATCAGCCCGAGCGGTCCGAGCAGCGGGAACGTCGGCGTGATCGGCGCGTAGGGCATGCCGAGCAGGCGCGCCACCGTCTTCATGTTGCCGAGGATCGGATAGGTCTCCTCGGCGCCGATGACGGACGTGGGGATGATCGGCACGCCGGCCTTGAGAGCGGCCGACACGAAGCCGCCCCGGCCGAAGCGCTGCAGCTTGTAGCGCTCCTTGAACGGCTTGCCGACGCCCTTGAAGCCCTCGGGGAAGACCCCGACGAGCTCGCCCTTGGCGAACAGCCGCTCGACGTCCGACTGCGCCGCGAGGGTCGAGCCTCCGCGACGGGCCATGGTGCCGATGAACGGCGTCTGGAAGACGAGGTCCGCGCCGAGCGCCCGCATGATCCGGTGCTGCGGGTGCTCGTCGTGCAGGGCCTGGGCGACCATGAGCGAGTCGAGCGCGACCGTGCCGGAGTGGTTGCTGACGATGAGCGCACCACCCTCGGCGGGGATGTTCTCGAGGCCACGCACCTCCACCCGGAACCAGCTGCGGTAGATCGGTCGCAGCAGCGGGAAGATGACGTTCTCGGCGAAGTGCTCGTCGTAGCCGAACTCGTCGACCGAGTAGTCGCCCTCGATCCGGCGGCGCAGGAACGCGAGCGCCGACGCGATGCGGCGCTCGATCTCCTCCGGCGAGACCCCGGCGCCCTGCGCGGCGATGCGCATGGCGGCGATCGACGCGCTCAGCAGCTCCTCGATGCCGGGCACCGGCAGGGCCATGTCGGTCTGCGTGGCCGTCGGGTCCGGGGAGGGGGTTCGCTTTGCCGGGGCGGGCACGGGGTCGGGCACGGCAGCCACGCGCAGGTGGCGCCGGGCGGCCTCGTCCGCCGCTCGCCTGGCGCGCGGGCTCTGCGGTCGTATGCCGGCCTGCCGGGTCGCCTTGGTCGAGGCCGTGCCTCGGGCGGTCGGGCTGGGGCGGTGCGCGGTGCGCGGCGCCGACGCAGGGCTCTCGGCAGCGGCGGGTGCCGGGGTGGCAGCCGTCCCCGGGGTCGCCTCGACGGGTGCCGTGGACAGCAGCGGGGTGGAGCGGCGGCGGGCGCGCTCACCGGAGGCCCGGGCGGCGCCGGCGGCCACGGACGACGTCCTGCGGGGGGCACTGGCCCGCTTGGCCTCCACCGTCTTCGCCGTCTTCGCCGTCTTCGCCGTCTTCGCCGTCTTGGCGGTCGCCGTCTCGGCGGGGGTCGCCTTGGTGGCCGCCGTCTCGGCGGGGGTCGCCTTGGTGGCTGCCGCCTCGGTGGCTGTTCCCTTCGCGGGCTTGGTCGGGGCTGACGTCTTCGCCGCGGTCTTCTTCGTCGCCATCAGTGCCTCCTCCCCCGGGTCGAGACACCCAGGACCTGCTGGGCGGCACCGACGAGCCCGCCGACCGCAGCGGACGCCGCGTCGAGCGACGGCAGCACCGGGGTCACGGTGCGGGCGAAGTCCTCGAAGGCCGCGCGGGTGGTGAACGTGGGCATGAAGCCGAAGCTCTCGCGCATCACGGTCGTGTCCATGCCCCGGCCGAACGCGAGGAACGACATCTGGTCGGGGCTGAAGTCGACGAGACCGAAGCGCTTGCCGAGTCCGCCGAGCGGTCCGGCCGCGGCCATGGGCACCATGACGTAGGGCCGTCGCACCAGCCCCGCGGCCTGCGTCACGGTGAGCACGCCGTCGCCGGCGAGGTTGACCACTCCGGTCGTCAACCCCGTGACCCCACGCACCAGGGCAGCGATCGCGTCGTCCTCGTGGAAGAACTGGAGGCGGGCGTCGTAGCCGAGCGGGATCGGGATGACCGGCAGGTTGAAGTAGTCGGTGATCGAGGTGCGGATCCGCGGACCGATGATGTTGGCGAAGCGCAGCGTGAGGATCTCGGCGTCCGGCCGGCGTCGGGCGAAGCCGCGCACGTAGCCCTCGACCTCGATCGAGTCCTTGCCGAAGCCCGACGAGGGCAGCCGCTTGGCCGACATCTCCTCGGTGAACATCGCCGGGTCGCGCGGGGTCGAGCCGTAGACGGCGGCGGTGGACTTCACGACGAGCCGCTTGACCGTCGAGGCCTTCTGGCACGCAGCGAGCAGCTGCATCGTGCCGATGACGTTGATCTCCTTCTGCGGGGTGCGTCCCCCGGCGAAGGTCGGCGTCGCGATGACGTTGGCGTGCACCACCGTGTCGACGTCGCCCTGGGCGATGACCTTGCCGATCATCGGGTTGCGGATGTCGGCGCGCACGAACTCGGCGCGGCCGAGATCACGGGGCGGAGGGATGACGTCGACGCCGATGACCCTGTCGACGGAGGGGTCGGCCGCGAGCCTCCGGGCGAGCACGCCCCCGATGTAGCGGGAGACCCCCGTCACGAGCACCACCTGGCCCACGGACACTGCCTCTCTTCACGTCGGTTGTGTCGAGCCCGACCCTACTTGCCGCCGACGGGTCGCGGAAACGCATGGAGAGGGCGGTCACCCCGGAGCGACCGACGGCCCCCGCCACGAGTGGCAGGGGCCGTCGGTCGCGTCAGGGACGCGTCACTTCTTGTTGCGGCGCTGGTGGCGCGTCTTGCGAAGCAGCTTGCGGTGCTTCTTCTTCGCCATGCGCTTGCGGCGCTTCTTGATCACTGAACCCATGAGCAGTCCTTGCTGTGGAGAAAATGCTTACGAACGACGTGGACCAGCAGCTGCTGGTCGGCCGGCGCGGCCGACCGGCGCGCGTGTGTCAGGGGCCAACCCTACCGGCGCCGGGCCCGCGCGCCCAAACGGGTCCGCACACGACGAAGGCCGGGCCATGCCGGCCCGGCCCTCGTCGCAGATCCCTACTCGTTCACGCGGTGCCCATGTAGGAGTCCCGGAGATACTTCTGCACCTCGTCCTCGGGAACCCGGAAGGACCGACCGACACGCACTGCGGGGAGCTCGCCCGCGTGGACCATGCGATAGACGGTCATCTTCGACACGCGCATGATCGAGGCCACCTCGGCGACGGTCAGGAACCGCGCCTCGGCAAGACGTTCGTGGGACATCTCCACCTCGATCTTCTGCATGCTCGCATCGCCGACTTCCCCGTCGGCGGTCATCTACGGGCTGCAAGAAGCAACCATAGGGGCTGGTGTGACCATTGGGGAAGTCGCTGGAGCGGAATGTTTGCCGCGTCCAGTCGACACGCGGGTCAGTGGGGGAAATTCCCCCACTAGTCGAACCACGGGTCGAGCCCGTGGAGGGGGAACACCGCTTGGCGCGTGGCGAGGATGGCCGCGTCGAGGGGCCGGTCGGGGTTGTGCCCCATCTCCCACGGCTGCACCCAGATGGGGAGCTCGGCGGGGTCGAGGTCACCCATCGTCGCGGGCCCGTCGCGACCGGTGACCTCGAGGGCGTGGTCGCGCCAGGACTGAGGCACGGCGGTGCTCACCGGGACGGGGGTGTGGGCCGCGATGGCGGCGAGGTGCGTCCACGACCGGGGCACGACGTCGACGAGCTCGTAGCCCCCACCGCCGAGGGCGACCCACTTGCCGTCCGCGTGGTCGTGGGCCAGCCGGTGGAGGCACTCGTGTGCCCGGCGCTGGGCGTCGATGGAGACCGACAGGTGGGCGAGCGGGTCCTGCCGGTGGCTGTCGCAGCCGTGCTGCGAGACGAGGACCTGGGGGTCGAACGCCGCGACCACCTGGGGGACGACGGCCTCGATCGCCCGCAGCCACTCGGAGTCACCGGTGCCCGGGGGCACGGCGACGTTGACCGCCGTCCCCCGTGCGTCCGGTCCGCCGACGTCGGCCGGCCAGCCGGTCCCGGGGAAGAGCGCCCGTCCGGACTCGTGCACCGAGACCGTGAGGACCCGCGGGTCGTTCCAGAAGATCCGCTCCACCCCGTCGCCGTGGTGGACGTCGATGTCGACGTAGGCGACCCGCTCCGCGCCGTTGTCGAGGAGTCGCTGGATGCCGACGGCGATGTCGTTGTAGATGCAGAACCCTGCGGCATGGGTGGCCATGGCGTGGTGCAGCCCGCCGCAGTAGTTCACCCCGTGGTCGATCTCCCCGCTCCACACGGCGTCGCAGAGGTCGACCGTCCCCTGCACGATCCGGGCGCTCGCCTCGTGCATCCCCGCGAAGGCCGGGTCGTCCTCGGTGCCGAGGCCTCGGCGCTCGTCGGCGCGGGCGGGGTCGGCCGAGGCCGCGCGCACCGCCGCGACGTAGCCCGCGTCGTGAACCGTCTCGAGCAGCTCGTCGCTCGCGACACCCGGACTGACCACCTCGATGCCGTCCAGGACCCCCAGCGCCTCGGCGAGCCGGGTCGTCAGGGCCAGTCGCACGGGACCCATCGGGTGGGTCGGCCCGAAGTCGTAGGCCGTGAAGCCGTCGTCCCAGACGAGGCGCGTGCGATGAGCCATGTCGGGCACGCTACCCGGCAGGGGCCGTGGGAGGGCTAGCCTCGACCCGTTGTGTCCGTCGTCAGGAGGAATGCGTGGGAGGCAAGAACAGCGATCTCGACGTCCTCGTCGTGGGCCTGGGTCGGTTCGGTGGGGCTGCGGCCCTCGAGCTGCGCCGTCTGGGCCACCGGGTCGTCGCCATCGAGAAGGACGGGTTCCTCGCCGAGAAGTTCCTCGGACGGCTCAGCTCGGTCATCCATGCCGATGCCACCGAGGCCGAGGTGGTCAGGGATGCCAAGGCGCAGCGCTACAAGATCGCCGTGGTCGGCGTCGGCTCCTCGATCGAGGCGTCGGTCCTCGCCTCGGCGAACCTCGTGGACGCCGGCGTCCCCGACATCTGGGCCAAGGCGATGTCACCCGAGCACGCGCGCATCCTCGACCGGATCGGTGTGCAGCACATCGTCCGGCCCGAGGCCGACACGGGCCGGCGCGTCGCCCACCTCGTCGGCGGCAAGCTCCAGGACTACATCGAGTTCGACGACGGGTTCGCCATCGTCAAGATGCGCCCGCCCACCGAGGCCATCGGCTTCACCCTGGCGCAGAGCGCGCTGCGCTCGAAGTACGGCGTGACGATCGTCGGCGTGAAGGCCCCCGGCGAGGACTTCACGTATGCCGTCCCCTCCACCAAGGTCTCCGCCCACGACACCCTCATCGTCAGCGGCCCCACCGAGCTCCTCGAACGCCTCGCCTCCCGCCCCTAGGACCAACAAGCCGCGAGGCAGAGACGCGGGCCCGGGACAAGCGGGCAAGGAGCCGCGCATGCCGAGCGGAGCGAAGGCGTATGCCGTTCGCCGCTGGCTGGGCCTGGCGGGAGCGGGAAGCGCGCTCAGCGCGCGAGCCGCGGATGGGACTGCGGCGAACGGCATACGCCTGCGCGACAGCCCAGCGACGGGCGGAAGAGCCTAGAAGTCGGTAGGAACGGACCCGCGGTCGCCGCCGAGCGCCAGCACCATGGCTACCTCGTCCTCGTCGTCCTCGCTCTTGACCCGCATGGGCCGGCGCTCGGCCGTGGGACGGAAGCCGAAGCCGCTGGCGAACGCCACGGCCCGGCCGTTGTCGCTGCCCACCCAGTAGGCGAGCTGACGCTGGCCCTTGTCACGAGCGAGCACGGCGCCGGCGCGAACGAGCGCGGTGGCCACACCGCTGCCGCGCGCCTCGGGCGAGACCCAAAGGCCAAACAGCTCCGAGGTGTGCGGGTTCTCGTCGGACGAGGCACCCACGCTGACGATGCCGAGGGCCGCGGAGTCGCGCTCGGCGACGAGACGGTCGGAGCGCGTCATCCGCAGGCGCCAGAAGTCCTCGTCGAAGGCTTCTTCCTCCTCGAGCGTGGCCGCAAAGGCCTCCGGCGACTCGCGCAGAGCGGTCAGCCGAATCTCGCGGTACTGCTTCCAGTCCTCTTCGCCCAGCGGGCGCACGGTGATCTCGCTCATGGGACCACTGTCCCCGACCCCTCGGAGCGGGAGCAACCCGGGTCCACCCTGACGGAGTACCCGATCTCCCGGATCCCGCCGTAGAGCGGGTTGTCCCACGTGCTGCCGTCACGGACGAAGCCATGGCGCTCGTAGAGCCGCATGGCGGGCAGGTTCTCCTCGGCGACCTCGAGGCGCACCTGGGCGTACCCGGCCTCACCGGCCGCGCCGAGGGCGGTCGCGACGAGGAGGTCACCGACGCCCCTGCCGCGCACCGACGCCGAGACCCACATGCCGATGAGGTACACCTCGTCGGCGGACTGCCGGGCGTCGTGCCAGAGCGAAACCGTCCCGACGGGCCGGTCGGCGTCGAGCGCCAGCCACACCGTCATCGAGGTGAGCCGGGCGAGCCAGGACTCGTCGGGATAGGCCGCGCTCACGGCATACGTGTTGGCGAAGGCGCGTGGCGTGTCGAGCAGCGCGGCGAGGCGGACGTCGCGGTAGGTGCGCCAGTTGTCCTCGGTGACCGGGACGATGCTGACGGAGTGGCCGCGCTCAGCCACCGGAGAGCTCCCGCGAGCGGATCGCGGCAGCCTCCATCGCACTGATGAACGCCGCTCGCACCTTGTGGTCGTCGAGCTCGCGCAGGGCGGCCGCGGTCGTCCCGCCCGGGGAGGTGACCTGCTCACGCAGGACGGTCGGGTGCTGCCCGGTCTCGCGCAGCATCGTCGCAGCGCCGTAGAGGGTCTGGGTCACGAGCTCGGTGGCCGTGGAGCGCGGCATCCCGAGGACGACGCCGGCCTCGATCATCGCCTCGACGACGTAGAAGATGTAGGCCGGCCCGCTGCCGGAGATCGCGGTCACCGCGTCCAGCTGCTTCTCCGGCACCTCGGTCACCTTGCCGGTGGCGGCGAGCAGCTCGATGGCGTGCTGGAGCTGCTCGGGCACGCAGTGCTTCCCGGCGCTGACCGCCGCCATCCCCTGGTCGACGAGGGCCGGGGTGTTGGGCATGACCCGGACGACCGAGCGCCCTTCTGCCAGGCGGCTCTCGAGGAACTCGGTGGTGATGCCGGCAGCGAGGCTGACGACGAGGTTGCCCTCGGCGACGTGCGGGCTGATCTCGTCGAGCAGCGCGGCCATGTCCTGGGGCTTGACGACGAGGACGAGGGTGTCGGCCTTCCGGGCCGCCTCGACGTTGCTGAGGGCCCGAACGCCGTACTTGTCGGTCAGCTCGGCGGCGCGGTCGGCGCGGCGCTCGGTGATGAGGAGGTCGTCCGCGGGCCGGCCGGCTCGCAGCAGCCCCGAGAGCAACGTCTCGCCCATGACACCCGCACCGAAGATCGCCACCGTTCCCATGGCGCGAGAGTAGTGCCCGCCGGTCGGACGCGTCGGGCTGGTCAGCCCTTGGAGACGAGGCTGCGCAGGAAGAACGTGAGGTTGGCGGGGCGCTCGGCCATCCGGCGCATGAGGTAGCCGTACCACTCCTCGCCGAAGGGCACGTAGACGCGCATCTGGTGACCACGGTCGGCGATACGGGTCTGCTCGTCGGGGCGGATGCCGTAGAGCATCTGGAACTCGTACGAGTCGGGCTCACGGCCCTGCCGGCTGGCCAGCGCACGCGCGATGTCGATGAGGCGCGGGTCGTGGCTCGCGACCATCGGGTAGCCCTCGCCGGCCATCAGCACCTTGAGGCACCGCACGTAGGACAGGTCGACGTCCTCGGCGTCCTGGTAGGCGACGGAGGCCGGCTCCTTGTAGGCGCCCTTGCACAGGCGGACGCGACTGCCTGCCGTGGCGAGGTCGCGGCAGTCGGACTCGGTGCGGTGGAGGTAGGACTGGAGGACGGCCCCGGTCTCCGGGAAGTCCTTGCGGAGCTCGGCGAGGATCGACAGCGTCGAGTCCGTCGTCGTGTGGTCCTCCATGTCGAGCGTCACGGTCGTGCCCGCGTCGGCGGCCGCCTCACAGATGGTGCGTGCGTTGTCGAGGGCGATCCGCTCGCCGTCCTGCGGCAGCGACTGGCCGACGGCGCTGAGCTTGACGCTGACCTCGGCGGCGCCGAACTGGGACAGGTCGCGTGCCTTGAGCGCCCGGAGCAGCCCGACGTAGGTGTCGACGGTGTGAGCGGCCTGCCCTGCGTCGAGCGTGTCCTCGCCGAGGTAGTCGATCGTCGCCATGCGGTTCGTGGCACGCAGCCGGGCGGACGCCTCGACCGCGTCGGCGATCGCCGTGCCCGGCACATAGCGCTGGACGACGTGCCGGCTCACCGGCGCCTTCTCGATGGTCGTGCGGACCATCGACGAGTCGGACAGGTGCAGGAGGGTTCCGCGAAGGAGGTCTGAGGCGTCCACGCAGGTCAGGCTAACCGCTCCACTCAGGACGTATGCCGGCGACGCACCTCGCGCTGCGGGCGCCCCGTCGCGTCAGGGGGTGCGCCGTCGCAGGGTGAGGCTGCCGAGCGCGAGGGCGAGCACGATGGCGGCGACGATGACCGAGAGGTCGCCCGAGACCTCCCCGAGCGGCTCCGGGACCGAGGCGATCGTGCGCATCGCGTCAACGGCATACGAGAGGGGGAGCCAGTCGGAGACGGCCGCGAGGACGCTGGGCAGGGACTCGCGGGGCACGAGCAGCCCGCACAGCAGGAACTGCGGCAGGACAAGCGCCGGCATGAACTGCACCGCCTGGAACTCGGTCGACGCGAACCCGCTCACGAGCAGACCCAGCGCGGTGCCGAGCAGGGCGTCGCAGACGGCCACGACGACGAGCAGCCACACGGGGCCGGCGACGTCGAGGTCGCACACCCAGACGGCGAAGGCCGTGGCCACCAGCGCCTGCATGACGGCCATCGTGCCGAACGCGATGGCGTAGCCGAGCATGAAGTCGCCCTTGCCCAGCGGGGTCGTGAGCAGCCGCTCGAGCGTGCCGGAGGTGCGTTCGCGCAGGGTCGCCACGCTCGTGACGATGAACATGACGACGAACGGGAAGACCCCGAGGAGCGCCGCGCCGGTCCGGTCGAAGACCGGTGTCCCGTCGAAGATCCAGGCGAGCAGCCCGACGAGCACGCACGGCACGACGAGCATCATCGCGATGGTGCGGTGGTCGGAGCGGAGCTGGCGCAGGATGCGCACCGCGGTGGCGAGGGTGAGCCGGGCGTTCACGACCGCTCCCCCGTCCGCGCGGCGTCGTCCACGAGGCCGAGGAAGGCGTGCTCCGCGTCGACCGCCCCGGTGCGTGCGAGCAGCTCGGGGAGCGTCGAGTCACTGAGGATCGTCCCCTCGCGGAGCAGGAGGAGGCGGTCGCAGCGGGTCGCCTCGTCCATGACGTGGCTCGACACGAGGAGGGTGCGTCCCTGCTCGTGGGCCAGGCGCCGGAAGAGGTCCCAGAGGTCGCGGCGCAGGACCGGGTCGAGCCCCACGGTCGGCTCGTCGAGGACGAGCACCTCGGGGTCGCCGACGAGGGCCGCGGCGAGTGAGACCCGTGACTTCTGGCCGCCGGAGAGGCGCCCGACCGGGGTGTCGGCGTGGCTGGTGAGGTCGACCGCGTCGACGGCGCGGTCGACCGCGTCGCCGCTCGCTCCGAGGACGGTGGCGAAGTAGCGCAGGTTGTGGCGCACGGTGAGGTCGGCGTAGACGCTGGGCGCTTGGGTGACGTAGCCGACGCGGCGCCGGAGGCCGGCCGAGCCGGCGGGCTTCCCGAGGACGGTCACCTTCCCCGACTCGACCTGCTGCACGCCGACGATGGCGCGCATCAGGGTCGACTTGCCCCCGCCGCTCGGGCCGAGCAGGCCCACGACCTCCCCGGCGGGCACGCGGACGCTGAGGTCGGGGAGGACCACCCGCTCGCCGCGGACCACCCGCAGGTGCTCCACGACGATGGCGTCGCTGGTTTTCATCATGTGATGAATTTAGACCCGCTGACGGGATGGCACAACCCCCTTTTCTCGCGGGCCTCGGCTGCGCCCGAGGCGTCAGCCTTCGGGGAGCAGGTGCGCCTGGAGCGTGGGGCCGAGAACGGCGACGATCTCGTCCACGGACGCGTCCGCGAGCGCCGGCACACGCACGACGTAGCGGAGCACTCCCATCCCGATGAGCTGGGCCGCGCCGAGGGCCACCCGCACCTCGAGGGACCCGGCGCCGGCCGGGCGCTCGTCGTCCACCTGCAGCGTCTCGACGACGCGGCGCAGGATCTCGTGCCCGACGAACTCCCGCACCATCCGGGCATGCTCCTCCTGGGCCGCCGCGGCGGCGAACATCGCGGCGAAGCGCTGGCGCCCCTCGGGGGTGTCCCAGACCGACAGGAAGACCCGGGCGAGGGTCTCACCCAGCTGGGCCCGCGGGGCCGCCGCGATCCTCTCGACGAGGACGGCCGGGTCCGCCGGCAGGGCGAGCACCTCGGCGAAGAGGGCGGACTTGCCGTCGAAGTAGTGGTGCACCATCCGTGGGTCGACGCCTGCCCCGCGGGCGACGGCTCGCATCGACGTGCCGTCGTAGCCGCGCTGGGCGAACTCCGACCGGGCCGCGGTGATGATCGCTGCACGGGTGTCCTCTCCGCCGGGCCGACGCCCCCGCGGGCTCATGCGTCCTCCTCGACCTCGAGGGCGGCGGCCAGGTGCAGCCGGCAGAACGCGAGGGACTCGACGAGCGACATCTCACGCTGCTCGGCCGTCATCCGACGGGTCGAGATCTCGACGACGACCGAGCCGGCAAAGCCGTTGTGCACCAACGCATCCAGCACCCCCGCGCAGGGTTGCGACCCCCGGCCGGGAACGAGGTGCTCGTCCTTCATCGACCCGATCCCATCGGCGAGGTGCAGGTGCGTCAGGCGCGGCCCCAGCGCGGCCACCATCTCCAGGGCGTCCGAGCCGGCGGTGGCGGTGTGCGAGAGGTCCAGGGTGACGTGGTCGTACGGCTGGGGCACCGGGTCCCAGTGCGGCAGGTAGGCCTCGATGACGCGGTTGCCCACACGCCACGGGTACATGTTCTCGACGGCGATGGTGATCCCGGAGTCGTGCTCGCGGGTGGCGATGCCGTCGGTGAAGTCCCGTGCGTACTCCTTCTGCCAGCGGAACGGCGGGTGCAGCACGACCGTCCTCGCGCCCACCTCGTGCGCCAGCTCGAGCGACCGGTCGACCTTGCCCCACGGCTCGACGCCGAAGATCCGCTGGCTGATGAGCAACGTCGGGGCGTGGATCGACAGGATGGGTACGCCGTGCAGCTCGGAGAGCGCGCGCAGCGCGCCGGCCTCCTGCGTCACCGGGTCGGTCCAGACCATGACCTCCACGCCGTCGTAGCCCATGCGGGCGGCGTACTGGAAGGCGGACGCGCAGTTCTCCGGGTAGACCGACGCGGTGGACAGCGTGACCGGGATGTCCGGGATGGCCACCCCGTCACGGGGCGCCATCAGTGCATTCCGTCGAGCCTGCGCAGGATGATGCCCTCGCGCAGCGCCCACGGGCAGATCTCGAGCCGGTCGACCCCGAGCAGGTCCATCGTCGCCGAGGCCACGATGCCTCCGGCGAGCAGCTGCCGGGCCCGCGAGGCCGAGACACCCGGGAGGCCGCTGCGCTGGGCGGCGGTCATGGTGGCGATCCTCGGCAGCACGGCGTCGAGGGCGGCGCGCTCGAGGAAGCGGACGGCATACATGCCCTCGGAGCTGGGAGCCGCGCCGGTGACGCGGGCGAGCGAACGCATCGTCTTGGACGTGCCGACGACGCGGTCCGGTGCACCGGCCTTGGCGAGCGGGCGGAGCTCGCGGGCGATGGTGGCGCGCACGTGCTTGCGGGTGGCCCGGACGGCGGCCTCACCCGGAGGGTCGCCGGCCAGGTGGTCGCGGGTGACGCGTCCCGCGCCGAGCGGCAGCGAGATCGCGACGTCGGGGTCCTCGTCCATCCCCTGCGCGATCTCGAGGGAGCCTCCGCCGATGTCGGCGACGAGCAGGGTGCCGGCGGACCACCCGAACCACCGGCGGGCCGCGAGGAAGGTCAGGCGTGCCTCGTCGGTCCCGGAGAGGACCTCGAGCAGCACCCCGGTGCGGTTCTTGACCTCGGCGAGGACCTCGTCACCGTTGGGCGCCTCGCGGATGGCGCTGGTGACGAAACCCATGAGGTCCTCGACGCCGGAGTCGTCGGCGACCGCGAGGCACTCCTCGACGAAGCTGCAGAGCTGGTCGCGGCCCGAGTCGGCGATCGCGCCGGAGTCGGTGACGTGCTCGGAGAGCCGGAGCTCGCGCTTGTGGGAGCTGGCCGGCAGCGGCTGGGCCCCGCTGTGGGCGTCCACGACGAGGAGGTGCACGGTGTTCGAACCCACGTCGATCACCCCGAGCCGCATGGGTCCACGGTAGTCGGCGTCCGCGACATAGGGTGAGCCGGTGGCCGAGACCCCGCTGGACATCCCCCGGACCTGGGTGGAGTTCCCGGACCCCGCCGACCCGGCACAACGGTTCCGGTGCGACCTCACCTGGCTGACCTCGCGCTGGACGTGCATCTTCGGCTCGGGCTGCGAGGGCATCTACGCCGACCGCCCCGACGACGGGTGCTGCACCCTCGGCGCCCACTTCTCCGACGACGACGACCTCGCCCGCGTGGCGGCCGTCGTCAAGGAGCTGGGTGAGGACGAGTGGCAGATGCGGCCCGACCGCAAGAACCCCACCAAGGTCTCGGCCTGGACCGAGGACGAGGACGGCGCCCGCAAGACCAGGGTCGTCGACGGTGCCTGCATCTTCCTCAACCGTCCCGGCTTCCCGGCGGGGGCGGGCTGCGCCCTGCACCAGCACGCCGTCCTCACCGGCGAGGCCCCGCACACGCAGAAGCCGGACGTCTGCTGGCAGCTGCCGATCCGGCGGACCTTCCGCACGGTCGAGCAGACCGACGAGACGAGCTACCTCGAGGTGTCGATCGGCGAGTACGACCGGCGCGGCTGGGGGCCGGGCGGGCACGAGCTCGACTGGTACTGCTCCGGCAACCCGGACGCGCACGTCGGTGCCGAGCCGGTCTACCGCAGCAACCGCGCCGAGCTCGTCGAGCTCATGGGCGAGCCGGCCTACCTCGAGCTCGTCCTCCGCTGCGAGGCCCACCTCGCCGCGGTCAAGGCGCTGCGCACCCCGGCCTCCCGCCGGCTGCTGCCGCTCTTCGTCCACCCCGCGACGGTCGCCGCCGGCACCCCCGCCCTCCGCAAGGGCCGCTGACCCCCAGACACACCGTGGTCGTCCTCCCGCTCACCGGCGACACCCCCGGACGTGCGCACTTTTCGACCAATAGGTCACAAGATGTCGGCAACGTTCGCGTCAGGCTCGGAGGTCGAGGGCCAGGTCGAGGATGGGCGAGGAGTGGGTGAGCCCGCCGACGCTGAGGTAGTCGACACCGGTCGCGGCGTAGCCGGCGGCGACCTCGAGGGTCAGGCCTCCGGTGGCCTCGATCTCGACCTGCTCGCCGGTCGAACGCACCGCCTCGACGGTCTCCCGCAGCAGTGTCGTGGACATGTTGTCGCACAACAGGAACCGCGCTCCCGCCGCGACGGACTCCAGCGCCTCGGCCGTCGTGGTCACCTCGACCTGCACCGGCACCTGCGGAAACTGCTCGCGCACCGCTGCGTATGCCGCGGCGAGGCTTCCGGCGGCCAGCTTGTGGTTGTCCTTGATCATGGCGACGTCGTGCAGGCCCATCCGCTTGTTGGTGCCGCCACCCGCGCGCACCGCGAACTTCTCAAGGGCCCTCAGGCCCGGTGTGGTCTTGCGGGTGTCGAGCACCGTTGCGCCCGATCCCTCCAGGACGTCGGCCCAGCGCCGGGTGTGGGTCGCGACCCCGGAGAGGCGGCTGACGACGTTGAGGAGGGTCCGCTCGGCGACGAGGGTGACCCGGGTCGACCCCGAGAGCTCCGTGACGACGTCACCACGCGACACGCGGTCGCCGTCGGCGACCTTGGCCGTCACCTCGACCGGTGTGGCGCCCAGCCGGCGGGCGACCTCGTCGAGGGTCAGCGCGATGACCGCCACCCCCGCGACGACGCCGTCCTCTCGCGCGACGACGGCCGCGTGGGTGGTCTGCGACTCGGGGATCGTGGCCGTCGTGGTGACGTCGACGCCGTCGGGGCCACCGAGGTCCTCGTCGAGGGCGCCCGTCACGACACGGCGGGCGTCCGCCTCGGGGAAGGTGAGGTCGGTCGCGTGCTTTGTCACGGCGGGGTCCGTTCGGTGAGGTGGAGGGTTCGGTCGGGTGCCACGGTGACGCTCTGGCGGACGAGCCACCGGGCGTCGTCGCGGTCGGGGAAGTCGCTGCGCACGTGGCCCCCGCGCGTCTCCTCGCGCCGGCGCGCGAGCTCGGTCAGCGCCAGACCCAGGTGCAGCAGGTTGGTGGTCTCCCACGACCTCGGACCCGGCGCGGCGGTCGAGGGGGGCAACGCGGCCAGCTCGGCGAGCGTCGCCGCGGTGGCCGCCCCGGCGTCCGCCGAGCGCACCGGCCCGGAGCCGTGCGTCATCGCCCGCTGGACGGTCAGGCGCTGCGAGCTGTCGACGAGGGCCCCGGGCGAGGTGTCGCCGGCACGACTCGGCGAGGCGGGGACCACGGCGTCGGGCAGCTCGCCGGCCGCGATGCGCGCCGGGATGTCGAGGGCGATCCGGCTGGCGAAGACGAGGCCCTCGAGCAGGCTGTTCGAGGCGAGCCGGTTCGCGCCGTGCACCCCGGTGCACGAGCACTCACCGCACGCGTAGAGGCCGGGCAGCGACGACCGCCCGTGCAGGTCCGTCTCGATCCCGCCGGACGCGTAGTGCTGCGCCGGCGCGACCGCCAGCAGGTCCGTCGCCGGGTCGAAGCCCAGCGACCGGCAGCTCGCGACGATCGAGGGGAAGCGCGCCGCGAGGAAGTCGGCGCCGAGGTGTCGCGCGTCGAGGAAGACGTGGTCGGTGTCCTGCTCGCGCATCGTCTCGAGGATCGCCCGGGCCACGACGTCGCGCGGCGCGAGGTCCTCGAGCGGATGGCGTCCCTCCATGATCCGGTGGCCCTGGGCATCCACGAGGAAGGCCCCCTCGCCGCGGACCGCCTCGGAGATGAGCGGCTGCTGGCCGGTCGAGCCCTCGCCGAGGAACAGCACGGTCGGGTGGAACTGGACGAACTCCAGGTCGGTCATCCGAGCCCCCGCACGCAGCGCCGCGGCCATCCCGTCGCCGGTGGCGACCGGCGGGTTGGTGGTCGAGGTGTAGATCTGGCCGAGCCCACCGGTGGCGAGGACGACGGCGCGTGCGTATGCCGCACCCACCCCGTCGAGCTGCCCCTCACCGATGACGTGGAGCGTCACGCCCGTCACCGGTGCCCCGACCCGGGCATGGTCCTGCAGCAGGTCGACGACGAGGGCGTGCTCGACCACCTCGATGCCGGGGTCGTCGATGACGCGGTGCAGCGCGGCGATGAGCGCGCGGGAGATCTCGCGCCCCGTGGCGTCGCCGCCGGCGTGGGCGATGCGGTCGCGGTGGTGGCCACCCTCCCGGGTCAGCTTGATCTCGCCCTCCGCGTCGAGGTCGAACTCCGCACCCAGGGCGACGAGCTCGTGGACCCGGGGCGGACCCTCGGTGACGAGCGCCGCCACGGCCTCTCGGTCGCAGAGCCCGACACCGGCCACGAGGGTGTCCTCGAGGTGCTCGGCCGGGGAGTCCTCCGGGTGCAGCGCGGCCGCGATGCCGCCCTGCGCCCACGCCGTCGAGCCCTCGTCGAGGACGGTCTTGGTCACGAGGAGCACCCGGTCGACCTGCTCCCGAAGCCGCAGCGCACACGTCAGCCCGGCGATGCCCGAGCCGACGACGATGACGTCGGCGGAGGTGGTCCAGCCGGGCGCGGGCGCGGTGAGCGCCCGCGGGATGTGGACCGGCGGGCGGTCGGGAGCAGGGGCGCGGTCCGGGGCCGAGGCGCGGTCGGGGGCGGACGGCATACTCAGGGCGTCCGGAGTCGGGGAGGCCGCGGTCACCCGTGGGAGCGCTTCGTCACGGCCGACGTCATGAGGCCGTAGCCCTCCGGGACGTCACCGCCGTCGTCGCCGACCTCGACGATCCTGTTGTCCTTGTCGACGAAGACGACGTGCGGGTCGTGGCTGCGTGCGTCCTCGTCGGTCATGGACGCGTAGGCGATGATGATCACGGTGTCGCCGGGCGAGATGAGCCTGGCGGCCGCGCCGTTGATGCAGAGGATGCCGGTGCCGCGCTCGCCCTCGATGGCGTAGGTCGTCAGCCGGTTGCCGTTGTCGACGTCGACGACGTCGACCTGCTGTCCGGGGAGCAGGTCCGCGGCCTCCATGAGGTCCATGTCGATGGTGAGCGAGCCGACGTAGTGCAGGTCGGCCTGGGTCACCGTCGCGCGGTGGATCTTGCTGTGCAGCATGTAGCGGTACATGGGCGTGGGCTCCTGGGGTCAGCCGGCGGCGGGGCCGGCGGGGGTCGTGCCGTTCGGGTCGGGCTGCGAGAAGACGTCGAGGCGTCCGCCACCCGGCCCGACGAGGATCGGGGTGTTGTCGATGAGCCGGGTGGTGCCGACGCGGGCGGCGACGGCGAGCAGGGCCTCCCCGCGGTACCACTCGGGCACGTCCTGGAGGGTGCTCGGGTGGACGAGGACGAGGTAGTCGACGAGGGCGAGCGGCTCCTCGACGAGCACTGCGCGGGCGGCGCGGCGGATGGCCGAGGGGCCGAGGGCTGCGGCCTCACCGCCTCGAGCGAGCGCCCGGCTGAGGCAGAGGGCGACCTCACGGTCGGAGGGGGTGAGGTAGGTGTTGCGGCTGCTGAGGGCGAGCCCGTCGCTCTCCCGCACCGTCGGGACGGAGACCACCTCGACGGGGAAGTCCAGGTCACGCACCATGCGCCGGATGAGGAGGAGCTGCTGCGCGTCCTTCTGCCCGAAGAAGGCCCGGCGGGCACCGGTGAGGTGCAGCAGCTTGCCGACGACGGTGAGCATGCCGTCGAAGTGCCCGGGACGTGACGTGCCCTCGAGGACGTCGCCGAGCGGACCGGCCGAGACGCGCACCCCGGGGTCGCCGTCGGGGTAGACCACGTCGGGGGTGGGCGCGAAGACGAGGTCGACCCCGGCGTCGGTGGCGATCCGCATGTCGTCGTCGAACGTGCGGGGATAGCGGGACAGGTCCTCCTTGGGACCGAACTGCAGGGGGTTGAGGAAGATCGTGAGGATGACGTGCTCGGCCGCCCGCCGCGCCTCGCGGATCAGCTCGGCGTGCCCCTCGTGCAGCGCCCCCATCGTCATGACGACCGCGACGTCGTCGCCGCTGAGCGCGGCACGGGCGGCGCGCAGGTCGTCGCGGCTGGTCACGACCAGCGGCGTGGTCGGGGCTTGGGTCACGGGGGTGGCTCCTGGTCGGCGAGGATGTCGAGCAAGGGCTCGGCGGCCGACGGCTGGAGCCGCCCGCTCTCGAGTGCACGCACCGCGGTGGCCCGGGCCATGGCGACGTAGGTCGTGCGGATCTCGGGGGAGATCCGGTCCAGCTCGCGCAGGTGCGTGCCCACGGTACCCACATCGCCGCGGGCGACGGGACCGGTGAGCGCTGCGTCACCCAGGCGCAGGGCGTTGTCGAGGGCGGCGCGGCTGAGTGGGCCCAGGACCGCGCGCGGGTTCTCGACACCGGCGGCCCGCAGCACCTCCATCGCCTCGGCGACCAGGGTGACGAGATGGTTGGAGCCGTGCGCGAGCGCCGCGTGGTAGGCGCTGCGCTGTTCCTCGGCCACCCACACCGGGTCACCCCCCATCTCGACGACGAGCGCCTCCGCCATCGGGCGCAGCGCCTCCGGGCCGCTGATGCCGAAGGCGCACTCCTCGAGCCGGCCGAGGTCGAGGGCGGTCCCCGTGAAGGTCATCGCCGGGTGGATCGCCAGCGGGAGGACGTGCGAGCGCATCGCCGGCCGCAGGATGCTCGTGCCGTGCCGGCCCGAGGTGTGCACGACGATCTGTCCCGCCTGCCACGCGTCGGTGGCCGCGAGACCGCTCACCAGCTCGGCCAGGGAGTCGTCGGGCACGGCGAGCAGCACGAGATCGGCGCCGTCGATGACGTCGGGCACGTCCCTGAGCGGGACACCCGGGAGCAGCGCGGCCGCACGGTCCCGGCTCTCGTCGCTCACGGCATACGCGGCCTGCACGTGGTGGCCGGCGCGGCCGAGCGCGGCACCCAGGACGGCACCGACGCGACCGGCGCCGATGACCCCGATCGAGAGCCGCGCGGGGTGCTCGCCTGCGTTCACGCCCCCAAACCTAGGCCTTGTGTGCCCCAGCGGAAGCCAGAGGTTCCGCTCAGGCACACAAGGCAGCGAGTCCGTGGTGAGCCGCCGCTGGCGCTGGATGTCGTCCTCCCAGTGCTCCACCTTCATGTGGAACGCGCCGTCCACCTCGAGGACGAGCACGGTGCCGTCGGGCAGGTCCCACTCGCAGTCGGTGTAGCGCCACCGGCCGGCGTGGTCCTTGCGACGCCGCTGGCGGGTCGGGCGTGGCAGGCCGTGGTCGCGGCACATCCGGGTCACGTCGATCTCCGCGAGCGAGCCGGCGCCACCCTCGATCTCCGCCAGCAGCACCCGGAAGCGGGGCGCACGCCGGAGCGGCTTCATGCGCTCCAGCTGCGCGCCGAGCCCGGCGGCCGTCGTGAGCCGCTCCTGGACGACCGCCGCCAGCAGCCCCTGGGCGGTCCGCCAGCTCGGTTCGTAGGCTGCGCACAGCAGGGCCGCGGGCTCCACCCGAGCCATGGGCAGCTCCCGGCTCCCCGAGTGCCACAGGTCCAAGGGCCGTCGGGTCCGGAACCAGTCGACCCCGGCAAGCGGCTCGAGGTGCTCTTCGTCATGGACCAGCACGGTGATGTCCGGGCGGTGCCAGTTCGCGAGCCCGTGGAGCTCGAGCGCGCTGTAGCCACCCACGATCGCCGGCGGCCCGGCGTGCAGCACCCCGAGCCACGCGAGCTGCTCGCGGGTGAGGTCCCCGGTGAACGTGCTGACCACGGAGGGGCTGCGCTCCCGCCACCGTTCGGCCGCCAGCTGCGCGTCCACGTGCTTGCGCGTGAAGCCGGCTCGCCGCAGCTGCCGGCGGGCGACGACCCCGCTCTGGCGGTTGGCGAGCGCGACGACCTCGGGTGGAAGCGGCCTCATGACCCGTGATGCTGTCCAAGAACGGGGACCCGGCCGCCGCGTCATCCACAGGACCTCCCACCGGCTGCCTTGTGTGCCCCAGAGGAACCTCCGGCTTCCGCTGGGGCACACGAGGCAGGATTCAGGCATGCAGAGGTGGCGCGAGGCGTGGCAGGACGCGCTCTACGGACCGGACGGCTTCTACCGGCGCGACGAGGGACCCGCCGGGCACTTCACGACCTCCGCGCACGGGGAGCTGGGTGCCGTCCTCGCCGAGGTGGTCGCGCGCCTCGCCGACGACAGCGGCGTATGCCGTGTGGTCGACCTCGCGTGCGGCCGCGGGGAGCTGCTCGCGCACCTGCACGACCAGCGCCCCGAGCTCGAGCTCCTCGGGGTGGACGTCGTGGACCGCCCGGCCGGCCTCCCGGAGGCCGTGGCGTGGCTGCGCTCCCCCGGCGGCGCCGGGCTCCCCGACGGCCTGGGCGGCCTCGAGGCCCTCGTCCTCGCCCACGAGTGGCTCGACGTCGTCCCGTGCACCGTTGCGGAGGTCGACGGCGACGGCACCCTGCGCGAGGTCCTCGTGGACCAGTCCGGCACCGAGTCGTTGGGCGACCCGATCGACGGCGTGGAGCTCGCCTGGGCGGACGCGTGGTGGGCCACGACGACACCCGGCGAGAGGGTGGAGATCGGGCTCAGCCGTGACATCGCCTGGCGAGACCTGCTGTCCCGCAGTGCATCTGGCCTCACCGTCGCCGTTGACTACGGGCACACGAGGACCACCCGTCCGGCGCGCGGCAGCCTCACGGCATACCGGTCCGGGGTCCTGACCGACGCCGTCCCGGACGGGCAGCACGACCTCACCGCCCACGTCGCCGTGGACAGCCTCGGCGCTGACGAGGTCGTGACCCAGCGCGACCTCCTCCGGCGACTCGGCTTCACGGCGTCGACCCCGGACCACGCCGGGGCGAGCACCGACCCGCTCGGCTACGTGCGCGACCTGGGGCGCAGCAGCAGCATCGCCGCGCTCACCGACCCGGACGGGCTCGGCGGCTTCTCCTGGGCGATGACGCGGCATACTCGGGGCCATGCCTGAGTCGACGTCGCGGACGACCACGGTGGCCGTCGGCGCCGGTGGCCTCGCGACGGCCGACATGGTGCTCAACATCGGCCCGCAGCACCCGGCCACCCACGGCGTGCTGCGGCTGCGGCTCACGCTCGACGGGGAGCGCATCGTGCGTGCCGAGCCGATCATCGGCTACATGCACCGCGGTGCGGAGAAGCTCTTCGAGGTGCGGGACTACCGGCAGATCGTCGTCCTCGCCAACCGCCACGACTGGCTCTCGGCGTTCAGCAACGAGCTCGGCGTCGTCCTCGCAGTCGAGGAGATGCTCGGCATGGAGGTGCCCGAGCGGGCCGTGTGGCTGCGGACGATGCTCGCCGAGCTCAACCGGGTCCTCAACCACCTCATGTTCCTGGGCTCCTACCCGCTGGAGCTCGGCGCGATCACGCCGGTCTTCTACGCGTTCCGCGAGCGCGAGGAGCTGCAGGCGGTGATGGAGGAGGCCTCCGGCGGGCGGATGCACTACATGTTCAACCGCGTCGGTGGTCTCAAGGAGGACGTCCCGGCGGGCTGGCTCGGCCGGGTCGACCACGCCGTGCAGGCCGTGCGCGGACGGCTCCCGGACCTCGAGTCGATGCTCGTCGGCAACGAGATCCTCAACGCCCGCACGCGTGGGGTGGGCGTGCTGGACGCCGCCACCGTCCACGCCTACGGCGTCTCCGGACCCATCGCCCGCGCCTCGGGGGTCGACGTGGACCTGAGGCGGGACCAGCCCTATCTCGCGTATGCCGGCCTGTTCGCCGAGGGTGGACCCGGCCGGGTCGTGACGCGCACCGCGGGAGACTGCCTGTCGCGCCTCGAGGTGCTGCTCGAGCAGGTCCACGTCAGCCTCGACCTCGTCGAGCACTGCCTGTCGGTGCTCGGGTCCCTGGCTCCCGGCCCGGTGAACCAGCGGCTCCCCAAGGTGCTCAAGGTCCCGGAGGGCGAGACCTATGTCGCGACCGAGAACCCGCTGGGGTTCAACGGCTACTACCTCGTCTCGCGGGGCGAGAAGACGCCGTGGCGCCTCAAGCTGCGCTCGGCGTCGTTCAACAACGTGCAGGTGCTCACCGAGCTGCTGCCGGGGACGCTCGTCTCCGACATGGTCGCGATCCTCGGCTCGACGTTCTTCGTCGTCGGGGACGTCGACAAGTAGCCCGTCCTGCGGGCCGTTCGGGTTCGCGAACCGAGGTGTGGCTCGCAGGCCCGATCGATCCGGTCCACGAGCGACGAACCGGTTCGGGAACCCGTTCGTGCGGGTCAGTCCTCGTCGTCGTCGCGAGGGTCGACCCGGCACCAGTGCTGCGCGATGAGCCCGGCGAGCGCCAGCACGACGGCGGCACCCACGAGCACCCCCAGGCGCCAGAGCCGGTCCTGGTTCGCCACGAGCGAGAGGTCACCGGCCACGACGGCGAGCTGGCCGGCATACCAACCGACGGCGGCGGCACCGGTGAGGGTGGCGGCCTGCGCGAGCACGACGATGCGGGCCGCGCGCAGCGGGTCGAGGCGGCGCGTCGAGCGGCCGCCGAGGTAGGCGCGCACCGGCCAGGCGAACCCGAGGACGAACGCGGCCATCGCAACGAGCAGCGTCGCAGCCAACCAGGAGGGCCGGGGCACGAGGGTGCCCTCGCCGGTGGTGAGCTCCCACAGCAGCCACGACGCGCCACCGACTGCGAGCGCGACGAGCAGCGCGGTGCCGGCGCGGACGCCGCGACCTGTCACCACCCGTCCTCCAGGAGGTCGACGTCGGGTCCGAGGACCACGCCCTCTCGCCCGACCTCGGCGAGGAGCTCGGAGACGCGTCGCACCTGGCCGTCGACCCGCAGGGTCGCCTCGGCATCCGCGTCCGCCCACGGCACGAGGACGAAGGCGCGCTCGTGGGCGCGAGGGTGGGGCAGGGTCAGGGCGTCGGTCGCCAGGCGGACGTCGGTGTCGAAGACGGGGTCGCCGTACTGGATGAGGTCGAGGTCGAGCGTGCGCGGGCCCCAGCGCTCCTTGCGGACCCGGCCGTGCTCGAGCTCGATGTCCTGCATCGTGCGCAGCAGCCGCTGCGGCGACATCTGCGTCGTGCCGACGACGACGGCGTTGAGATAGGCGGACTGCGCCGGGCCGCCCACCGGGGCCGTCTCGTAGACCCGCGAGGCGGCCTTGAGGTCCAGGGCGATCCACAGGGCACTGACGGCGTTCTGGACCGTCTCGAGCGGCTCACCCATGTTCGAGCCGATCGCGATGACGACCGGGGTCTCGCGCACCCGCTCGACGGTCACGGCGACGTCGGTGAAGGGGTGGCCGACCGGCGCCTGCGGCTTGTGCACCGTGACGACGACCGACTCGACGAGCGGACGGGTCAGCACCTTGGCGGCGATCCGGTCGGCCAGGGCCTCGATGAGGTCGAGCGACTCGCCCTCGATGAGCGTGACGACGTCGGTGGCCACCTCGGCGTAGTTGACGGTGTCGACGAGGTCGTCGCTCGTCCCGGCCTGGGTGAGGTCGACGTCCATCTCCACGTCGACGACGAAGGTCTGCCCGTCACGCTTCTCGAAGTCGAGGACGCCGTGGAAACCCTGGGCGGACACGCCCTTGAGGGTGATGCGGTCGCTCATCGGGCCCCCCCCAGGGCGTCGGCCACGTCGAGCGCCCGCATCGTCGAGGCGACGTCATGGACCCGGACGGCCCAGGCCCCGTGCCGGGCCGCGTGGAACGACGTCACCGCCGTCGCGAGGTCGCGCTCGGTGGGGGGATGCGGGTCCGCCCCCTCGGCGAGACCGAGTCGGCCGAGGAACGTCTTGCGCGAGGTGCCGACGAGGACGGGGTGGCCGAGGGCCAGGACCTCGTCGAGCCGCCGGAGCAGGGACCAGTTGTGTGCCGCGGTCTTGGCGAAGCCGAAGCCGGGGTCGACGACGAGGTTCTCGCCACGGATGCCCTTGTCCTGCAGGGCGTCCAACCGCTCCAAGAGCTCGGCGCAGACCTCGGTGACGACGTCCGCGTAGATCGCGCGCGACTGCATGTCGGCGCTGTGTCCGCGCCAGTGCATGACGACGAACGGTGCGCCGGCGTCCGCCACGACGCCGGCCATGTCGTCGTCCGCGAGGCCACCGCTGACGTCGTTGACGAGCGAGGCGCCGGCGTCGAGCGCCGCGCCGGCGACCTCGGCGCGCATCGTGTCGATCGAGACGACCGCACCGGCCGAGGCGAGCTCGCGCACGACCGGCAGGACCCGTCTCAGCTCCTCCTCCACCGAGGGACGCTCGGCACCCGGACGGGTCGACTCACCACCGATGTCGAGGAGGTCGGCGCCCGCGGCGAGCAGCTCGCGCCCGTGGCCGATGGCCGCCTCGGGCTCGAACCACTCACCGCCGTCGCTGAAGGAGTCGGGGGTGACGTTGACGACGCCCATGACGAGCGGTCGGGGACCGGCGTGGAGCGGGATCACCGTTTGCCGCCGAGCAGGAGCGACATCGCCTCTGCCCGGGTGGCGGGGTCGCGCAGCTGGCCACGCACCGCGGAGGTGATGGTGCGCGACCCGGGCTTGTGCACGCCCCGCATGGACATGCAGAGGTGCTCGGCCTCGATGACGACGATGACGCCCTGCACGCCGAGGTGGTCGACGAGCGCGTCGGCGACCTGCGTCGTGATGCGCTCCTGCACCTGCGGGCGCCGGGCGAAGACGTCGACGAGCCGGGCCAGCTTCGACAGGCCGGTGACGGTGCCGTCGGGCGCCGGGATGTAGCCGACGTGCGCCACACCGTGGAAGGGCAGCAGGTGGTGCTCGCAGGTCGAGTAGATCTCGATGTCGCGCACGATGATGAGCTCTTCGTGGTCGATCGAGAAGCGCGCCGACAGGATCTCGACCGGGTCCTGTGACAGGCCGGCGAACAGCTGGGTGGCCGCCCGCGCGACGCGGTCGGGGGTGTCGAGCAGGCCCTCACGGTCGGGGTCCTCCCCGATCGCGACGAGGAACTCGCGGACCGCGGCGCGGGCCCGCTCGTGGTCCACCTGCCTCGGGGGGACGCTGGTGCTTTCGACGGCCAGCTCCGTCAGGTCGGGCACACCGGACCTCACGGACTCGCCCACCGCGTCCGCCCCGCCCTCAGTGGGCGTCGGGGTCGACACGCTGGCCCTCGGGCACCTCGATGACCTGGGTGGGCGGGTGCTCGGCCGCCTCGGCGGCCGGGTGCGCCCCGTCCGTCGCGGCACGGTCGATCGCCGCCGTCGTCGACGGGTCGCCCTCGTTGACGTGGGCCCCTGCCGGGGCGCCGGACCGGTCGTGACCGTTGAGCGCCGCCTTCTCGGCCGGGGTGAGCACGGGGGGCTGGTCGGAGATGGCCCGGTGCTCGCTCGACAGCCAGGTCGGCCGCAGCGGCCGCTTGGAGATGCCGGAGAAGATGTCGGCGAGCTCCGCCGCGTTGAGGGTCTCCTTCTCGAGCAGGTCGAGGACGAGACGGTCAAGGATGTGGCGGTTGTCGTTGATGACGTGCCACGCCTCGTCGTGCGCCGCCTCGATGAGGCCACGCACCTCCTCGTCGACGATGCCGGCGACCTTCTCCGAGTAGTCGCGCTGGTGACCCATGTCGCGGCCGAGGAAGACCTCACCCTGGCTCTGCCCCAGCTTGATGGCGCCGACCCGGTCGCTCATGCCGTACTCGGTGACCATCTTGCGGGCCATCGCGGTGGCCTTCTCGATGTCGTTGGCGGCGCCGGTGGTGGGGTCGTGGAAGATGATCTCCTCCGCGACGCGGCCGCCGAGGGCGAACGCGAGCTGGTCGAGGATCTCGTTGCGCGTCGTCGAGTACTTGTCGTCGAGCGGCATGACCATCGTGTAGCCCAGCGCCCGGCCGCGCGGCAGGATCGTCACCTTCGTCACGGGGTCGGTGTGGTTCATCGCCGAGGCGACGAGCGCATGGCCACCCTCGTGGTAGGCGGTGATCTTGCGCTCCTTGGCCGACATGATCCGCGTCTTCTTCTGCGGACCGGCGATGACGCGGTCGATGGCCTCGTCGAGCGTCGAGTCGTCGATGAGCTTCTGGTCGGAGCGGGCGGTCAGCAGCGCCGCCTCGTTGAGGACGTTGGCGAGGTCGGCACCGGTGAAGCCCGGGGTGCGACGGGCCACGGCGAGCAGGTCCACGCCCGGCGCCATCGGCTTGCCCTGTGAGTGGACCTCGAGGATGCGGTGGCGACCGAGCATGTCGGGGGCCTCGACGGCGATCTGCCGGTCGAAGCGGCCGGGACGGAGCAGGGCCGGGTCGAGGATGTCGGGGCGGTTGGTCGCCGCGATGAGGATGACGTTGGTCTTGACGTCGAAGCCGTCCATCTCGACGAGGAGCTGGTTGAGCGTCTGCTCGCGCTCGTCGTGACCGCCACCGAGACCGGCGCCGCGGTGGCGACCGACGGCGTCGATCTCGTCGACGAAGACGATGGCGGGGGCGTTGGCCTTGGCCTGCTCGAAGAGGTCACGGACGCGCGAGGCGCCGACACCGACGAACATCTCGACGAAGTCCGAGCCGGAGATCGAGTAGAACGGCACCCCCGCCTCGCCGGCGACGGCGCGCGCGAGCAGGGTCTTGCCGGTCCCGGGCGGGCCGTAGAGCAGGACCCCCTTGGGGATCTTGGCGCCGACGGCGAGGAACTTGGCCGGGTCGGCGAGGAACTCCTTGATCTCGTGGAGCTCCTGCACGGCCTCGTCGGCTCCGGCGACGTCGTCGAAGGTGACCTTGGGCGTGTCCTTGCTGTGCAGCTTGGCCTTGGACTTGCCGAACTGCATGACGCGTGAGCCGCCGCCCTGGGCCTGGCTCATCATGAACCAGAAGAGACCGACGAGCAGCAGGATCGGGAAGATGCTGATGAACAGCGTCCAGAACGGGTTCTGCGTCTCCCGCTTGTCGTTGTAGCCGTCCGCCGGCGGGTTCGCCTTGACCAGCTCCACCAGCGACTCGGCGCGGGCCTCGACGAACTCGGCCTGCACCTTGTCGGCGCCCGAGATGCTGGCGTCGGCGTCGCTGTAGGGCGAGTCGGCCTTGAGGTCGAGCCGCAGGATGTTGTCGCTCGTCAGCTCGGCCTTGTCCACCTTGTTGTCGGTGATGAGCTTCTCGGCCTTGGCCGTGTCGATCGTCGCGTAGCCGCCGTCGCCCCCGAGGGAGAACATGACGACGGTGATGGCGATGACCGCCAGGACCCAGAAGAGTGGGGTCTTGAACACGCGCTTGGCATTCATGAATGTGGATGGGGCCGAAAGCCCCATGTCCTCCTGATCGACGAGCTCTCCGTGCGCGCTCGCGCGCCACAGGCCTGGGGGTACACGCTACCCGCCACCAGGGCGGCTGCACGGGGCGCGTCCGACGGGACAACGAGCGGCGGATGCGCGGTGTTCCGGGGTCCGACGACGGCCCGGCGGACGCTCAGCGGCGGGCTCGGGCGAGGAAGTCACCGATCGCGACCCGCGGGTTGTCCCGCAGCTCGGCGCCGTGGGTGAACGCCGCGGTCGTGTAGTCCAGCGTCGTCAGCCGCTCCGCCGTCTGCGTCGTCATGACGAAGTTCGTGCAGAACGCCTTGATCGGCCAGCGCAGGCCACGGACGTTGAAGATCGAGTCGCCGGTGATGAGGACGCCGCTGTCGCGGTGGAGGTATGCCGCGTGGCCGGGTGAGTGCCCCGGGGTGTGGACCACCTCGAGACCGCCGGCGACGGGCACCACCTGCCCGTCGACGAACGTCTCGCCCACCTCGATCGGCTCGAAGTCACGACGTCCGCGGCCGATCCGGTTGGCGAGCGCGCCGATCCGCAGCGACTCGTCGCGCGGTGGAGCCTGACCCGCGCGGACGAACTCGGCGTCGGCCTCGTGGATGTCGACCGGGAGCCCGGTCTCGCGCGAGACGTGCGCCGTCCCGCCGGCGTGGTCCGGGTGCGCGTGGGTGAGCAGCAGGCGCGTGACGTCGCCCGGGCCGGAGCCGATCGAGGTCAGCGCCGCCATGACCTTGGGGCCGTGCGACCTCAGCCCCATGTCGACAAGGGTCACCTGGCCGTCGTCGTCGCGGAAGATGAAGCCGTTGACGAGGTCGCGCAGCAGCCGGATGCGCCACACGCCGGGAGCGAGGGGGACGACGAGCTCGGCAGCCATGGCGGTCCCGTCGGTCAGCTGTAGACGTGCGGTGCGAGCGTCCCGACCTGGCGCAGCCCGCGGTACTGCTCCGCGTAGTCGAGGCCGTAGCCCACGACGAACTCGTTCGGGATGTCGAAGCCGACCCACTTGACGTCCACCTCGACCTTGGCGGCCCCCGGCTTGCGCAGCAGCGTGACGATCTCGACGGACGCGGGGTTGCGCGACTCGAGGTTCGCCCGAATCCACGAGAGGGTCAGGCCCGAGTCGACGATGTCCTCGACGATGAGGACGTGCCTGCCGGAGATGTCGGCGTCGAGGTCCTTGAGGATGCGGACCACACCTGAGCTCTTGGTGCCGGAGCCGTAGGACGAGACCGCCATCCAGTCGACCGGGGCCGTCATCGGCAGGGCCCGCATGAGGTCGGCCATCACCATGACGGCTCCCTTGAGGACCCCGACCAGCAGGACGTCCTTGTTGGCGTACTCGGCGGCGATCTCCTCCGCCAGCTCGGCGAGCCGGGCATGGATCTCGTCCTCGGTGATGAGGACCCGCTCGAGGTCGGCCCCCATGTGGGCAGCGTCCACGGTGCACTCTCCCTGTCGTGTCGGCGACGGTCCGTCGTGGGGACAGTCAACCGGACCGGCCGACGGGACGGACACCCGGGAGCCCGGTTCTCGACCCCACCTCGTCGGGCGGCTCTCGTCGCGACCCTCTGAGCAGGGACGATGAAGACTTTTGCTTCAGAATTGGCCAACGGTGGACCGGGGGTGAAGCCTTGGCGTGCCCTGGCCCTCGCGCCGACCTGGGCGAGGAGGGGTGCTCAGGTCGGCGGACCGAGGTCGCCGAGAATCGCCTCCGCCGCCGAGGTCCGGAAGTACAGCAGCGACCGGCCGTCGCGGATGCTCGTGACCAGTCCCACGTCGCGCAGCCAGCGCAGCTGCTGGTTGGCCGCGGAGACGCTGATCCCCCGGCGGGACGCGACCGTCGTGCTCGACATGGGCTCGCCCAGCGTGGTCAGCAGCCTCGCCCTCGTCGCACCGAGGAGCTTCGCCGCCCGCTCCGGGGCGGACGGCGGCTGGTGCAGGCGACCTCGTCCCAGCGCCGGGTAGAGGATGTAGGGCGGGGCGTCCGCGTTGAACGGGTACGACGCGTGCGGCGTGAAATGCGTGGGCACGAACACCAGCCCGCGGTCCCGCGCGTCGGCGTCGAAGTGCGGGCCGCTGGGGTTCCAGGCGTGGATCTCGTGCTCGCCGATCGTCAGCGCCGGGCTCAGCTCCTCGAGCATGGGCCGCAGTCCGATGCGGCTGCTCGTCACCGCACGCATGGTGATGTCGCCCCACAGGTTCGCGTTCATCGGCGACCACCAGGGGCGCACGCAGGTGTGCCAGTAGCCGTCGAGGGCCGCGACAACCCGCTCGAGCACCCGGGCCGCCGGGCCGGTCAGGGCGGCGGGACGCCCGGAGGGGTAGAGGTCGTCGAGGTCCCGGTCCACGATCCGGGAGGACGTGCGTGCCACCGTGGCCAGCTCGTCGGCGAACTCCGTCGTCGCGGCCACCGGGCGTGGGTTGAGGAACTCCGGCGTGGAGTAGTCCGGCGCCACGAGCGCCAGCAGCATCTCGAGGTCGACCTGCGCGAGGCGCGGCTCGACGGCCCGCCGCCACGGCGCCATGTGCGGGTAGACCTTCGGCCGCCAGACCGCGCGCAGCGACAGGGTCGTCTCGCTGAGGACCGAGACGCCGAACGTCGCGGTCGTCAGGTCCCGCTCGGTGATCCGGTAGCTCACCATCAGGCGCCGTCCTCGTCGTCCGGTGCGGTCTGCACGACGACGTTCCCCTCACGCCGCACCACCCGCAGCCTCCCCGGCACGTGCGCCGGCCCCTGCCCGTGCCAGTGCGTGACCAGGGCGTCACAGGCGTCCGTATGCCGGGTGCTCACCTGTCCGGCCGGCGCACCCGCCGCGACGAGCAGCCTCCTCCAGGTGCGGGTGCGGACCGCCCGGGGCAGGGCCGCGAGGTCCTCGGCGGCCCACGGCCCCGGGCCGAGGTCGCGGGCGGCCGCGTCGGCGAGGGCGTCCAGGTGGTCGGCGTCCTCGCGGAGCTGGTCGGCAGTCCGCCCCAGGGCCGCCACCACCCCGGGCCCCAGGTCGGCCTCGAGGTCCGCCACGGCCCGGCGGGCCCGCACCCGGGCATGGCGGGTGTCCTCGTTCATGGGGTCGTCCCACCACCCGACCCCCTCGGCGGTGCAGGACTCGCGGCACTCCGCCCGGGTCACCCCGAGAAGCGGACGTCGAAGCAGGCCGCGGGCGAACGGCATACCGGCCAGGGAGCGTGCACCGGAGCCGCGCACGAGGCCGAGCAGCACCTGCTCGGCCTGGTCGTCGAGGGTGTGGCCGAGCAGCACCGCCGCGGCCCCCAGCCGGGTGGCCGCCTCCTCGAGGGCGGCGTGGCGCGCGGCCCGGGCCGCGGCCTCCAGGCCCGCCCCGTCGGGCGCGACCTCGACCCGCACCACCTCGACCGGCGCGAGCCCGAGGTCGGTCAGCCGGTCGACGGTGCGTGCCGCCACCTCGCCGGACCCGGCCTGCAGCCCGTGGTCGACGACGACCGCGCCGGCGCGCCAGGCCGCGTGACGCTGCTCGTGGGCGACCGCCTCGGCGAGCGCCATCGAGTCCCCACCCCCGCTGCACGCCACGAGCACCACGGTGCCGGGCAGGCTGAGGTCGGCGAGGGCGGCGCGGACGGCACGCCGGACCTTCGCGGTCGCGGGGTGCGGACCGGACATGGTCGGGTCAGCCGTGGACGCGCGTGACCCAGGCAGCCGGGTCGGTAATCTCGAGCGGGCGCGGCAGCGTCTCGGGCGAGGTCCAGATGGCGTTGAAGCCGTCGACGCCGACCTTGTCCTGCACGCCCCGGACGAAGACGGCGCCGTCGCGGTACTGTCGCATCTTGGCCTCGAGCCCCAGCAGGCGGCGCAGCAGCTTGTCGAAGGCGCCGACGCCCTTGCGCCGCTCGTTGAACTTCGCGCGGATCTCGCTGACCGTCGGGATGTGGGCCGGACCCACGTCGTCCATGACGACGTCAGCGTGTCCCTCGAGCAGGGACATGACCGCGGTGAGCTCGGCGAGCTTTTCGCGCTGCTCGGGCGTCATGACGAGGTCGGTGATGCCCCCGGACCCGCTGCTGAGGAGCTCGGGGAGCTTCTCGCGCAACGACTTCGAGAGCTGCTGCAGCCGGTCCTGGTCAGGCGCCATCTCGGTCGCGAGGGTGCGCGCACCGGCGACCATGTGGTCACGCAGCCACGGGACGGCGGTGAACTGCACGCGGTGCGTCTCCTCGTGCATGCAGACCCAGGCGCGGAAGTCCTCGGGGTCGACGTCGAGCTCTCGCTGGACCTGCACGATGTTCGGGGCGACGAGCAGCAGTGCCGGGCTCCCACCGGGCGCGAGGTCGTACTGTCCCAGCACCTTGCTCGACAGGAACGCGAGGAGCGCCCCGGCCTCCGCGCCGGTGACCTTGCCGCCGATCGCGGTCGCGAAGCCGCTCGGCGGTGAGGCGGACCCGCCCTTGGTCATGATCTGCTCGAACGCCGGGCCCAGCATCGCTCCCATGGAGTCCGCGTTCGTCGCGATCCACGTCGGGCGGTCCACGACGAGGGCTTCGGGGGCGTCGTCCGGCGTCTGCAGGCGGGAGGTCTCGGCCACCGGCCCGTGGGCGCGGTGTGCGGTCGCACGGATGGCGCCGACCTCGGCCGCGGCCTCCTCCGCCGACACGGCCGGGCCGGCGGGGACGAGGGTCCGGCCGGTGGTCTTGGCGAACTCCCAGTCGACGTAGCTGTTGCTCACGCGGTCCTCCTCAGGGGCAGCCGCACCGGGTCAGCGCGGTCACGAAGCGATCCAACGCCGCACGTGCGCCCAGCGTTCCTGCCGAGGGTGGCACACGATCGGCCAGGATGACGAAGGCGAGGAGGCGTCCGTCGGCGTCCACGGTCGTCCCGGCGAGGCTGGAGATGCCCCTCAGCGTCCCGGTCTTGGCCCGCGGTATGCCGGCCACGACCTTGGTCTCCGTCGACCGGTAGCGGTCGGCGAGGCTGCCGCTGAGCCCGGCGACGGGCAGGGAGGCCATGGCCTCGCGCAGCTCCGGTTCGGCGTTGGTCGTGGCGAGGGCGAGGACGTCGGCGATGGCGGTCGCCGTGACGGTCTGGCCGGGCGACAGCCCGCTCGTGTCGAGGACGCGGAGCCCTGCCGTCGGTACGCCCGCGGCGGCGAGGGTGGCGACGACGAAGCGCGCGGGCCCCAGCGGGTCCGCCGCCGACTGGCCCTGCGCGACCATCGCCTGCCGGACGAGGTTCTCGGTGAGGGCGTTGTCGCTGCGCTCGAGGGCGACACCGAGGTGCTGCCCGTAGGTCGCGGACTCGACGGCCCCCAGCTCCTCCGCGCCCGCCGGCGCCGGGGTGCCCGGGCCGGTGACCGGCACGACGGTGGTGGCGTGGCCGCGTGCGGTCAGGGCCTTGGCCAGGGCCCTGGCGACCCCGGCCTCCGGGACGGCCGGTGCGGCGCGTCCGCCGCCGGCACGCTGGGAGACGAGGTCGAGCATGGAGACCGACTGGGTGAACCCGGCGGCGACGTCCTCCTTCTTCCACGTGGTCGGGTACCTCGGGCCGGCGGCGTAGGTGGCGTCGACCCGGAGCGTGACGGCGCCGACCTTGCGGCCGGTGAGCGAGGTCGCCACCTCGTCCGCGAGGGTGGCGATGCCGGCGCGACCGGCGACGAGCGACTCGTCGGAGGCCCCGTCGCGCAGGAGGGTGTCACCGCCGGAGACGAGCACGAGCTCGTTCGGGTCGTCCCCGGTGACGACCTTCGTCGTCATCCGGGCGTCGAGGTCGAGGTGCTCGGTCACGGCATACGCGCTCAGCACCTTGAGCGTCGAGGCGGGTGCGCGGGCGGTCGAGGGGTCGACGGCATACAGCTCCTCGCCGGTCAGCCCGTCGCGGACGCTGATGCCGACGCTGGGACCCAGCCGCGGGTCCTTGGCCAGGTTCGCGAGGGCGGCGGTGAGCCCGGCCGTCGTCGGCGCGGGCGGGGTCGACGAGGGGGAGGCGCTGGGGCCGGTGGCGGTCGGGCCTCCAGACGCGCTCGGCAGCGGGGGCCAGGTGGGCGTGGCCGAGGGCGAACCGGTCGGCGTCGGGGGGTTCACCGGTGCCCCGTCGTAGGTGAGGATGCCCGGCGCGAGGTCGACGACGTCCGCCGCGGCGTAGCCGACGCTGCCGACGAGCAGGCAGGTGACCACTGCCACGACCGCCCGGCGCATCCGACCCCTTTCCGCGTGCCCGCTCGTGCATGCGGGACACTGGCCCGAGCGTAGGTCATGACCACCGATCCGAAAGAGGCCACCACCGTGGAGTTCGACGTCACCATCGAGATCCCCAAGGGACACCGCAACAAGTACGAGGTGGACCACGAGACCGGCCGCATCCGCCTCGACCGCATGCTCTTCACGTCGATGGCGTACCCGTCGGACTACGGCTACGTCGAGGACACGCTGGGTGAGGACAGCGACCCGCTGGACGCCCTCGTCCTGCTCGACGAGCCGACGTGGCCCGGCTGCCTCGTCCGCGCACGGCCCATCGGCATGTTCCACATGCGCGACGAGGCCGGTGGCGACGACAAGATCCTCTGCATCCCCGCGGGTGACCCCCGCAAGGCGCACATCACCGAGCTCGAGCACATCAGCGAGTTCGACCGCCTCGAGATCCAGCACTTCTTCGAGACCTACAAGGACCTCGAGCCCGGCAAGTCCGTCGAGGGCGCCCACTGGGCCGGCCGCGAGGACGCCGAGCGCTGCGTGACCGAGGCCGTCGAGCGGGCCAGGGAGGCCGGGCTGTCCACGGCCCGCTGGCGCATGCCGGCCGCCCACGAGTCCGACGCGCGTGCGGCCTCCGCGGCCCGCACCCAGGAGGAGCACGCCCACGCGGCCGCGAAGGCCAAGGAGGAGCTCGCCACCAAGGACCGGCCGCTGAGCGACAACCCCGACAGCTGACCCTTCCCGCGTCGTAGGTTGGGCGGCATGGCTTCCGACATCCCGCGCACTCACGAGCTCAACGACGGCACGACGATCCCCGCGATCGGCTTCGGCACCTACCCGCTCAAGGGTGAGGAGGGCATCGCGGCCATCACGTCGGCGATCACCGGGGGCTACCGCCTCCTCGACACGGCGGTCAACTACGAGAACGAGTCGGAGGTCGGCGAGGCCATCCGCCGGGCCGCCGTTGAGGGCGTGGCCCGCGACGAGCTGGTCGTGCAGAGCAAGATCCCCGGCCGCGACCACGCCTACGAGAAGGCGGTGACGTCGGTCGAGTCGAGCCTCGAGCAGCTCGGCCTCGAACAGCTCGACGTCGGCCTCATCCACTGGCCCAACCCGTCGGTGGGCCGCTTCGTCGAGGCGTGGCGCGCGCTCGTCGACTGCCGCGAGCGAGGGCTCGTGCGCAGCATCGGCGTCTCCAACTTCACGCCGGCGCACCTCGCCCGCATCATCGACGACACCGGCGTCGTGCCCGCAGTGAACCAGGTCGAGCTGCACCCGCTCTTCCCTCAGGCCGAGCTGCGGGCCGAGCACGAGCGCCTCGGCATCCGCACCGAGTCGTGGAGCCCCCTGGGCAAGCGCCAGGCGCCCTTCGAAGCCGACCCGGTCGCGGCCGCCGCCTCCGCCCACGGCGTCGAGCCGGCCCAGGTCATCCTGCGCTGGCAGCTCCAGCTCGGGGCGATCCCGCTGCCGAAGTCCGGAACGCCCTCGCGCCAGCTGGCCAACCTCGACGTCTTCGGGTTCGCGCTCACCGACGACGAGATGTCGGCCATCACCGCCCTCGGCCGCCCCGACGGCCGGCTCTTCGACGGCGACCCGGACACGCACGAGGAGATGTAGCGACGGGACGTGCGCGGGACGGCATACGGCGTTCGTCTGCCGTCCGCGCACGTTCCCGGGACACCACGCAGCGGGCAGCGTAGGTTCCTCGCAGACCAAGGAGGTGGGAACGTGCGCCGTGCCGTGCAGGTGGTGCTGACCGCACTCTGCTGCGCCCTCCTCGTCGCCTGCGGCTCCCGGCCCTCGGAGGAGAAGGTCTGGGCCGAGCCCCAGCTGGCGACACCTCCGCAGTACCGGATCGTCGACGGAGACCCCCGCGGTGCCTCGCTCGTGCGGGCGGCCCGTGAGTGGGTCGCGCTGGGGACGGTTCCGGGTGCGGGCACCGAGTGGGAGTCGATGGGCCGGTGGGCCCTCATGGACCTGCACCAGGCGATGAGCGGCCTCGACTCCGGCAAGGCGCCGGCGGCAGGGGCGGCCCTGCAGTGGGACTACTTCTGGCCGCGCGACGGCGCGTTCATCGCGCTCGCGCTCGACCGCACCGGGCACTCCGAGGAGGCCGGGGCGATCGTCGACTTCCTGGCCCGGCTGCCCTTCGACCCCAAGAAGGGCTTCGACGCGCGCTACCTGCTCACCGGCGAGCGCGTCGTCGATGTCCCCCGGGGTCCGCAGTCCGACGGGTGCGGCTGGGTCCTGTGGGCCCTGGGGTCCCTCTCGCCCGCGGCGCTGCCCCCCTCGGCGGACGAGCTGCGGTCACGATGCCTCACCAACCTCCTCCAGCTGACGTGGAGCGGGTGGCGACTGCCGCCGCCCTCGCCGGACTACTGGGAGATCTGGGTGTCGGAGACGTCGCTCGGGACGGTCGCGCCGATGGTCGCCGGTCTCCGGGCCACGGCCGACCGAGGGCCTTCGGCCGAGCGCTGGGCCGCGGGTCAGGCGGCCAAGCGCCTCACCGAGCGGGTCTTCTCGTCGATGGGGCCCTCGCTCGAGCGCTTCGGCGACCGTGGCGGGCTCGACGCCGCGATCGCCATGATGATGCCGCCCTTCGGACCCGACGACCCACGCACCACCAAGCGGTGGCTGGCCTACCAGCGGGAGGCCATACGCACCTCCGGTGGGCTGGCCCCGGGTGTCGGGTGGAAGCAGGACGGGACGTCCTGGACGCCCGAGACCGCCCTCGTCGCCTACACCGCGGCCGCCGTGGGCCGCCACGAGACCGCCGAGCACTGGCTGGACTGGCTGGACTCCCACCGCACGCCCTGGGGCTCGCTCCCGGAGAAGGTCAACCGGTCGGGCCAGCCGGCCGGGCCCGCTCCCCTGCTCTGGACCGCCGCGCTCGTGCTGCTCACCCTCGACGAGCTGGAGGCACCGTGAGGACGACCGGTGGGCCGGCGGCTCCTGTCTCGGTCGAGCTGGCCTTCACGGTGACTCCGGCCAACACGGCGCAGGCGCTCGGCTCCGGCAGCCTGCCCGTGCTCGCCACGCCCCGGCTGCTCGCCTGGTTCGAGCAGGCGGCCTGTGCCTCCGTCGAGCCGGTCCTGCGTGAGGGCCAGTCGAGCGTCGGCACCCGGGTCGACCTCCAGCACCTGGCCGCCTCGCCCGTCGGCGCCGAGGTGACCGTGACGTCGGACCCGTCCTATTCCGACGGGCGGCTCCAGCGCTTCCGGGTGAGCGGACGGCATACGGACGGGACGCTCGTCGCGACCGGTGAGATCACGCGGGTCGTCGTCGACGTCGACCGCTACCTCGGCAGGTTCGCGTGACGACGCCGCGACAGCACGCACGCAACGCCGCCGGGTTCGCGCTGGTCTGGGTCGCGGCGAAGGCGGCGCACCGGGTGCGGTTCCGGACGGCCGGCTCGGTCCCGGCGACCGGGCCGGTGATCGTCGTCGCCAACCACCTGACGATGACCGACCCGCTGGCGGTGGCACGCGTCGTCATCGGGCACCGTCGCTTCCCGCACTTCCTGGCGATGCAGGAGGTCTTCGGGTGGCCCGGTGTCGGGGCGCTCGCCCGGGCGACCGGTCAGATCCCCGTGGCGCGCGGCTCCGCGTCGGCCAGGGAGGCGCTCGACCGGGCGTCCGAGCGGCTCGGCAAGGGGCAGCTCGTCGCGCTCTATCCGGAGGGCCGGCTGACGCGGGAGCCCGACCAGATGCCCGGACCGGCACGCACCGGGGCGGCGCGCCTGGCGCTGCGGCACCCCGAGGCGCCGGTCATCCCGGTGGGGACCTGGGGCCCGAAGCAGGGCACCGAGCACATCTGGCACCGGCACACCGCGTGCCTCTCGGTGGGCCAGCCGGTCGACCTCACCCGATGGGCCGGGCGCACCGACGAGGTGGCGGCGCGGGAGGCGACCGACGCGATCATGGCCGCCATCCGCGAGCAGGTCGCCGCCGCCCAGACGATGTGGCAGGCCCGCTGAGTCGCTGACCTGCGCTGCGCTGCCGCGCCGCCGATCCGCGCCCACGTCAGCATAGCATCGGCGTGACGTCGACCGACCCGGCCGGCGCTTCCCCACGAGGACGGCGGCCATGGGCGGACACCACGCGCGGCACGGAGTCGAGGAGTCGCTCTCGATGCGTCGCCTGGCGCTGGCCGTCATCGTGCCGATCGCCGTCATCACCCTCGCCGCCCTGGCCTGGCTGTGGCCGACCGAGGACGTCGCCCCTGTCGACCAGCAGTCGAGCGCCGAGCAGCTCAATGGCCGGGTGACCTCCGTCGAGACGGAGCCGTGCCCACCGGATCAGGAGCCGGCCGGCGACCAGCGGTGCGGCACGGCGCGCGTCCGTCTCGGTGACGCCGCCGACGCCGAGGTGGTGGAGGCGCCGCTCCCCACCGGGCAGGGCGCGCCGCCCATCGCCGAGGGCGAGGACGTCGTCCTGCTGCGGCTCGAGGCCCCCGAGGGCGTCGAGTACGCCATCGTGGACCACCAGCGCGGTCGCGGCCTCACCGTCCTCACCATCGCCTTCGCCCTGGCGCTCGTGGCGTTCGGGCGGTGGCGGGGACTGACCGCGCTGGCCGGGCTCGGGGTGACGTTCGCGCTGCTGGTCCTCTTCGTCGTCCCTGCCATCCTCGGCGGCGAGTCACCCCTGCTCGTCGCCATCGTGGGTTCGGCAGCGATCATGCTCACCGTCCTCTATCTCACCCACGGGTTCAGCCTGTCGACGACGGTGGCCGTGCTGGGCACGCTCACCTGCCTCACGCTGACCGGGATCCTCTCAGCGGTCACCGTCTCGGCGCTGCACCTCACCGGGATGACCGACGACATCTCCACCTCGGTGGGGATGTCGCTGGGGATCAACATGCAGGGGCTGCTGCTCGCCGGGATCGTCATCGGCTCCCTCGGTGTCCTCGACGACGTGACCGTCACCCAGGCCGCCACGGTGACCGAGCTCGCCCAGGCCAACCCGGCATACGGCTTTCGCGACCTCTACGGTGCCGCGAGCCGGGTGGGCCGGTCGCACATCGCCTCGGTCGTCAACACGATCGTCCTGGCGTATGCCGGCTCCTCCCTGCCGCTGCTCATCCTCATCGTGGCCGGCGACGACTCGCTCGGCGGGGTCGTCACCGACCAGGTCGTCGCGCAGGAGATCGTCCGCAGCGCGGTGGCGACCCTCGGGCTCGTGGCCGCCGTCCCCATCACGACGGCCCTGGCTGCCTTCACGCAGCAGCGGGTGCAGGCCCGGACGGCCTGACCTCCGCGGCGTCTCCCCGGCGGGATGCCGCCGGGCACCTCACTGGCTGAGGGACAGGTCCATCCGCTCGAGCAGCGCCTCGAGCGCCTTCTCGAACTCGTCCTCCGTGTGGTCCTCGGAGAGCGTGCCGCGCAGCCTGGCCACCGCCGGGTAGTCGGTCAGGTCCACGTCGACGTCGGCGTTGGGCACGTCGGCGTCGCCCTCGTTGAGGGGCTCCTCGACGGGGGCGGTGCTGGCGCCCCGGGTGGCCGACTCGAGCAGGAGGTGACCCAGCAGGAAGCTGGTGAAGGACCGGTAGGCGGCCACGGCCTGCTCGTCGGTGAAACCCCGCGACGTCAGGCCGTCGAGGAAGTCCTCGACCACCCGGAGGCTTCGCAGCGGCGGCCGCAACCACGGTGCCGCCGGGTGACGGGTCGCGATGAGCGGGAAGGCGTTCGGGTGCGCCAGGGCCAGCCGGCGAACCTCGTGAGCCATCCACTGGAGGAAGGCCTGCCATCCGTCCATCGGCTGCATGTGCCCGCCCGGATCGACCCTCAGCTCACCCACCAGCTGCTCCACCACCGCCTCGAGCAGGTCCTCCCGTCCGTTGACGTAGCGGTAGAGCGACATGGCCTCGGCGCCGAGGTCCTGGCCGAGTCGCCGCATCGTCAGGGCCCCCGGTCCGGAGGCGTCGATGATGGCGACGGCCTGGTCGATGATGAGCCGACGGTTGAGTCGGCCCCACCGTCGTTCGGGGCCCTCCCCCACCGCGTCGGCGCTGGCGATGTCCTCCATGTCTGCCTCCCTGGGTCTGACGCTTCAGCCTACGTCGCCGGGTCCCGCCTCACCCGGGCGATGGAATTTGCCCTGGCGCTCATCGACATCTCCGCTGTTCAGTCCGGGTAGCGTCCCTCAGGTCCGAGAAAATTTACCTTGTAAGGAAACCCCACACACATGACTGACGAACTGAGAGACGCAGCCGGCGACGCACTGCGCACCATCGCCGTCTTCCTGCCCAAGCTCGTCGCGTTCCTGCTGATCCTCATCATCGGGATCTTCGTCGCCAAGGCGATCGGCAAGGCCGTCGACAAGATCCTCGAGCGGGTCGGCTTCGACCGGGCCGTCGAGCGCGGCGGCATCAAGAAGGCACTCGCGAACAGCAAGTACGACGCCTCCGACATCGTCGGCAAGCTCGTCTACTACATGCTGCTGCTGTTCGTGCTGCAGATGGCCTTCGGCGTCTTCGGACCGAACCCGATCAGCGACCTGCTCGCCAGCGTCATCGCGTTCCTGCCCCGCGCCATCGTCGCGATCATCATCATCGTGGTCGCCGCAGCCATCGCCACCGCGGTCCGTGAGCTGCTCTCGAACACCCTCGGCGGCCTCTCCTACGGCCGGACCCTGGCCAACATCGCCGCGTTCTTCATCATCGGCCTGGGCGTCATCGCGGCCCTCAACCAGGTGGGCATCGCCACCACGGTCACGCTGCCGGTGCTCGTCGCCGTCCTGGCGACCATCAGCGGAATCCTCATCGTCGGCGTCGGTGGTGGCCTCATCAAGCCGATGCAGGCCCGTTGGGAGTCCTACCTCGTCAAGGCCGAGGAGGAGCTGCCCCGCGTCAAGGCCGAGGCGGCCGACACCCCGAGCGTGCGCGCGCAGGCCGAGCAGGCCAGGGCGGCGGCCAGGGTCGAGGCCGGCGACGACCAGACCCGCGTCTACGACCAGGGCACCGGCTCGAGTGGCAGCACCACCACGCAGTACTGATTCACCCCGCACACCGATCCCACCCACAGCACCACGCACCACAGGAGGACTCATGTTTGACGAGAACCAGATCCAGTCCGTGATGGGCAGCGACGTCTACGGCAGCGACGGCGAGAAGATCGGCCGCGCCGGCCAGGTGTACGTCGACGACCAGACCGGTCGCCCCGAGTGGGTGACGGTCAACACCGGCCTCTTCGGGATGAACGAGAGCTTCGTCCCGCTCGGCTCGGCCGACCTCGGTGAGGGTCGGGTCACCGTCCCGTTCACCAAGGACGTCGTCAAGGACGCCCCCCACGTGAGCCCGGACGACGGACACCTCAGCCCGGACGAGGAGCAGCGGCTCTACGAGCACTACGGCGTCGGTGACGCCGGCCGTGCCGACGACGGCGGCCTCGACGACACCGGGACCGCGTACGACGGCGGTGAGGTCCGTGACCGCACCGACCAGGGCGATCGTGGCGACACCTCCGGCCCCGACACGGACAGCGCGATGACGCGGTCCGAGGAGCAGCTGAAGGTCGGCACCGAGACCCGGGAGACGGGTCGCGCCCGGCTCCGCAAGTACGTGACCACCGAGGAGCAGCAGATCACGGTTCCGGTGACCCGCGAGGAGGTCCGACTCGAGCGTGAGCCGATCACCGAGGGCAACCGCGGTGAGGCGATGTCCGGTCCCGAGATCTCCGAGGAGGAGCACGAGGTCACCCTGCACGAGGAGCGCCCGGTCGTCACGACCGAGGCCGTCCCCGTCGAGCGGGTGCGTCTCGGCAAGGAGCAGGTGACCGAGCAGCAGGAGGTCTCCGGCGAGGTCCGCAAGGAGCACATCGAGGCCGACGGCGTCGAGGAGTCCGACCGCAGTCGCTGACTCGACCTCGCACCACCTCGAGGTTTCCGACCCCCGTCTCCCCGTCAGGGGAGGCGGGGGTCGGTGCTGTCGGTCGCCTGCCCACGGCTGCCGCCTTCGGCGCGGGCCGGCCAGCGCGTCAATGCCGTGACCGTCGCATCCAGCGGGCCGGATATGGCCCATTCGGAGGGTTGCGGTGCGGAGGAGGAGCTACGTTCGTCCAGCCACGCACACGTCCGTGGCTCGAGTCGAGGGAGACAGCATGTTCGCAAGGACCCCGGTCGTGGTCGGCATCGCCGCCGCTGCCATGGTGGGAGCAGGTATGGGGGGAACCGCCGCGGCACAGCCCGCGCAGGTTGCCAGCACGTCCGCAGCATCGAGCTTGGAGGGGGCGCAGGGCACGTACGTCGGGATCAACCCGACTCGCATCCTTGACACGCGCACCGGCAACGGGGCGCCCAAGGCGCTCGTCGGTGCCGGTGGCGAGGTCTCGCTGCTCGTCGCCGGCCGCGGAGGTGTCCCGAGCGGCGTCTCCGCCGTGGTGCTCAACCTCACGGCCGTCGCCCCGAGCACCAAGACGTTCCTCACGGCATACCCGTCCGGGACGCCCCGTCCGGCGACGTCGAACCTCAACGTCGTGGCGCGGAGCAACCGCGCCAACATGGTCACCGTGCCCGTCGGCAGCGACGGGCGGGTCCGGATCTACAACAGCACCGGGACCACGCACATCCTGGCTGACGTCATGGGCTACTACCACGGAGAGGTGGCGCCCACCACCGGCCCGGGAGCCGGGTACTTCACCCTGGAACCGGAGCGGGCGTTCGACTCCCGCCAGGATGGTGGGGCTCTCTCCTCCGGCGAGGACGTCACCATCTGGATGGACTTCGGCCCCTACGCCTCCAACATCACCGCCCTCGCCACGAACATCACGGTTCTGCAGGGCAGCCGTCCCGGCTTCGTGTCCGCCGGCACCGCCTTCAGCCACGAGCCGGCAACGTTCTCCACGGTCAACTACGGACAGGGTCAGGTGATCGCCAACATGAGCGTCGGCTCGTCCGGCGTGTCCGGGACGGAGGTCGGCTTCAGCGTCAAGAACGGTGGCCCGGGCTCCGTCCAGGTGATCATCGACGTCGTCGGGCTGTACGCCACCGAGATGGACGGTCTGCGGTTCCGGGCGCTGCCCCCGCGCCGCATCATCGACACGCGATCGGGCATCGGTGGCCCGGCCAAGCCCCTCGGCGCGAACGAGGCCCGGCTCCACGCTGCGCCCGCGACCGTCGCCGGCATCGACACCTATGCCTTGGTGGCCAACACGACGATTGCCGGACCGACGGCGTCCACGTATGTGACGGCGTACGAGAACGAGATGCCGAAGCCGGCCATCAGCAACGTCAACGCGGCGCTCGGTGAGACAGCAGCCAACTCGACCTTCGTGCCGCTCGGGTTCGAGGAGCTGTTCCGCGTCCACAACGCGGCCGGACAGGCGCCCCTGATCATGGACGTCTTCGGCAGCTTCGAGTTCGTGTGGGAGGAGCCGGTCTCCGACGGCGGCCGGCAGTCCCGCAAGGAGCCGACCTCACCCGCCCCTGCGGCCGTGCGCATCGAACGCGGCTGACCACCGCTGCGAGGAACCGACGCGCCGCTCAGGCGCGCAGCACGTGACAGAGGTGTGCCGTCCGCCCGGGTGCGGGCGGCGCACCTCCGTCGTCACCTCCCCGTGCCGACCGGGACATGCAGAGGGCCCCCGGAAGCGATGTCCCGAGGGCCTGACCTGCGGTGGTGCGTGGAGCCGCTTATCGGAATCGAACCGATGACCTATTCATTACGAGTGAATCGCTCTGGCCGACTGAGCTAAAGCGGCGTGGTGCGCGAGTGGTGCTCGAGCACGCCGCACGAGTATACGAAATCTCCCGGCCCATCGCGAAACCGGCCACCGCGGCCCCTCCGACCGGCCCTTCGTCCGACCCCGGACCGGGCCGCCGGACATGCACAGCACGACGCGGGATCGGGCCGCAGACCCCAGCGCGCACGCAAGGGGAGCGGACGGCATACCCCGTGCATGTCCGCAGGTCGCGCGCACGGAAGCCGGGTTCAGCAGCGGAGGCCGTCGCGGGGAACGGTGCCCTCGAGGTAGAACTCGTCGATCGGCTCGTCCACGCAGTCGCTGGACCGCATGTATGCCGTGTGCCCGTCACCGTCGTAGGTGATGAGCGTGCTCTGGGCCAGCTGGTCGTGCAGCCGCACCGACCACTCGTAGGGCGTGGCGGGGTCGCGGGTGGTGCCGACGACGACGATCGGCGGCGCACCCTCGGCGCTCACCGGGGCCGGGGGCTCCGACGACCGCTCGGTCTCCACCGGCCAGGAGCCGCACGGGAGGGAGGACCACATGAGGAACGGTCCCCACGTCGGCGCCTCCGAGCGCGCCGCCTCGGCCGCTGCCGCATGGGCGGCGACGTCGTCGGACTCCTGCTTGTCGAGGCAGTTGACCGCGTAGATGACTTCCATGATGTTGCCCGCGTAGCCGCCCCCGGGCTGGCGGTCGGCGTAGCTGTTGGCCAGGCCCATGAGCTCGGCACCGTTGCCCTTGAGCGCGTCGCGCATGGCCTCGACGAGCGTGTCCCACATGCCCTGGTCGTACATCGCGGCGGCGATCCCCGTGGAGGCCCAGCCCTCGGTGAGCCGGGTGACGGCAGGGTCACCGGTCTCCGGGAGCGGCTCGTCGTCGACCCGGGCCAGGAAGTCGCGGATGCCGGACATGACCTCGTCGACGGAGTCGCCGAGGGGGCAGTTCCCCTTGTCGACGCAGAACTCCGCCCACGCCCGGGTGGCGGTCTCGAACCCCTTGGCCTGCCCGAGGTTGACCTCCTGCGACGTGAGGTCGGGGGCGACGACCCCGTCGAGGACGAAGCGGCCGACGAGCGTGGGGAAGAGATCGGCGTACGTGGCGCCGAGGTAGGTGCCGTAGGACTTGCCGAGGTAGTCGAGCGTGTCCTCGCCCAACGCGGCGCGCAGGACGTCCATGTCCTTGGCCGCGTCGACGGTCGAGACGTGACCGAGCAGCGGCCCGGCGTTGGCCCCGCACTTCTCCGCGAACGACCGGGCGTTGGCGGCGAACGTCTCCTCCTCGCCGGCGTCGTCCGGGGTCGGGTCGAAGCCGAGGAAGGCGTCGAGCTCGGTGTCGCTCACGCAGTCGATCGGCGCCGACCGTCCCACCCCGCGAGGGTCGAACCCGACGACGTCGTAGCGCTGGCGCACCCCCGCGCCGACGATGAAGTCCGCGGCCCGCGCGTAGTCGACGCCCGAGCCTCCGGGCCCGCCGGGGTTGACGACGAGGGACCCCAGCCGCTGCGACTGCCGACGTGCCGGCACCCGCAGGAGCGCGACCTCGATCGTGTCGCCCTCGGGCTTCGCGTAGTCCAGCGGCACCTCGAGCTGCGCGCACTGGCCGCCGTCGCACTCCTCCCAGGCGAGCCGCTGCTCGTAGAACGCGTCGAGGCCCTCCATGCCGGCGGGCGGCGCCTGCGGGGAGAACGACGGCGCCGGCGCGTCAGGGGCGAACAGGTCCTCGACCGTGCTGCAGCCCGACGCCAGCAGGGCGACGGAGACGAGGGCTGCGGTGAGGGAGGCGCGACGCATGGAGCGACTTTACGTTCCCGAGCCGACAGGTGGACTCAGCGAGGCAGCCGCAGGTCGAGCGCCATCGCCTCGAGGGCGAGCAGCGGCTGGACGTTGGCCGCGATCCGCTCCCGGGCGGTGCCGATCGCGTCCATCGCGACGAGGACGCGCTCCGACGGCAGCACCTGGGCCACCTGCTGGACGACCGAGCGGGAGTCCTCGTTGACGAGCGCGGTGGGTGCGCCCATCTGCAGGACCAGGGCGTCACGGTAGACCGACAGCAGGTCGACGAGCGCGCGGTCGACCATGTCGCGCGAGAAGCGGGTGGCCCGGGCCTTCTGCTCCTTCTCGAGGGAGGACACCTGCGAGCGGATGTGCGGTGGCTGGGTGCGGGCCGACAGGTCGGCGCCCAGCACCTCGAGCAGCCGGGCCTTCTCGGCGGCGTCGCGCTCGGCCGAGGAGGCCTGCGACTCCTCGGTCGCGATCGTCGACAGGTCCGACGCGGCGTCGACGGCGTCACCCACCGTGCGGATCCTGGAGGCGAGCGAGATGACGTCGTGGCGTCGGATGCGCGCGTGCTCGTCGCGCGCCAGCCGCCGCGCAAGGCCGACGTGCGACTGGGCCGCGCGGGCGGCATACATGGCCATCGGGGGGTCGACACCGTCGCGGCGGACGAGCAGGTCCGCGACCGCCTCGACCGAGGGGGTGCGCAGCCGGACCTGCCGCGAGCGTGACCGGATGGTGATGATGACGTCCTCGACCGACGGCGCACACAGCATCCAGACGGTGCGGGGCACCGGCTCCTCGAGCGCCTTGAGCAGCGCGTCGGCGGCCCGCTCGGTGAGCCGGTCGGCGTCCTCGACGATGATGACGCGCCAGCGGCCGACGGAGGGCCGGTGCGCCGCCAGCGCGACGAGGTCGCGGGCCTGCTCGACCTTGATCGAGAGGCCCTCGGTCGCGATGACGTCGACGTCGGCGTGGGTGCCGTCGGCGGCCGTCCGGCACTCGCGGCACTCCCCGCAGCCGCCGCTCGGGCACTGCAGCGCCGCGGCGAAGGCTCGCGCCGCGACCGAACGGCCCGAGCCCGGCGGCCCGGTGAGCAGCCAGGCGTGGGTCATCGACCCGGGGTCGGTCACGGCGCGCGAGAGGGTCGCGACCGCGGCCTCCTGACCGATGACGTCGCGCCAGACGGTCACGGGGCGCCGACCGCGAGCAGGCCCGAGGAGGTGAGCCGCCCCATCACGGCGTCGTGGATGCCCTCGGGGGAGGAGGTCCCGTCGACGACGAGGTAGCGCTGGGGCGACCCCTGCGCCATGGCGAGGAAGTGCTGGCGGACGGTGTCGTGGAAGGTGTCGCCCTCGGACTCGAGGCGGTCCTGCACCTCACCGCGGCGGCGGCGGCCCACCTCGCTGGGCACGTCGACGATGACGGTGAGGTCGGGCACGAGCGAGCCCACCGCCCACATCTGGAGGTCGTGCACCTCGACGGCACCGAGGTCACGCCCCGACCCCTGGTAGGCGACCGACGAGTCGGTGTAGCGGTCCGTGACCACCACGGCGCCGCGCTCGATCGCCGGCCGGATGAGCTGGTCCACGTGGTGCGCCTTGTCGGCCGCGAAGAGCAGGGCCTCGGCACGCGGGGACACGTGGTCGCCGTGCAGGACGAGGTCGCGGATGGCCGCGCCGAGCGGCGTCCCGCCCGGCTGGCGGGTGACGACGACCTCACGCCCGAGCGCGCGCAGCGCGTCGGCCAACAGGCGCACCTGGGTCGACTTGCCCGCGCCGTCGCCGCCCTCGAAGGCGAGAAGAAGTCCGTCGGTCACGCCCCCGAGCCTAGGCGAGCGGGCGGACACGCTGGACGCGGCGGGACCACCCGGCATACGGCGGCATCTCGCGGGCCAGCTCATCCGGAGGGAACCGTTGGGGTCCGGAGGGAAACGAACCCTCCGGACCCCTCAGGTTCCCGCATGGGAGCGAAAGTCGAGGCTCAGGCGTGGCGGTCCGCGTTCGCGTGGATCGCGTCCCGCACGTACGCCGCGAGGCCGGGCGCCAGATCGTCGTAGGTCTTCGTGAACCTCGGGTCGGCGACGTACATGTCGGCGAGCCCGCGGTGGAAGCCGTGGTCCAGGTCGTAGAACCACGTCGCGATCTGCACGCGGTGCGCCTCGGCGGCGTCCATCGCCTCGGTCGAGGTCGCGGGCCGACCCGACGTCAACGCCGCGACGAACGCGTCGTCGACCGCCTCGCCCTCGGCCCTGATCCGCTCCCAGTCGGCCGGGCTGTAGCGCTTCGTGCGGGCCGCGGACTGCTTCCAGGCATCCGTGTCGCCCCAGCGCTCCTCCGCCTCGGCCTGGTACTCGTCCGTGAAGCCGTCCCCGAAGATCTCCTTCAGCTCCTCGGTCGTGGCGGGTCGTTCGCTCATCTCTCTCTCCAGTCTCGCGTCGATGGCGTCGACGAGACGCTGCATCTCGTCGACCCTGCCCAGGACCACGTCGCGCTGCCGGCGCAGGTGCTCGACGACCGAGACGTCACCCCGGAGCAGGGACCCGACCTCGTCGATCGAGAGCCCGAGCCGCCGGTAGGTGACGATCGTCGCCAGGCGCTCGAGGTCGGCCCCGGTGTAGAGCCGGTAGCCGACCGGCGTCCGCTCCGAGGGCGACAGCAGCCCCACCTCGTCGTAGTGGTGCAGGGTTCGCACCGTCACGCCACAGGTCTGGGCCACCTGCCCGACCGTGAGCACCTCGTCCATGTCGACAGTCTCCCGCTCCCTCGCGAGCATCGGTCCCGTTGCGGTCATGGACCCACCGTGGCGCCTCACGTCGCGTGAGGGTCAAGCCCTTGACGCCGTATGCCGTCCGCCCACCTCGGGCGGGGCCGCTCAGGTGTCGCGGGGGCGCCGCCGCTCGAGCCCGTCGAGGACGACGTCCAGGCCGAACTCGAACTCGGTGCGGTCGTCGCACCACCCGAGCGTCTGGTCCGGCCCGTCGGTGTGCGCCACCGCGGCCAGCATCGCCATGAGGTGCGGGACGGTCGCGGCCATCTGGGCGAGCACCTCCTCGGAGGTGTCGCCACCGGCGTCGCCCGGGTCGAAGAGCTCCTGGGTGAACCCGACGACCCGGCTGCCGAGGGCGTGCAGCGCGTGGTGGGTCAGGTCGTGGTCGAAGCCACCCGCGGCGAGGACCGCGACGACGCCGTCGTAGTACCTGACGACCTCGAGGCTCATCGTCGTCCGGGTCCGGAGCACCACGGGCATCCACGGGTGACGCAGCATCACCGTGCGGGCGGCGAGCGCCCGGGTCCGCAGCACGGCCCTCCAGTCGTCGGCCCGGTCGGGGAGGGCGATCCCGGCCACCTCGGCGTTGAGCTCGGCGCCCACGTGCTCGACCATCGCGTCGAGCAGGGCCTCCTTGCCCGAGACGTGGTGGTAGAGGGACATGGCCTCGACCCCCGGCTCGGTGCCCAGGCGTCTCATCGAGACCGCGGCGAGACCCTCGGAGTCGGCCAGTCGGACGGCACCACGCCGCCCAGACGGTGCTGCAGGGGCTGCGCGACTGGGGCGGCCTCCGCGAGGGCCACCGGGTCGCCCTCGGCGACCGGTTCGACGTCCTCTTCGACAACGCCGGGACGCTGTCGCTGCGGGACTGCCGCCGGCTGCTCGTGCCCGGCGGCGCCTACGTCTCCGTCACCGCGCCGAAGTCCCGGTGGGTCCGGCCGCTGCCCCGCATGCTGAGCGTCCCGGTCGCCTTCGCCGGTCGCCCCGAGCGCGCACCGGCCTTCAAGGTCGCGACGCGAAGCACGCAGGACATGGCCTGGCTGGCCGAGCAGGTCGCGGCCGGGCGCCTGGAACCGCTGGTCGAGCAGCGGTGGGCCCTGGCGGACGTGCCGGAGGCGCTGCCACGCCGGGGCGAGTTCCACGCCCGCGGGAAGTCGGTCGTCCTTCCCTGACCTCGACCGGTCGTTTCTCGCCCCGGGCGGGCCACCTGTACCGTCACTGGCGATCCCCTCGTCGGAGCAGCGACGAATCCGCTGCACGAGGTGACCAGCAAAGGACAGGTGCGCCATGAGTTCGACCGCCACGTCAGGCACGGGCCGCAAGCTCGTCATCGTCGAGTCCCCCGCGAAGGCCAAGACGATCGCCGGCTACCTCGGACCCGACTGGGACGTCGAGGCGTCCGTCGGCCACATCCGCGACATCCCGACCCCGTCGGAGATGCCCGCCGACATCAAGAAGGGCCCGTTCGGCCGCTTCGGGGTCGACGTCGACAACGACTTCGAGCCCTACTACGTCGTCGACGCCGACAAGAAGAAGAAGGTCTCCGAGCTCAAGCGCCTCCTCAAGGGCGCCGACGAGCTCTACCTCGCCACGGATGAGGACCGCGAGGGCGAGGCCATCGCGTGGCACCTGCTCGAGACGCTCCAGCCCAAGGTCCCCGTGAAGCGGATGGTCTTCCACGAGATCACCAAGGAGGCCATCCAGCGCGCCGCCGCCAACACCCGCGACCTCGACACGGCCCTGGTCGACGCGCAGGAGACCCGCCGAATCCTCGACCGCCTCTACGGCTACGAGGTGTCACCCGTCCTGTGGCGCAAGGTCAAGGCCGGCCTCTCCGCGGGCCGCGTCCAGTCCGTCGCCACCCGGATGGTCGTCGAGCGCGAGCGCGAGCGGATGGCCTTCCGCTCCGCCAACTACTGGGACGTCGAGGGCGAGTTCACCCCCGACGCCGAGTCCTCCGCCTTCACCGCCCGCCTCTCGTCGGTCGACGGCCGCCGGGTCGCCACCGGTCGCGACTTCGGCGACGACGGCCGGCTCAAGGGCGACGTCGCCCACCTCGACGAGACCGCTGCCACCGGCATCGCCTCGGCGGTCCTCGCCGCAGACGTCAGCGTCGTGTCGGTCACCGAGAAGCCCTACACCCGCCGTCCGAGCGCCCCCTTCACGACGAGCACCCTCCAGCAGGAGGCCTCGCGCAAGCTCCGGCTCTCGAGCAAGAACGCCATGCGGGTCGCGCAGCGCCTGTACGAGAACGGCTACATCACCTACATGCGCACGGACTCGACGGCGTTGTCGCAGTCGGCCCTCACCGCTGCCCGCCAGCAGGCCCGGGACCTCTACGGCGGCGACTACGTCCCGGAGTCCCCGCGCAACTACGCCAAGAAGGTCAAGAACGCCCAGGAGGCCCACGAGGCCATCCGCCCCGCCGGCGACCGCTTCCGCACCCCGGCGCAGGTGGCCGGCGAGCTGCGCGGTGACGAGTTCGCCCTCTACGAGCTGATCTGGAAGCGCACCATCGCCTCGCAGATGGCCGACGCCCGCGGCTCGACCGCCACGGTGAGGCTCGGCGCCACCCTGGCCCCCGGGGCCCCGGCCCAGCAGGTGGAGTTCAGCGCGAGCGGAACGGTCATCACGTTCCGGGGTTTCCTCGCGGCATACGAGGAGGGTCGGGACGAGCAGCGCAACGCGAGCTCCGACGAGGAGCGCCGCCTTCCCCGCCTCGGCGAGGGCACGGCGCTGAAGACCCTGCGCGCCGAGGCCGACGGTCACGACACCTCGCCGCCCGCCCGCTACACCGAGGCCACGCTCGTCAAGGCCATGGAGGAGAAGGGGATCGGGCGCCCGTCGACCTACGCCTCGACGATCGGCACGATCCAGGACCGCGGGTACGTCTCCAACCGCGGCAACGCGCTCGTGCCGTCGTGGCTGGCCTTCGCCGTGACGCGGCTCATGGAGGAGCACTTCACCCGGCTCGTCGACTACGACTTCACCGCGTCGATGGAGGAGGACCTCGACCAGATCGCCAACGGTGACGAGCAGCGCGCCGCCTGGCTCAAGCGCTTCTACTTCGGCGACGAGGCCCGCTCGCACGAGGGCCTGCGCGACCTCGTCGCGGACCTCGGCGACATCGACGCCCGCGCCATCTCGACCATCGAGATCGGCGACGGCATCGTCGTGCGCGTCGGCCGCTACGGTCCGTACGTCGAGGAGGTGGCCCCCGCCGGTGTCGACCCCGTCACCGGTGAGGTCTCCGAGTCGTATGCCGGGAGCGCGCCGTCCGAGGCCGGCTCGGCCTCGGGCGCCGGTGGTGACGGCGAGGCCACACCGCGTCGCGCGACGATCAACGACGACATCGCCCCCGACGAGATGACGCCGGAGAAGGCGCGGGAGCTGCTCGACACCGCGGCCGACGACGGGCGTGTGCTGGGCCGGGATCCCGGCACCGGTCGCGACATCGTCGCCAAGGCCGGGCGCTACGGGCCGTACGTCACCGAGGTGCTCCCCGAGAACACCGAGGAGACGTCCGGTGCGACGAAGTCGCGAGACAAGGCCAAGGTCAAGCCGCGGACCGCCTCGCTGTTCGCGGACATGGACATCGCGACCATCGAGCTCGAGACGGCCCTCAAGCTCCTCTCGCTCCCCCGCGTCGTCGGCGTCGTCACCGAGACCGCCACCGCCGAGGACGGCACGCAGACCCAGAAGCAGGTCGAGATCACGGCGCAGAACGGGCGCTACGGCCCCTACCTCAAGAAGGGCACCGACTCGCGCTCGCTCGAGTCCGAGCAGCAGTTGTTCGACATCACGCTCGAGCAGGCCGAGGCGATCTACGCGCAGCCCAAGCAGCGCGGTCGGGCCGCCGCCAAGCCGCCGCTCAAGGAGTTCGGGCCCGACCCGGTCTCCGGCAAGCCGGTGGTGGTCAAGGACGGCCGCTTCGGCGAGTACGTCACCGACGGCGAGACGAACACGACGCTGCGCCGCGACGACGACCTCGAGACGCTGACCGCCGAGCGGGCCTTCGAGATGCTCGCCGAGAAGCGCGCGAAGGGCCCGACGACCCGCAAGCGAGCGGCGAAGAAGACGACGAAGAAGGCCGCCACCAAGAAGGCGACGACCAAGAAGACCGCCGCGAAGAAGGCCACGAAGAAGGCCTGACCTGCGCGGGCGACCGCTACTGACGAGTAGGGTCGATGCTGACTTCCCGCCCACCACCCGAGAGGAACCTGGCGATGACCGACATCGACCCCACGTCCTTTGCCACCATGAGCGCGTCCGAGTTCGCCCAGACCGTGAAGAAGGCCTCCGACAAGGAGATCAACGCGGTCATGGGTGGCACGCACCGCGAGACCATCCTCGACGCGATCTTCGCCCGCTTCCCGAGCCTGTTCAACGCCGAGAAGGCCAAGGGCGCCGACGCGCGCGTCAACTGGCGGATCACCGGCGGCCCGGACAACAGCAGCGACACCTACGCCGTCGTGGTCGAGGACGGGACCTGCACCATCGAGAAGGACCCGACCGTGGAGCCGACCACCTCGATCATGCTCGGCCCGGCGGAGTTCGCGAAGCTCATCACCGGTTCGGGCAACCCGACGATGATGGTCATGACCGGCAAGGTCAAGGCCCGCGGCGACCTCAGCGTGGCGATGGCCTTCCAGAACTGGTTCGACACGCCGAAGGGCTGACCCGCGGCGCTGAGCCCGCCGACCGTCGCGATGTGCTGGCCCGCTCGGAGCAGGCTGCGCTCCCCGGATGGATACGGTGGCCGGCGTGAACCACTTCCCTGACGTTCCCCTCGAGGGCGACCCCCGCGACCTCGCTCTCGACGCCGGTGTCCGATGACGACGACCGAGCCCACCGGAAACCGGACGGGGGTGGTCGTGCACCCCGGCAAGAAGCGCAGCGGGGAGGCGCTGGCCGCGGTGCGCCGTGCCACGCGGCGCCGGGGCTGGCCCGAACCCGTCGTCCGCGAGACCACGGTGGAGTCACCGGGAGGGACCCAGGTCGGCGAGCTCCTCGACGAGGGGGTGGACCGGCTCGTGGTCGTCGGCGGCGACGGCACCGTCCGCGAGGTCGCGTCCGCCCTGTCGCGGTCCGGTCCGGAGGCGGACCGCGTCACCGTCGGCGTCGTCCCGGTCGGGACCGCCAACCTGTGGTCCCGGACGATCGGAGTCCACGGTCAGGCCCTCGACGCCGCCGCGGACGTCGCGCTCGAGGGACCCGTGCGCGACAGCGACCTCGCCTGGCTCGTCCTCACGCGGGCCGACGGCACCACCCACACCCACGACGTGGCCGTCGTGGCCGGCGTCGGCATGGATGCCGAGGCCTTCGCCTCCGTCCAGGAGCACGAGAAGCACCGGCTCGGCTGGCCGGCCTACTTCGCGGCGCTGGCGCGGCGGACCGTCGGTCGCCAGACCCGGCTGACCGCCCGGCTCGACGGCAGGGACGCCGGGCCAGAGGAGGTGCGCACCCTGCTCGTCGGCAACTGCCGGGTCCTGCCCCTCGGCCTCCCCCTCATGCCGACGGCGTCGATGACGGACGGCCGGCTCGACGTGCTCGTCGTCGCACCGCGGTCGGTGGTCGGCTGGGTCGGCGTGGCCGCGGGCGTCCTCGCTCGCCAGCGCGGCAGGTGGACGGGCATGCGCAGCCACCGCGCCCGCCACGTCGTCATCGACCTCGACGCACCGACGTCCGTGCACGTCGACGGTGACCCCGTGGGTGAGGCCGTCCGCCTCGAGCTGGGCGTCAGCCCGGCTGCGGTCCTCGTCCGCACGCCCGCGACCCCGGCACTGGACCCGGGCGAACCACCGAGCAGCGAGCAGCTGCTGGCCGAACCGACGCCCGAGGCGCTGGCGCACGCCCTGCGACGCCCCGGCCGGTGGAGGGCGGGTCACGCCCACGAGGTCCTCGTGCGCGACGCCTTCCTCGCCCTCGAGGGAGCCGACCTCACCCGCTTCAAGAGCCTGCTCAACTCCGGCCAGGACCACCGCGACCTCGAGCACCTCGTCTTCGACGTCGTCGACGACGACGGCATCCGGGGCGACATCCTCGAGCACGTCCGCGCCCAGGCGGTCGGCATCGAGGTGCCCGACCTCCACGTCCTCAGCGACATCGACGACACGCTGAAGTGCGCCCTGCACGACGACCGCTACCCCCGCGGGACCGTCTACCCCGGTGTCGTCGCGCTCTACCGCGCCCTCGACGCCGGTCGTGCCGCCGACCCGGAGGCGCCCGGTGACCTCACCTTCGTGACGGCCCGCCCGATGGACCCGGCAGGGCTGGTCGAGCAGCACACCCGTCGCGGGCTCGGCACGCTCGGGCTGCCGCCGCACTCGGTGCTCTCCGGCACGTTCACCGGGCTGCGCAGCCACGACTCCATGGCCGGCGCGAAGCTCGAGAACTTCCTCCGGTTCCGGTCCCTGATGCCCGAGACGCACGTCGTCTTCCTCGGTGACAGCGGTCAAGGCGACGTCGAGGTGGGCCGGCGCATGCTCGCCGCCGATCCCGAAGCCGTGCGGCTCGTGCTGATCCACGACGTCGTCGACACCCCGCAGGCCGAGCGCGACGCGCTGCGGGCCGAGGGGATCGTCCTCGTCGACACCCCCGTGGGCGGCGCCCTCGAGGCGCATGCCGTGGACCTCGTGTCCACGTCCGGCCTCGCCTCCGTCGTCGCGGCGGCCGAGCGCGACCTCGCCACGATCCCGTGGGAGTCGCCGGAGCAGGAGCGGGCGACGCGCGCCCTGCTCGAGCGCGACCTCGAGCGGGCCCGCGCCGTCGAGAGCGACTGACGCTTCCCCCGGCCGGCCGGCCCACGAGGGCGATGAGGGGCCCGAACAAACCCTAGACAAGCATTCAACGACCTGCGCAGAATGGGGAATGGACACTTCTTCCAGCCCCACCCGTCGCCTCCTCCTCACCGGGGTGGCCGGCTCGATCGCCGCATCCTCGCTTGCCCTGGCCGGACCGGCCACCGCGGAGCCCCGCCGGGCCGTCCCGGCTCCCGAGACCGTCGCCCTGCCCGACGGCATCCGCCCCGAGGGGATCACGTCGGGTCCCGGCACGAGGTTCTACGTCGGGTCGCTCGCCGACGGACGCATCGTCACCGGTGACCTGCTCGCCGGCGCCTCGACCGCGACGCTGCTCCCGGGCAGCCCCGGTCGCCAGCTGCGCGGCCTCTTCTGGGACTCGCGCACGAACCTCGTCTGGGCCGCCGGCAACGTCGACGCGATCGGGCACGTCTGGGCGGTCGACGGCACCACCGGCGCGGTCGTCTCCGACACCGTCGTCCCCGGGTCGGCGTTCCTCAACGACCTCGTCGTCACCGGTGACAGCGTCTGGGTCACCGACTCCCGGATCAAGCCGGACCGCCTCACCCGCCTTCAGCTCACCCCGGCGGGCGCCCCGACCGGTGCCGCACCGACGTTCGTGCCGCTCGGTGGGGCGTGGCCCCAGGGTGACGGGGTCGCCGTCAACGCCAACGGGATCCGCGCACTCCCGGACGGTTCGCTCATCCTCAACAACTCCCGCGCCGGCGGCCTGTGGCAGGTGGACCCGACGACCGGCGTGGCGGTGCCCATCCCGGTCACGGGCGGGCCTGGCATCGTCGGCGGCGACGGCCTCGAGCTCGACGGGCGAACGCTCTACAACGTGCGCGGGTCCGGCCAGCGGGAGGTCTCGGTCGTCGAGCTGACGCAGACCGGCTCCACCTGGGTGGCGGCGTGGCGCGGTGCGTGCACCGACGAGACGCTCGACGTCCCCTCGACGGCCACGCTGGCCGGGGGGTGGCTCTGGGCGGTGAACGCCCGCTTCGGGGTGGCGTCGCCGGGCACGGCGTCCTACTGGGTCACCCGGCTCCCGGCCCGCTGAGCCGACCCGAGGTCCACGACCCGCCTCCGGGCCTAGAGTCGGGTCGTGGACACTCGCACGCCGGTCATCTACCTCAGCCACGGAGCGCCGCCGCTCGCCGACGACGAGCGATGGACCGGTGAGCTCGCCGCCTGGACCGGCGAGCTGCCCCGGCCGTCCAGCATCCTCGTGGTCTCGGCGCACTGGGAGCAGGCGCCCATCTCGGTGAGCTCCACCGAGGCCGGCACTCCCCTCCTCTACGACTTCTGGGGCTTCCCGCAGAAGTACTACGACGTCACGTATGCCGCGCCGCCGGCTTCCGAGCTGGCTCGCTCCGTGGCCGCCCACCTCGGTGACACCGCGGGCGGGCTGCACCAGGACCCGAGTCGTGGGCTCGACCACGGCGCCTACGTCCCACTCGTCGAGATGTTCCCCGAGGCCGACGTGCCCGTGCTCCAGCTGTCGATGCCGACGCTGGACCCGCAGCAGCTCTTCGACATCGGGACCAGGCTTGCGCCGCTGCGTGACGAGGGCACCCTCATCGTCGGGTCGGGCTTCACGACGCACAACCTGCGCTGGTTCAACCCCCGCGCCGGAGCCGACAGCCCGCCTCCCGCGGCATCAGCCGAGTTCGACCACTGGGCCGCTGAGGCGGTCGACTCCGGTGACGTCGACGCCATCCTCGACTTCATCGACAAGGCCCCGGCCGCCGCCGAGGCGCATCCGCGCACGGAGCACTGGGCGCCCCTGTTCGTCAGCCTCGGCGCCGCGCACGCCGGCGGGGGCATCGACGGCCGCAGCGTCGTCGACGGGTTCTGGTTCGGCCTGTCGAAACGGTCCTGGCAGTTCGCCTGACCCCCGACTTCTTGCCCGTTCGGGTCAGGCGAGCGCAGCGAGCCTGACCCGAACGAGCAAGAAGTGGGCGGGAGTCAGTGGGTGCCGCGCCCCTTCTTGCGCGGGGCCGGGCGGGTCGGGTCGTCGATGACCGGCTCGACGTGGTCGGGGACCACCGTGGGGCGCAGGCGGGCCCAGCTCATGAACCCGGCGGAGACGACGAGCAGCGCCAGCCCGGTCCAGAGGTTGGCGTTGATGCCGCCGGTCTTGTCGAGCTCCTTGTCGCCGAACAGACCCATGAGCGTGAGGATGATCCCGTAGAGCCCGAGCAGCATCCCGATGAAGTTGCGGATGTCGAAGGCGCCGGCGGTCTTCTTGGTCGTGGTGGTAGCCATGTCGTGGACCTCCTAGAAGGCGAAGTTGAGGATGAGGACCATGACCGCCGCGATGGCCGCGAGCGGGAGGGTGCGCTGGTACCACGGGCGGCCCGCCTCGTCGGGGTCGACGAGGTCCTCCTTGGGTGTCTCCGAGTAGACGAGGCCCTTGAGCTCGGCGACTGGCTTGGGCTCCGTGACGAGGGAGACGGCGACCGACACGAGGATGTCGACCACGAACGCGGTGGACGCTGCGAGGAACGCCAGCCCCTGGCCGGGCAGCTCGAAGAGACCGAGCATGTCGGGGTTGCCGCACAGCCACACGATGATGGCGGAGAGCGTGCCCGACACCAGGCCGGCCCACCCGGCCGTGGCGGTCATCCGCTTCCAGAACATCCCGAGGATGAAGGTCGCGAAGAGGGGGGCGTTGAAGAAGCCGAACAGCGTCTGGAGGTAGTCCATGATGTTGCTGAAGCTGCCGGCGATCGACGCCGTGAAGATGGCGATGACCGTGGCCCCGACGGTCGCGAGCCGGCCGATCCTCAGGTAGTAGTCGTCGCTGCGGTCCTTGCGGACGTAGCGCTCCCAGAGGTCGTAGCTGAAGACCGTGTTGAACGCCGAGATGTTGGCGGCCATGCCGGCCATGAACGCCGCGAGCAGGCCGGCGATCGCCAGCCCCAGCAGGCCGTTGGGGAGGATGTCGCGCATGAGCAGCAGCAGGGCGTCGTTGTACTTCACGTCGCCGCTGGCTCCACCGGTCGGCGTGCCGCCGCCCTTGAGCTCGATCATCTCCTTGACCAGGACCGCGGCGATCATGCCGGGGAGGATGACGATGAAGGGCACGAACATCTTGGGGAAGGCGCCGATGATCGGCGTCTTGCGCGCCGCCGAGATCGAGTTCGAGGCCATCGCCCGCTGGACCTCGACGAAGTTCGTCGTCCAGTAGCCGAAGGAGAGCACGAAGCCGAGCCCGAAGACGATGCCGATGACCGAGAGCAGCTCGTTGTCGAAGCCGGAGAGGATCTGGCCCGGCCAGGCGTTGAGCTGCTGCTCCGCCGAGGCCACCTCCGCCTCGGGCGGCGCGCTCTCGGCCGCGGCCGTGATTTTGTCCTGCAGGCCGCTCCACCCACCGACCCGGTTGAGCCCGATGAGGGTCAGCGGCAGCAGCGAGGCGACGATGACGAAGAACTGGAGGACCTCGTTGTAGATCGCCGCCGAGAGGCCACCGAGGGTGATGTAGGACAGCACGATCGCGGCGGCGACGATGAGGGCCAGCCACATCGGCCACCCGAGCAGCGCCTGGACGATCGACCCGAGCAGGTAGAGGTTGACGCCGGCGATGAGCAGCTGGGCGACGGCGAAGCTGATCGCGTTGACGAGGTGCGCGCCCTTGCCGAAGCGGCGCAGCATGAACTCCGGGACCGAGCGGACCTTGGAGCCGTAGTAGAAGGGCATCATGACGACGCCGAGGAAGAGCATGGCGGGGATCGCGCCGACCCAGAAGTAGTGGACCGTCGGCAGCCCGAACTCGGCCCCGTTGGCCGACATGCCCATGATCTCGACGGCGCCGAGGTTGGCGGAGATGAAGGCCAGGCCCGTCACCCACGCCGGCAGCGAGCGCCCCGACAGGAAGAAGTCGATGGAGTCCGAGACGGCGCGACGGGCGGCGACGCCGATGCCGAGGACGAAGGCGAAGTACAGCCCCACCATGAGGTAGTCGACGACGTTCGCGTCGATGAGGGGCTCGGCGGCCGCGAGGGCGACGGGAGCGAGGGTCGATGACATCGGCGGCATCCTCCGGGTGGGCGCGGCTGCGAGAGCCCGAACGCGACCAACGTACCGCCGCGACCACCCGGAACGCCTGACGAGCGGCGCCCCCGTCAGCGCCGCACGAGGACGCTAGGCGTCGTCGCCCGGCTGCCCCGCGACCGCGTCTCGCGGGTCCCGCGGAGCGTCGCCGGAGGGGTCCACCCTTCGGAGAATGGCTCCGAGCGCATCGGCGAGCCCGTCGACCTGCGTGCGCGACAGGGGGTCGAGGACGAACTCGCGCACCGTCGCGACGTGACCCGGAGCGGCGGCGGCCAGGGCGGCATACCCCTGGTCGGTGAGCCGGGCGTTGCTGGCCCGCCGGTCCTCCGGCGCCTCGGTGCGCTCGACGAGGCCACGCTCCTCGAGCCGGCGCACGACGTGCGAGAGGCGCGGGAGGGTGGCGTTGGTCTGCAGGCCCAGATGGGTCATCCGCAGGGTCCGGTGAGGAGCGTCCGACAGCATCGCCAGCACCTGGTACTCGTAGTGCGTCAGCCCGGAGTCCCGCCGCAGCTGCGAGTCGAGGATGCCCGGGAGGCGTTCGGCCACGGCGATGAGCCGCAGCCAGGCGGTCATCTCGGCCTGGTCGAGCCAGCGCACTTCCCCGTCGTCGCTCACCCGGCGATCGTAATCGGGAATGGACGCGCCATCGGTTTAGTTGTAACGTCAAGTAAAGCACCGCACCCCGACCAGGAGGAACACGTCATGACCAGCACCACCATCTTCGGCAACGGCAACATGGGCTCGGCCATCGCCGGCATCGTCGGCAGCGGCGACAACCAGGTTCAGGTTCTCGACCGCGACGACAGCGCCGAGATCACCGGGGACGTCGTCGTCCTCGCCGTCCCCTACGGCGAGGTCGCCGGCATCCTCGAGGCGCGCCGCGACCAGTTCGCCGGCAAGGTGGTCGTCGACATCACCAACCCGGTGAACTTCGAGACCTTCGACGGGCTCGTCGTGCCCGCCGACTCCTCCGCCGCCGCGGAGATCGCCGCGGCCCTGCCCGAGGCGAAGGTCGTCAAGGCCTTCAACACGACCTTCGGCGGCACCCTCGTCGCCAAGGAGGTCGGCCCCCTCCCCACGACCGTCCTCATCGCGGGCGACGACGCGGACGCCAAGTCCCTCGTCGTCGAGGTCATCGAGGCCGGTGGCCTCACCGTCATCGACGCCGGCGCCCTGAAGCGCGCCCGTGAGCTCGAGGCGCTCGGCTTCCTCCAGATCACCCTCGCCGCCGGCGAGAAGGTCTCGTGGACCGGTGGCTTCGGCGTGGTGCGCTGACTCCGCGCCTCCCCAGCCCCACATGTCCGCGGGGTGGTCGAGACCTCGACCACCCCTGCGGACGTCGTCGTATGCCGTCCCGCGCACCTACTCGACCGGCTCGGCCACCGCGGAACGGAACTGGGCGGCATACAGGTCGGCGAAGGCACCACCGCGGGCGAGAAGGTCCGCGTGCGAGCCCTGCTCGACGATCGCGCCGTTCTCCATGACGAGGATGAGGTCGGCGTCGCGGATCGTCGAGAGCCGGTGCGCGATGACGAAGCTGGTCCGGTCCCGGCGCAGCGCCGACATGGCCTGCTGTACGAGGAGCTCGGTGCGGGTGTCCACCGAGCTCGTGGCCTCGTCGAGGATCAGCAGGGCCGGGTCGGACAGGAACGCCCGGGCGATGGTGACGAGCTGCTTCTCGCCGGCGCTGATGTTGCCGGCCTCGGCGTCGAGCACGGTGTCGTAGCCGTCGGGCAGCGAGTGGACGAAGCGGTCGACGTAGGTCGCTCGGGCCGCGGCCACCACCTCCTCCTCGGAGGCGTCGGGGCGGCCGTAGGCGATGTTGTCGCGGATGGTCCCGCCGAACAGCCAGGTGTCCTGCAGCACCATGCCGATCTGGCCGCGCAGGTTGTGGCGTGACAGCTCCGTGATGTCGACCCCGTCGAGCGTGATGCGCCCCGAGTCGAGCTCGTAGAACCGCATGATGAGGTTGACCAGGGTCGTCTTCCCGGCACCCGTGGGTCCGACGATCGCGACCATCCGCCCCGGCTCGACGGTGAGGTCGAGGTGCTCGATGAGCGGGGTGCCGGGCGTGTACGAGAACGAGACGTCCTCGAACTGGACGCGTCCGTGCGCCCCCTGGAGCATCGTCGGCGAGGCGCTCTCGGCCTGCTGCTCGGGAGCGTCGAGGACGTCGAACACCCGCTCGGCGGAGGCGACACCGGACTGGAGGAGGTTCGCCATCGAGGCCACCTGGGTGAGCGGCTGGGTGAACTGGCGGGAGTACTGGATGAACGCCTGCACGTCCCCCAGCGTCATCGACCCGCTCGCGACCCGGAGCCCACCGACCACGGCGATGACGACGTAGTTGAGGTTCCCGATGAACATCATCGTCGGCATGATGATGCCGCTGATGAACTGCGCCCCGAAGCCGGCGTCGAAGAGGTCGTCGTTCTTGGCTCGGAAGGCCTCGCGGGCCTCCGCCTGCCGGCCGAAGACCTTGACGAACTGGTGCCCGGTGAACGTCTCCTCGACGATGCCGTTGAGCTCGCCGGTGGACCTCCACTGCTGCACGAAGTGCTTCTGCGACCGCTTGCCGATCGCTGCGGTGACGGCCATCGAGACCGGGATGGTCACGAGCGCGATGACGGCGAGCAGTGGCGAGATCCAGAGCATCATCGCGACCATCGCCACGACCGTGAGCAGGGACGTGAGCAGCTGGCTCAGCGTCTGCTGCAGGCTCTGCGCGACGTTGTCGATGTCGTTGGTGACCCGGCTGAGCAGCTCGCCGCGCGGCTGGTTGTCGAAGTAGGGCAGCGGCAGCCGGTTGAGCTTGTCCTCGACGGAGGAGCGCAGCTCGAAGATCGTCCGGTTGACGGCGCCGGTGAGGATCCAGCTCATCGCCCACTGGAGGAGGCTCGCGACGACGTAGATCCCGAGGACGAGCAGCAGTACCCGGCCCACCGCACCGAAGTCGATGCCGGCGCCCGGCACGAGGTCTGGCATGCTTTCGACGAGGTCGGCGAAGGTGCCGTTGCCGTCCAGCCGCAGGTCCGCGACGGCCTGGTCGCGGCTGACGCCCGCCGGCAGCTGACGGCCGACGACGCCAGCGAAGATGAGGTCGGTCGCCCGCCCGAGGATCTTGGGGCCGACCGCGTTGAGGGCGACGCTGGACACGGCAAAGGCGAGGACGGCATACAGGGCCGTCCGCTCCGGGCGCAGCAGACCGAGCAGCCGCTTCGCCGACGGACGGAAGCTGGCGGGCTTCTCCGCGGGGATGCCGATCGCCATCGGGCCGTGCCGGTTCGTCGCGCTGGAGCCGGGCCCGCGGCGCGCTTCGGCGGCCTTCTCCTCGGCCGTCTTCACCCCCTCGCTCATGCCGCCGCCTCCTCTGCGCTGCGCTGGCTCTCGACGATCTCGACGTACGTCCCACAGGTCTCGAGCAGCTCGTCGTGGGTGCCGGCACCGACGACGAGCCCGTCGTCGAGGACGACGATGTGGTCGGCGTCGACGATGGTCGAGACCCGCTGGGCGACCACGATCACCGTCGTCTGCCGGGTCACCGGTCTCAGGGCCGCACGCAGCCGTGCGTCGGTGGACAGGTCGAGCGCCGAGAAGCTGTCGTCGAAGAGGTAGACGTCGGGCTTGGCGACGAGGGCCCGGGCGATGGCGAGCCGCTGGCGCTGGCCGCCGGAGACGTTCGTGCCGCCCTGGGCGATGGAGGAGGAGAGCCCCTCGGGCATCGCCCGGACGAAGTCCTCGGCCTGGGCGATGCGCAACGCCTCCCACAGCTCCTCGTCGGTCGCGGCCGCGTCGCCGTAGCGCAGGTTCGACGCGACGGTGCCGGTGAAGAGGTAGGGCTTCTGCGGGACCAGGCCGATGCGGGCCCAGACGTCCTCGAGCGCCGCGTCGCGCACGTCGACACCGCCGAGCAGGACCGCGCCTCCCGTGGCGTCGTAGAGCCGCGGGATGAGCGAGAGCAGCGTCGACTTCCCCGAGCCGGTGCTGCCGATGATCGCGGTGGTGTGCCCGGGCCGTGCGACGAGCGAGACGCCCTGCAGCACGGGCACGTCGGCGCCGGGGTAGGCGAACTCCACGCTGCGCAGCTCGACCGGGGTGCCGCCCACCGGGATCGGCACGGGCGAGCCCGGCTGGACGACGGTGGAGTCGGTGTCGAGGACCTCGGTGATGCGGCCGGCCGAGACCGTCGCCCGCGGGATCATCATCGACATGAAGGTCGCCATCATCACCGACATGAGGATCTGCATGAGGTAGGCCATGAACGCGGTGAGCTCGCCGATCTGCATCTGGCCGCTGTCGACGCGCTGGGCCCCGAACCAGAGGACCGCGACCGTCGAGGCGTTGAAGATGAGCATGACGATGGGGAAGACCAGCGCCATGAGCCGGCCGACCGCGAGCGCGGTTCCGGTGTACTGGGTGTTGGCCTCGCCGAAGCGGGCCCGCTCGTGGTCCTCGCGGACGAAGGCGCGCACGACGCGGATGCCGGTGATCTGCTCGCGCAGCACCCGGTTGACCCAGTCGACGGACTCCTGCATGAGCCGGAAGTTGAGAATCATCCGGCGGATGACGAGCGCGACGCACAGCGCGAGCAGCGGCACGGCGACCGCCACCAGCCAGGAGAGGCCGACGTCCTCGCGCAGCGCCATGACGACGCCGCCGACCATCATGATCGGCGCCGAGGCCATCATCGCCGCGCCCATGAAGACGACGCTCTGCACCTGGGTGACGTCGTTGGTGTTGCGGGAGATGAGGGTCGGGGCCCCGAACCGCGAGACCTCCTGCGCGGAGAAGTCGGCGACCCGCGCGAAGACCCCGGCTCGCAGGTCGCGCCCCATGCCGGCCGCGGTGCGGGCGCCGAGGTAGGTCGCGGCCACGGTCACCGCGATCTGGACGAGCGAGACCGCGAGCATCCAGGTGCCCGCCGAGACGATGAAGCCGGTGTCACCCTTGGCCACGCCCTCGTCGATGATCCGTCCGTTGAGGCTGGGCAGGTAGAGCGAGGCGATCGTGCCGACGAGCTGAAGGAGCACGAGGACCGTGAGGGGCCCGCGGTAGGGACGCAGGTGGGTCCGCAGCAGACGGATCAGCACGACGTCGGCCTCCGGCCGGTGGTGGACGCAGTGGGGGGCGCGGTGGGGGGCGCAGCCGTGCTGCGGGAGAGGGCGCCCTCGAGCAGCACGTCGACGAGCTCCTCGGGTGTGGACGGCGTCCCGCCGAGCATCGGGTGGACGCTGGACAGGGTGAGCATCCGCAGGTACCCGGAGATCGTGCGTGCCGGGACCCGCAGTCGCTCCGTGTCGGCGCCCATGAGCTCGACGAAGGCCCCGTCGAGCTCGGCCGTGGCCTGCTCGCGCCGACGATGTGCCTCCACGTCGTGCGTCGGGGGGCGCAGGGGCTGCCCCGGGGAGTGCAGGACCGTCATCAGCGAGAAGACGCCCTGGAGGTGCTCCTGCATGATGGTCACCGCCATGGCCAGCCGGTCGCGCAGGGGCAGGGTGCGGTCGACCTCGGCCAGCTCGGCGACGAGGGTCGAGCTGTCGAAGGCGTCGTGGACGCACGCCTCGATCAGCTCGTCCTTGTTCTCGAAGACCCGGAAGATCGTGCCCTCGGCGATGCCGGCGGCGGTGGCGATCTCACGGGTGCTCGCCGCCCGCCCCTTCGCGCGCAGCAGCGGGACGGTGGCCGCGATGATCGCGGCCCGGCGGTCGTCGGGGGTCATGGCGGGAGCGCGGGGAGACACGCGCTCCAGTATGAGTGAGTGAGCACTCACTCACAAGTGCGTTCCTCGGCTACTCCTGGGGAGTCGCCTCCTGAGCGACGTTGACGTCCTTCCCGCCACCCGTGAGCGGGTCGTTGACGTCCGGGGTGTCGGGCACGCTGTCGGCGCCTCCGAGGGAGGTGTCCGTGCCGAGCGAGCTGGAGCCCGCCTCGGAGACGGTGCCGCCCTCGTCGTCGTGGTCCGCGTGGTCGTCGTGGCTGTCGGTGCCGTCGTGGTGGTGGCTCATGCCTCCAACATAGGCGTGCCGGGCCGTCCTCGCTGGCGCGTGGGCGGCCCGGCATCCCATGGCTGGTGACGTCGGGCGATGTCGGGCGCTCAGTCGTCGGCGTGGAGCTGGCCGCGGACCGCGCCCGAGGGGAACTCGGTGTTGTGGACATTGACGTAGTAGGCCGACGGGTTGCCGAGGATCTGCTGGACCTCGCCCGGGTCGAGGCCCTTGCCGGCCTCCCCTTCCGTGAGGCAGTCCGCGGCCTGGCCGCCCTGCGGGAAGGCGAGGTTGACCTCGACCGGGCCGTTGCTGCCGGCCGCTCCGCGGTGGATGTGCGCCATGCGTCCGCCGCCAGGAGCCTGGTCGAGCTCGGCGATCCTGCTCACCTCGAGGATGTAGCAGAGCGTCGTCGGGTCGCCGTCGACGCCGAAGACGTAGGCCTCACCGCGACCGTTCGGGTCACCGACGAGCTTCTTCGAGCCGTCGGCGGCGACCTCCGCACGCCCGGTGAGGTGGGCACCGATGAGGGTGTTGCTGTGTCCGGCCTGGGCCGGGATGGGAGCCAGCACGAGGCCGACGGCAAGTCCGGCGGCACCGGCGGCGCCGATGAGAATGCGCTTCATTGCGGATCAACTCACTTTCGCAGGAGGGCCGGGGGCTCGGCCCTGTGCGTCATTCGTTGCCGACGTCCCGCCGGATGCCTCGCGCCGTGGGTCAGTGGGTCGGGCGGACCAGCAGCCCGTCCTTGGCCGCCCCCCGGACGAAGCCGAGCACCTCTCGCGTGGTCTCGTCCGCGTGCAGGTCGAGGATGCCGGCGATGGCGCCGACCGCCTGCCGTGGGGTGAGGGCACCGTCCGCGACGGAGAGGTATGCCGCGGTGACCGTCGACAGCCGGATCACCCGTCCCAGCCCCCCGCCCTGGCGGGCGACGATGACCGAGGGGTCGCTCGCCCCGGGTGCGGTGTGGCGTTCCTCGGTGACGTCCGGCGCCGCCCTCCACGCCAGGTCGAGCACCTCGTCGTCGGAGTGCTCGGCGAGCCAGACCCGCGCTTCGAGCCCCACGAGGACCGCCTCCCCCATGGCCGGGGGCACCGGACCACGCTCGTCCATGAGGTCGACGAACGGCTCCCGCTCGGCGGACGGACGGTGCAGGGTGAGCACCCCGAAGCCGATCGACTCGACGTCGCGAGACGCGAAGTCGTCGAGCCACGCGGCATACATCGCATCGAAATCGGCGGTGCCGGCGTGGTGACCGCCGTCCCGCGACCACGTCTCGGCGTACTCGGCCGGGTCCTGGACCTCGCGCTGCACGACCCAGGCGTCCAGGCCGGTCCCGGCGAGCCACGAGGCGACGCGGTCGGTCCACGCCGAGCCGCGCGGGACCTCCCAGTTGCCCAGCATCTGTGCGACCCCGCCGGGTTCGAGGTGCTCGGCCACGGAGCGGACGAGGTCGGCCACGACGGCGTCACCGGCCGCACCGCCGTCGCGGTACTCGAACAGCGGCACCTCGCCGGAGCGCGGCGTGATGACGAACGGCGGGTTGCTCACGACGAGGTCGAAGCGCTCCCCCGCGACCGGGTCCAACATCGACCCCAGCCGCACGTCCCATTCGCACTGGTTGAGCGCGGCGGTGAGGCGGGCGAAGGCGAGAGCGCGTTCGGAGAGGTCGGTGGCGACCACGGACTCCGCGTGACGGGTGAGGTGCAGGGCCTGGACCCCCGAACCGGTGCCGAGGTCGAGGGCCCGCCGCACGGGGCGACGGATCGTCCACGCCGCCAGCGTCGTCGCAGCGCCGCCGAGCCCGAGGACGTGGTCCTCGCGCACAGGGGCACCCGTGGCCATCTCGGCGAGGTCGGAGACGACCCACCAGTGGGCGTCGTCCGCGGCGTACGGACGCACGTCCACCCGCGCGACGACGGCGTCGCCCTCCTCCGCGACGAGCCCGAGGGCGACGGCTCCGCGCACCCGCAGGGTGGGCAGCGCCGCCTCGACGTCGACGAGGTCGACCGGGTCACCCAGCGTGAAGAGGCGGATGAGGGTCGCCGCCGGCGAGCTGTGAGCACTGGCCACACGGCGGGCGGGCAGCGGCTGCTCCCTGGAGAGCGCACCACTGGCCAGCGGCCCGAGGACCTCGAGGACGCCGGCCACGGTGAAGTCGGCCGCCAGCAGGTCGGCCCGAAGAAGGGCGACGAGGCGCCCGTCGAGACGAGGAACGGGTGCAGACACCGCTCAGCCGTCGAAGAGGTTGCCGAGCATGCCGCCTCCGGCGCCGCCTCCACCGGTCGTGGGCGGCGGGACCCACTCGCTCGGCTGCACGATGACGAAGCCCGGGCCGTGGAAGGCGTACTGGAAGGCCTCACCGCTGCCGCCGCGAAGCATCGAGCGCACGTTCATGCTGGACACGATCTGCGGGGTGAGACCGAGCGACCAGCCGACGCAGGCCTGCACGTCGACGTAGGTCGGCTGCTGCGCGCACTCGAGGATGACCGGCTGCCCGACGGTGTGGATCGCGACCGTGCCGGTGCCCTGGAGCGTGGTGTTGAAAAGACCGCCGCTCATCATCCCCGCACCCTGGACCCGCTTGATGTCCCAGGCGATCGAGGAGTCGAACGCGAGCAGGTTGCGCGCGTTGACGCTCATCCCGTCGCCGGTCAGCTCGACGAGGTGCACGAAGCCGGCCTCGCTGGCGAAGAACACCTCGCCGTCGCCGGAGACGCGCATGAGGGAGATGTCCTCGCCCGTGACGGCCTTCTTGAGCAGCTTGGCGACGCTGCCGGCCTTCTCGTGGTCGAAGCGCATCTGCCCCTGGTAGGCGACCATCGCACCCTTCACCGCGAGCACGTCCCCGCCGAGGTGCACCCGGAGCAGCTGGGGGTTCTGGAGGGCGAAGGTCTGCTCCGACTGGAGCTCGAGGTTGGTCTGGTCGAAGAGCGAGGAGCGCATGCCGCCAGCCTAGGTGTTCTGTCCGGAGAGGTTGGGCACGCGGTCGGCTGGTGACGCGCCGTTGAGGGC